>DATANB010000138.1:0-26406 GCA_036266415.1 Bradyrhizobium sp. | reverse complement strand
CCGGCGCCAATGGCATATTGCCCGATCGCATGATCGCGGCGATGGCGGATGCCGGCCTGATCCTGCCAGCCTATCCTTTTGTCGAAAGCCAGATCCAGCCGGCCAGCCTCGATCTGCGTCTCGGCGACGTCGCCTACCGGGTTCGCGCGAGCTTTTTGCCCGGCCCCGGCGCCACGGTGGCCGAGCGCATCGACGAATTGAAGCTGCACGAAATCGACCTGACCGACAGCGCGGTGCTGGAGACCAACTGCGTCTACATCGTGCCGCTGCTGGAGTTTCTCGCGCTGACGCCCGACATCGTCGCGTCAGCCAATCCGAAAAGTTCGACCGGGCGGCTCGATGTGTTCACCCGCGTGATTGCAGACGGTACGCGGCGGTTCGACATGATCGGCGCCGGCTATCACGGCCCGCTCTATGCCGAGATCAGCCCGAAAACATTTCCGGTGCTGCTGCGCGAGGGATCACGGCTCTCGCAGGTGCGCTTTCGCACCGGCGATGCCATTCTCAGCGCCAATGAACTCGAGGCATTGCACGTGCTGGAGCGGCTGGTCGATATTGACAATGCCGATCTCGCGAGCGGCGTGGCGCTGAGCGTCGACCTTTCAGGCGAAAACGCCAATGGATTTGTCGGTTACCGCGCCAAACGGCACACTGGCGTGGTTGATATCGACCGCCGCGGCGGCTACGCCATCGGGGAGTTCTGGGAGCCGATCGCTGCGCGCCCTGACGGGAGCCTCATTCTCGATCCCGGCGAGTTCTATATTCTGGCCTCGAAGGAAGCCGTGCAGGTGCCGCCGGATTACGCCGCCGAGATGGTGCCGTTCGATCCGCTGGTCGGCGAATTCCGCGTGCACTATGCCGGCTTTTTCGACCCCGGCTTCGGCTATGCCGGCGCGGGCGGCAAGGGTTCGCGCGCGGTGCTGGAAGTGCGCTCGCGCGAAGTGCCGTTCATCCTGGAGCATGGCCAGATCGTCGGCCGGCTGGTCTATGAGAAAATGCTGGCGCGGCCCGCCGCCCTGTACGGCCAGCGCATCGGCTCCAACTATCAGGCGCAGGGCCTGAAGCTCTCCAAGCATTTTCGGGCGTAACCCGGCCGCGGTGGCGCGCCGTTCTTACCTCTCCCGCTTGCGGGGGAGGTCGACGCGCTCGCAAGAGCGTGGCGGGTGGGGGAAAACTCTAACAACGTATTCCGGTCTGACGCCCCACCCCAACCCTCCCCGGCAAGCGGGAGAGGGAGCGCAGCGGCGCAATGTGCTAGAATCCATGCGCCCTCCTGCCAATGCAGAACACTGTCGCGGGCAAAACAAAATGGGAGTGGTAATGACTGGAGAGCAAGGAGCGCGCTGGCAGCGGTGGCGAAGCGTCGCCGATCTCTATCACGCCTGTTTTACCGGCCTCATTCTGACCGTGGTGACGCGGCGCGGCACGCATGATGCCGCCGAATTCGTGTTCCGGGTTTTTCGCCGCCAGCAGCAGGAGCGCTTCCTGCCGGGCCTCGAAAAGCTCGGCCTCAGCCACCTGCCGCCGGCGGTCGCCGCCGCGCAATATCACTATCTCTCCAACTGGATCGGCGGGGTGTCCGTCGAATACATGTATGAGACCGATCGCAAGGCCTGGATCCGCTATCCGCCGCCGCGCTGGATCTGGCGCGGCACCGCGATCTGCGGCGTGCCCGGCGAAGTGTCGCGCGCGATGCTGCGGGGATGGCACGCCAACAATGGCGTTTCGCTGCGAAATCCCAACCTCGGCTTCGTCTGCACCAAGCAGAGCGTCGACGGTCAGGACGGCCTCGAAGGCTATTACTGCGAATACGACCACGCGATCGAGATCGACCAGCGCCTCACATTCGCGCGCCATCTCGAGGCCCCGCTGTTCGACCCGGCAAAAGCCCCGGCGCTGCCGGTCGGGAGCTGGCCAAAACCGCGGCTGGAAAAGGCCTATCGCAATTACGCGATGGAATATGTGCGGACCTCAGCGCCGGTCATGGTGCAATTATTCGGTCCCGAAGACGCCGGCCATCTCTTGCACCTCACCGGCCGGCTGATCGGCATGCAGTATTTCGACGAGATCGCGCGCGGACTTGGCGCGGGCAGGGGCGGCGCAAGGGAGTTTGCGGTTTTCCTGCACGCGCTGCTCGAGGCGCAGGATGACGTCGCCGGGATCTTCGAGTCCGGCGGCACGTTCGAAATCAGGCAGCAGAGCTGGAAGCTGATGGCCGATGTCAGCGATTATCACCCGGCCTGCGCCAGGATTTTGCAAGGCTTGTTCGAAGGCCTTGCTTTCGGCTGCGGCCGTCACATTCCCGTCGCCATGCGGCCGGCGGCCGGCGGCGGACCGCCGTTCGTCTGGTCGATCGGCTGAATTCGTGCGCGGGCGCCCCGATGGCGACCTGATCGCGCAGCCGGCCCATGCGCCTGACGCACAGGGAATCCGGCTTGATCGGTGCTAGAGCATGATCCGGAAAAGTGGGAACCGGTTTTCCGAAAAGATCATGCTCAAACAAAAAGATAGAGCGGGATGACGATTCGAAGAAAAGTCATCCCGCTCTAGGAAATTGGCGGCGCGACAGCCAGGTCGCGTCTTTCTGGAGAAGAAATGTCCGATATCGGCGTCGCCGAAATACCCGTAGACGAGGACGAACAACCGCTTCCTCCCGTCGCGCCGCCGGCGAGGAATGCGCTGGTCGACGGGCCTATTCTGCGCACGCTGCTGTGGCTCGCATGGCCCAATGTCGTCGCGCTCAGCGCCGGCACCTGCGTGGTGATCGCCGAGACTTCCTATATCGGCCGGCTCGGCACCGAGTCGCTGGCCGCGATGGCGCTGGTGTTTCCGTTCGTGATCCTGACCATGACCATGTCGGGCGGCGCGATGGGCGGCGGCGTGTCGTCGGCGATCGCGCGCGCGCTCGGCGCAGGCGACAAGGAGCGCGCCTCGGCGCTTGCCGCGCACGCGCTGCTGATCGGCGGCTGCTTCGGGCTGACCTTCATGCTGATCATGCTGATCTTCGGACCCGCGCTGCTGGAAGCGCTCGGTGGCCGCGGCAACGTGCTGACGCGCGCGATCGGCTATGTCCAGATTTTCTTCGGCGGCGCCGTGGTGCCGTGGCTGATGAACACGCTGGCCGCGATCCTGCGCGGCACCGGCAACATGAAGCTGCCTTCGCTGATCGTCCTCAACTCGGCGGTCTGCCAGATCATTCTCGGCGGTATCCTCGGCCTCGGGCTCGGACCGGTGCCGCAATTCGGCATGCGCGGCGTCGCCGCCGGGTCGCTGACCGCCTACTCGATCGGCGCTTCCATCATGGCGTGGTACATTTTTTCCGGCCGGGCACGGGTCAGGCCGATTCTCAGGGGGCTCCGAATCCGGCGCGGCATGTTCTTCGATATCCTGAAGGTCGGCGCCGTCTCCTGCTTCTCGCCGCTGCAGTCGGTGCTGACGATCACCATCTTCACCCATATGCTGGCGCGGTTCGGAACCGAGATCCTGGCCGGCTACGGCGTCGGCGCCCGGCTCGAATTCATGCTGACCTCGATCGCGTTTGCGATCGGAATCGCGTCGGTGCCCATGGTCGGGATGGCGATCGGCGCGCGGAAGGTGGCGCGGGCACGGCGGATTGCGCTGGTGGCGGGCTGCGTCGCCTTCGTGTCGGTCGGCCTGGTCGCCAGCGTGATCGCGGTTTTTCCCGATCTCTGGGTCGACATCTTTACCCGCGACACCGCCGTGCGCGCCGCCAGCCGGCAATACCTGTCGACCGCGGCGCCGATGTACGCCTTCATCGGGCTTTCGATCTCGATGTATTTTTCCTCGCAGGGCGCGGCGAAGGTCCTGGGACCGGTGCTCGCGCAAACCGCGCGGCTGGTGTTCGTTGCCGGCGGCGGCTGGTGGCTGTCGACGCATGACGCCAGCGCCGCAGGTTTTTTCGCGCTGGCCGCGGCTTCGATGGTGGTGCTCGGCACGCTGTCTGCCGCAAGCGTCATCCTGACCCGGTGGGAACCGAAACGCGGTGTCGTCGTGAAAGCGCGCCCGGCATTATCGGGGATTGGCGACTAGCTAGCGCCGCTGCAGCGGAAGTCGGACACCGAAATGGATTTTTACTGCAACAGCGTGGCTCGTTCCATGCCGCAAGTTCAGGTCGACGGGCGGGGCGGCGCAGCCGGCAGCAGCACGTCGAAAAGGGTCATGCCGGCGGTGGTTCCGCGCGCGCCCTCGATAGAGAGCAGCCGGCGCTTGGAGATGGCGCCGCCGTGCGGGGAGATCCTGTCGGCGTAGCCGCCGGCTTCCAGCACGCGATGACAGGGCACGATGACCACAAAGGGATTGCGGATTAGCGCCTGCGCGACCGCGTGCACGACCCCCGAAACTCTCAGGCTGGCGGCGATCTCGCCATAGGTCCGGGTTTCGCCGCGCGGAATGGTGCGGATGAACCGGTAGACGCGGGCATGGAAGTGGTGAATTCCGTTCATGTCGAGGGTGATGTCGGAGAGATCGGCAGCCTCGCCGCGCAGCAGCGCGACCATGCCTTCGATCGCGATCTCGACATTCAGCGGCGGGCGCATTTCGCGGGCGTCGGGATAAAGATCGAACAGGCGCTTGCGGGTTTCGATCTCGCGCGCCTCGGGGAGCTGCACGCCGACGATGCCGTCATCTCCCCATGCGATGCCGCATCGGCCGATCGCGGTATCGAATATGGTGTACCCACGCCCCGACATTACGCTACCCACCCCGAGGACATCATAGCACCGTCATAAATCCATGCATCCGGAAAATGCGAGACTGGTTAAGGCGGGGCGGGGAGGGGAGAGCAAGGTGCTTGGCTGAGCGCACGGTCTCGGCTAAATGAAATGGACCAAAGGCGAGCGCGGGCGTAGTTCAATGGTAGAACGGCAGCTTCCCAAGCTGCATACGAGGGTTCGATTCCCTTCGCCCGCTCCAGCCTGGCTCAGGCGTGACGGTTCGACGGCGCCGGACACGAGCCTATCTTTCTCAACCGATCGCGCGTAGGGTCTCGTCGTCGCAAGACGATGGCGCTGAAACTTGGAGTGGACCGCGGGCAGACCCGGGGGCAGTACCCGGCGCCTCCACCCTGGCAGCTTGAGCTTAAAGGTCTCATCGGCGGTGAGATCGATTTTGTCGCAAGGCAGAATCCCGGGGCTGCCAAGGCGGGGGCGAAACAGGATCGATGGTCGCGAAGAAGCTCCGAATTGTGCCCGGCATGATACCGCCGTTATCGGGTCAAAAACCTAAATGCAAACGATAACGTTGCATTGAACGAAGTGCGCCTCGCGGCGTAACCTGTTCGGGGTCCGGAGCACCTGGCAACAGAAGCTTCATCGCCGCGTCAGCCCTCGGGCTGGCGCGGCTTTGTTTTGCGGCCGGTTCGCGCGTTGCCCGCGGGCTTCAATTACGGCGCGACGTTGAGCACGCCCTTCATGTTGGGATGGAAGCGGCAATAATAATCGACCGTGCCGGCCTTCTTCACAACCGAGGTGACGGTCTTTTTCGGCGGTATCGTCACGTCCCAGTCGCCGTTTCGCGCGGTGGCGGTATGGGCGAGAATGTCATTGTTGATCCATTCGATGGTGTCGCCGGCCTTGGCGGAAGCTTCCGCTGGCGAGAACACCAGCTTGTCCATCGTGATCTGGACGGTCGCGGCATGCGCCGAGACGGACGCTCCCAGCGTCAATGCGGCGGCGATCGGGAGGATCCATCTCGGCATCATGTCGGTCTCCCTATTTCAGCGCCGCGGCGACGTGTTCGGCGTGCTGCTCGTGGCCCTGGAAAATCTTCAGGCCGGTCTGCAGCAGGCTCTTCAGCTCCGCGTTGCTGGAGGAGGGAATAAGCGTCGTCTCCAGCGCGCTGTCGACCGCCTTGTGATAGGCGACTTCGTTGGCGACATAGGCCTTGTCGAATTCCGCGCCCTTCAGCTTGGCGAGCTCGGCGAGCTTGGCGGCGGCGTTCTTCGACAGCGTCTTGCTGGTGTCGTTGTCCTGGGGCGTGACCTTGAGCTTGTTCACCAGATCCAGCGCCTGCTTGTTCACGGCCTCATGGTCGCGCACCATGTCTTCGGCGAACGCCTTGACGTCCTTGTTGCCGGTTTTCGCCAGCGCCTGCTTCGCCGCCGCGATATCGATCACGCCCGCGGTGTAGGCGATATGGGCGATCTGCGGATCGGTCGGTTTGGCGCCTTGCGCCAGCGCGACACCGCCGAGCAGGCTCACCGCGGCGATTGCCGCGCTCATTCGAACGAACATGATTTGACACTCCTGTGGCGCCGCGGGCTTAAAGCGCGCCGGCGCATGGTTGGTTGCACGGGAGTTGGATGGCGCGCGGCGCCAAAGGTTCCGAAAAAAATATGCGGCTATAGCGTTTTCGAGCGAAGTGGCTACCGGTTCGCGTGAAGAAAACGCGTCAAAACAAAAAGCCAGAGCCCGGTTCTGATTTCATCAGAACCGAACGGGCTCGAAGCCGAGCCGCTTCAAAACCGCATCAGTCAGGCGTTCGCAGCGCTTGCCAGCGAACGGAAACGCTTCCATCACCACCGGGCCGATTTTGCTTTCGACATGCTCGCGCAGCATGGCGCGGGCGCGATGCAGCCGCGTTTTCACGGTCTGCGGCTTCAGGTTGAGAATTTCGGCGGTTTCCTCGACGTTCATTCCCTCGAGCACGCGGGTAACGAAGACGATGCGAAAGGCCTCGGGGAGTTCGTCGATCGCGTGTTCGACGACACGCTGAATTTCACGTTGTGCCATGGTTTTTTCCGGGTCCTCGGATGTGCCGGAGTTGGGAAACTGGATGATCTGGGCCTCGAGGACCCCTGGAGGCAGGGTGTCCACATCGACGCTCGGCCGCCGGCGGCGCAGCCGGCCCAACGCCTCGTTGGTGGCGATCCGCGCCAGCCAGGTCGCGAGGCTGGAGTCGCCGCGGAAATCCTGCAGGTGCGTGAACGCCCGGACATAGGTTTCCTGGACCACGTCCTCGGCTTCGCTGTCGTTGCGCAGGATGCCGCGCGCGAGCCGGTAGAGCCTGCGATTGTTCGCCTGCATGATCGAGCGGATCGCCGCCTCTTCGCGGTTGCGGGCGCGCCCGACCAGTTCGGCGTCGGGGCCGCCGGGGGCGATTTGCGGAAGTTGCGTTTGGCGCATGGTGACTTTCATGGCGGGCCTGGCTTTACGGATCGCATGTTATCCTGAGGCATTGGATGCGACAAAGCCCGACAGGTTCCCGGAAAACGGCGGATTCGCCCAAAATTCGGTCGGCAGGCCAACCGGTCCCGGGGCTTCCCAGTCGCTGCATCGCAGCACCGAGGCTTAACTTGGGATGACCGATTACGCGTGCGGCGGCGCTGAACCCGCCATGCTCGACAACCCAGCCAAAACAACTCCCGATCCCGCATCTATTCGCCCAATCTCGCACTGGTAAAATATGTCTAGAAAATCCCGGTTTTCCCGGAGGCGGCCATGACGTAGAGATGGCATGGAAGAAAAAGGCGTTGCTCGAAACAGGGATGGAATCTGACGGACGATGGAATTTTTCTCCGCAATGCCTGGTACGTCGCGGCCTGGAATCATGAATTGATCGACGGCACGAAGCTGGCCCGCACGATTCTGGAGCGGCCCATCGTGCTGTTTTGAGGCGACCAAGCCGGTCGCGATCGAAAAACTGGATGACGGGTTCCGCGTCGAGCGCTGGCACATGAACGCCGATCCGCCGCCCTATCATTGCAAGGTGATCCCGAACAGGACCGACAAGATCGACCGGCGCAATATCGGCCGAATGCTGATTCCCGGCATCTTCCTGCTCGACACCATGTTTGCGCCGGCGGGACGGGGCGCGGAGAAAGGCGTTCAGGTCGAAGGAACGCGCCAGTATCGCAACGCGCAGTTCATGACGCCGGAGACGCGCGGCTCGACCCATTTCTTCTGGAACTACCTGCACGACTTCGACATCGACAATCCCAATATCTCGCTGTCGTTGCGCAACAGCCTCGAGGAAGCCTTCAACGAGGATAAGGCGATCATCGAGGCGCAGCAGAAGGTGTTCGACGTGGACCCGAACTATCAGCTTCTTGCGATCGGGGCGGACGCGGCGCTGACATACTTCCGCTGGGCCCTGGCGCGGCGGATCGAGGCGGAGCGCAACGCCGCGCGCGCCGCGTGAACTGATCGTTTCCGTGGACACTCACGGAAACTTGCGAAAAAACGCCCATATATGGTTTCGGCGCCGTCGATGTCGTGGTTCTGCGGGCCGAACAGATAGTTCACGACGCGCGGAAAGCGCGCGTCCGGGAAGCTGCCCGGCATCCGGTGACCGCCGCCATTGATGCGGTAGAGCACGACGTCGCGCCCGGGCGGGCAGCGCGATAAAATCCGCGTCACGGTGCTCCCGTCCGCTCTGTCGCGGTCGTCGAGGTCGGTCACTGCGGGGTCCTGCATGCCGCAGCCGTTGGCGCGACGCCAGAAGTCGAGCGTCTTTTCCGTCGACCAGAAGCCCGGCACCGCGAAGCGGCTGGTGCCGCGCCCGCCCTGATAGGGAATCAGGGGATCGGCGGTACCGTTCATGACAAGCATCGGAACCGGGCGGGACGGGCGGCAGGCATTGGCCGACTCGTCGGTGAGATTGATGATGACGCTGGCGGAAGCGGCGAACAGGTCGGCGCGGGCGCAGATCATCGTCATGGTCATGGCGCCGCCGTTGGAGACGCCGGTCACGTAAATCCGCCGGGGGTCGGCGGTGCCGTCGGCGACGAACTTCTCGATCAGCGCGACGATGAAGCCGACATCATCGGTGCCCTCGGGCGGCGCGCGGCCGGCGCGTTTTGAATTGGGCCGCAGATCGGCCCAGGCGCGATTGAGGCCATCGGGAAAGACGACGCCGAACTTTTCGCGTTTTGCGACCGACGGCCATGAGGTCCGGCTCGCCATGTCGGCTCCGGCCTGGGTGTTGCCATGCAGGACGATGACCAGCGGCGCGGGCTTGTTGTCCGGCAACTGCGCCATGAACGTCCGCGTCACGCCGCCGATGTCGATCTGCTCGGCCGACACGGTAGCGGCGCCAAACGCCGTTGCGGCGACCAATACGAAGATCCGTATCATGAGAGGAGCACTATCGCGCCGCGGTCACCATGATCTCGACGTTGTATTGGGGTGACGCAAGCCTGGCCTCGACGGTGGCGCGCGCCGGAGTATTTCCCGCCGACACCCAGCCGTCCCACACCGCGTTCATCTCGGCGAACGTCTTCATGTCGGTCAGATAGATCGTCGCCGTCAGCAACTTCGATTTGTCGCTTCCGGCTTTCGCAAGATGGCCGTCGATGATCGAGAGCACGTCCTGCGTCTGCCTGGTCACACTTTGGCCGCCCGCATTGCTGGCGACGATGCCGGCGAGAAAGATCGTGTCGCCGTGGATGACGACCTGGCTCATGCGCGGCCCGGTATCGAAACGCTGGATGGTCATGCTGGTTCTCCTGATACGTATGGTTGATCACTAGCGCGCCGGCCCGTCGTTCGCCACTGCGTTCTCGCGAACGGTTGCTGAGATGGCCGTGAGGACCTCAGGCGAGCGCCATTGCCGCGGCGCGTCCGGCATTTCTCCCCGAGAACAGGCAGCCGCCGAGAAACGTGCCTTCCAGCGAACGGTAGCCGTGCATGCCGCCGCCGCCGAAGCCGGCCGCTTCGCCGGCGGCGTAGAGTCCCGGCATGATCTTGCCGTCCTGGCCGAACACGCGAGAGTCGAGATCGGTCTCAAAACCGCCCAGCGTCTTGCGGGTCAGGATGTTGAGTTTGACCGCGATCAGGGGACCGTGGGCGGGATCGAGAATCCGGTGCGGGCTGGCGGTGCGGATCAGCCGGTCGCCGATATAGCGGCGCGCATTGTGGATGTTCATCACCTGGGTGTCCTTGACGTAAGGATGTTCGATCTCGCGGTCGCGCGCCTCGATCTGGGCCTTGACCTCATCGAGCTTCAGCAGATTGTCGCCGGCGAGCGCATTCATGGCGGCGACGAGCTCATTGAGATTGTCGCGCACGATAAAATCGGCGCCCTTTTCCTTGAACGCCTCCACCGGTGCGGGGGCGCCCTTGTTGGTGGCGCGGCGCGCGGTCATCAGCCAGCTTTTTCCCGTCAGATCCGGGTTCTGCTCCGAGCCTGAGAGGGCGAATTCCTTCTTGATGATGCTCTGGGTGAGCACGAACCACGAATAATCGTAGCCCGTCGACATGATGTATTGCAGTTGCCCGAGGGTGTCGGAGCCGGGAAACAGCGGCGAGGGCAAGCGGCGGCCCAGGGCGTCGAACCACATCGAGGACGGCCCGGGCAGGATGCGGATGCCGTGGCGCGGCCAGATCGGCGACCAGTTCCTTATTCCCTCGACGTAATGCCACATCCGGTCGCGGTTGATCAGCCGCGCCCCGGCGGCTTCAGTAATGCCGATCATCCGGCCGTCGACATGTTCTGGCACCCCGGAGATCATGCGCCTTGGCGCCTCGCCCAGGCGCTTCGGCCAGTTCTGACGCACCAGATCGTGGTTGCCGCCGATGCCGCCGGAGGCGACGATCACCGCCTGCGCGCGCAAGGAGAAGTTGCCTACGACCTTGCGCGAACTGCTTTTTCCGCGCTCGACAGCATCGGGCTCGAGCACCACGCCCGTGACGCCATCGACGGTGCCGCCGGTGATGCTGAGCGCATCGACGCGGTGGCGGAATCTGAACGACAGCCGGCCGCTGGCCTCGGCCTCGCGCGCCCGCCGCTCGAACGGTTCGACAATACCGGGACCGGTGCCCCAGGTGACATGAAACCGCGGCACCGAATTACCGTGGCTCATCGCGTCATAGCCGCCGCGCTCGGCCCAGCCGACCACGGGGAAGATGCGGTGGCCCATCGCCCGCAGCCATCCGCGTTTTTCGCCGGCCGCGAAGGCGACATATGCTTCGGCCCAGCGTTTGGGCCAAAGGTCCTCGTCGCGATCAAAACCCGCCGACCCCATCCAGTCCTGCAGCGCCAGATCATAGCTGTCCCGGATGCCGAGCCGGCGCTGCTCGGGGCTGTCGACCAGGAACAACCCGCCGAACGACCAGAAAGCCTGGCCGCCGAGGCTCTGTTCGCCCTCCTGATCGACCACGATGACGCGTCTGCCGGCCTCGGTGATCTCGGTCGCGGCAACCAGGCCGGCCAGCCCGCCGCCGACCACGATTACGTCGGTATCATCCGCCATCGCGCTATTCCCCAGCCCTTTCCGGGATTGAAGCCCGCGGCATTGTCGGCGGTCAACGGCAATTGCCGGTTTAGCGGCCCCGGCGCTACCGTGGAATCGTTAACTTGTTCCAGTTTGGGACCTATGGGGTGACCCGGGTGCAGCGCGCCTGCAACACTCCATTTGAATTTGTTTTGACCTGCCCCCGGCATCTGGACAAAATCACGATCTGGCAACACGCTGGCGACAAGTCTTGCATCACTCAGGTCGATCAACTTCGGGTCGGCGGATTTGGACTGGGGCTGGATATGAAATTCGTGACGGGGGTGCTCGCGGCAGTTCTACTGCTCGCAGGGGTGGGCGCGAGCCACGCGGTGGTCCGGATCGCCGACGACCGCGGCGGCCGGATCGGCACCTACGTCGACAAATATCAGGACCTGCGCAGTTCCGGCGAGACGGTCATCATTGACGGACTGTGCGCCTCGGCCTGCACCATCGTTCTCGGCGCGGTCGCGCACGACAAGATATGCGTGACGTCGCACGCCAATCTCGGGTTCCACGCGGCGTGGGATTTCGGCAGCAACGGCCGCGCGATTACCAACCCCGAAGCGACGCAGATGCTGTACTCGATGTATCCGTCGGCGGTGCGGCACTGGATCGCGCAGCGTGGCGGCTTGACGCCGCGCATGCTCTTCCTGCGCGGCAAGCAGTTGATGAGCATGTACAAGCCCTGCTATCTCGACGCCGAGGCGGCGTCCGTGTCGCGGTCGTCTCTGTCGCGCCGGGAGCGCAATTCCGGTCAGCGTGACGTGATCGCGCCCAACCCGGCCGCGCTTGCCCGGCAGCCCGACTAGCCCTATCTGAACATCACAGTCAGGCGAGCGGCGGCGACGCCGGTCGCCGAGACCCGTCCGTCAGCGCGGCGGTCTTCCTCGAGAGGATTGCCTGCGGCATCGCTGCCTGCTTCTGATCGACCCCTAGGGAATTTCATGATGGATCGGACCGCCCGCCCGCTGGTTATCGTCGCCGCGTTCGCCGGCAGCCTGGCGGTCGGCCTGGCGCTGATGCTGTGGGCGTTTGGTGGCATACGAAATATGGCGGCCCCCGCCGCAATCGGCGGACCGTTTCAACTGACCGACCAGGCCGGCCAGACCGTGACCGAAAAGAACCTGCAGGGCCACCCGACGCTGATCTTCTTCGGCTTCACCCACTGCCCCGACGTCTGTCCGACCTCGCTGTTCGAGATGTCCGAGGTGCTGCGGGCGATGGGCCGGGATGCCGATCGCGTCAACGCCTATTTCATCTCGGTCGATCCCGAGCGCGACACCTCAGAGGCGATGAAGGATTATTTGTCGAGCTTCGATCCGCACCTCAAGGGCCTGACCGGCAATCCCGATCAGGTCGCCAAGGTGATTGCCGCCTACCGGGTCTATGCCAGGAAAGTCCCGCTAAAGGACGGCGACTACACCATGGATCACACCGCGCTGGTCTATCTGATGGATCGCGACGGCAGGTTCGTCTCGCCGTTCAATCTCAAGCGGACCCCGGAGCAGGCGGCTGCGGATTTGAGGAAGTATCTTTGATGGCGCGCAGGCCGCTCCGTCTTTCTCCCCTCCCTCCCTGCCGCTTCGCGGGAGGAGGGGAGATAGAGGGCCGCGCTCGTCGCTGCAAACCATACTCGCCTAACCGGCCGGATGGTCTATAAGGCCGTCGACTTCCCAAGAAACCCTCGGCATGCGATCACAGACAGCTTCACTTCCATCCCTCACATTGTTTCAGGCGCTCCGCGCAGTCCTGGCGATATCGGGACTGTCGCTTGCGGCATTGCTTGCGGTGGCGCTGCTGGCCGGCGCCGCGCAGGCCCAAAACATCGCCAAGCCGGGCACGGAGGCGGCTCCGCAGGCCGTCCCCGGTTTCTGGGACCCGAGGCGGCGGCCGGACCGGCCTGATCTTTCCCGCCTGACCGTTATACGGTTTCTGACCGAGACCGATTATCCCCCATTCAACTTCACCGGCCCCGACGGCAATCCGGCCGGCTTCAATGTCGATCTGGCGCGGCAGCTTTGCGAGGAGATCAAGGTCACCTGTACCATCCAGATGCGGCGGTTCGAGACGCTGCTCGATGCGCTCTCGAGCAACCGCGGCGACGCCATCATCGCTTCGCTTGCGGTGACCCCGCAGATGCGCGCCCGCGCCGATTTCACCGATCCCTATTACCGGGCGCCGGCGCGGTTCGTGTCGCGGCGCGACGCCGTGATGCCGGAAGTTCGTCCCGAATACCTTGAAGGCAAGAAGGTCGGCGCCGTCGCCGGTTCCTCGCACGAGGCCTATCTCAAGGCGATGTTCACCGATGCCGAACTGCATTCCTATCCCAACGACGAGGCGGCGCGACTTGCCTTGAGGCGCGGCGAAGTCGATTTCATTTTCGGCGATGCGATTTCGCTGGCGTTCTGGATCAACGGCACCGATTCCGGCGATTGCTGCGCGTTCTCGGGCGGGCCGTTTGTCGAGAGCCGCTATTTCGGCGAGGGCATCGGCATCGCCGTGCGCAAGGGCAACGACCTGCTGCGGCAGTCCCTGAACTGGGCGCTGTTCCGGGTCTGGGAAAAAGGCCGCTATACCGATTTGTGGCTGCGCTATTTTTCCGTGAGTCCGTTCTGAGAGTTCATACTTCGTCATTCCGGGATGGTCCGAAGGACCAGACCCGGAATCTCGAGATTCCGGGTTCGATGCTTCCGCATCGCCCCGGAATGACTTTGGTTCAGCCGCCATTTTGCATTTCTAAGCGGACACGTTTAGGTTCCGCGCCCGGAGACCTTGCCTAGATGTCCACCATCAATCTTGCCGCCAGTGCCGCCGACCTGCGCGCGCTCGCCGAACAATCCAACGCCTGGCCATTCGAGCAGGCGAAGGCGATCGTCGCGCGGCTCAAGAAGAAGCCGAAGGACGAGGTGCTGTTTTCGACCGGCTACGGGCCGTCGGGCCTGCCGCATATCGGCACCTTCGGCGAGGTCGCGCGCACCACCATGGTGCGCCATGCGTTCCGCGTGCTCACCGAGGACAAGATCAAGACGAGGCTGATTGCCTTTTCCGACGATATGGACGGTCTGCGCAAGGTGCCTGACAACGTCCCGAACAAGGAGATGCTGGCGTTGCATCTCGGCCGGCCGCTGTCGCGGATTCCCGACCCGTTCTCGAATGAATATCCGTCGTTCGGCGCCCACAACAATGCGCGGCTGCGCGCGTTTCTTGACAGGTTCGGCTTCGACTATGAATTCGCCAGCTCAACGGATTACTACACGTCGGGAAAATTCGACGCCGCGCTGCTGCGCGTGCTGGAACGGCTCGATGCCGTCATGGCGATCATGCTGCCGTCCTTGCGCGAAGAGCGCGCGGCGAGCTATTCGCCGTTCCTGCCGATCTGTCCGCGCACCGGCGTCGTGCTGTACGTGCCGATCGTCGAGCATGATTTGAAGGCCGGCACCATCTCCTACGACGATCCCGAAACAAAAGAGCGCGTCACGCTGCCGGTCACCGGCGGGCATTGCAAGCTGCAGTGGAAGCCGGACTGGGCGATGCGCTGGTTCGCGCTCGGCGTCGACTACGAGATGGCCGGCAAGGATCTGATCGATTCGGTAAAGCTGTCGGGTAAAATCTGCACGGCGCTCGGGGGCGCGCCGCCGGAAGGGTTCAACTATGAGCTCTTCCTCGACGACAAGGGCCAGAAGATTTCCAAATCGAAGGGCAACGGGCTCACCATCGACGAATGGCTGCGCTATGCCTCGCCCGAATCGCTGTCGCTGTTCATGTACCGCGAGCCGAAGTCGGCCAAGCGTCTGTACTTCGACGTGATCCCGCGCAACGTCGACGATTATCAGCAGTTCCTCGAAGGCTTTCCGCGGCAGGATCCGAAGCAGCAATTGGCCAATCCGGTCTGGCACATCCACGCCGGCCATCCGCCCAAGGCCGACATGCCCGTCACCTTCCAGCTCCTGCTGACGCTGGTGTCGTCGTCCAACGCCGAGAACGCCGCGACCCTGTGGGGATTCATCGGGCGCTATCGTCCCGGCGTCACGCCCAAGAGCCATCCGAAGCTGGATGCGATGGTGGGCTACGCCATCAACTATTATCGCGACTTCGTGGCGCCGACCAAGACATTCCGCGAGCCGACCGAACCCGAGCGCGTCGCGCTGCAGGATCTGCGCGATGCGCTGTCGCAACTGCCGGCCGCCTCGACGGCGGAAGAGATCCAGAACGTGGTCTACGAAATCGGCCGCCGCGAGCCGTTCCTGGACAAGAAGATAGCAAAAGACGGCAAGCCGGGCGTCTCGCTCGACTGGTTCAACATGCTCTACCAGGTGCTGCTCGGCCAGGAGAAAGGCCCGCGCTTCGGCTCCTTCGTGGCGGTATACGGCCTGCCGAATTCGGTGGCGATGATCGACGGCGCTCTGGCGCGGTCGGCGTAACCTGGTCCGTGGTGACAAGATCCGTCATGCGCGGGCTTGACCCGCGCATCCATCTACGTCGCAAGATTTTTTCAGTCTGATGGATTGCCGGGTCACCCGACTACGCTAAAGCTTCGCCGGGTCTTCGCTGTTGGTCCGCCGAAGCCTTAGCGAAGGCGGAAGCCCGGCAATGACTGGCGTTTGAAAGTGCGTTAAAGTACCAGCACAATAAGACCCCGTCCAAACAGGGAGAACGCTCATGCAGTTTAGGGTTTCGCCGAAAACGCTTTCCGATTACAGCGCCGAGGAATGGCAGGCGCGAGTGGAACTTGCGGCGGCGCACCGGCTGGCCTTCATGCACGGCTTCAGCGAGGGCATTTTCAACCATCTGACCCTGGTGGTGCCCGGCCGCGGCGACCGCTACTACCAGATCCCGTTCGGGATGCATTGGTCCGAGGTCACGGCCTCGTCCTTCATGGAAGTCGGCATCGACGACGGCAAGGTCAAGCGCGGCGCCGGCGACGTGGAACGCTCCTGCTACTGCATCCATGCGCCGATCCATAAGGCGCTGCCGCAGGCCAAGGCCGTGTTTCATACCCACATGCCCTTTGCGAGCGCGCTGACGCGGCTGCAAGACCCCCGCATCAAGGAGATCGGTCAGACCGAGGTCGGGCTGTCGGGCGAGATCGCCTATGACGACGAATACACCGGCCCGGCGCTCGATCCCGCCGAAGGCGCTCGCCTCGCCAGGGTGATCGGCGACAAGTCGGTGTTGTTCATGGCCAATCACGGCATCTCCACGGTCGGGGACACGGTGGCCGATGCCTATGACCGGCTCTATTACACCGAGCGCGCCGCGCAGGTTCAGATCTACGCGATGTGGACCGGACAGGCCCTGAAGCAGCTCCCCGGCGCCGTGGTCGAGAAGACAAGGCGCGATTACGGCGGGACCAGCATGTTTGACGGGCCAACTCCGGCACAGCGGCACTTCGATGCCTTGAAGCGCATGCTCGATCGCAAGGAGCCGGACTACGCGACGTAGGTCGGCATTATCGTCGTCCCGGCGAACGCCGGGACCCATAATCACCGGCGCTAGTTGTTAGCGAAGGGCGTCTGCTATATCGCAAAAAAGTAAGACCTCGCGGTATGGGTCCCGGCATTCGCCGGGACGACGCTGAGAGTTTGCTACTGCCGCGCCCACACGATGCGCGCGATCCACGCGACGTCGCTGGCCGGCAGATTGCGGTCGGCATGGGCAGGATTGAGCGACTGCAGTTCCAGCGTCTTGGCGGTGCGGCGTTTTAATTCCCCGACCATCACCTCGCCGCTGCGTGTTTTCACCACCACGCGGTCGCCGCGCCGGATCGGCGTGCCCGGCGATACCACGATGACGTCGCCGTCGCGGTAGACGGGCTTCATCGAATCTCCGGAAATCTCCAGCGCATAGGCGTGCTCGTCGTTGAGGGAAGGCAGCGCCACCTCGTCCCAGCCTTTGCCGGCCGGAAATCCGCTGTCGTCGAAATGCCCGGCGGCACCCGCTTGCGCGAAGCCGAGCAGCGGCAGCGACTCCGGGGTCCGCGCGGCATCGCCGATCAAATGCACGAAGCTGTCGATGGAACTGTTGGTGGCGGCGAGCGCCTTGGCCACCGATTCGGTCGAGGGCCAGCGTTCCCGTCCGTCGGGGGTGACGCGCTTGGACTTGTTGAAAGTGGTGGGGTCGAGGCCGGAGCGCCTTGCCAGACCCGAGGGCGATAGTCCGCCGCGCTCGGCAAGCCGATCCAGCGCGGTCCAGATTTGGCCGTGGGTCAGCATTCCCCGCGCTTTTGGCTGTTTGGGCATGATTCAGCTCGATCCCGATGGGGAATTATTGTCTCAAGCGGCCGGTTTTCGCAATCAGCCCGCGGCGCCCGATGCAGCGACCTTGAGTTAAGCCGGTGCCGCCGATACGGTCGGCGCTGGCGGAAATTCAGGGAAATCCCAAAGACTCAACGCGACAGTCGGAACGAGCGAACTTCGGAAAATCGGGCCACACGTGCGCAGGATCTACAAAATCTGTTCCGCTTCGGCCTGGCGCGAGGCCGAGCGGCAAGGCGTGTACCGCGGCAGCGCCGACGATATCAGAGACGGCTTCATTCACTTTTCCAGCGCCTCGCAGCTCGCCGAGACCGCCAAAAAGCATTTCTTCGGCCAGACCGGACTGTTCCTGATCGAGGTCGACGCCGATGCGCTGGGCGACGCGCTGCGCTGGGAAGCCTCGCGCAACGACGAATTGTTTCCGCATCTCTATGGCGAACTCGATCTCGGCGCGGTCACCGCGGTGCGCGACATGCGCGCGCGGTCCGACGGCACTCACGACATTCCGGAGCTGACGCCGTGATCCGCGCATTCGATGCCTTCTCGCTGCCGCTGTTGCGCTGGTTCGATCCGGAGGACGCCCACCGTCTGGCGATTCAGGGATTGAGGCTGCTGCCCCCGGTGCGGCCGCGCGCCGACGACGCCAAGCTGGCGGTGCGGGCGTTCGGCCTGAATTTCTCCAATCCGATCGGCATGGCCGCGGGCTTCGACAAGAGCGCGGAAGCGCCGGATGCGCTGCTGCGGCTGGGATTCGGTTTTGTCGAGATCGGCACGGTGACGCCGAAGCCGCAAGCGGGCAATCCGCGGCCGCGGCTGTTCCGGCTGGAGCGCGATGAAGCCGTGATCAATCGCATGGGATTCAATAATGACGGCGCCGAAATCGTGCTGCGGCGGCTCGCGGCGCGCGCGCATCTTTCCGGCATCGTCGGCGTCAATGTCGGCGCCAACAAGGATTCCACCGATCGCGTCGCCGACTATGTCAGACTGATCGAAACCTTCGCGCCGGTGGCGAGCTATTTCACCGTCAACGTGTCGTCGCCGAATACGCCGGGCCTGCGCAACCTGCAGCAGGCAGCCGCTCTCGACGATCTCCTGGCCAGGGTGATCGAGGCCCGCGAGCGGGTACGGCAGGGCGCCGGCGAGGCGCCGGTGCTGCTCAAGATCGCGCCCGACCTCAGCCTCGCCGAGCTTGACGATGTGGTTCAGATCGCGCGCTCGCGCCGCGTCGACGGCATGATCGTCGCCAACACCACGCTGGCTCGGCCCACAACCCTGCGCGAACAGACCCGCGCCAGGGAACAGGGCGGATTGTCGGGAAGGCCGCTGTTCCGGCTCTCGACCCGGATGGTGGCTGAAACCTACGTACGCGCCGAGGGCGCGTTTCCGCTGGTGGGCGTCGGCGGCATCGATTCGGGCGGCGCGGCGCTGACCAAAATCCGCGCCGGCGCCAGCCTGATCCAGCTTTATTCCTCGCTGATCTACAAGGGCCTTGGCCTCGTCGACGACATCAAGAACGATCTCGCCTCGACCTTGCTGCGCACCGGGCGGGACTCTTTGTCCGAAATTGTCGGCGCCGACGCCGCGACCATCACGGCCGAGGACTGGCCGGTTTAGAGCGTATTGCTTAGATCGGCGAACCAGCTCCGTTTTCACCCTCCAGGGGAGGGTAAGCGCGGGCCGCCTTACGTCGCGTCGAACGATTGCATCAATTGGCGCTGCACGACGACCCGCCACATCGGTAACTGCTAAAATTCCACCACCATCCCGTCGCTCGCGGCGGTGTAGGCGAGCGAGTCCAGCCGGCCCAGCATGTCCTCGCTCATATGGGTGAGGATCAGCCGCTTCGGATTGATCTTGGCAAGATTTGCCTCCAGCGTTTTCAGGCTGAGGTGGTTCTTCACGAGCTTGTCGTAATAATAGGCTTCCGCAATGAACAAATCGGCGTCGCGGCCGAGCGGGATCAATGTCTCCGTCCATTCGGTGTCGGCGCTGTAGGCAATGACGCGGCCCTCGGCCTCGACCCGGTAGGCGAGGAACGGGCCGCCGGATTCGCCATGCACAACCGGAAACGGCGTGACTTCGACCGCGCCGAAGCGGCGCGTCTGCTCAGGGCTCAGCGCGACGACCGACAGATCGAAGCGCTGCTTCGTCTTCGATGAATTTTCGAACAGCGCTTCCATTACTTGCGTCAGCCGCGTCTGGATTCCTTCGGGTCCCGCGATGACAAGCGGACGGGCGCGGCGGGTGAACTGGGCGTCGAGCAGCAGAAACGGCAATCCGGCAAAATGATCGCCGTGGAAGTGCGTGATCAGAATGAGGTCGATATCGTCGCGCGCGATGGCGAGTCGCTTCAAGGCCGGCAGCGACGAGGCGCCGCAATCGATCAGGAAATTGGCGGAGCTGCCGGTGACGTGAAAGCAGGTGTTATATCGGCCGCCCGAACCGAGCGCGTCGCCGCAGCCGACAAATCGCAATCGCATCGGAAAGGCTATCGCCCGCGCGGGGTGCCGAACAGCCGCGACACCAGCCAAATCGGTATCACGATCACGGCGCCCAGCAGGAAGTAGCGCCACAGCCAGTTGATGGCGTCGAAGCCGAGATCCCAAAGCCGCTGGAACAGCAGCCGGATGCTGTGCAGGATATTCCAGGGATCGAACCCGATCGCGGCGAGCACCACGCCGACCAGGATCGACAGGAGTGCCAGCCGGAACGCCACAGCCAGCGGCGAGCCGCCGAGAAAGCGGGTGAGGCCGTCATTGGCTGCCGGCAATTGCCTTGTATCGTTGGCCATCAATGGTCTCCCGCGCGCGATTTCGTTCGGCGCATTGTAGTCAGTCCATGGCAGATGGGGAACCCGCTCGTCGGCGTCAATGGCCCTCGGCTGTCGTGGAAACAACGGTCGCGTCAGCCTTCAGCATCTTTTCCAGCGTTTCCAGCCGGTCGGCCTCGCGCGGCGGCTTGTCCCAGCGCAGCCGGTTGATGCGGGGAAACCGCATCGCCACGCCGGATCTATGCCGTGTCGAGCGCGCCAGGCCCTCGAAGGCGACTTCCAGCACCAGCCCCTGATCCGGCTCGTGCACCACGTGCCGGACGGGCCCGAATTTTTCGGTGGTGTTGCGGCGGACGAAACGATCGATCTGCAGCAGCTCCTCGTCGGTGAAGCCGAAATAGGCCTTGCCGACCGGCACCAGCTGCTCGCCGTCCTCGCGGGCGGTCCAGACCCCGAAGGTATAATCCGAATAATACGACGAGCGCTTGCCATGGCCGCGCTGCGCATACATCAGCACGGCATCGATGATGTGGGGGGCGCGCTTCCACTTCCACCATTGTCCTTTCGGCCGACCCGGCAGATAGAGCGCGTCGCGGCGCTTCAGCATCACGCCCTCGACCGCCTCCGCATCCTCTCCGGCGCCGGCGCGGGCCGGATTTTTTCGCGCCGCTGTCAGCCTATCCCAACTGTCGAATTCAATGATCGGCGACAGGTCGATCCTCGCGTCGTCAAGCCTTGCGACGAAGGTCTCGAGCCGTGCGCGGCGCTCGGCAAACGGCAAGGTGCGCAAATCGGCGTCGCCTTCGCCGAGCAGGTCATAGGCGCGCAGGTGGATGGGATATTCCTCCATCAGCTTCGAGGAGACCACCTTGCGATTGAGGCGCTGCTGCAACACGTTGAAACTCTGCACCCGGCCGTCGCGTACCACCAGCAACTCGCCGTCGATGGCGCCGGGCAGATGCAATGACGGCAGCAGATCTGGAAAACTCCGGGTGATGTCCTCGCCGCTGCGCGAATAGAGCCGCGCCAGCGTTTGGCCGCGCGCATCGCGGCCGCTGACCGCCTGCACGCGAATGCCGTCCCATTTCCATTCCGCGATGAAATCTGCGGGGTCGAGATTGGCAAAATCGGTATTCTCGATCGCGTGCGCCAGCATCACCGGGCGAAACGGTGCGGGATCGAGATTGACGGGCTTTTCCGCGCGGCCCTCCAGCCAGGCGAACAGATCGAGATAGGGCGGCGTCAAGCCCGGCCACATCAATTCGATCTCGTGCGGGTCCTTGTCGCCGAGTTCGGCAGCCGCGGTCTTGGCCAGCCGCGCCGAGATGCCGATCCGCATCGCGCCGGTGACGAGTTTCAACAATGCCCAGCGGCCGGTCTCATCCAGCTCGTCGAGCCAGCGCGAAAGCTGCCTGGGCAGTTCGGTCTTGCCGAGGGTGCGCAGCGTGGTGACGACTTCGGTCAGCGTTGGGGGCGGGTTGTTGTGGCCAGCCTTCTCCCCTCCCTCCACGCGCGCAGCGCGTGGTGGGGAGGGGTGGGGGGTGGGGGGTGGCGCGGCGTACACTGAAGCAGCGGCTCCTGCGGAGAGACCCCCCACCCCCGACCCCTCCCCACCGCTTCGCGGGGGGAGGGGAGGAGATGAAGCCTTCGGCCACATCAGCGCCACCGTCTCCGAGAGATCGCCGACATAGTCATACGACAGCGCGAACAGCACCGGGTCGGTACGATCGGCGATCAGGTCGCGGATCAGGCCGGGCTTGGCGTGCTTGAACGACAGCGCCCCGGTGAGCGCCGCCAGCGCGTAGCCGCGGTCGGGATCCCCTGCCCCGCGAAAATAATTCGCGAGCAGCCGGAGCTTGTTGTTGCGGCCGGGCTCATAGGCGAGGCGGTCGAGCAGTTCGGCGAAGCGGTTCATACCTCGGCGTCCTCCGCCTCGGCCACATCGCCCTCATCCTCCTCGCCATAGCCGACCAGATCGAGCGGCCGCGCGGCAAGGCCCTTTGCCTTGCACCAGTGCACCAGCGCGTCTTCCTGGCCGTGGGTGACCCAGACTTCACCGGCGCCGGTGGCATCGATCGTTGCGGTCAGGCCGTCCCAGTCGGCGTGGTCCGAGATCACCAGCGGCAATTCGACGCCGCGCTGACGGGCGCGGGCGCGCACCCGCATCCAGCCAGAGGCAAACGCGGTGACCGGATCGGGAAACCGCCGGGTCCAGATATCCGAAGTGGCCGACGGCGGCGCCAGCGTGATGGTGCCGGCGAGATCGGCCTTCTTCATGCCCCGAACCGGACGCAGATCGCCAAGCGCCACGCCGCGGCTCTCGTAGTAGCGCGTGATCTTTTCCATCGCCCCATGCAGGTAGATCGGCGCGTCGTAGCCGGCCGCGCGGATCAGCGCGATCACGCGCTGCGCCTTGCCGAGGGAATAGGCGCCGACCAGATGCGCGCGCTCCGGAAACAGCACCACTGAAGCGAGCAGTTTTCTCACTTCATCCGCCGCCTCGCCGTGGCGAAACACCGGCAGGCCGAACGTGGCCTCGGTGATGAACACGTCGCAGGCAACCACCTCGAACGGCGTGCAGGTGGGGTCGGGCGCGTCCTTGTAGTCGCCGGAGGCGACGATGCAGGTATCCCTGCAGGAGACCGCGATCTGCGCCGAGCCCAGCACATGGCCGGCCGGGTGGAACCTTATTCTGACGTCGCCAAGCCTGAGCTGCTCGCCATAGGCGATGGCCTGCGTGTGGCCCGCAAAATCGTCGCCGTAACGCAGCCGCATCATGTCGAGCGTTTCCTGCGTGGCCAGCACCGCGCCATGGCCGGCACGGGCATGGTCGGAATGGCCGTGGGTGATCAGGGCGCGCTCGACCGGCCGCACCGGATCGATATGAAAGCCGCCCGGCTTGCAAGCCAGGCCGGCGGCAACGGGCATCAGGATGTCTTGCGGACGCATCCGGGTTATATAGTCTGGCGGGAGACTCGTTCGAGCCTCGCCCCATCGCTTTACAGCCTGCCATCGGTTCCGACGATGCCCGCGCGCCTGTTTCTGTCCTCCGGCGATCTGGTTGCCGACCGGCGTTTCGATTTTGCCCGCGATCTGCAGCTCAAGGGCGATCTGGCCGCCGCCGCCGATCTCTTGTCGCAGGCAACCGATCTTGCGCCCGGCTTTGCCTCCGCCTGGTTCACGCTGGGCGAAGTTCGCGAACAGCTCGGCGAGCGCGATCAAGCGATCGCCGCGTTTCGCAAAGCCCAAGCCGCCGATCCCGAGGACCGGCACGGCGCCAGCCTGCGGTTGATGCTGCTGGGCGCCGAGCAACTGTCTGACATGCCACCGGCCTATGTGCGGGCGCTGTTCGACCAATACGCGCCGAAATTCGAATCCGCGCTGGTCGACGATCTCGGCTATCGCGGTCCCGCGCTATTGTTCAGGGCGGTGCTGGCCGCCCGCGGCGCGGTCCGCAAGCCGGCCTTCTTCAAGCGCGCCATCGATCTCGGCTGCGGCACCGGGCTTGCCGCGACCGCCTTCGCCAAAGAGGTCGATCATTTCATCGGCATCGATCTGTCGCCGCGCATGATCGAGAGGGCGCGCTTGACCGGGCTTTATGCGGAGCTCGAGGCGACGGACATGCTGCAAGGCTTGCGCAACAGGCCGGACGCCAGCGCCGATCTCGTCCTTGCCGCCGACACGATGGTCTATTTGTGCGATCTCGCCCCCGTGCTGCGCGAGGCAAAGCGCGTGCTGACGCCCGGCGGTCTGGTGGCCTTCACCGTGGAAACCCACGGCGGCGACGGTGTCATTCTCGGCGAGGGCCTGCGCTATGCGCATAGCGCATCTTGCGTACGCGCCGCGATCGCGGATACCGGGCTCGCGCTATCGCGGCTCGAAGAGCTGTCGGCGCGCAACGAGGACAATGTGCCGGTGCCCGGTCTCGTCGTGGTCGCGGCAAAGAGGTGAATATCATTTTACGGAACCAAAGCATGCCGCCAAAGCGGGGCGGCATTGCGTCACATATTGGTAACTTCGCTATTGCCGAGCCCCCGGGGAATGTAGATCAATGCGCGCTCCAGGGAGAAACAACAAATGAACAGAAAACAGACCAGGCGCGAATTCGGCGCCACCACGCTTGCCGCGATCGCAGCATCCACCATGGCCGCGCCATTCGTCCGGGCGGCGGAGAAAAAATACGATCCCGGCGCCACCGACAGCGAAATCAAGCTCGGACAGACCGTGCCGCACAGTGGCCCGGGCTCGCTCTATGGCGTGCTCGGCCGTGTCGGCGAAGCCTATTTCCAGATGCTGAACGAAAAGGGCGGTATCAACGGCCGCAAGATAAAATTCCTCACCATGGACGACGCCTATAGCGCGCCGAAATGCGTTGAAGCCACAAGACGGCTGGTGGAACAGGAGGAAGTGCTGGCGCTGTTCGGTTCGCTCGGCACCGCGCCGCAGACCGCCGTGCACAAATATCTCAATTCCAAGGGCGTGCCGCAGCTCCTGCTCAACACCGGCGCGTCGAAGTGGAACGATCCGCAGCACAATAAATGGACCATGGCGGGGTTGCCGCTCTATCCGACCGAGGCGCGGATTCTCGCCAAGCATGTTGTCAGCGTGAAGCCGAACGCGAAGGTCGGGATTCTCTATCAGAACGACGATTTCGGCAGGGATTTCCTCGGGCCGTTCAAGAAGGTGCTGGCCGATGCCGGCGGCACCGCCCAGGTGATCATGGAGCAGACCTACGATCTGACCGACCCGACCATCGATTCCCAGCTCATCAACCTCGCCAAATCTGGCGCCGACGTTTTCTACAACATCTCGACCGGCAAGGCGTCGTCGCAGTCGATCCGCAAGGTCGGCGAGCTCGGCTGGAAGCCGCTGCAACTGCTGTCGGCCGGATCCACTGGCCGCTCGATCCTCAACGCCGCGGGTTTTGAAAATGCCGCCGGCATCGTCGCGATCCGCTATTCCAAGGAGGCCGGACCAGGCCATTGGGAAAAGGATCGGGACGTGATGGCGTTCGAGGAATTGCGCAAGAAATACCTGCCGACGGTCGATCCCGACAACACCATCGCCTATGCCGGCTATGGTCAGGCGGTCTCGATGGGCGAAATCCTGCGCCGCTGCGGCGACGACCTGACGCGTGCCAATGTGCTGAAGCAGGCAACGATGCTGGCCGGTTTTCACTCGCCGTTTTTCCTCGACGATATCACCTACAGCTACACGCCCGAGGACTACTCGCCGATGAAGACGCTGCACATCTCGATCTTCGACGGCAAGGACTGGCAAATTTCGGACAAGCCGGTCACGGAATAGCTCCGCGGAGTCGATCTGCTCCCCGCCACGCTGCGCGCGGGGGGGAGGGGAGAAGAAGGCGCTCACACGGGAAGATCTGGCGCTCGCGCGTGCGGGAGGAGGGCAAGAAGCGCTCGCGGTTTCTCGTGACTGCGCGCCTCTCGACGAAACCGCGCGGGCGGCTTAGTTCTAGGGCGTGGCGCCCCGCATCATCCCCGCTTCTCCGGTCGACCCGGCCGAACTGCTGCCGGACCGCTTTATCAAATGGTTCGCCGCGCGCGGATGGTCGCCGCGCGAGCATCAGCTTGATCTGCTGGCAAAGGCCCGCGACGGCCGCTCGGCGCTATTGATCGCGCCAACCGGCGCCGGCAAGACGCTGGCCGGATTTTTGCCGACACTGGTGGAATTGAATGCTCCCGCAGCGTCGGTGCGCTCTGCTCCCCTCCTCCCGCGAAGCGGTGGGGTCCGAGGCGAGCAAGGCTCGCTCTCGAGGTCGGGGGTGGGGGGTCCATCGGCACGGATCGCACCATCGATGGCCGAAAGCACGCCGGACATGTTGGCCAGAACGTCGTTGTTCCAGAATCTCAGAACCCGGTAGCCTTGGGAGGCCAGATATTCGGTTCGCCGATCATCCGTAGCGCTATCCGAATGCTGTCCGCCATCCACCTCAATGACAATTCTGAGCTGATGGCTGGCGAAGTCAGCAAAATACGGGCCGATGGTGGCCTGACGCCGGAAGTGATGCTCTTTGAATGGAGGCTGTCGCAAGTGTTGCCACAGCTTCTTTTCGGCTTCGGTGGCGTCACGACGCAAGGCGCGTGCGCGGGGAACGCGGTGGTCAACGGCGCGCGGTGTTTTCTGTG
>DATANB010000137.1:0-11919 GCA_036266415.1 Bradyrhizobium sp. | reverse complement strand
CCGCTCTGTTATTTCTACGAGCTCGGCTATCCCGGCAGCGATTGGCGGATTGACGCACGGCTCAAGTGGAAGGCCCCGCTTGTCAACGAAGGTATGCCGTATCAGGCGCTGATCTCGCAAGCGGGCGACCTTATCACGCTCAACGAACATGGCAGTGTCGGCTATCAGAACGCGATCGTCATCTACGACCAGCTTGGACGCCTCACCAAGGCCTATACGCTCGACGATCTTCTGCCGGCGGACGAGATCACCATGAACCCGAACACCAACAAGATTCCGATTTCGACCTCATCGCGATGGTGGAATCGAGACGCAAAATATTATTTTTACCAGGAGCCGTCGCGATTCTACGTCGTCCTGCCGTGGGGCACCGCGCTCGAATTGCGTGTGAAGGACGGAGCCTTTCGCTACGGCGCGGTGGGCAACTTCCCCGAACTGGCTGGAGCTCTTTCCAACCCTCACGCGAGCGAGGAGCTGGAGGTGTGGCAGACCAGCTTGCGATTTTCATCGATCACCGACGTTCTGAAGCCGCCCGCCGGCTCCAGGTAATCCCGAAGCGCCAATGGTTGCGCCCCGGATCGCGCGGCGACGCGCCGCTCTTGCGGTGTGGTCGCTGCTGCTCCCGGGCTTTTAGTCCCGGCTCCGGGGAAACGCATAACCGGAGGCGTTTCGGATCGCCGGGAATACGCTGCACCGCATCGGGACGCGAGGCCTTAGCCTATTTTCTGCTTCCCTTGGCCCGTGCTTCCCCAATACCATCCTTTCGCTTATACGGTCATTTGCACGTCATCCGGCGCTGTTACCGCGCAAAGCGAAGATGACGGCCCCAACCCGGAGGAATTCCATGGCACTTCGACAATTCGGCGCAGCGGCGACAGTGGCTGTTGCGCTGGCGCTCGCGACGCCCGCTCACGCGGTGACCGAGATCCAGTGGTGGCACGCGATGACCGGCCCGAACAACGACGTCGTGGTCAAGCTCGCCAACGACTTCAACGCTTCGCAAAGCGACTACAAGATTGTTCCGAGCTTCAAGGGCAGTTACGCCGACACCCTGAACGCCGGAATCGCGGCGTTTCGGGCCGGCAATGCCCCCGGCATCATGCAGGTGTTCGAGGTCGGGACCGCGACCATGATGGCGGCCAAGGGCGCCGTCAAACCGGTTTCCGATCTGATGAAGGAGCAGGGCGAGAGCTTCGATCCCAAATCCTACCTGCCGGCGATCACCGGATACTACTCGACCTCGAAGGGCGAGATGCTGTCGTTTCCGTTCAATTCGTCGAGCATGGTGATGTGGATCAATCTCGACGCGCTGAAGAAGGCCGAGATCGCCGGGCCGCCGAAGACCTGGCCTGAAGTGTTCGCAGATGCCAAGAAACTGCATGCAACCAACCCGACCTGCGGCTTCTCCTCGTCCTGGATTACCTGGGGGCTGATCGAACAGTTTTCCGCGTGGCATAACGTGCCGATCGGCACCAAGGCCAATGGCCTCGACGGCTTCGACACCGTGCTCGAATTCAACACCCCGCTGGAAACCAAGTTGCTGGAGGGCATTGTCGATCTGCAAAAGGACAAGAGCTACGACTATTCCGGGCGCACCAATACCGGCGAGGGACGTTTTACCTCCGGTGAATGTCCGATGTTCATGACATCCTCGGCGTTTTATCCCAACGTCAAGGCGAACGCCAAGTTCAACTACACCGCGGTCCCCATGCCGTATTTCCCGGACGTGAAGGACGCACCGCAGAATTCCATCATCGGCGGCGCTTCGCTGTGGGTGATGGGCGGCAAGAGCCCTGAGGAATACAAGGGCATCGCCAAATTCTTCACCTTCCTGTCGGATACCGATCGCCAGATTTATCTGCACCAGGTTTCCGGATATCTGCCGATCACCAAGGCGGCTTACGAAAAGACCAAGGCCTCGGGCTTCTATGACAAGAACCCGATCCTCGAAGTGCCGCTGAAGGAATTGACCAACAAGCCGCCGACGGAGAACTCGCGCGGTCTGCGCTTCGGCGGCATGGTGCAGATGCGCGATGTCTGGGCCGAGGAGATCGAGGCGGCGCTCGCCGGCAAGAAGTCGGCGAAAGATGCGCTCGACACCGCGGTGTCGCGCGGCAATGCGATGCTCCGGCAGTTTGAGCGTACCGCCGTCAAGTGACG
Organism: Bradyrhizobium sp.; assembly: GCA_036266415.1. Taxonomy (GTDB): domain Bacteria; phylum Pseudomonadota; class Alphaproteobacteria; order Rhizobiales; family Xanthobacteraceae; genus Bradyrhizobium. The sequence continues at coordinate 9,759 of DATANB010000137.1, read as the reverse complement.
CAAGCGAGGATCGTGGCCGGGCGCGACGCGGCCACGATCCATCAAGCGAGGCTTCATGGAAAACCGGGCGATCTTCTCAGGCAAGCTGCTGCCCTATCTTCTGATCCTGCCGCAGCTCGCGGTCTCCCTGATCTTTTTCTACTGGCCCGCGGTGCAGGCCCTGGAGCAGTCGTTCCTGGTGCAGGACGCCTTCGGGCTCTCGACCGAGTTCGTCTGGTTCGAGAACTACGTCAACCTCCTGCAAACCGCCGAATACTACCAGGCGATCGGCGTCACCTTTGTTTTTTCGGCGCTGGTGGCGTTTTTCTCGCTCACCATCGGTCTCCTGCTCGCTGTCATGGCCAACCGCAACATCGCCGGCGTGCAGATCTACCGCACCTTCCTGATCGTGCCCTATGCGGTGGCGCCGGCGGTCGCCAGCGTGCTCTTCATCTTCATGTTCCAACCCGGCCTCGGTATGATCGCGCGCGCGCTGCAGCGCAACGGCGTCGACTGGAATCCGGTGCTGAACGGCACCCATGCGATGATCCTCGTCGTCATCGTCGCGGTCTGGAACCAGATCAGCTATAATTTCCTGTTCTTTCTCGCCGGCCTGCAAGCGATCCCGAAAAGCGTGATAGAGGCTGCCGCGATCGACGGCGCCAGGCCGATGCGGCGGTTCTGGACCATCGTCTTTCCGCTGCTGTCGCCGACGACCTTCTTCCTGATCGTCATCAACATCACCTATGTCTTCTTCAACACGCTCGGCATTATCGACACCGCGACCGGGGGTGGCCCCAACGGCGCCACGCAAACCCTCGTCTACAAGGTTTTTCAGGACGGCAAGGTCGGCACCGATCTCGGCGGCTCGGCGGCGCAGTCGGTGATCTTGATGGTGATCGTGGTGGCGTTGACCGCATTCCAGTTTCGCTACGTCGAGAAGAAGGTTCACTACTAAAAGCCATGGTCGAGCATCGCCGTTTTGGAAACCTCCTGCCCCATCTGATCCTGCTGGCCGGCGTCGTGATCGTCGCCTTTCCGGTCTATCTGGCGATCATCGCCTCGACTCACGACAACACCGTGATCGCCAACGGCCAGATGCCGCTCTACCCCGGCTCGCATGCGATCGAGACCTACTGGAACACCATCGTTTCCGGCACCGGCAAGACCACCCGCGCGCCGGTCGGCGGCATGATGCTGAACAGCCTGATCATGGCGCTCGGCATCGCGGCGGGAAAGATCGCGATCTCGATCATCTCGGCCTATGCGATCGTGTTCTTCGCGTTTCCGTTCCGGATGACGGCGTTCTGGACCATCTTCATCACGCTGATGCTGCCGGTCGAAGTGCGCATCTTTCCGACCTACAAGATCACCAGCGACCTGCAGATGCTGGATTCCTACGCCGGGCTGATCCTGCCCTTGATCGCGTCGGCGACCGCGACGCTGTTGTTCCGTCAGTTCTTCATGACCGTGCCGAAGGAACTGGTCGAGGCCTCGAAGATCGACGGCGCCGGCCCGATCCGGTTTTTTTGGGATACCCTGCTGCCGCTTTCCGTGACCAACATCGCCGCGTTGTTCGTCATCCTCTTCATCTACGGCTGGAACCAGTATCTCTGGCCGCTGCTGATCACGACACGCGACGACATGCAGACCATCGTCATCGGCATCAAGAAGATCATCGACGTGCACGACGCATTGACCGAGTGGGAGGTGGCGATGGCGACCGCCGTGCTCGCCATGCTGCCTCCGGTCGCGGTCGTCGTGCTGATGCAACGCCTTTTCGTCAAGGGCCTGATCGAGACAGAGAAGTGAAGATGCGATGGCTAACGTAACCCTCCGCGACGTCCGCAAGACCTATCCGGGCGGCTTTGAGGCCATCAAGGGCATCGGTCTGGCGGTCGGCGATGGCCAGTTCTGCGTGCTGGTCGGCCCGTCCGGCTGCGGCAAGTCCACGCTGCTGCGCATGGTCGCCGGCCTCGAGACCATCACCTCGGGCGAAATCGACATTGGCGGGCGCATCGTCAACCAGATCGAGCCGGCCGCGCGCGACATCGCCATGGTATTCCAGAATTACGCGCTCTATCCGCATATGAGCGTCTACAACAACATGGCCTACGGTCTGCGCAATCGCAACATGCCCAAGCCCGAGATCGAGACCCGCGTCCAGGAGGCCGCGCGCATTCTCGAAATCGGGGCGATGCTGGACCGCAAGCCGGGACAGCTTTCCGGCGGGCAGCGCCAGCGGGTGGCGATGGGACGCGCCATCGTGCGGCAACCGAAGGTGTTTCTGTTTGACGAACCGCTGTCGAACCTCGACGCCAAGCTGAGAATCGCCATGCGCGTCGAGATCCGGAAATTGCAGCGCCGATTGAAGACGACGGCGATCTACGTCACTCACGATCAGCTCGAAGCGATGACGCTCGCCGATATTCTGGTGGTGATGAATGGCGGCCAGGTGGAGCAGATCGGCAATCCCCTTGATATCTACCAGAAGCCGGCGACCACCTTTGTCGCGTCGTTCATCGGCGCGCCGCCGATGAATCTGCTGCCGCTGCGCTCCGATGAAATCAAATCACAGCTCGCGCGAAACCGCGCGGCGGGCGACGCCGGTATCCTGGGAATCCGCCCCGAGGATTTTGTGATTTCGAGGGAAACGATCGCCGGCGGCGTCGCGCTCGACCTCACGGTGGAGGCGATCGAGCGCGTCGGGGCCGAGACCTTCGTCTACGGCACCCGCCAGCACGAGGTGCAGGGCATCGCCGCCAATCCCGGGGAATTGCCGCCGGGCGAGGTGATTGTGCGGATCCCGGGCGCGGTCGCCCCCGGGATCGGCGAGCGGATTACCGCGGTCGCGCCGCGCGAGAAATTGCATCTTTTTACCGCCGACGGCCGCCAGCGGATCGAGCTCTGAGGATCAACGCGAGCTGACACGTCAATCTTGGGCGGACGCTGCCGGATTGGCGGTTTTTGGGGGAAATCGGCAGGTTCCGCCGGTGCTTGAACCCTGCCAAAATCATGCCCATATTGACTTCTGACCGGGCGGCAATCCGCCGGCCGGCCAAAATGGGCGCCGCAAGGGCCCTGGAATACCAAAGTCGCTTCGAGAGGACTTTGTAAAAAATATGACTCGTGTTCCTTCGTTATCCAGTCCGTTCCTGCTGGGATTCGACGAAATCGAGCGTGCGCTCGATCGCGTCGTCAAAGGCGCTGACGGTTATCCTCCCTACAATATCGAGCGGTGCGATCGCAGCAACGGCCAGCCCGAACGCTTGCGAATCACGCTGGCGGTGGCGGGTTTTACCCGCGACCAACTCGATGTAACCATTGAGGAAAACCAGCTCGTGATCCGGGGCCGCCAGCATGACGACAAGGCCCGGCAATACATCCATCGCGGCATCGCCGCGCGTCACTTCCAGCGCACCTTCGTGCTGGCGGAGGGGATGCAGGTGCTGGGCGCGGACCTGAAAAACGGGCTGTTGTCGATCGATCTGGCCCGGCCCGAGCCGGAGAAGATCGTTAAGACAATCGCTATCAATGAACATGAATAATGGAACGAGTAGCGGACTCGACCGCTTAATCTCACAGAGGAGTCGAGACCATGACTGAAGCTGGTGTTGTGTTTGAAGCTGGCGGCGTCTCCACGGAGTCGCTGGCGAGCTTGGGCGAGGGCCATATCGCCTATGTGAAGCAGATCCGTTCCGAGGATGTGCCGGGGCTGTTTCCCCAGGCGCCGAGGATTGCGCCCGGCCTGAAGCTGTTCGCGCTGCATGCCGCCGACGGCACCCCGATCATGCTGACCGACAGCCGCGAAGCGGCGATTGCGAACGCATGGAGCAACGAACTGCAGGCCGTCAGCGTCCACTGAGCGCGGCATGGCCTGATGACGATGTCATACGCGGGGCCGGACCCGCGTATCCCTCGATCTCCATCACGGGCATTTCCAGAAAAATGACGGATGGCGGGGCGCGCAGACTGTGCCCGGCAAAGGCGACTGCTTTACGCCCAGTCGCCACTGGCAGCGCCAGCACTTAATAGATCGCGGGCGGCGCGCATGGCTTCGATCACGACCGCTACAATTTTAGCTGACGTAGTCGGGTGCGCTTGAGCGGAAGTTCGAACATAGCGCCGCCCTGGACGGTTTTGCAGACAGTTACAATATTTGGCCAAAGAGCGAGAATGCGTTCCATCTGCTTGGCAACTGGCGCTTTGTACATTCCCTCGGAGAGAAACAGCCCTATCAGGCTCGAATTGCGGAAAGCATGATACTCCGCGCGATTTCGAGTTATTCGCCGGTCACCAGAAATGACGACCCACTGCCCATCCTTACTTAACTCAGCAATCCAATTAATGTCACTGATGTCGCGCGGAAACCTCTCCGCAAGAAAAGTTATTTCATGTTCCTTCTTGAAAAGTTCGCGGAAGGCGCGGGCCATCGCGGGGGACATGTTGTGGTCAAAAAAGAGCTTCACGCCGCAAGGGATTTTTCAAACTTGACCGCGTCTCTCACTACTCGTGCCGACACATCGTACAATCGAGTCACCCGCTCTAAAGACCCCTCGGCCTTCACAGCGTCTGCCAAGACAACGGTCGGAACGCCGTAATCGTTTGCGATAGGTTGGCCAAAGGCCCTTTCGGGGTCGATGACGATGCTCTGTTTGCCGTTGAACGGACGCCAACGGCTGACAATATCGTCGTCAGACAAGTCCAGGTCTTTGAATGTACGGTCGATGATTTTCTTAATGATGATTTTCTTAATGACGTATTGACGATTTTTGAGGTCAAGCAGTTCTTCTTCGCCGCTGTTACGCAGGCTTTCGAGAAAAATGGTGCGGCCGTCTGTCTGAAACCGGCGGGTAGAAAATGGCCTATCGTCGTTGGCGTATTCCCGGGCGTACTTGATACAGTTGCGGACGGTGATCAGTGAAAGCCCATTATCAAGAAAACTCTTGATGAAGCGCAGCTCTATGAGGTCGCGAAATCCCAGTTCAATGTGATGCTCGTGGGCAGGAAGCTGCGGTTGCCAGAGGGGAGGCATCTTCGCGGTCTTTTCGCCTTGAGTATAAGAGTAACCGCCTAGCCATCGCCGTATGTTCAGCGGACGAATTTTCAACAACCTTGCTGCTTCGGGAACGGTATAAAACCCGATCCCAAGCTGAGGCACGTCTTTTCGCAGAGCGGTTTGGTGCATGGTGGAAGAATAACGCCAAAGCTAGCCTTTAGGCTATACGGTTGCGTATTTCCCGAGCGTTGGAGGCGTGTTTTTTCGTTTCTGTGGTGTATTTTTCGCCTGCGTCCCTACGCCACGGCCGCCGGCGGCAGCGCCAGCACCGAATAGATCGCCTGCGCATCGCGCGAGGCGCGCAGCTTCTTGGCGACGTCCTGATCGCGCAATAGCCGCGCGATCCGGGCCAGCGCCTTCAGGTGATCGGCGCCCGCGCCTTCCGGCGCCAAGAGCAGGAACACCAGATCGACCGGCTGGCCATCCATCGCCTCGAAATCGATCGGCCGTTCGAGGCGGGCAAACAGGCCGAACAGCCTTTCCAGTTTCGGAAGCTTGCCATGCGGGATGGCGACGCCATAGCCGACCGCGGTGGTCCCGAGTTTCTCCCGCTGCAGCAGGACCTCGAAAATTGCGCGCTCATTTTGCCCGGTCAGGTCGGACGCCCGGGCCGCCAGTTCCTGCAGCGCCTGCTTTTTGCTGTTGACTTTCAACGCCGGGAGAATCGCCTCGGGTGCGACCAGATCGGTAATCGTCATGGGGCGTTCCGAGGTGAATTGAACCGTCAGGTTGCGAAATGGGCTTTAGCGGGTCGGCGTCAAGAAGATGAGGCGGGAGGCGGGCTTACACCCGGGTCCTGATTTGGGGGGGCTTCTACTCCAACACAAGACCGGTGCCAACTCCCGCAATCCCGGTCCGATGCCCCTCAAGTTGGGGCGGCGTACCATAGGGAGGGTCCCCAAGGGCGTCAATGCCGGCCCTGGTCTATCCCCCGGACTTGACCACGGGTGGATCGACCCAGCCGATATTGCCGTCCGGCCGCCGGTAAATGATGTTCACCCGGCCGCTCGAGCCATGCTGGAACACGATGCAGGCCGCGCCGCTCAGGTCGAGTTCCATCACGGCTTCGCTGACCGAGAGCCGCTTCAGCGACGTGGTGGCCTCGGCAATGATGACCGGATTGTAGCCGGTGACCTCTTCGTCGCTTTCCGCCGGCGCCTCGATCACGTAGCTCGGCGCATCCAGGATCGGCGCGGTCATCTCGGCGAGCGCCGCGGAAGCCGCGTGGGCCTTGCGGGCCGAGCGATCCTTGAGCCGGCTCTTGTAGCGGCGCAGGCGCTTTTCGATCATCAGCAGCGCCTGGTCGGCGCTGGCGTAGGCGTCGGCGGCGTTGGAATCGGCCTCGAGCGTAATTCCGGAATCCAGATGCAAGGCACAGTCGGTGCGGAAGCCGAAACCGTCCTTGCTTAGCGTGATGTGCCCGGAATAATTGCCATCGAAATACTTGCGGAGCACTTCATCGGTACGCTCGCTGACGCGGCCGCGCAGGGCGTCGCCGACATTGATGCTTTTTCCCGAGATCCGGAGAGTCATTTTGATGCCTCGATTAGTCTGCTAGCCGACACTAGCCCGATTTGGCCGGGCCGCAATCAGGCAGGCTGGGTGTCCCGGGACCGGTCGGAGGATGCGGCGGGCGCCGAGAGTGCATTACCGAGCATGCTTTGCTTGTCGCGACGGCGCTGCACGGAGGACGGGATTCGCATCGCTTCACGGTATTTCGCAACCGTTCGGCGGGCGATATCAATGCCCGATTCGCGCAATCGTTCCACAATCGTGTCGTCCGAGAGGATCACGGCGGGGTCTTCCGAATCGATCAGCTGCTTGATGTGGTGACGCACCGCTTCCGCCGAATGGGCTTCGCCGCCGTCGGCCGACGCGATCGAGGCGGTGAAGAAATACTTCAATTCGAAACTGCCGCGATTGGTTGCCATGTATTTGTTGGCGGTCACCCGCGACACCGTCGATTCATGCATCTGGATGGCATCCGCCACCGCCTTGAGATTGAGCGGCCGCAGATGCGCCACGCCGTGGGTGAAGAAGCCGTCCTGCTGGCGCACGATCTCGGTTGCGACCTTGAGGATGGTGCGGGCGCGCTGATCCAGCGCGCGCACCAGCCAGGTGGCGTTCTGCAGGCAATCGGTGAAATAGGATTTGTCGCCGTCCTTGCGGATCGTCTTCGACAGTTCGGTGTAATAGGTCTGATTGACCAGTACGCGCGGCAAGGTGTCGCTGTTGAGTTCGACATGCCAGCCGCCGTCGGGCCCGGGCCGTACGTAGACGTCCGGCACCATGGTCTGCGTGCGCGTGGAGCCGAATTTCAAACCCGGCTTCGGATCGAGACGGCGAATTTCACCGATCATGTCGGTGATATCGTCATCGTCGACGCCACAGAATTTTCGCAAGGAAGCGATATCGCGTTTCGCCAAGAGATCGAGATGCTCGACCAGCGCCTGCATCGCCGGGTCGTAACGGTCGAGCTCGCGCAGCTGGATCGCAAGGCACTCGCTCAGGGATCGCGCGCAGACGCCGGGCGGATCGAATTTCTGCAGCACCGCGAGAACGGCTGCGACGTCCGCCTGCGAGGCCCCGAGCCGCTCGGCGGCCTGGCCGAGATCCGGCGGCAAATAGCCGGCCTCGTCCACGAGATCGATCAGGTATTGCCCGATCATGCGCTGTGCCGGCCCGGTGAAAGCCACCGCCAGTTGCTCGGCGAGGTGACTGCCCAGCGTGACCTCGGCGGCGACAAAGGCTTCGAGGTTGTAGCTGTCATCGTTGGAGGCGCCGCCGCCCCATTCGGTGTAGGCGGTCGGCGCCGCGTCCTGCGCGGTGCGCGCGGCGGCTTCCGCCGGCTCCTCGGAGAATACGTTGTCCAGCGGGGTGTCGAGGGTCTGCTCGATCTCGATGCGGCTGCCGAGATCGCGATTCATCCACTCTTCCTGGCCCGGATCGAAACTATCCAGGGCGGAGCCGTTGGCCATTTCGATACGTTCGGGCCCGGCGTCGTCGCCATAGGCGGCGCCGGAATCCTCTGAGTCGGAAAGTTCGGCCCGTTCCGGCATCGGCTCGCCCGCCACCGGGACCTCGGGGCCGTCGCTGGCGCGCTCGAGCAGCGGATTTCGCTCCAGTTCTTCCTCGACGAAGGCGGAGAGGTCGAGATTCGACAGCTGCAGCAGCTTGATCGCCTGCATCAGCTGCGGCGTCATCACCAGCGCCTGCGACTGGCGAAACTCTAATCTCTGCGTCAGCGCCATGGAGGCAAGAGCCGATTCCAAAAGTTGGTCCGATTCTTGCTTAAACTAGTCCAAAGCCGATGTACACGGCTTGACGAATGGCAAATTTGGACTACAGGCGGAATTCCTCGCCAAGGTAAAGACGCCGTACATCCGGGTTGTTGACGATCTCGTCGGGATTTCCTTCGGTCAGGATCTCGCCGGCATAGACGATATAGGCACGGTCGGTCAGCCCCAGCGTTTCCCGCACATTGTGGTCGGTGATCAGCACGCCGATGCCGCGGTTGGTGAGATGGCGGACCAGATCCTGAATGTCGCCCACCGCGATCGGATCGATGCCGGCGAAGGGTTCGTCGAGCAGCATGTAATTGGGGCGCGTGGCAAGCGCGCGCGCGATCTCGACGCGGCGCCGCTCGCCGCCCGACAGCGCGATCGACGGCGTCTTTCGCAGCCGCGCGATGTTGAATTCGTCGAGCAGGGAATTGAGTTCGGCCTCGCGTTTTTTCTTCGAGGGTTCGACCACCTCGAGCACCGCGCGGATATTCTGCTCCACCGTCAGGCCACGAAAGATCGAAGCCTCCTGCGGCAGATAACCGATGCCGAGCCGGGCGCGCTGATACATCGGCAGCTTGGTGACGTCGTGGCCATCAAGTTCGATGCTGCCGCGATCCGCCTTGATCAGGCCGGTGATCATGTAAAACACCGTGGTCTTGCCGGCGCCGTTCGGGCCCAGCAAACCGACGGCCTCGCCGCGGCGGACATAGATGCTGACGCCGCGCACCACCTGGCGGCTGCCGAAACTTTTTTCCACACTATGCACAGCCAGGTAGCCTGCCCGCGGCGTCAGCCGCGGCGCGGTGGCGCCATTGGTCCTGGCGCGCGGTTTTGGCTTTTCGGCTCTGGGCGGTTCCGGTTTCAGCAAGGGCGCATCGCGGGTAATCGGCGGCGCGTCGCGCACCGGGCTGGTCAGCATCCCGCCTATGCTGTCGCCGAGCGCGGTGATATCCGCGCGCCCGCGCGCAAATCCCGGCGGACTGCGTTTCGCCGGGCGGCGCCGGAACATGCCGAGTAAATCCACCATCCGCGCTTCGCTTTGGCCTCTCACGGTGATCCCGCAACCCGCCGCGGGTTACTCGATTCGCTCGCGCAACATGAAGGAATGGATGTCGCTTGCCCAGCGAAACAGCCTCGATCTGAGGCGCGGACCAGACTGTCGGGCCCTGGCGTAGATACAGCTTCGCGCCGCGAGACTCAACCTTGCCGACCCCGGATAGCAGACAAGTGATTGATACTATTTCGGTTTATTTGAGCTGCCTGGCCCGGCTGATCCTGCCGGGGACGACATTCCCGGTATCGCCGGCGTTCCCCCACCGGACGATTGAAACAGCCCCTGCACCCGCCCTGAGTCGGATTCCACCCGCGACACCCCGGTTGCCATGTCCACCAACAGCCGGTCGCCGCGCAGCACGTTCTTGCCCTGGGTCAGCACGA
>DATANB010000136.1:0-28009 GCA_036266415.1 Bradyrhizobium sp. | reverse complement strand
GTCAACATGATCGACGGCGCGCTGGCGCGGTCGTCGTAGACTTGTTCCTTCTCCCCCTGTGGGAGAAGGTGGCGCGGATGAAATCCGCGCCGGATAAGGGGTCTCTCTCCGCGGAGACAGACCCCTCACCCGTCCGCGATGCTTCGCATCGCGTCCACCCTCTCCCACAAGGGCAGAGGGGAAGGAAGCATCGCGCGTTACGCCTCAGTCCCCAGCCCCTGCAAAAACCCCGTCAGATCGTCGGTGACGTGATCGACATGGACGGCGTCGCGGCCTTCCAGCTCCCAGTCCTCGCGCACGACCTCTTTGGTGCCGTCGGGCACCACCAGCACCGTGGTCATGCCGAGCTGGTGCGGCACCACCAGGTTGCGCGCCAGATCCTCAAACATCGCCGAGGTGTTCGGGTTCACATCGTGCGCACCAAGGAATTTCCGGTAGGTCTGTGGCGCCGGCTTCGGTTCGAGTTCGGCGGCGATGATGTCGAACACCGCCTCGAAATGCGCGGCCAGCCCGAGCCGCTCCAGAACCTTGTCGGCATGGTCGGTCGATCCGTTGGTCAGGATCAGCTTGCGTCCGGGCAGTTTTGCGATTGCCGCGCCCATCGCTGGATTCGGCTGCAGCGGCGAATGGTCGATCTGGTGCACATAGGCGAGATAGTCATCGGCGCGCACGCCATGCTCGGTCATCATGCCGCGCATGGTGGTGCCGTAGCGGCGATAGTAGTCCTTCTGAATCCTCCGCGCCTCATCCGCCGACACCCGAAGCCAGGCGCCGACGAACTCGCCGATCCGCCTGTCGACCTGCTGCCACAGGTTGACGTGATGCGGATACAGCGTGTTGTCGAGATCGAACACCCAGGTGTCGATGTCGGCGAAGGAATGCTTCATGGCTCTTTCTGCACCTCTCCCATAGGGAGAGGTCGGCGCGTAGCGCCGGGTGAGGGGTTAGAACCTATCGATGAACCGTACCCCCTCACCGCAGCCCTCTCCCCATGGGAGAGGGAGCGCAGCATCCTTCTGCGTGACGACCTGGGCTGTATCGGACGTAAGTTATTCATCATGGCATCGCAAAGCGCAGCGTCTTGCCGCCGCTCGACATGTCGACCGCGGCAAAACCGGTCGCGGCGAAACCGCGGGTGCCGCAGTCACCCTGTTCGCTGGTCTCGAACTTGTTCTCGCGCGTGCAGAGCTGGGTGGCGCCGCCCCAGTTCAGCGGCCTGTCCTTGACCCTGAGGGTGCGGTTATCGGCATCGACGGCCTCGGCGAAGCTGAAGATCTGCCTGGGCTGACCGGTGACGTCGGGATGCAGGCATTTGCCGGGATCGATACGGTACCAGCCCCGGCTGATCACGGTCTTGCCGTCGTCGGTGGCGACCGCGGCCATGATCTTGTGCGGGGTGTCGTTGCACCAGGTGAGTCCGGTGGAAGACGGCGACTGCACCGCCTCGATCATCATGGTGAAGAAATTCGACGCCTGCACGATGTCGGGGGTCAGTCCGCGGCTTTTCAGGAAGGCCGCCAATGCCGCTTGCGTCTTCGGACCGTCGACGCCGTCGATCGGCGCAGCGTCATGGCCCGCGATCACCAGCAGCCGCTGGATGCCGGCGAGCCTCGCCTGTTCGTCGTCATATTCGCTGTCCTCGGCCAGATAGGCCACCAGATTGCCGTCGTCAGTCGGCGTCGGATTGATCTGGGTGAAAGGCGCCGGGGTTTGTCCGGCGCGGCACTGGCGGGCGGCGGCAATCACGAAATTGTCCGGCGCGATGCAAAGCGTGTCGCCGCCGTTTTGCGGGATCGGCGAGGAACCATAGACGCCGAGCGCGCGCGCGTTGAGCAGGATGCGGTCGGCGGTCAGCGTACCCTGGACGACGACGCGGCAGGCCGCGGGATCGATACGAAACCATCCGCGCGTCGCGGTGGCGGACTTGTCGTCGATGCCGATGGCGACCTCGACTACATAGCTCATGCGATTGCAGAGTTTCAGGTCGGCGTTAGCCGGTTCGGCCGAGATGAGAAAGCAGACCAGTGCAGCGGGCAGTGCGATCAGGACGGAGAAAAAATGTTTGGTAATTTCTAAACCGTCATGCCCGGGCTTGTCCCGGGCATCCACGTCCTTTTCCCAACCCGCCGGCAACACGTGGATGGCCGGGACAAGCCCGGCCATGACGACTGGGGACGGGGTTGCGCGTCGCATCATCACTTGTGGATCAGCGTGCCGGTGCCCTGGTTGGTGAACAGCTCGAGCAGCACCGCGTGCGTCGTCTTGCCGTCGATGATAACTACGCCCTGCACGCCCTGCTCGAGCGCGTAGATGCAGGTCTCGACCTTCGGGATCATGCCGCCGGAAATGGTGCCGTCGGCGATCAGCTTGCGCGCCTCCTTCACCGACAATTCCGGAATAAGCTTCTTCGACCGGTCGAGCACGCCGGGGACGTCGGTCAGGAGCAAGAGCCGCTTGGCTTTCAGGGCGCCCGCGACCGCGCCGGCGAAGGTATCGGCGTTGACGTTGAAAGTCTGACCCGTCTTCGACGTCGCCAGCGGCGCCAGCACCGGAATCAGGTCATGGCCGATCAACTGGTTCAGCAGTGTCAGATCGACCTTGTCGGGCTCTCCGACGAAACCGAGATCGACCACCTTCTCGATGTTCGAATCCGGATCGACCATGGCGCGCGTCGCCTTCGAGGCCGTCACCATGTTGCCGTCCTTGCCGCACAGGCCGACGGCCTTGCCGCCGGCCTCGTTGATGTAGCCGACCAGTTGCTTGTTGATCGAACCCGCCAGCACCATTTCGACAATCTCGATGGTCGCGGCGTCGGTGATGCGCAGCCCCGCGGCAAATTCCGATTTGATGCCGAGCCTCGCCAGCATGGTCGCGATCTGCGGCCCGCCGCCATGCACCACCACCGGATTGATCGCGGTTTGCTCCAACAGAACGATATCGCGGGCGAACGCCTTGGCGAGATTTTCCGCGCCCATGGCATGGCCGCCATATTTGATGACGATGGTTTCCTCGTCATACTGCTGCATATGCGGCAGCGCCTCGGACAGGATGCGGGCCTGATCGAGCGGACTGATATATGGCGCGTCGGACATGAAGCGGGTCTCACGGTCGGCAGGGTGGGGCGGTTTCTAGCTGATTGGCGGGCACGGCGCAAAGTGGCTGTCTTTCTTCCCCCTCTCCCCCTGTGGGAGAGGGTGGCCGCGATGCGAAGCATCGTGGACGGGTGAGGGGTCTGTCTCCGCGGATAGAGACCCCTCATCCGGCGCGCTACGCGCGCCACCTTCTCCCACAAGGGGAGAAGGGATGAAAGAGTCTGCTCCCTCACCCCCGTCGCGGCCAAGCCGCCGCCACCGCGAGCATGAGCCAGCTTAGAATCAGAAGCGTGCCGCCCGTTGGCGCGGCAAAAGGGAACAGGCTGTGGCCGGCATATTGCCGCAAGCTGAGGTCGGTCGCGAACAGCGCTGCCGCGACGACAAAGCCGCATGCGGCTGTTATCCCGATCCGGAAATGGATAATGCCGCGCTCGGCCAGCGCCACTGCCGCAAGCACGGCTACGCTGTGAAACAGCAGCATCGATGAGGCCGCCGCCAGCCGCGTGGCGTCGGGCTGATGCGCGGACAACGCCGCCAGGATGACGCCGTCGGCGCCCATGACGCCAGCCAGTATGATCAGAATGCGCAAACCGCGAAGTCTATCCATTAGCTTCGCTCGCCCAGCAGACGCACCATTGCGGCGCGCAATTCTGCCATCCCGACCCCGGTGCGCGAGGACGTCACCAGAACTTCGGGAAAGGCCGCGGGATGTTTTGCAAGCGCGGCCCCGACCTCCGCGATGCGCGTTTGCAGTTCGGCGGATTTCACCTGATCGGCCTTGGTGAGGACGACCTGATAGCTCACCGCCGATTTGTCGAGCGTGTTCAGCACGTCCTGATCGATCTCCTTGAGGCCATGGCGGGCGTCGATCAGCACATAGACCCGCGCCAGATTGCTGCGGCCGGCCAGGAATTTGTGGATCAGCGCGGTCCATGACGCCACCCTGGCCTTCGGCGCGGAGGCGTAACCGTAGCCGGGCATGTCGACCAGCCGGAAGCCGGCATTGTCGGGGCCTTCGAAGAAGATCAGTTCCTGGGTGCGACCAGGCGTGTGCGAGGTTCGCGCCAGCGCATTGCGCCCCGTCAGCGCGTTGATCAGGCTGGATTTGCCGACATTGGAGCGGCCGGCCAAGGCGACCTCCATGCCGGCCATCGGCGGCAGCGTCTCGATCGAGGGCGAGGCCCAGAGGAACTGCCAGTCGCCCGCGAACAGCTTTCGCCCTTGCTCGATCAGCTTCGCATCGGGTTCGCTGGTCATGCGAAGGTTTTCCGGTTGCGGTTCCTCATGGTGAGGAGGCGCTCTTCAGCGCCGTCTCGAACCATGAGGCCCGTGGCCCATCCTTCGAGACGCGCGCAAGGGCGCGCTCCTCAGGATGAGGCCTTTTCTCAGGTCTTCGATTCGGCCTTCTTCGGGGCGAACGTCGCCTTCAGATTGTCGAACAGTTCAACCTTCACGCCATTGCGACGCATGATGAAGCTCTGCTGCATCACCGACAGCGTGTTGTTCCACGCCCAGTAGATCACCAGTCCCGCGGGGAAGCCCGCCAGCATGAAGGTGAAGATCAGCGGCATCCAGTCGAAGATCATCTTCTGGGTCGGATCCGGCGGCGTCGGATTGAGCTTCATCTGGAACCACATCGTGATGCCCATGATGACCGGCCAGACGCCGAGCGCGAGGTAGTGCCCGAACAGCGGTACCGTCGTCGGGTCGAAATGCAGCAATCCAAACAGGTTGAACAGGTTGGTCGGGTCGGGCGCCGACAGGTCCTTGATCCAGCCGTAAAACGGCGCGTGCCGCATTTCGATAGTGACGAACAGGACCTTGTAGAGCGAGAAGAACACCGGAATCTGCAAGGCGACGGGAAGACAGCCCGCGATCGGGTTGATCTTCTCCTTCTTGTAGATTTCCATCATCTCCTGCTGCTGCTTCACCTTGTCGTCGGGATAGCGCTCCTTCAGCGCGGCCAGCTGCGGCTGCACCGACTTCATCTTTGCCATCGACGCGTAGGACTTGTTGGCCAGCGGGAAGAACAGAAGCTTGACGATCACCGTCACCAGCAGGATGGCGATGCCGAAATTGCCGACCACGCGATTGAAGAAGTCCAGCGCCAGGAACATCGGCTTGGTGATGAAATAGAACCAGCCCCAGTCGATCAGGAGATCGAAGTGATTGAGCGCGAGCTGCTTGTTGTAGCCGCCGAGACCGCCAAGCGGAAAATTGATACCGACGACACTGGCCTCCTTGGCGCCGGCGAACAGCCGCGCGTTGGCGCTGCCGGTGCCGCCGATGGCGATGGTCTGCGGGTCCTCGAGGTAATCGGTCTGATAGGTCCTGACGGTGCCGACCAGATTGGACGAGAACCGCGCCTGCAGCTGCGCCGAGGTGTCGGGCAACAGCGCCGAGGCCCAGTATTTGTCCGTGATGCCGAGCCAGCCGTCGGTGGCCTTGAAGCTGACCGCCTTGGCGTCGTCGATTTTCTTGTACCCGTATTCCTGCAGGCCCTGGTCGCCGAGATAGCCGATCAGGCCTTCGTGCAGGATGTAATAGCCCGCGACCGCCGGGGTGCCATGCCGCGAGATCAGCGCGAACGGATACAGCGTGACCGGCGCATTGCCGACATTGCTGACGTCATCCTTGATGCTGAAGAGGTAACGCTCGTCGATCGAAATGGTGCGGCGGAAGGTGAGGCCTTCGCCGTTGTCATAGGTCAGCGTCACCGGGCTGGAAGGCGTCAGGCTGCCCGAGCCTTCCTGCCGCCACACCGTGTTCTGGTCGGGAATTCTCACCGTCGAGCCCGCGGCCGCGACCCAGCCGAATTCGGCGTAATAGGGTTCCGCCGTTCCCGAGGGCGAGTACAGCACGATCGCGGGGGAGGCGGGATCGACGGTCTCGCGGAACTGCACCAGCGCGAGATCGTCGATGCGCGCGCCCTTCAGCGAGATGCTGCCGGAAAGCCGCGGGGTGTCGATCTTGACGCGTGGCGTCGCGGCAATCGCGGCATCGCGGCTGACGACGGGGGCCGAGGAGGCGGGCTGGGCCGGCGCATTGGCCGCCGGCGCCGCGCCGGTCTGGGGCGTGGTCGCGGGCGTCGTGGTGCTTTCGGCCTTCGGCGCGGCTTTTGCCAGCTCGCTCTGGGCCTGCTGCGCGGCGCGCTGCTTCTCCATCTGCGGCCCGTTGTAAAAAACTTGCCAGCCGAGCAGCACGAGGCCCGACAGAATGACGGCGAGGATGGTGTTGCGATTATCGTTCATCGTTCAAGGTCTCGTCATTCAATTGGGTTGGCGGCTTGCGCTATGGTCTGTTTCGACGCGTTTTCCTGACGCGAACCGGTGTGCCCGCTTCGCTCGAAGACGCTTTAGGCGGTCCCGACGCTGGCCGGTCGAGGCGATGCAGCGCCGAACGGAGATCGTCGAGCATGGTGGCGAAGTCTCGGGCGAGTGCGGCCCGACGGCCGACTAGCACATAATCACTGTGGGGTCGCATTGATATGACATCCAGCCGCTTCACCAATTCGCGAAGCCGGCGCCGGATGCGGTTGCGCTCCGTGGCGGTGCCATTCTTTTTGGTGACGGTGAAGCCGACCCTGATCGGACCGTCGTCGTCGCGGCGGCGGCTCTGCACCACGAAGGCAGCGCTGTTGGCCCGCGCGCCATTGGCAACGGCGAGGAAGTCCGCCCGCTGCCTTAACCGATCCATGATGCGATCTCCGGGAAGCCCGGCTCAGGCGCTCAGACGCTTGCGGCCCCGCGCGCGGCGGGCGGCGAGGACCTTGCGGCCGCCGGTCGTGGCAAGACGGGCACGGAAGCCGTGACGGCGCTTGCGCACCAGTTTGCTGGGTTGATAAGTCCGCTTCACGGGCCGTTCTCCGCTGACCGGGCAATGATGCCTGATAATGAGATAAGTCCGGTGATGCTGCTCGGCCCAAAGCGGGCCATTTCCGGCCCAATGGAGCCGCCCCGGTCGAACCGGATCATCGCGGACGATTGGCGCGGCTTATACGGGAGCGACCTGTTTTCGTCAATCTGGCGGCTGGTCGCCATCGAGGCCCTTTTCTGGCCCCCTCGAAACCGCAATTTTGCGCGAAAAAACCGGGATTCGCGGGGTTTTTAACCGGTGAATATGGCGGCTCGGATGACCGCACATTAGATGACGGAACCGCAAGACATTAGCGATCCGTAATTTGACCGGTCCGGGAACCGGCCGCATCCTCAAAGAAAAGGCGCCGAAGGCAGATATCGTGTCAGAGACCGAACCACAGCCGGCTATCGGAGCGCCGCGGCCGCCGCCGCCACGCCGGCTCGGCCTGTCCGGCAAGTTACTGCTGCTCACCATTCCGCTGGTCATGATCGCGGGAATGCTGATCTACGTGCCGGCGATTGCGAATTTCCGGATGAATCGGCTGAACGACCGGTTGGCGGCGGCGAACACCGCGGCGCTGGTGCTGGATGCCGCCCCTTCGGGCATGGTCCCGGATTCGCTGGCGCGGCAGATCCTGAAAAGCATCGGCGCGCGCGCGGTTGCCATCAAGATGGGGCAGCAGCGCCGGCTGCTGGCCAGCGCGGACTTGCCGCCTGCGATCGATCACGATGTCGACATGCGAACCATGACGGCGTGGTCGGCCATCGTCGATTCCTTCGAGACCATGCTGGAGAGCGGCAACCAGTCGATCCGAGTGATCGGCGCGGCGCCGGGCGGGGCGCAATTCATCGAGGTCGTGATCGATGAGCTGCCGTTGCGCCAGGCGATGTACCGGTTCTCGCGCAACCTGCTGCTGGTCTCGCTCGGGATCGCGGCGCTCACCGCGGGGCTGGTCTATCTGGCGCTGCATTTCCTGTTCGTGCGGCCGATGCGGCGGCTGACCGCGAGCCTCGTCGGTTTTCACGAGGATCCCGAAAGCTCGGCGCGGATCATCGTGCCGAGCCAGCGCGGTGACGAGATCGGGGTGGCCGAGCGTGAATTGAGCGACATGCAGCGCGATCTGGTGTCGATGCTGCATCAGAAGAGCCGGCTCGCCGCGCTCGGCCTTGCGGTCTCCAAGATCAACCACGATCTGCGCAACCTCTTGGCGTCCTCGCAACTGCTGTCGGATCAACTCGCCAGCGTGCCCGATCCGCGGGTGCAGCGCTTCGCGCCGAAGCTGATGCGCTCGCTGGAGCGCGCCATCGCGTTCTGCCAGTCGACGCTGTCCTATGGCCGCGCCCAGGAGGCCGCGCCCGACCGTCGCATGATCCTGATCGAACCCGTGGTGGCCGAGGTCCGCGAATCGGCGGGGCTCGCCTCGGACGCCTCGATCGCCTGGATCGCCGCGATCGAGCGCGGGCTGACCATCGACGCCGATCCCGATCAGCTGTTCCGCGTCCTGCTCAACCTCGTGCGCAACGCGGCACAGGCGCTGGAAAGCCGCCCCCGCGGCGACGCCGCGAGCCTGCAGATCCGCATCACCGGGCGTCGCGAGGGCACCGTCACGATCGTCGAGGTTTCCGACACCGGCCCCGGCGTTCCCCGGGCGACGCGCGAGCATCTGTTCGAGGCTTTCCAGACCTCGGGAAGGCCCGGCGGCAGCGGGCTGGGGCTGGCGATCGCGGCCGAACTTGTGCACGCCCATGGCGGGGAGATCCATCTGGTGGAGGGTACCATCGGCGCCACTTTCCGGTTCGCGATACCGGACCGGCCGGTGGAACTGCTCAGCGTCCGCAACGAGCGGCAAAGGGCGTAAGCGCCACGCCGCCACCTGTTTTCGTCATTTCGGGGCGCGCGTTAGCGCGAACCTCCAGATGTGCAACTGCACATCGGGGAATCTCGTACGATTACCTCGGGATTCCGGGTTCATCGCTTTGCGATGCCCCGGAATGACCTAAAATCGAGGCCGCGGTGGCCCCGAGAGGCCGCCCCTCGGACCTTGCCAAGCCGGGCCGGAGCCGGTAGCTATGGCGCTTTCGCGACCTCTTTAAAATGTTTTCGCAAATGCTTGCGGTATCGGCGGGCCTCACGCCCCCGACCTCGCGAAACACGCGCCCGTAGCTCAGCTGGATAGAGCACTAGACTACGAATCTAGGGGTCAGGAGTTCGAATCTCTTCGGGCGCGCCAAATCTCTCATTCAGAATAAAACCATGAACCCTTCGCGGACGTGTTCGCGGCTTGACCCGACGCGGCGAAGGTCGCGGCGCTGAAAGCATTCAGGGGCGGAAGGATATCTCGCCGTCTAAACCAGGGCTTTGGACGCCGCGTCGGGGCATCAAGCCATAGGTTAGGTTACAAGATACCCGGTACGTGCGATTTGCGTCGCTCTCACGCCGCCTCGTAAGACACGATCTTCTTGATCTGTGGCGCCAGCACGTCTTCGGCCGTTTCGAGATCGAAGCGCGCCTGAATGTTCATCCAGAACGCAGCGCCGGTCTTGAAGAACTTGCCGAGCCGCAGCGCGGTGTCGGCCGTTACGGGCTTTTCTTCGCGCGCGATGCGTTCGATCCGGGTGCGCGGCACGTTCAGCGCGGCCGCGACCGCGTAAGGCGTCAGCTTGAGCGGAACGAGAAATTCTTCTCGCAGGATTTCGCCGGGATGAACCGGCGGAAGTTTCTTTGCCATGTGCGAACCCCTATTCGTTCGGTGACCAAGTTCGGCCGGTCTGACTAATGATAGTCGATGATCTCCACGTCTTCGGGACCCGCATCGGTCCACCTGAACACGACCCGCCATTGATAGTTGATGCGGATCGAGTGCTTGCCCGCCATGTCGCCCTTGAGAGCTTCAAGGCGGTTGCCGGGAGGCGAGTTCAGGGCCTCAAGAAAGGCAGCGGAATCCACCATGATCAGTTTTCGGCGAGCTACCTTGGCAAGATTTGCCGGGAAACCCTTCGGAACCATGCGGCCCTGAAGGATCGGCTCGGCAAATTTCCCCCTGAAGCTCCTGATCATGGGCAATACGTATCCCATGGGGATACGTATTGCAAGGCCTTCGTATCCCGATGAGATACCACCGGCGGGCCATTTTCGGTACGAGGCGCCGCAGGCGGCCTGACGCCACACGGCAAGTCGCGGCTAAAGGCATTCGCGGTGGAAGGATATCTCGCCGTCTAAATCAGGGCTTTGGACGCCGTGTCGGGTATCAGGCCATAGGTTGCGCGTGATCTCCACGTCTTCGGGACCCGCATCGGCACTATCCGGCGGACCGGACGGGTCGGATAGGGCTGAACTTGTGCGATGCGCGCCGCTGCGCAAACGCCGAGGCCCGCCGCGAATCGTAACAGGCCTCCGCGACGTCGTCATCGCTCGTCTCGATCAGTGCATGCGCCTTAGCCGCGCAACGCCGGAGGCGCCGGTCGAAACCATCGGATTTCTCCACGACAATTCGTCGCCGTTGAGCGCAAAGGTTCGCTTCTGCTCCGCGCCCTCCTCGTTCGGATAGGTGCTGGCTTCGATCTTAAGGATCAGGGTGTCTCCGCTGATCGCATAAGCCCCGCAGTAGGCAAGGCTGCCCTGGACAGTCGCCTTGTTCTCCTCCGCGGTGCCTTGATCGCGCCTGCCGCTTACAAATTTGGCGCGGCCAGGGCGCGTGATGAGCCAGACGAAGCGGCCTTTGCTATCGAAGCTCAGATAACCGCCTGGCTTCGGGCCGAACGGTTGCATAGTGACGCCGTCGGGGGCGGTGTTGTCGACTGACAACCACTCCCACGTCCCCACGATGTCTCGACTTTCCGCGCTCACATCGCCAGCCATTCCGACGCCCGGCAGCAACGAAACGGCGAGGATTGCAAACACGGCAAACTGCTTCATCGTCCCCTCCTTGTTCGTGCGTATAGGTTTGCCTATTTACCGCGCGCAGATAATCAGCAATAAATGATCTTCACTCGTGAAATGATTTCTCGAATGTCCAATTCAGCCAATGAGATGAGCATCTTCGCGCGTGTCGTCGACCGAGGAAGCTTCGCTGCGGCGGCCAGCGATCTTGGTCTGTCGCCTTCCGCCGTTTCGAAGCTGATGTCGCGGCTCGAGTCCCGGCTAGACGTTCGCCTGCTGAATCGCACCACGCGCCGGCTTGCGCTGACGGCCGAAGGCGAAATCTTCCTCGATCGTTCGCGCAGGATTCTCGACGCCATCGAGGCGGCGGAAAGCGAGGTCGCGTCAACGCGCCGGGCGGCTCAAGGGCACCTGCGGGTTCACGCATTTCCGACCTTCGCGGTCGATCATCTCTCCGTTGCGCTACCCGAATTTCTGGCACGATACCCTCGTATCACATTCGAATTCCTGGTTACGAATCGTGTCGTCGATCTCGTCAACGACAACATCGACATTGCGCTTCGCGTGGGCCCACTGAGCGATTCTGCGTTTGTCGCGCGCAAGATCGCTGACCTCACGCAAGTCGTGTGTGCGAGTCCGTCCTATCTGAAGAGGCACGGCACGCCAATTCACCCGCAGGATCTCGCACAGCATGTGTGTCTGACGCTCAGCCATGTTCCCAACTCGCGGACGTGGTCGTTCAATGTCGGAGGAGAGATCGTACAGGTGGAGGTCAGCGGCCCGGTCGTTGCCGACAGCGCACACATGCTTCTCGGACTTGCAATCAATGGTGCGGGGATAATTCGCTTTGGCGACATCATTGTAGCCCAAGCGATCCAGGAGGGATGGCTGATCCCGGTCTTGGAGAACTTGCAACAACAGGAGAACTTCCCCCTCTGGGCGATGTTTCTACCCGGCCGGCAGCGAACACCTAGGATCAAGGCATTTCTCGATTTCTTGATGGAGCGCTTCGGAACGGCGGCGTGGCGAACGAGCCGGGACAGATAGATGTCTGATTTCGGCACATCACGCCGATAGCCGCCTCATGGGGGCTGATGAGGTCGCTACCCTCGACGCTAACGAAGCGCCGGGAAATCCTTGATGGGCTCATTGGGACGCATGGAGACCGCATAGCCAACGCGGCTGGCGGCAGTGTGGCTGAATTTGGCAGCGCGGTTGATCCGTCCGGTGTGCGATGGAGGCTCAGGCTGCCTTGGCCAAAGCTAACTCAGGACGTCCGGAGAACTGTCTGGTCAACTTCAGCATCGGCCAGGACCGCAAGCGACGCACGCGGGTGTAGTCGCCCACACGCCAACGGCCGGCATGGGAGCGCGGCGGGGCTAACCTGCCAAAACTCGCCGCTCCCGGCGGAACACATCGACGAGATAATCGGCTACCGCCCGCACGCGCGGAACCTTCGCAAGGTCGCGGCGGATCAGGAGCCAGACGTCGCGCTCCGGCAGGCGTTCCCCGGGCAAGACTTGCACAAGACCCTCTTCATCGGCGGCGAGATATCGCGGCAGGAGCGCGACGCCGTAACCGGCGCGCGCCGCGACAGCCTGCGTCGATTGGCTCGCGGTCCGAAATGAAAATCGCCCGTCGCCGAACCGGCGCGCAAGCCACGCGGCTTCGGCAATGAAGTCGTTGTCTTCGTCGAAGCCAATGAACGCCGGCCTGTGTCCGGCCTTGAGCCTGTTGCGATAGGCCGGCGAAGCGTAAAGGCCGAAGGTGATCTTCGCGACGCGACGCGCAACAAGTTCGCTGTCCTTGGGCGATCCATAGCGCAAGGCGACGTCTGCTTCACGTCTGGCAAGGCTCACGACCCGGGAACCGCCGATCACTTCCAGGTCGATCGCCGGATAGCGTTCGTGGAACGAACCGAGACGCTCGATTAGGAAGCGCTCGGCCAGCACGCGGCCGACGGAGAGGCGGACCATGCCGCTTAGTTCGGTGCCAGCATCGAGGCGGCGCAGAACCGAGAGCGCGGCTTCGTCCATGGAGCGCGCCTCATCGAGTACGGCTTTGCCTTCCGCGGTGAGCGCGTAGCCGTCGGCGCGTCGATCGAACAACGGGCGTCCAAGCAGCGTCTCCAGACTCGTGACCCGACGTGCCACGGTCGCGTGGTTGACGCGCAGTCCGCGCGCGGTGGCCGAGAGCGTGCCGTAGCGCGCAAGCGCCACGAAATAACGGACATCCTCCCAGTCCAGCGCTGTGCGCTTTTTATCGGCCATGGTGAAATAATAGAGGATCGCCGCACAGGCCGCCATAGCCTAGATGTGATGCAGCCACCTCGAACGGGAGGCTCCGATGACATCGAAAACCACAACGACAATGAACAGCCCAGAGGTGCGCTTCGCGGCGCTCGGCCACGCCGTCGCGGCGCTGGCGATGGTGGTCTGGCCGCTGGTTGCCGCTATCAAGCATCGCCGCGTGCTCACCGATCTCGCCGATCTGGACGATCGGATGCTGGCAGATATCGGACTGACTCGGACTGATTTGTGCGACGCCTATGCCGAACCGCTTTGGCAGGAACCGACCAGCCTGCTGGCGCGTCGCGCGGCCGAGCGGTACACGACCGCAGACGGCCCGCGAACCCCCTGACATCGCGTCGGGCGGTCGTGACATCGGAAAATGGCCGCTGATGGACGGGGTGGCCAGTCATGCGACCGAGCGCGGTCGAGGCTGACTTCGCCTTCGCTGATACGATGTCGAAATCGGCCTACCCGCAGGCGTGCTGATCGGCTTCGAGTCGGAAGAAGACTGGTTCGAATACCGGCTTGAACATGATCCGCGGTTCCTGCGCCGCATCGAATCGGCACGAACAAGCCTGCGCGCGGGACGCGGGATCAGGCTTGAAGACCTTGAAACGGAATAGCGGGCCACGCGTCTCCATAGCGCTCTTTTGCTATCTGACCTGCACCTCGACAAAGCCGATTGGCCCGAGCTCGAAGCGATAGTCTGCGTCGGCATCCGGAAATACGGTTTTCATGACGCTTCCGGTCATCACGACCTGACCGGCCTTCAGCCCCGCGCCCGTCGAGGCCAGTTGCGTGGCCAGCCATGCGACCGAATTGAAGGGATGGCCGAGGATGTCGCGTCCATGGCCTTCGCCGATCGCAACGCGGTCCTTTGTGGCGCGTCCCGGCACGCTTTCAAGATCGGGCCATGTGGTTGCAAACTCCGACAGCACGATGCCAGCGTTCCAGGAATTGTCCGCAACAAGCGAAAACACATCGAGATTGGTATAGTCGGCACTTCGATCGTCGACGAGTTCGATGGCTGCGCCGACGCCGCCGATATGGGGCCGGATCATCTCAGTGGTATAGGGCGTGCGCGTGACCGGAACGTCCGATTTGAGGCGGACGGCGATTTCGAATTCCAGGCCCAGCCGCCCGAAATCCGAACGCCGGACGCTCGCTCCCGATCGATGCACGCGCCCTGTGAGCACGACACCGGCGATGGGGTGGTCGATTCCGCAAAATGCCTGCATCGTGGCCGATGTCAGCCCGACCTTGTAGCCCACCTCGCCGCCCTGCTCGCGGCGGAGAAGCGCCACGTATTTGTCCTGGATGTCGTAGGCGTCCGCGATCGTCGTCGGCGCATCCGGCGGGCCAAGCGGCTTGAACCGCAGATTGGCCTTGTGTTCGGCGAGCAGCTTGTCCGCTGCGCGCGCGGCCGCGATATCCTCCATCGACCCTCTCCCTTTCCTCAAAATATCAATTCTTTAGCACATTAGCGCGCCATGAACGTGTCATCCGCTGGCCATTTCGCGCGCCCCGCCCAGCAGCTTGACGTTGAGCCTGCCGCCGGCGAACAGCATATCGTCCAGCGCTTCGCCGATATCGTTGGATTCGACGGTCGTGCCGCCGTCCCGCGCGATGCTTGCCTGGGCGATCCGTCGCATCAGCTCTTTGATGAACGCGGCGCTGACGCCCTTGGTCCGCCGCGCGGCCTCGTCCACGATCGTCTCGCCGAGCGGCAGACCCCGGCCATAGAGTTGGACGAGCTTTTTGCGGCCGATGTCGTCCGGAAGCGGCACCTCGATCGCCTGGTCGATGCGACCGGGGCGGCTGGCGAGCGCGCCCTCAAGTTCTTCCGGCCGGTTGGTGGTGAGGACGAACAGGATATCGGCATCCTGCTTCAGCCCGTCCATCTCGTTGAGAAGCCCGTTGAGCATCGATTCTTCGCAAGGTCCCATCTCGGTTCGATCCCGGGCAATCAGATCGACATCCTCGATCACCACCATTGTCGGCTGCAGCAGGCGCGCCAGACTCATGTATTGGGCAAGCATCGCGACCTGCGCCGCGGTGATGATCAGGGTGGTGTGCCCCGGCAGGTTGCTCGCCAGATAGCGGATGGTATGGGTCTTGCCGGTTCCCGGCGGCCCGTAAAGCAGGACGCCCTTGCGGGTCGATTGCCCCAGCCGGCGCAGCTGCGGGCGGCTCCCGACAAAGCTCAGGACATTGCGGTCGAGCAACTTCAGCGTGGCTTCGGGCAGGACCACGTCCTCGCGCTGAACCGGGGGCAGTTTGTGGACCATGACGCCTCGCGCGCGTCCCCGATAATCCCCGTCGGCATCGAGCGAAAGGATCTTGCCGCGATAGCAACGCGCGACGTTGACGGCGTGCTCCAGCTCCGCGAAAGCGCGTTGCACGAACTCTGCGCCATCAGCGCCGGTGGGCACGGCAATCTCGATCCGGGTCGCGGGCTCGTAGGCGTATTCCCGGTGCGTGGAGAGGACGACCGCGTAGCGCAGCTCGTCGGTTCGGCAGAGCCACAAGCCGTTGTTGAGACATCTCATCGGCGCGCTCTCGCCGACATCGACATCGTGATACTGCGCCGGCGCTATAGCCTTGGCGTTCCGGCCACCCCGGGAAAGTGCCGCGAGGCTCAACGTCTCGTAGCGGTACTCCTCATGGATGCCGAAAAACCGGATCGGCGATACGGAGAGCAGCCTGTCGATGGCCGCTTGAATGTCGGCGCGCATGTGACCCGGGAACTGCCGCGAGGTCGAGATCAGCTGATCCCTGGCAATGCCGGCGAAATGCCAGTCCAGTGCTTCGCAGGCATAGTCGAATTGCTTGTTGCTGACGGCGTCGGGCAGGCTACTCGTGACTTCGTAAAGGCAGCCATCGCAGATCAGCGTCACCATGCCTTTCAGTGAGAGCCGGGTCTCGCTGAAAAGCGCGCCGCAGAGCTTGCAGCGGCCACCAGCCAATTCATCGCCTCCCGCAACCGCCTTGCTTGTGATCCGCAGTGGATGGCCCGCGGCGCGGATGCGTTCTCGACCCGCCTCAAGCAGATCGCTGGCGATATCGCGCGGATAGGTTCCGCAACTTGCTTGTCCGTGGTTCTTGATTGCTTCGGTAAATCTGAGCGCGTCGACCAGTTGTTTCTTGAATACCGAATGCAGAAGCTCAATGACGAATTCCAGCGGAGTTTTATCGTCGTTGTGAAAGATAACCTCGAGGTGACCGAACTCGGCCTGAACATCACTCATGAAGAAATTCCCCCTAATCAATTGTCGTTTCGGAAAACAGCCTTGGGTTGCGGTAATCAGACTAGAACAAAGCAGGAACAATGTCACGTCCCCCGCGCCGATAATTGGCGCGTCCCGCATCGTATTGTTATTGTGAGCAATTCGCCCTCATCGAGCGCCGCCATTCCCATGACCGTACCTTCCGTCACCCCCTCGCAAGTCCGCTCGGCGCTGTTGCTGCGAGAGGAAATCGCGCTGCTTGATCTCAGGCACGAGGCCGCCTTCGCCACCGGCCACCCGCTGTTTGCCGCCAACATGGCGGCTGAGCGGATCGCACTCGAGGCCGAAACCAGGCTGCCGCGCAAGGACGTGCCGGTTGTCGTCTATGATGCCGGCGAAGGCCTTGTTCCCCTGGCTGCGGATCGCCTTAAGTCGCTTAGCTACAGCGACGTTCGTCAACTCGACGGCGGACTGCGGGGCTGGCAGCAGGCGGACTACGAACTGTTTCAGGACGTGAATTCCTACGCCAAGGCGTTTGGCGAGCTGGTCGAGTCCCGCCGGCACACGCCCTCGCTGCCCGCGGAGGAAGTAGCCGGGCTGATCGCGGGCAACGCCGACATCGCCGTGCTCGATGTCAGGCGGTTCGACGAATATGCGACCATGAACATTCCCGGCTCCGTCAGCGTGCCCGGCGCGGAACTGGTGCTGCGCGCGGGCCAGGTCGCGCCGGATCCCGCAACGACCATCATCGTCAATTGCGCCGGCCGCACCCGATCGATCATCGGCACCCAGTCGCTGATCAACGCCGGCGTCAAGAACAAGGTGGTGGCGCTGCGAAACGGCACCATCGGCTGGACTCTCGCCGGCCAAGATCTCGAGCATGGCGCCGACCGGCGCGGCGCCATCGGCCTGTTCGGGGGCGCGAGGACGAATGCGCGCCAAGTGGCCTATCGCGCCGGCGTTCGCCACCTCAGCGCGGAGGAAGCGACTGCGCTCGAGGCGCGGGCAAACCGCACGCTCTATCGCTTCGACGTTCGCGACGCCGAAGAATTTGCGGCCGGCCACCTCAAGGGCTTTCGTCACTATCCCGGCGGGCAGCTCGTCCAGGAGATCGACATCGCCGCGCCGGTGCGCGGCGCGCGCATTCTCCTGACGGACAATATGGGGGTCCGCGCCGACATGACGGCGTCCTGGCTCGCGCAGATGGGATGGGAAGCCTACGTGCTGGACGGCGGCTATGACCGCGCGCTCGAGGTCGGGCCGCCGGTAACTCTCCCAAAACCCGATCCGTCGCACCGCTACCGGCGTCCCTATGAGGGCACCGGCGTCGATACCGGCGCGATGCAGGCCTATCTCGATTGGGAATATGGCCTCGTCGAACAGCTCCGGCGCGACGCAACCCATGGTTTCTTCGTGATTTGAATCCTTCGCGGGCCTGGTCGGCCCGGATTTGATCAAGCGCAAGGTGCCCGCCCCGCCCAACGGCTATTTTGCCCCACGGCCGAGACAGGCCGCGAGGAAACCGCCGATGTTTCAGGTGCCGTCCGAACGCACCGTCACCGTCGCCGTCGGGCACGGCAAGAAAGCCGCCCGCCACATCGATGCCTGGCTGCGCGGCGGGACTTACGCGCCCGCGCCGAAGCACGAGATCGCCTCCGCCGACAAGCTCAACACCTGGTACTACGGCGAGGCGCCGAAGACGCTGCGGCCGATCCTGGAGTTGGCGCGCCGCACCTCGACCTTCGAGGAAGTGGTGCAGGGGCTTGACGAGAGCAACGCGCTCTACGAGGCGCGGC
This sequence comes from Bradyrhizobium sp., assembly GCA_036266415.1. Taxonomy (GTDB): domain Bacteria; phylum Pseudomonadota; class Alphaproteobacteria; order Rhizobiales; family Xanthobacteraceae; genus Bradyrhizobium. The sequence goes on along the minus strand of DATANB010000136.1, from coordinate 9,866 downwards.
GGTGCCTGTCTTGCGGCAACTGTTTCGAGTGCGACAATTGCTACGGCGTCTGTCCCGACAACGCCGTGATCAAGCTCGGCCCCGGCACGGGTTTTCAGTTCAACCTCGACTATTGCAAGGGCTGCGGCATCTGCGCCCAGGAATGCCCCTGCGGCGCCATCCAGATGACGCCGGAAGCGATCTGAAACCAAGCGCGATTTCGAGCGCCCATCGACGCCTGACAATGAAAAAAGGCCGCCGGCCGAAGCGGCCGCGCGGCCTTCCATATTTGATTCTGCCGGAGGCGATGACGGCGCTGCCGCCTTGACCAACGCCATATCAAAACCAATCCGGACGCTCGGGTCCGGGATCTTAGACCCTGCCTACAAAAGCCGACGGCTGGGCGACTTTGGGGGCGAACTACTCCCCCTTCTCGCACTTCTTCATGAAGCTGTTCTTCGCGGCTCCGGAAAGCGGTAGGGCGCGGCATTCCCCCTTCGCTCATGGGGATTTCGGGGGTCGCAACTCGCTCGCTAGCCAGCCCTTAATTTCCGCGAGATGCCGAAAGTTTTCGGCTGTCCGCAAAAGCTCATCCTGTTGAAAGCCCGGCGGGAGTGCCGCCGCCTCTGCGCGCTTGGCGGCCGCAATCTGCCGCAATTCTTCTGTGGTCAAGTAGGTTGTTGGACCTCGCAATGTTTTCATATCGCCGCACTCCGCTCTCTTGCGGACGGGAGTGTGAATACTGCCTCTCAGTCGCCAGATGCCCGCTGTCCCTAGCTGGCGACAAAGAATTCTGTCGACGCGAAATGCTCGTTGTCAGTTCGGTCGCCGACATATCGGAAAAATTTAATTTGCTGCTGTGCAACGAAGTGAGACGGTGGGCGTCGTTCGGTTCAGTCGAGCCGCAACGCACATGCCCGCCTTATTTCTCGCTCTGACCCAATATCTTGCCGGTTTTTCGGTTGATTAAATGGAGCCCTTTGCAGGCAAGGCAGGTAATCACCTCATATTCGTTTTCGGGTACGTCTTGATCATCGTCAAGCCAATGCTGGATGTTTAACGATGTCGCCGGACACCTGAAAATGCAGGGGGTCATTGCGCAATGATTTGGCCTGCTTTTGTTGGCCGTCTTTGCGCCAAATCAAAATCCATTTTCTCCCAATCTGGCAGATTTTGTCTATACCGAGCGGTTCCATCCTCTTTCTCCTGATCATAACCGTTACGGTTGGCGAGGCCTGGACTCCTGGGCACTTTGGGTCTCGTCAGTAAAAGAGGCCGCTTCATCAGCGCGGGAGGCGGCCTCTTCATTTCGGTTACCAACCGTGCAGCGGGCTCCTGCGCCGGATTGGTACGAGTGGTTTTTTGTAATGGTCCTTATTCTTACCGACAGCATTGAGTAAGAAAATCACCTACATTAGTGCTCAGTTGGGACGCGGCACTTTACATACCCAACCGATATCCGGCGTCCAAACCCCACTATAACAATGGGTACGCTTGCTGATGTAATTACCCAGTGCCATACCTAGGATGCCGATGAGTGTGCCAATTATCATTATTATCATGCGTTTCATGTGAGCGTTGTTCCGATCTTCGCCAAAAGGTCACATTCGTTTAGCCGAACGAATTGCCTTGAGCCAACGCGGCACTCCCAGACACGTGTGACGTGAACAGGCGCTCGCACGCGATGGATCCTCATGTTTCACTGGGTGTGTCATCGACTTGACCGAGTCGCATTCGGCCAATCGGCCTTATTTTTTAGCCCACGCTTATGCCAATCGCAATTTAAGCTGACGATCCGGGTCGAGACGCCCACACCGCGCGCGAGTGTAGCCTTCAAATCAAGCTGAGTGTGGTGCTCACAGAAAGCGAGCTGCTCGTCATGCGGCGGCAGCTCGAGCGGGTCGTCGGCACTGCGCGATGCGGTCCACCGGCAAATGCCGGCTGGCGTGCCCGGCTACGGCGAAATGGTTGGATTCTCGACGAGATCGCCGACGCAGAAATTGGCCATGTGCGCGACGGCCTCAGTGCTGTGATAGTCACCGAATTCGGCAGTGGCTTCCTTGCCCGCGTACATTCGTGCGATTCCAGCCCCGCCAGGGTGATGGGGTGCCCACTCGGTGATATCGTAAACTTTTCCTGAGATGATGATCCAGCAGTCGTTTTGTGTGTTGTGCAGGGCGACCTCTTCGCGCGTGACGCGGCGCGCGCCCGTGGCGGGATTAGCGGGCATCCACAGCTTGGAGGAGATCCCACCGTACTTTACCTTGGCGGCTCGGCGGAAGTCCCACGGTCCTAATCTCTTGGAAGGCAACTCGGTGCCGATCTTGCGGGCGTCGTAGGCGTAGATCCAGGAATCGTCCTCGCCGCCGCGCTTGTCGTGGGCAAAGGCGGGGCTCACGCGCTCGTCGAGTTTCTCGAGCAGCGCCTTCTGCTCAGCGGTGTCCTTTGCCCTTAAGTGATCAAAAGCGAATTTTGACCCCAATTGGAAGCGGGTAGCGCGGTAGTGCCGCACGCGTTCATAGTGCAACAAAGCTGTAGGCACATCGCGCTTGTGAAGCGTAAAGGCGCTGGCAAGGGCGGCGGCGTCCTCGAAGGACTGAGCAGCTCCTTGACCGAATGTGGGAAGCATCGGGTGCGCCGCGTCCCCGAGCAGGCAGATGCGTCCCTGCACCCAAGTTTCGAGCGCATCACGATCGTAGAGGCCCCACTTCGTAGGACGAACGATCGCCCCCGCCAGAGCGATTAGGTCTTCTCTGCTGGGGTGCCCCGTGAATGCCTCGCCAACCTCGCGAACGATCTCCTCCTGACTAACGGGAAACCAGTCGCCCTCCTCCTGCTCGAACGCCGCGGAGTCGGGCTCATAATGCGCGATCCACACGTTCAACAACTCGCCGCCGCGCACCCAGTACGTTGTCGCCCCGCTCCTGTCGGCTCGATGGCGGTCCATGCTGAAGGAGTTGATGGGATTGTGGTCCAGCGGGCTACCGTCAGCTTTGTGGAGCGATCCAACCACCGTCCGCGGAATGAGTCCACGGAAGCAGGTCACCTCTGTCCAGCGCTTAGGACGCGGATTCGGCCACGCCAGCTGCAACGTGGCCGAGTTGATCCCGTCGGCACCCACGAGAACATCTCCCGTGGTGGCTCGACCATTCGAAAAAGTCGCTGTCACCTCCCCGGCGGTCTGACGCAACTGTGTGAGCCTGCTGTCCATGTGCACCGTGATCGGGCACGGCGCCTCGCTGTCGGGACCGAAGTCGAACACCCGCTTATACAGGCACATCAACAGGTCCAACCTGTGCATGTGATGAAACCCGGCGCCATCGCCTGCGGCGGTGACATGATCGAACGGCCTCTTTGTCACGCTCCCATCGGCGTTGAACTGCCGGGTCGATTCCAGAATTGCCGCCCGGCCACCGTCGATCACCCCATCGGGCCCCCTGGGATCCCCGCCATCGAGGTCGACGCCCAACCAACGACATATCCGCGCTCCGTTAGGCGGGACGTTCAACCCGGCCCCGGCGGTGCTGGGCATCTTGGTTTGCTCGTAGACTTCGATCGATGCGAAGGCACGCGATTGCCGCAGCGCCAACGCCGTCATCAGGCCGCCCATCCCCGCACCGACGATCACTGCCCGCATCCGTCATCCTTCCGGAGTAAGCGAAGGGTCCCCCAACTCACCGCTGAAGTAAGTGGGGATGTCGCCTGATCAGATGGCTCGAGACTAGTCCCGGGCGGATCGGCAATAAAGTAGCCTCTCGCACGGTTCCCTGGCATGACCCGCGCGTCCAGACGGATCCGTTGTGGGTCAAAAGCGACGTTTTGACGGCGCGCCGATCACTTCCGGTCTGGGGCCCAGAACAGACATTGCCAGGCCCCCGGCGACATAGCCGGCCTCGCCAAGGCCGGCGCGAATGGCGTTCGTGGCCCAATCCGGCAGGTTGATTGCTGTAAGCAGTCCGACCACCGGTACCGGCTTCTGCGCCCACGCCGCGACCGGCCAAGCCGCCGCCGCACCGCCGAGCAGCGTGATAATCTCTCTCCGCCTCATTCGATCACCTCGTCGGCACGGGTGAGCAGCGTCGGCGACAAGTCGAGCCCGAGTGCTTTGGCGGTCTTGAGGTTGATAACCAGATCAAACTTTGTTGGCTGCTCGACTGGGATGTCACTTGCTCATCAAATATCCGACCCGGTAGACCCGTCCTGGCGCTTGTTGGCTTCTTGCTGCTAGCGGCCAAGCAGCTACTCCTCCACCGATGAGCTGGATGAATCCCCGTCGTTTCATTGCCAAAACTGCCCCTGTGCCACAAATCGAAGCGTAAGCAATTTTGCAGCACAAGTCCAAGCGGTTGGAATGTCCGAGTTAAGTCTTGGCTGCGTAAAAACGCAGCGGCGAGCAAATCGCAGAGAAAAGCATTTCCTCAGACGCCCCCTCAGAGGGTGTGAGGAGCATACTGAACTGTGGAGCGGCGGCATCTGAGAATCAGATTCTCCGCCGTTTGTAAGGTTTCACGTTTTCACACAGCCAGGGTCATCAACGGACCTGCTGGCTTCGAAATCCGACTTCTGCTCTATCCCCCGAGACCAGACATCACGGCGGGACCGGTCATGTCGGTTTAGTGAAAGCAGTCATTCCGGCTTCCGGCCAACGGCGGCACCGTTGTCGCGCGGGAGTGTAATGATGAACTCCGTAAATGCACCGGGCACAGTCTCCACGTCGATCCTACCGCCATGTTGCTTGACAATAATGTCGTGGGCCATCGAAAGGCCAAGCCCTGTTCCTTCGCCCGTCGGCTTGGTGGTGAAGAAGGGATTGAAAATCTTTTCTCTCACCTCTGTCGCGATGCCGGTGCCGTTGTCGCGAATCCGGATTTCGACCGCCTTGCCAAGGTTCCTGGTGCCTGCGCTAAGAACAGGCTCGAAGGTCTCGTCACCTGTTTCGGCCTTGCGCCTGGTCGCTGCATAGAAGCCGTTGGAAATCAGGTTCAGCAGCGCCCGGGTGATCTCCTGGGGATAAAGGTCGGCCGCGCCCGCCTCCGGATCCAGGTCGTGCTCAAGCGTTATATTGAAGCCGGCCTTCTCCGCCCTTGCGCCATGATAGGCGAGGTTGAGACTCTCCCCGACCAGCGCGTTGATGTCGGCGGATCGGCGCTCGCCGGAACCCTCGCGCGAGTGCTGCAGCATGTTCTTGACGATGGAATCGGCCCGCTTGCCGTGCTGAACAACCTTGCCGAGGTTGTCCTTCAAGACGCGCGTCAGTTCGTCCAGTTCCTCCCGGCCCTTGTCGGTGAGCCTCTCCCGCATCAGCGCTTCCTTGAGCTCATCGGTCAGCTCGACTGAAAGAGCAGAGAAGTTATTGACGAAATTGAGCGGGTTCTTGATCTCGTGCGCGATCCCGGCGGTAAGCTGACCGAGCGAAGCCAGCTTCTCGGTCTGCACCAGGCGGTCCTGGGCCGAGCGCAGGTCGTCGAGCGATTGCGACAGCTCGCGCGTGCGCGCTTGCACCTCCTCAAACAGTTCGACGTTCTGGATTGCGATGACGGCCTGATCGGCAAAGGTCTGCAAGAGCTCGACGTCCTTGTCGGCGAACCCCCCGGCTTCTTTGCGAGTGATACTGATCCAGCCGATGACGCCGGTGTCGTCCTTGAGCGGCACATGCAGTCGGCTGCGCCAGCCTCGTGCGCGCGCCGCATCCAGCATCACGTTGCCCTGAAGCTCGGCCTCAGCGTCGTGAATCCTTGCGATCTCGCCACGGAGCACCACGTCGTGCTCGGCCGTCGGGCGCCGGGGAAACAGCGTCAGCAGCGCCGCGTCAGCTTCCGGGCTGACAGGTGTAAACGCCGCCAGTTCAATCATACCCCCGACATATCGGACAACAGTAGTCGAGTGGGCGCCGATCAGAGCCTTTGATCGCTCCGCGATGGCATCGAAAACCGGCTGAAGGTTCGAAGGCGAAGACGCAATCACCTTTAACACGTCGGATGTCGCGGTCTGCCGAGCCAGCGCCTCGTTGGTCTCATCGAATAGCCGGGCGTTCTCGATGGCGATCACGGCCTGGTCGGCGAAAGTTTTCAACAGATCGACCGTCGTGTCATCGAACGAGCCGGGCTCGCGGCGCGTGATGCCGATCGTACCGATCGCGATTCCATTGCGCAGCATCGGCACCACCAGCATGCTGCGCCAGCCGACCGTCCGGGCGAGTTCCTTGACCCCCTGCGGCAGATCGGAATTGAGGACATCAGTGTTGACTGCAAGCTGTCCGGTCCGCGCCACTCTGGCGTGAATCCGGTCGGACGAAAGCGGATAAGGTAAAAGGCCCTGCGCGGCATGCGCGGGCGCTTCGCTTTCTGCCGTGCTGGCCGCCAGATGGATCACGTCGTCGATGACCCGCGTGACCACTGCCGTATGGCTTCCAAGCAGGCGCCTGGCACTCTCGGCGATGGCGTCGAACACCGGCTGCACGTCGGTCGGAGAGCCGGCGATCACCCTCAGAATCTCAGCGGTCGCAGTCTGCCGCTCCAGTGCCTCCTTGGTCTCGTTGAACAGCCGAACGTTCTCGATAGCGATCACCGCTTGGTCGGCAAAGGTCATTAGCAACTGAATTTGTCGTGGCGAAAACGGCCGCGCTTCAGTTTTGCCCAACGAAATCGCGCCAATTGGTACGCCGTTATGGAGCATGGGAACAGCAAACGAGGCGCGCCAGTTCCCCGCCATAGCGAGCTCATGGGCATAGGTCGGATCCGCAAGCATATCGGGTACTTCGGCGATAGCCGCGTCCAATATTGCCCGCCCGGCTGCCACCGAGCGGTCAGGCTTTTTTGGATAGGTCTGCAAAAGCCGACGGTGAACCTCTGGCGTGAAATTGTGGCTCGCGACATAGTGAAGCAACTCTCCGTCGTATCGCCAGACTACGCTGAATACTGCCTCGCACAGTCGTGCAGCACTCTCGACAATTGCATCGAATACGGGTTGTGTATCCGAAGGCGACCGACTGATTACTTCCAGAATAGCGCTTGTTGCAGTCTGATGTTCGAGTGCTTCCAGCGCTTCGCGCTTTTGCACCTGCGATTCGTTGAACAGCCGGGTATTCTCGATGGCGATTACGGCCTGGTCGGCGAAAGTCTGGAGCAAGCCGATCTGCTTGTCGTCAAAGGGGTGCACCTCGGCTCGACGGAGCACGATCGCGCCAATGGCCTCGCCCTCGCGAAGCAATGGTACGCTGAGAACCGTTCGGCACCCGTCGACGATCGACATGCTCCGTGCCATTGCAAATTCCGCCCCCTCGTCAGAGAACACGTCATGCAGGTGCACCGGCCGCCGGTCGGCTATCGCCCGCCCCGAAGAGGAGCTGCGATCGTTGGGCCAGCGCGAACTTGTGAGCGTAATCGGGCCGTGATGGGCCTTGGCCTCCAACTCCTCTCTATCTTTCAGTATGACGACGGCGTCGTAGGCCTCGCACAGTTCGCAGGCGCTTTGCACGATCGCCTTCAGAACGGGCTGCACGTCGGTAGGTGAGGAGGCGATCACATTGAGGATGTTGGCGCTGCCGGTCTGGTAACGCAGCGCCTCTTCGACGTCACGCGTTCTGGCCTGGACCTCGCTAAACAGCCGGGCGTTCTCGATGGCGATCACGGCCTGGTCGCGGAAGGATTCGGCCAACGCGATTTCGCGGTCGCCGAAGATGTTGGTGCGCTTGCCCGCCAGCACGAGGAGGCCGATGCACTCCCGCCCGCACAACAGCGGCAGGTATAGCGACGATACAATGCCGAAGGTCTCACGGACCCAACGCTCGTATGCGGGCAAATCGACCAATGACCAGTCGGGCAAATGGAGCGTCTTTTTCTCGATGATTGCGCGCGATGGGAAGTTGGCGTCGGGATCGATGGGCTGCGGAGGCCGGGCGTCGGTCTGCAGCCCCTCCGGCGTGGCCCTCGCCATCGGCGAGTAGGTCGCGCCGTCGCAACGCAGGAAGAACGCCAGGTCGCATCCCGTTAGACGCACCGCGGTCAGCACGATAGCCTGAAAGACCGGCTGCACGTCGCTCGGCGATTGACTGATCACACGCAGAATATCGGCGGACGCCTTTTGCTGCTCTAGAGCCTCCTGCGTCTCGCTCAACAGCCGCGCGTTCTCGATCGCGATCACGGCCTGGTTCGCGAAGCTTTGGAGCAGCGCCGACTCCCGCGCTGTGAACGCGCCGGGCTCGGTTCTGTAGATTACAATCGACCCAATGGCGCGGCCGCCCTGCAAGAGCGGCACTGCGAACAAGCTGCGAAAGCCGGCCTTCTTCGCTTCCACGCTTTTGTAGTCCTCGTCGGCATAGATATCCGGGATTTGAACAGCCGAACCGGTAAGAATGGCCCGGCCGGAGATGTGACCGCTGTTCGGCGCCATCGGGTACATTGCCCCGAGGAGCTGGCGCTGAGCAGGTCCAAAGTTGTAGTCGGTCACGAGGTGCAACAGATCGCCCTGCATTCTGAACACGGCGCCGAACCGAGCCCCGCACAGCTCGACCGCGCTCTTTACGATCGCCTTGAATACCGGAGCGAGCGCGCCTGGCGAGGCGCTGATGATGTGCAGCACTTCGGACGAAGCCGCCTGCTGCTGCCGCGTTTCTCTAAGAAGCTTTCGTGCCCTGGCGAGTTCGCGTGTCCGCCGATCGAGCTGTTGCTGCAGATCTGCCGCCGAACGTCGACTTGCCGCTTTACCGGCTGCCTTGCTCCTCTTGCGATTGGGGGTTTTAGGGCGACGCGTGGTCATCGCTGCTCGGGCCCTTCGAGAACCCGTCCAGCAAGTACATTTGGCGCGGTGAGTGGCAGGCTTGTCAGCAAGGCTCTTGACCTCCGTGCGGAACCAAAACTAGCACACCGAGGGTAATCTGCGAGAGGGCAAAGCCCCGACAGACCCGCGAAAAAGGGCGATCAAATGCCCTCCGGTCGGCGGGCACGAGCAGACTGGTCATCGGGGCAATGTCTGGATATGATCTTTGCGGGCCTACGCACGGTACATGACAATTTCAAATTGCTCGAAGAGCAGGGAGGAATATCCATGTTTCGTAAACTCGTGATTGGCGCGATGGGCGCCATGGCTGTCTTGTTCTCGACTACGGCATTCGCGCAAGGTACCGCGGCGGACGCTAAGGCCATGATTGAAAAGACGGTTGCGGCCATCAAAGCCGATAAGACCAAGACGCTCGACGAGATCAACAAGGGGGAAAATGGCTTCGTCCAGGGCGACATCTATCCGTTCTGCTTCAATCTGAGCGACGGACTCCTCCTCGCGGTCGGCAATCCCAACGTTAAGGGGTTGCTCGGCAAGGATGCGAGGACATTTAAGGACCCTACGGGCGACGTGTATGGACCAAGGCTCTATGACGCGGCAAAAGAGGGCCAGGTCAATGAGGTCAGCTACATGTCTCCCAAGGCCGGCACTGACAAGACGTGGGTGCCGAAGGTGAGCTTGGTTACCGCGGTCGCCGGCCTGGGATGCGGCGTCGGTTACTACAAGTAGTCCGTTCCTAACCAACCGTCATATGGGCGCCGAATTGCCGGAAGTCCGACGCCCACACAATGCTATTTTCTCGCGTGACCGGTCAGTTCCGATGCCCTTCACTCCGCGTCTGCGGTTTGCCATAGAGGCTGGTCAGTTTTGATGTCCGCTTCGGGGGTCAGACTCGGAAATACTCGGTCCGAGCACTTGTAGTCCGCTTTGCCCTTTGGAAGCGGACTCAAGTCGGACATGGCTGAAGGTCCGAAACGTGCCAGAAACGTCATTCGATTACCTCGTCGGCGCGGGCGAGAAGCGTTGGCGGGATGGTGAGACCGAGCTTCTTCGCCGTCCCGAGATTGATGACTAAATCAAACTTCGTGGGTTGTTCGACTGGAATATCT
>DATANB010000135.1:0-2002 GCA_036266415.1 Bradyrhizobium sp. | reverse complement strand
TCGCCGACGGCGGCGGGACCGCCGCGCGCCGACCATTCGCTGTCACCGACCCGCACGCGCCCGCCATGCGAGTCGACGGCTTGCACGACCACGACCACTTTACCGAGGAGCCGACCGATCTTGTTGTTGAGAAACGGATCGGGGCTGTAGTCGTACCGGGTCGCGTAGAACCGTCGTCCGACAAGGCGCGCGGACAGGAACGCCAGGATGGCGAACGCACCCAACTGGACCGGGATCGGGAGGCGGAGCGCCATCGCAAGGATGCCGGTGATAATGGCTGCCGCGCCGATGAAGATCAGGAAAAAACCCGGCGCGATGACTTCGGCGATCAGCAGCACAACGCCACCGATCAGCCACAGCCATGCAGGGTCGAGGTCGAACCCGCTCATCCCGTTGCTTTGGGAACGCTTGGAACCGGCTTCGCGGGCGGGTTGCCCGGCCGGCCAATGGCTTCCTTCGCGAGCTCGCCGATGCCGCCGAGCGTCCCAATTAATTGAGTCGCCTCGACCGGGAAGAGAATCGTCTTGGCGTTGGGCGATCGCGCGAACTCAGCCACCGCCTCGACATATTTCTGCGCGATGAAATAGTTGATCGCCTGCGCGCTGCCTTGTTCGATCGCGTCGCTGACCGCCTTGGTCGCATTCGCTTCCGCCTGGGCCGCGCGCTCGCGGGCCTCGGCTTCACGGAAGGCAGCCTCGCGCGCGCCCTCCGCGGAGAGGATCGCTGACTGCTTCTCGCCTTCGGCCTTGAGGATCGCGGACTGGCGCAAGCCTTCGGCCTCGAGGATTACGGCCCGCTTCTCGCGCTCCGCCTTCATCTGGCGAGTCATCGCGTTGACGATGTCCTGGGGTGGGCGAATGTCGCGCAGCTCGACCCGGGTGATCTTCACGCCCCAGGATTCGGTTGCCTGATCGACCACCGCGAGCAGCTTGGTGTTGATTTCGTCGCGACGCGACAAGGTTTCGTCGAGGTCCAGCGAACCCATCACGGTCCTGAGATTCGTGGTCGAAAGGGCGGTGATCGCGGAATAAAGGTCCGCGACCTCGTAAGCCGCCTTTGCGGGGTCGAGCACCTGGAAGAACACGACACCATCAACCGCGACCATCGCATTGTCCGTGGTGATGATCTCCTGCCCGGGGATCTCAAGCACCTGCTCCATCATGTTGATTCGACGGCCGACGCGATAAAAGAACGGAGTGACGTAATTGAACCCTGGTTCGGCGACGCGGACGAACCGTCCGAAATGCTCGATCGTGTAACGATAGCCCTGGCGGACGATCTTCACGCCCGTCATCACGTAAAAAAACACGAGGACCGCGACGGCGATCATGAATGTAGTCAGCATCACTCTTTTCCAGCCTTCCCTGTTCGGGGCATGATGCGACGGCCATGATGGAAGCGGAAGCCAAAAACGACGGAGGCAAGGACCTGTTCGCCATACGGTCCTTGCTGTTCCTGCCGGCGTCGAACCCGCGAGCGATAGACAAGGCACGCAAAGCCGGGGCGGACCTGGTGGTTCTCGACCTCGAAGACGCCGTGAAGTCGGATGACAAAACGGCCGCCCGCAGGGCCGCGGTAGAGGCGGTGCGCGAACGCTGGCCAATGCCCGTCGCGATCCGGATCAATGGCGTCGGTACGAAATGGCATTCGCTCGATCTGGACGCGGTGGCACGCTCGAAGGCCGATTTTGCCATCGTGCCACGCGCGATTTCCGCTCACCTTGTTCACGGAATTGCCGAGGCGATCGGAAAGCCCGCGCTGGCCATGATCGAAACTGCCGCCGGCGTCCTTGGAGCGGCGCAGATCGCGAACTGTTGCGCCGGGTTGATCGCCGGCACTAATGACCTCCGTGCCGATCTCCGGCTTCCGCTCGGCGCGACACGCGAGCCGATTTCGGCATCGCTGCAGATGATCGTGCTCGCGGCAAGGGCAGCGGGGATTGCGGTCTTCGACGGAGTCTTCAACAGCCTCGATGACCCTGACGGCTTCCTCGAAGAAGCGA
>DATANB010000134.1:0-11150 GCA_036266415.1 Bradyrhizobium sp. | reverse complement strand
CCGCGCGGAAAAGGAGGGCAGTGACTGGATCATCAACGGCCAGAAGATCTGGACCTCCGGCGCGCATTATTCCGACTACGGCATCCTTCTCACCCGCACCGATCCCAACGTGCCGAAGCACAAGGGGCTCACCATGTTCTTTCTGGACATGAGGAGCCCCGGTGTCGAGATTAAGCCGATCAAGCAGGCCAACGGCCAGTCCGATTTCAACGAAGTGTATTTCACCGACGTGAAGATTCCGGATGCCCAGCGGCTCGGCGAGGTCAACGACGGCTGGAACGTGTCGCTGACCACGCTGATGAACGAGCGGATGTCGATCGGCGCCGGGGTTTCGACCGGTTTTCCCGAGCTGTTCGAGTTGTGCAGCAATCTGATGCTGGAAGACGGGCTCGCGATCGACGATCGCGGCGTGCGCTCGAAACTCGCCAACTGGGCGGTGCGCGCCAGTGGCCTGAAATACACCAGCATGCGCGCGATCTCGGCGCTGTCGAAAGGCGAACGCCCGGGCCCGGAGAATTCGATCGGCAAGCTGGTCGCCGGCGCGATGATCCAGGATGTTGCGGCCTACGCGCTGGATCTGCAGGGCGCGGCCGGCGTGCTGAGCGGGCCTGAGGACGCGGAAGCCGCCGGGAAATTCCAGGCGATGCTGCTGCGTGCGCCCGGGACCCGCGTCGAAGGCGGCACCGACGAGATCATGCGCAACATCATCGCCGAGCGCGTGCTCGGACTTCCCGGCGATATCCGGGTCGACAAGGACGTTCCCTTCAACAAGATACCGACCAAGGGACGGGCGTGATGGAAGCTGGCGATAAGTCACTCAATCGTCGTCCCGCGAACGCGGGGACCCATACGCCCTGCCAGTGCGATTTGAGGCAATGGCTATGGCAACTTTCTTTTCAGGCACAACAGCCGGTGGCTATGGGTCCCCGCGTTCGCGGGGACGACGGCAGAGATTGACGAAGGGATTACGCCATGAATTTCGATGATACTCCGCAGGAAGCCGCGTTCCGCAGCGAGGCTCGCAAGTGGATCGACGCCAATGCGCCGAAGCAATTCGAGGCGGAGCTTTCCAAATCCTCGCTCGGCCGCATCAAGCTTCAGAAGGCCGACATCGTCGAGGTCGCGAAGGCCTGGCAGAAGAAAAAGGCCGAAGGCGGCTGGGTCTGCCTGCACTGGCCCAGGGAATATGGTGGGCGCGGCGCCAGCCCGGTCGAGAAGGTGATCTGGCAGCAGGAAGAAGGAATCTACTTCAAGCTCACCAGCCCGTTCCAGATCGGCGAAGGCATGTGTGGTCCCACCGTCATGGCCTATGGCAGCGAGGCCGACAAGCGGCGTTACCTGCCGAAGATCGCCTCCGGCGAGGAAATCTGGTGCCAGCTGTTCTCCGAACCCGCCGGCGGGTCCGACGTCGCGGGGCTGCGCACCCGCGCCGAGCGCGACGGCGATCACTGGATCATCAACGGCCAGAAAATCTGGACTTCGGGCGCGCATTATTCGGACTACGGAATTCTCATCACCCGCACCGACCCCAACGTGCCCAAGCACAAGGGCCTGACCATGTTCTACATCGACATGAAGAGCAAAGGCGTCGAGGTCAAGCCGATCAAGCAGGCCAACGGCATGCAGGAGTTCAACGAGGTGTTCTTCACCGACCTGCGCATTCCCGACTCGCAGCGGTTAGGGGCGGTCGGCGACGGCTGGAACGTTTCACTAACCACGCTGATGAACGAGCGCATGACGATCGGCTCGCGGCTGGCGACCGGCTTTCCTGAACTGTTCGAGTTCTGCAGCAACCTGATGACCGAGGACGGCCTTGCGATCGACGATCGCGGCGTCCGCTCGAAACTCGCCAACTGGGCGGTGAAGAACTCCGGCTTGAAGTATACCAGTTACCGGGCGGTCTCGGCGCTTTCCAGGGGTGAGCGCCCGGGGCCGGAAAACTCGATCGGCAAGCTGGTTGCCGGCTCGATGCTGCAGGACATCGCGATGTATGCGATGGATCTGCAAGGCGCGAGCGGCATGCTGACCGATCCCGACACGGCGGAAGCGGCCGGCCAGTTCCAGGCCATGATGATGTCCTCGCCCTCGACCCGCATCGCCGGCGGCACCGATGAAATCCTGCGCAACATCATCGCCGAGCGCGTGCTCGGACTGCCCGGCGACATCCGCGTCGACAAGAACGTGCCGTTCAACAAGATCCCGACCAAGGGAAGATGAATATGCCGGACGACGTCCAGAAAGCGCCGGCTGGCCGGCACAGCGTCGAAGAACGGATCGGTGTGCTGGAGGAATTGCTGAGCGAACGCTATTCCTGCCGCGCGTTCCGGCCCGACCCGGTGCCGCGCTCAACCATCGAGCACATATTGACGGCGGCGCAGAAGACGGCGTCGTGGTGCAACAGCCAGCCGTGGCAGCTCGTGATCGCCTCCGGCGCCGCCACGAAACAATTCCGCGATGTGATCTACGGCGTCGCCTCCAGCGGCAAGCCGAATACCGGCGATTTTCCGTTCCCGCGCGAGTATCGCGGGGTCTACCTGGAACGCCGGCGCGAAAGCGGTTTTCAGCTCTACAATTCGCTCGGGATACCGCGCGGCGACAAGGCGGCTTACGCCAAACAGGCGCTGGAGAATTTCAATTTCTTCGGCGCGCCGCATGTCGCCATCGTCCATACCGACGAGGCGCTCGGCGTCTATGGCGCGATCGATTGCGGCGGCTATGTCTCGAACTTCATGCTGGCGGCGCAGGCGTTGGGGGTGGCCACGGTGCCGCAGGCGGCGCTGGCGTTTCATTCCGAGGTCGTGCGCAAACATTTCGGCCTCGGCGACGACCGCCGGGTGGTGTGCGGCATCTCATTCGGATTTCCGGACCGCGAGCACAAGGCCAACAGCTATCGCACCACGCGCGCGCGCATTGCCGATACCGTCACCTTCATCGACGAATAGCCGACCCCTGCCGCCACTTCGCGTGCCGCGAAGCGGGGGAGGAGAAAGCCCCGATCGCGGATGCGATCGGGGTTTCGATTGCGGCAGGCCCGGCGCGATCAGTAGATGTCGTAGGCGCAGACGTTGATGGTGCGCAGGCGCAGGCCGTAGCGGGTCTGAACCATCTGCTGCCGATAGCAGTCGCTGACGCCGGTGTTGATATAGAGGCCGCCGAAGCCGAAGCCGTGGCCCCATCCGCCGTGATGACCCCAGCCGCCGTGGAAGCCATGGGCCGAAGCGGGAGCAATAGCGACGACGCTGAGGGAAGCCGCGGCGATCAGTCCGAAAGTAATCTTGCGAAGCATTGTCCTGTCTCCAGTCAGTTTGGCGCAAAGCCGTTGTTGTGTCCCTGCCCGTCTGTCGCATCGACTTCGCCGCGCGTTCATGCGCGCCGGAAAGAATCGTGTTTCGGGAGGGTTTCGTGACGGGTGCGGGGTTGTGGTGCTCGTGTTAACCATCCCCTCATCCGGCGTGGACTTCGTCCACGCCACTTCTCCCACAAGGGGAGAAGGGAAGGCGCGCTGCATCAGGGGGACGCGTGTGTATGCGCCGTCAGAATTTCGGCGGACGTTTCTCAGCGAATGCCTTGATGCCTTCCTTGATCTCGGCACTGCGCATGCTGTCGCCGGCGCGGCGGTCGGCGGCCGCTTCGTCGAGCCTGCCGCGGGCGAATTCATTGATGGCGCGCTTCATGCCGCGCATCGCGACCGGGGCATTGCCGGCGAGAATTGCGGCTAACTTGTCGACCTCCTGGTCGAGCGTCTCCGGCGGCGCCATCGCGGTGAGATAGCCGATCCGCAGCATCTCGGCGGCGCCGATCCGCTCGGCCGTCAGGAACAGCCTTTTGGCGTTGTCGACGCCGAGCCGCGACACGTAGCGTTTGATGCCGCTGGTGTAATAATGCAGCCCGCGCCGCGCCGCCGGCATGAACATCTCGCAGGTGTCGACACCGATGCGGAAATCGCAGGCCAGCGCCAGGTCGGTCGAGCCGCCATAGACGCCGCCGTTGAGCCGGCAGATTGTCGGTAGGCTGAGGTCTTCGAGCCGGTTGACGACGACCTCGAACGCCGATCCGGCGGTCTGCTCTTCCGCCGCGCTATCGGCGCGCTCGGCGAGCGAGCCGAGATCGTATCCGGCGCTGAAGGCGCGCCCGGTGCCGGTCAGCACCAACACCCGGATCGCGGGATCGGTCTCGATCCGGTCGAACAATCCTGAAAGCATATCGAGGTCACCGGGCAGCAGCCGGTTCAGATGCTTCGGCCGGTTGAGGCGGATGGTGGCGCGCGCGCCCTCGATGTCGAGCACCGGCGCGCTCGCCGCGTCAGCGGCGCCGGGGGAATGCCTTTGCATTATTCGTTCTCCAGCGCGCGCCGCCTGGCTTCGGCGTCGATGGTCTCGGCCAGATCGGGGTGCCGCGCCATCAGCATGCGGAAGTCCACGAGATCGAGTACCAGCAGTCTCGACACCCGCGTGGTGGTGATATTGGCGGAGCGCAGATTGTTGCCGAGCAGCGCCATCTCGCCGAAGAACGCGCCTTCGCCCAATCTGACCTTCTTGCCCGGCAAATCGACCTCGACTTCGCCGTCGGCGATGAAATACATGCAGTCGCCTACCCTGCCCTTGCGAATGATCATGGTGCGCGACGGCAGGTCCATGGTGCGCAGCATATGCGTCACGTCGGCGATCGCCGAAGGGCCGAGCGCGGCAAAGAAGGGCACCTTGCTCACCGATTCCCAGGTTTTCAGGAAATTGTCGCGGCGGGTCTCGGCGGCAAAGCCGGTGGCCAGAATACCGGTCCAGAGCCCGAACACGCCGAGGCCGCAGATCATCACGAGCGCGGCGACCATCCGGCCGAGCAGCGTGATCGGCACCACATCGCCATATCCGACCGTGGTCAGGGTCGCGATCGCCCACCACAAGGCCGCGGGCACGCTGCCGAAGGTAGCCGGCTGGACGTCGCGCTCCAGAAAATGCTCCGCTACCGAGGCGAGAAACAGCACCATCAGGAAGAGCACCAGCACGCTCAACAGCGGGCCGGATTCCAGCACCAGCACCCGGCGCAACTGGCGCAATCCCGGAATCCCCGGGACCACCTTGAGCGTCCAGAATATGCCCAGCAGCCAGGCCGTTTTGGGATTAGCGCCAAGGATCATCGCCAGCGGCACCGCTGCCGCGGCGACGGCGTCCACCAGCCCGCGGAAGGATAGCGCGTAAGCCCCTAGTCGTTGCGCCAGAAAGGCGTGGCGAAGCCGGACCGCCCATTCGAACACAAAGAAGGCCAGGCACGCCCACAGCACCGAATCGACCGAGTGGTGCGCCGCCTCATAGGCCGGATTGACCGTGAGCAGGACCATCATGACGACGCCGGCCAGGACGGCGACATAGGCCGCTTTGGTCATGTTGCGACCGGCCGTTGCGGCCACGAACTGCTCCAGAGCGGGGTGAATATGTGGCTTGGACATTGGGAGACGACGCCTGCGACGGAATAAAGCCTGATGCGGCCAAGCGGGGCTTGACCGCCCCCCAAAGGTGCCCAAGCAAGGGGAGGCCGTCAACGACCGCCCGACAACAGCGTTATCGCCGGCGGCGCCCGTAACATCTCGCGGCGCCCCGCTATTCGGGCAGCGCGGCCGGGGTTGCGCCCGGGAAAGCGGCGTGCCCTCCGGCAGATGCCGCGTCGCGCGGCGGGAGCGGGGCGTAAATCGACTTTTTTACCGGGATTGAGTGAAATCCCCGACAAAACCTCGCCTTTTCGCCGTATATCAAAAGCCCCCGCCGACATTATTATGGCGGGCGCGCAGGCATTACGACCCGCGAGCCGGTTCACTCCTTAAAAGTTGGTTGGCCCCGATGGACACCTCACATCTCGCAGAACACGCAGGAAGCGCAGCTAGCCTGTTTGCTTCGGTTTTCGTCGTTGCGACGCTTTCGATGCGGACGATGATCCCGCTGCGGGTTTTCGGCATTCTCACCAACATCGTCCTGATCGCGACCGCGATTCCGAATCACAATTATCCTTCCATGGTGCTGCAGTCCGTGGTGTTGGTGCTCAATTCCTACCGGCTGCACCAGATGCTGCAGCTGGTGCGTGACGTGAAGAAATCCGTCAACAGCGACCTTTCGATGGAGTGGCTGAAGCCATTCATGACCGAACGCAAATGCGCCGCCGGCGAGGTGCTGTTCTACAAGGACGAGAAGGCCGAGGACATGTTCTACATCGTCAGCGGCCGCTTCAAGCTGGTCGAATCGGGTATCGAACTTCCGGTCGGGGCCATTGTCGGCGAGTTCGGCATGCTGTCGCCGTCGAACCTGCGGACCCAGACGCTGGAATGCATCGAAGCGGGCCTCATCCTGAGCGTCAGCTACACCAAGGTCGAGGAACTTTACGTGCAGAATCCGGCGTTCGGTTTTTACTTTCTCCGTCTTTTCACAGCCCGGCTGTTTCAGAACATAGAGACGCTGCAGCAGCAGCTGGCGCAGGCCTCGGCCGCGCCGAAGCCCGCCTGACGAGCCGGAAGCTCAGCGTGGCCAGTTTTCTTTCCTCGATCCGCTATCTGCTCGCCGATTTCATCGGCGAGGACGAAGACGCGCCGCCGTTCCTCCCTGAAGGCTTGCCGGCCGGGGCTGCCTCGGTTGTCAGCGACGCCATCAATCGGTTGATCGATTATCAGGGTACAGGCTACGCGCAGCTTTATGTGGATCGCGTGCGGCGGTTCGTCGGCCGGCGCGATGTCGATGACGCGATGCTCGTGGAAATCGCGCGGTTGATGGCAATCCGCATGAGCTATCAGGATCCGATCCGGATCGCGCAGTTGAAGCTCGCCGCATTCGGATCCGGCGACGGCGATGTCAGCGACAGGTCGACCGACGATGTCGCGAAATTCCGGATTGATGAACTGATCGAGGCGCTTCCCGCTGTTGCCGGCGATCCCATCCTCGGCGTGTTGGGAAAACTGGGCTGGACGCGCAAGCCGGTCTCAATCCGCTTCAGTACTGCAAGCAGGTGGGGCATCCGCCGTTTGAAGCTCGAGGCGAGTTTGCGGCGATGGCGGCGGTTCTCGGTGCGCTATGCCAAGGAGCGCGCCTGGACCGAACGCTGGCTGCACATGATCAACCGTTGCCTGGAAAAGCAGCCGAGCGCCGCCTTCACCATGGTGCAAACCGCCGATATGATCGAGGGCTATGGCGACGGCTATCGCCAGGGCCTTGCCGACTGGCATGCGATCATTGATGGCCTCGCCAAGCCGACCTTCGATGGCGCGCTGCCCTTGACCGATCTTGCCGCCGCCGTGGCCGAGGCGCGCGCCGCCGCCACGCCCGATCCGCGGCAGGTCGCGCTCAAGCGCACCATCGCGGCGATCAGGGCGCGGGCGCTTTCCACCAGCGCGAATGCCGCGGCCGGCTGACCCGGATTGAGAGTGGCATTTCGGGCTCCGCGCGCTCTACGCTGACTTGACGATCACCACGTTGTCTTCATGGCCGCCGTGCCGTTTCAGATAGTCGCGGCGCATGCCGATCTGGTCGCGCACGAATTCGTAACCGAGCTTGAACGTATCCAGCCCGTCCGTCGAGATGGCGCCGTCGCGCAGTCCGGTTACCGCGCGGCGCAGGATGGCCTCAAGTTCTTCCTGCAACGTCTCGAGCGACTCCGGCGAATTGGCGTGCTCGATCCGCTCGCCGATGTCGAGAATGGCGGTCGCCAGTTCGCTGGCCTTCTCCGGCGCGATCCTGGTCACCTTGGTGTAGAGTCCGGCGAAAATCGAACCGATGACGCTGAGCGCCGCTGCCCCCAGGTACAGGAGGTCGCTGTAGCGGTCCATGAACGACTTGGTTTCATCGTTGATATATTCGGCGGCGCCCTGGTGCGCGACGATGAAAGCATCCTTGTCGGTATCGGCCGGTTCGATCCTGGAGGCGAAGCCATCTCCCAGCGCGAGCTCGGCCTTGTTTTCGTAGATCGCGCGGGCAAGGTCTCCCGCCGTCGCCGTCGACATTCTGGACTGCGCGACCAGAAGCCATTGCAATCCGATGGTATCGAGGTCGTCGTCGGGTATCGCCGGCGAGGAGGACAGCATCCCGGTCGCTAGCGTTTCCTCTGAAATACCAGGATCTCGTCGCGCCAGCGCTTTCGACTCGCCGATCGCGTTTACGGTGAATCCGCCGCGCCTGGCGAATTGTTCGTAGCGCTTGTCTTTCACGAGCGCCGAGGCGTGCGCAATGGCGACCACCGCGCCATAGGCGCCGGACGCGAACAGCTTGTCCAGCGTCGAATTTGGCGGCGCCATCTGGACCCGTGAAGCCGCGTCGGAACCATCGGAAAATTCAAGGGCACGGCGGACAAAGGCTGCACTGCTATCGCTGTCGGCCAGCACGGCGATCTTCTTTTTCTTCAGTTCGGCAAGCGACTTGATCTTCTTGTTGCCGGGGCTGATCAGCAGCAATACGTCATGCTCCAGGATCGCAAGCGCGCGGGCGCGCGGTGGTACCTTTGCGTCGGTGCGCAGCACCGCTAGATCGGCCTGCCTGCGGTCGAATTGCGCAAGCGCCTTGACGTCGTCGGCGTTGGGTACAATCTTGAGGCGCAGGCGCGAAGAGTTGTTCCTGAGGACGCTGGCTAGCCTGGCGGCAAAGCGGGCTTCGACGCCGTTGGCCTCGCCGACGGCGAACACCAGCGTTTCGGAATTCCTCAACCAGGTGCGCCCGCCCCACACCACCGTCGCAACCGTCAGGATCACGGTCAGGGCGGCAAACAGCAGCACCTGGCGCCGGTTGGTTCTAACAACCTGCGAACGTTGGGGCGGCTTTTCCGCCTTCGGCATTGGGACTTCAGCGCTCATGGCCCATACCTGGATCCGAGGTGCGTGGCCGGCACATCGGCTTTGGAAGATCGCCCGGCGAGATCGTAAATATCTAGGAATGAACGATTATTTTCCGGAATGCGGATGATATTCGCCCCCCGGTGGATTGCAAATCGGGATCACCGGTAACTTTACCGGGCGCAGTTGCATCATTGCCGCAGCCTATCGCCGTCAGGCCACACTTGGCGTTTTTCCGGCCTGGCGCAGGTGCATTCTGGCGGGGGAGATGGCATAAACGTCGGGAACCGGTCAAATTGTCCGGGTTTAAGAAGAAGTTGCGCTGAAGCTTCCGGTTCCGCCCGTGCCTTTCCATGTCAGTCCCAGCGAGGCCGCCAGCTTTGTCGTTTCCCCCCATGTCCTCATCGGTTCCGGTCGGTGCGCTGATCGGCTGGATGTTGCTGCTTACGGTCAAGCATGTCGTCGCCGATTTCGTGCTGCAGACCTCGTGGATGGCCATCGGCAAGGACCAGAAGACCGGCTGGGCGCCGCCGCTGCTGGCCCACTGTATTGTGCACCTTGCGGTTGCAATGACGCTGATCCTGATTGTCGCGCCGCGGTTCTGGTTCGTCGCCTTGATCGATTTCGCCATCCACATCACGGTCGACCGCGCCAAGGGAATTTGTGCCGCGAACTTCGGGGTGACGCAGGAGAACAAGCACCCGTGGTTCTGGACGCTGATCGGCGTCGATCAGTCGCTGCACCATCTCACCGACTTCGGTCTGTCGATCTTCATGGCGTCGAACGCCTGATCGAGCCGGCTTAGGGATTTGCATCCCGGACAAATACGCTCAGACGGTGCTGCCCGACATCCCGCTCGATCGGTGTCCAGCCCAGTCTTTCGTAAAACGCCGAACGCTGCAGCCGCGCGCAGAGATAGGCGCGGTTGATCCCAAGGGCAAAGCAATCCTGCGTGGCGCGGTTGACCAGCGCTGTGCCGACGCCGCGCCGGCGCGCCTGCGGCTCGACCCACACCGCCGCGACCCAGGGCGTCAGTTGCGGTCGCTCCGCCAGATCAGAGGCGATCACCGAGGCCGTGCCGAGAAACGTCGATCCTTCGTGGGCGACCAGCGCAAGAGGTATCGGCTCGGCTTTGAGGTTCTCGCACAGACGGCCGGAAATATAGTCGAGCGGATGGCCGTACGCTTTCCACCACGCCTGCCAGATTCGCATCGCCACGGTGTCGAAAAACTCTGGGCGCTGCCGCAGGTCGGATATGGTGAAGGGCAAAGACATCGATTTGCGTCCGGGGTCGTCGGGCGGCATGCTGGCTCAATCGTGGAGGCAGGAAACCAATGACAGAACAACCTCTGAAAAAAAAGACCGTCGATGTACTTGATAGCCGCATGGCCTATCACGAGCGCGGCGAGGGAGCGCCGGTGTTGTTTCTGCACGGCAATCCGACCTCGTCCTATCTCTGGCGCGACGTCATTCCCGAGCTTGAGGGCCGTGGCCGGCTGATCGCGCCGGATCTGATCGGCATGGGCGATTCCGGCAAATTGCCCGATCCTGGCCCGGACACTTACCGCTTCGCGACCCACCGCAAATATCTTGCGGCCTTCATCGACGCGGTCATTGGTCCCTCGCAATCCATTCTGTTCGTGGTGCACGACTGGGGTTCGGCACTTGGCTTCGACTGGGCCAACCATCACCGCGACCGTGTCCGGGGCATTGCCTACATGGAGGCGATCGTGCGGCCTATCGCCGCCTGGGACGAATGGAGCCCGCAGGCTGTGCCGATCTTCCAGGGCTTTCGCTCCGACAAGGGCGAGGCGATGATCCTCGATCGCAACATGTTCGTGGAGCGGGTGCTGCCGGGATCGGTGCTGAGGAAACTGACTGAGGCCGAGATGGCCGAATATCGCCGGCCGTTTCGGAGCGCAGAGGACCGCTGGCCGACATTGACCTGGCCGCGGCAGATTCCGATCGCAGGCGAACCCGCCGACGTGGTGCGGATCGCGGCGGACTATTCGCAGTGGATGGCTGAGAACGAGATTCCAAAACTGTTCGTCAACGCCGAGCCTGGAGCCATTCTGATCGGCGCGCCGCGGGAGCTTTGCCGAAGCTGGAACAACCAGACCGAAGTGACGGTATCAGGCTCGCACTTCATCCAGGAAGATTCCGGGCCCGCCATCGGCCGGGCGGTGGCTGGCTGGATGCAGGCAAACGCGCTCTAGCAGGCTGTTGAAAAAGTCTCTAGCGAAGCGTTTTGGATCGTGATTCCCTAGAGCAGGATTTTGCTGGGGTAGCGCGATGCGGGGAAGTGACGAACGGTCTGGCTCGCTTTTCAGTTATGTGGACCTGGAGGCTC
The DNA here is from genome assembly GCA_036266415.1 of Bradyrhizobium sp. Taxonomy (GTDB): domain Bacteria; phylum Pseudomonadota; class Alphaproteobacteria; order Rhizobiales; family Xanthobacteraceae; genus Bradyrhizobium. The sequence goes on along the minus strand of DATANB010000134.1, from coordinate 3 downwards.
GGG
>DATANB010000133.1:0-12062 GCA_036266415.1 Bradyrhizobium sp. | reverse complement strand
CCCATGTCTACCTCATCACCAAATCGATGGTCGATCAACACTTCTACAATGCCGATGGCGAGATGATGTTCGTACCGCAGCAGGGCAGTCTGCGCTTCGTCACCGAGTTCGGCCGGATCGACGCCGAGCCCGGCGAAATCGTGGTGATTCCGCGCGGCGTGAAATTCCGCGTCGAGATACCGGGCGGCCCCGCCCGCGGCTATCTCTGCGAGAATTACGGCGGCGCCTTCACGCTGCCGGAGCGCGGCCCGATCGGCGCCAATTGCCTCGCCAATTCGCGCGATTTCCTCACCCCGGTTGCGGCCTATGAGGACAAGGACACGTCGACCGAATTATACGTGAAGTGGGGCGGCTCGCTGTTCATGACGAAACTGCCGCATTCACCTGTTGACGTGGTGGCGTGGCACGGCAATTACGCGCCGTACAAATACGACCTGCGGACCTTCTCGCCGGTCGGCGCCATCGGGTTCGACCATCCCGATCCCTCGATCTTCACCGTGCTGACCTCGCCGTCGGAGACCGCCGGCACCGCCAACATCGATTTTGTGATCTTCCCGGAACGCTGGTTGGTGGCGGAAAATACCTTCCGCCCGCCGTGGTATCACATGAACATCATGTCGGAGTTCATGGGTCTGATCTACGGCGTCTACGACGCCAAGCCGCAGGGCTTTGTCCCCGGCGGCATCAGTCTGCACAACATGATGCTGCCGCACGGCCCGGACCGCGAGGCCTTCGATCACGCCAGCAATTCGGAACTGAAGCCGGTCAAGCTGACGGGTACCATGGCGTTCATGTTCGAAACCCGCTATCCGCAGCGCATCACCGCGCATGCGGCGAAGTCGGCCACCTTGCAGGACGATTACGCGGATTGCTGGAAGGGACTGGAAAAGCGCTTCGATCCGAACAAGCCGTAGTCTCTTTTTTACCCTCTCCTGGAGGGGGGTCGACTCGCATCGTAAGATGCGAGCCGGGGTGGGGTGATCTCTCAACTCGGGAACCGTTCGAAACGGGAGGCCGCCACCCCACCCCGCCGCTCATTTCATTCGCGTCGACCCTCCCCCTCCAGGGGAGGGTGAACGGCGGTCGCAGTAACGTCTGGATTTAAAGCGATGCCCCATCCCAACGATCCCGCCCTTCGCTCCTTCATCGCGGTCGACGCCGCGTCGGATTTTCCGATCCAGAATCTGCCCTACGGCGTGTTCTCCACGGAATCTTCGCCGACGCCGCGCGTGGGCGTCGCGATCGGCGATTTTGTGCTCGATCTCGCATTGCTGGAAAGCGAGGGATTGATCGATCTTGCGCCCGCGTGGCACGTATTCGCGCAAGCATCGATCAATGCCTTTATGGCGCTGGGACCGAAGCTGTGGTCGCGCACCCGTGCGCGCATCAGCGAGCTGTTGCGCCACGACAATCCGCAACTGCGCGACAACAAGGTCTTGCGCGACCGCGCGCTGCTGCCGATCGCCGGCGCTACCCTGCATTTGCCGATCGCGGTTGGAGGTTACACCGATTTCTATTCGTCGAGGGAACACGCCACCAATGTCGGCGTCATGTTCCGCGGCAAGGACAATGCGTTGCAGCCGAACTGGCTGCATATGCCGATCGGCTACAACGGACGTGCGTCCACCGTCGTGGTCTCCGGCACGAGGGTGCGGCGGCCGCGCGGTCAGTTGAAGGCGCCGAGCGAGACAGTGCCGAGCTTCGGTCCATGCAGGCGGCTCGATTTCGAACTGGAGATGGGCGCCGTGGTCGGCCAACCCTCGCCGATGGGCGAGATGCTCTCTGAGACGCAGGCGGAGGAAATGATTTTCGGCTTCGTGCTTCTGAACGACTGGAGCGCGCGCGACATCCAGCAATGGGAATATGTGCCGCTCGGGCCGTTCCAGGCCAAGGCCTTTGCGACCTCGATCAGCCCGTGGGTGGTCACGCGCGAGGCGCTGGAGCCGTTCCGCGTCCATGGTCCGGCCCAGGACCCGGCACCGCTGCCGTATTTACAGCAGGCGCGGCCGAATAATTACGATCTTGAGCTCGATGTAGGCCTGCGCGCGGCGCCTATGAATGAGGCGGTGCGCATCTGCCGCACCAATTTCAAATACATGTACTGGTCGTCGGTGCAGCAACTGGTGCATCACGCCTCTTCCGGCTGCGCCATGAATGTCGGCGATCTCCTGGGCAGCGGCACTATCTCTGGCCCGGACAAGCAACAACGCGGCAGTCTTCTGGAAATCTCCTGGAACGGCAGCGAGCCGATCGAGCTCGCGACTGGCGTCCAGCGGACGTTCCTGGAAGACGGCGATTCCCTGAGCTTCCGCGGCTGGTGCCAGGGCAAGGGCTATCGCGTCGGGTTCGGCGAAGTCGAGGGCACGATTGTGCCGGCCGGTTAGGTGCTTCGCTCGCGCCGCGCACTCTCTGCACCTCTCCCAGAGGGAGAGGTCGCGAGCTTTTGCGAGCGGGTGAGGGGTTACAGCCTAACGATAGACCGTAACCCCTCACCCCGCCCCTCTCCCTATGGGAGAGGGAGCGCACTTTCGATGCCGCGTGCGTCAGCGCTGCTCCGGCGCAATATCCCTGATTCGCGCCGAATGCGCCGCGAGATCGTCGAGGCTGTATTTGAGGTGCACGCGCTTGTCTGACGGCGGATGTTTCCCAACCGACACGCCCGGCCGCCACTCCCTTGCCGGCCTGATCGGTCGATGGACAAAGCCGCCGCCGCAGTTCGGGCATACGTTGTGGAGCCTGGTCTCGACGCAGTCCGCACAGAAGGTGCATTCGTAGGAGCAGATGCGCGCGTCGGTCGAGTTCGGTGGCAGGTCCTTGTCGCAATATTCGCAGTTCGGCCGGAGTTGCAGCGCCATGGTTGCCTCATCATTTTGACGCCGGGATCATCGCAAATCAGACAGGTTAGGCGAATGACGAATATCCCTCGAATTCGGACTGGCACCGCGGCGTGCAGACGCTGAAAAGGAGCGGCGTAGTGGCCTTGCCCGTCATTCCGGGGCGACGCCAACGGGTTCGCGCTAACGCGCGCCCCGGAATGGTGCTTGAAGCGTCATCTTCCGCTCCTCCACTCGCTCATCAGTTCAGCGATAACCGCCGTGGCGGGCTCGCGGATCGCCGAGGGCGTGCGCGAGAAGCGCGGCGCCGGCGCCGGTTGCGTCACGCCGTGGCGGCTGACGAAAATCTTTCGCGCCGCCATGTGCGGATGATCGGGCGCTTCCGCCATGGTCAGGACCGGCGCGAAGCAGACGTCGGTGCCCTCCATGATCTTGCACCACTCCTCGCGCGTCCTGGTCTTGAACAGCTCGACCAGTCTTTGTTTGAGGCCGGGCCATGCCTTGCGATCCATCTGGGCATCGAAGCCGGCGTCGGTCAGCCCGGCGAGCTGGCGCAGCAGGGCGTAGAACTGCGGCTCGATCGAGCCAATCGAAATGAATTTGCCGCAAGCGCATTCATAGACGCCGTAGAAATGCGCCCCGCCGTCGAGAAAATTGCTCTCGCGCCCTTCGGTCCAGCGGCCCATGGCCGTCATGTCAAAGAACATCGACATCAGCGAGGCCGCGCCGTCGCACATCGCCGCATCCACCACCTGACCCTTGCCGGATTTTCTGGCTTCCAGCAGGGCCGCGAGCACGCCGACCACGAGGTAGAGCGCGCCGCCGCCGAAATCGCCGACCAGGTTGAGCGGCGGCACCGGCTTTTCCTTCGGCCCGATCGCGGCCAGCGCGCCGGTGACCGAAATATAGTTGATGTCATGGCCGGCCGCCTGCGCCAGCGGGCCTTCCTGACCCCATCCGGTCATGCGGCCATAAACCAGGCGCGGGTTGCGCGTCGCCACCGCGTCCGGCCCAAGCCCCAGCCGCTCCATCACGCCAGGCCTGAAACCCTCGATCAGGGCATCGGCATTGGCCAGCAGGTCAAGTACCTGCGCGACAGCAGCCTTGTCCTTAAGGTCGAGTTCGACCACCTTGCGTCCGCGTCCCGCCACCGATTTCAGATTTTTCCTGGCGCCGACGCGGTTCAGCGTCACCACCTCCGCGCCCATGTCCGCCAGCAGCATGCAGGCAAAGGGGCCGGGTCCGATGCCGGCGAATTCGACGATGCGAACGCCGGTCAGCGGTCCGCTGGCGCGCGCACCCGCGGCATTAGTTCCGGAGGCGGGAGAGATCATCGTATCGGTCACATCAAAAATCCATTTTCTATTTGTTGGCGGTTGCTTTTGGATTGTGCCGCAGCGGATCGCTGAGTGTTACTTTGGCGGCGTCCGCCCATAATTTGGCGTTCTGCTTCTGACGCTCGGTGCCGGTGCCTTCCTCGGCGACCTTGCGGCCGAGCGCGACATAGACCGGGATCTCCTCGTCGCGCATCGGCGTCATGGCCTGTTTGCGCGCCATCGCCTTTTCGATGTAAGGCGCGAGCTCTTCCTGCTTTTGCTTTTCCCGCGCGACTTCGCGCGCCCGGAATTCCGGCATCACGTCCTTTGCGAACAACTCGAGCGCTTCGCAAATATCCCTGTGCCGGTTGCGGCCGCCCTGCTGGATGAACACGGTCTGATCGACCCCTGATTCCTCAAACTGCCGCAGATGGGTTCGCAACTGATCCGGCGTGCCGATGCCGTGATCGGCGCCGGCCGGCGGCAAGGCATGCCGCGCCTTTTCGAAATTGGCCCAGATGTCGGTGCGCCCGGGCTTGTGCTCGCCGAAGATATAATGATGCGCCAGGCCGTAGCGGAAGAAGCGCAGGCCGTCTTCACCGCGTCGGCGCGATTCCATCTCGTCGGCATGCACCGAGAAGCCGGTCACCATCGCGACGTTGGGATTGACGGCGTGCCCGATCGGCACGCACTCCTCCTTGAAGATGCGGTAGTAGTCATCGACCCATTGCCGGGCCTCGCGGGGATCGACGAAGGCGAAGGTCAGCGCGCCGATGCCGTAGCGCGCCGCCATCTTGATGGTCTCGCGATTGGAACAGGCGACCCACAGCGGAGGGTGCGGCTTCTGCACCGGTTTCGGCACCACGTTGCGGCACGGCATCTCGAAGAACTCGCCCCTGAAGCCGGGATAGGGGTCCATCACCATCATGTTGGTGCATTGCTCGACGCCCTCCTTCCACATCCGCCGCTTCTCGACCGGATCGAAGCCGACATTGAAGCCGCCGAGTTCCATCAGCGAAGCGCTCTCGCCGGTGCCGAATTCGACGCGACCGCTGGAGACGAGATCGAGGGTGGCGATGCGCTCGGCGACCCGCGCCGGATGGTTGTATTTCGGCGGCATCAGGCAGATGCCGTGGCCGAGCCGGATCCTGCTGGTGCGCTGCGAGCACGCCGCGAGGAATATCTCCGGCGCGGAGGAATGTGAATATTCCTCGAGAAAATGGTGCTCGACTTCCCAGGCATAGTCGATGCCGAGCCGGTCGGCGAGTTCGACCTGATCGAGCGCCTCCTGGAACAGCCGGTGCTCGTCACCCTCGTTCCACGGCCGCGGCAGCTGGTGCTCGTAGAAAATGCCGAATTTCATGGACGCTCCCCGGAGGTGCTTATTGGGGAAATTGTCTAGCCTTGCGGGGAGGGTGGCAAGCGCCTTTTGGCCCCCGGCGGCGAAAAGCGGAAGCGGCGCGCGCCGCGCGCCGCTCCACCGACGCACGGTCAGGGCTTCTTCAGGCTTGCCCCGATCTGGTCGACGGTCATCGAAGGCAGGAAATCCGGGTCGCTGACAATTGCCATGGCCTCATCCTGGGTCAGCGCCCGCAAGGATTTGACCTTGGTCTCGCCGCTTCCGACCTGCCATGCGCTTTCCCAGAGAACCGCCAGAAGATGCGCGCCCTGCTTCATCACGTTGACGGTCTTTTGGCCGTAAGCCTGCCACAATGCGTCGGTGCTCGCCTTTCCGCCCCTGCCGACGTCGACATAGGTCTGGACCATATCCATTGGCGAGATTTGCGCGAAGACATCGCGCATCATGTCGATGGTTTTTTGCGCCGCCTCGAAGCCATTGGTTATCAGCTCGCTCTTTTTGACTTTCGGCGTTCGTTTCAGACCGTCCAGGATTTCGGCGCGGTGATCGAAGATCATTGCGTCCTCGTATGACGAATGAACGCCCTGGCCCAGCGGCCGTTTCTCCGTGGTACCCGCCTTCTTGCCTTTGCTGAACTCGTGTTCGACCGCCCGGTTTGGATCGCCGTCGTGGAGGTAGGAGATGTGGAGGGGCTGACATGCGTCGCCGACGTAATGGGCCAGCACGCCGGCCGCGCAAACAAATTTCTGGGCGTCGCCGTCGGTGGCGAACTGGCACATTTCATCGAAAATCTGCCACACCCTGAATGGCAGCAGACCCCTGTGCTTGGGCTCGATCGGATCGCCGCTGAGAATATCCTTCACGCTATCGTAGAAGTCCTGCCATTTATCGGGATCGATAAAGTCGGTGCTCGTGGTCAGGCTGAGCAGCGTGTTGTTGTGCGGATCTTTCTGATCCATGTCCGCGAAGTGGTTGGGACCCTCCCATGCCCTCGTGTGGTGCTGCTTGGCGACGCCGGGTTTCCAGAAGAAATCCGGCACGTCCGCCATCGGGACGAAATCCGCGGTCCCCATGCCCTTGAAGTCTCCCTGTCCGAGGACGTCGTCGTTGTGGGTTATGATCTCCCTGTTGTTTTCCATCAGCGTCTCGAGGCGCGGATGGTTGCCTGAGAGGGCAACGAGCGTGCGCGCTGCGATCGAGAAATGGCCAAGTGCGCCCCATGTGTCCGGCTGATCGATATTCCAGTCGCGGACCGGATCGACTTCGAGGAGCGCGCAAACCCTCGACAGCAAGGTCGCAAGGACAAAGCTCTGCGGGCGCGTACTGCCCGCGGAGTCCAGCATGTTGCGCCCCCACTCCAGGGCGAGCGGCAGAAAGGCGTTGTCGCTGCCGGCTTTCGGATGCGCGGCACCGATATCCGGCTCCAGTACCCAGAGCGTTCCGGAATCGCCGGGATGGGTCGCGAATTTGGGCGGAGCCTTGCTTTTTCCGCGCGCGCCCTTTGCCGCGGCGCGCGGGCCGATAAACAGATCCGAGACGTATTCGAAGCCGCCACCTGTCGTGTATCTGTAGAACAGCCCCTGGATCTCGCCGAGCATCTCTCCCGTCGCCGCGCCGACACCGCGGACATGGCAACCCACCAGCGACAGCGACAGATTGATGCCGGAGAAATCGGCCATCGGGCCCAGAACCCCGATACCCGGGACCTTGGTCGTCCATCGCGAAATCTCGTCGATTTCGATCAGGCCGATATCCAGATTGATGTAGGTGTCCTTGACGGAAAAATTGGGATAGATCGAAGTCAACGGCAAACGCGTGAGCTGCTTTGCCGAGCTCACCCCAACCCGCTCTCGCACCCCGTTGAGGTCCGACCACACGATTTCACCGGCTTCGCCGGTCACGTGGCGGTTGGTAAGCGCAAATATCTTGTGCCCATCGCTTACAAGGCAGCCGACGGTGGCAAGATATTCCTGGCCCTGGACCCTGGCGATAATCGGATTGCCGGGGCCGATGTTGTTCAGCGGAAAGCGCGTGTTTCGCACTTCGATGTCCGTCCTGGATTCCTTCGGAGCTTCGATGACGCAGACCGGAACCCGTTTCCCATCGGGCATGAATATCGTGCTTGGAATCGCATCGCCCGGTTTCGAGGCAAATTCCTTTGGGTCTTGCCACTCGGTCACGAAGGCCAGAATACATGGCCAGGAATAGGGTCTGACTTCGGAATTATCGAGCCGCCGAACCCCGGTACCGTGCACTTTCTTCTTGTCATTCGGCCAGCTGTCCGCGTTCCGGATCCGGTAACGACCGATCGCGGTGGCGACAACGTTGGGATGCCGCATCAGATGAACGTGAAACAAATCCCGCGCGGTTACGAGATCGTGCAGAGACAAATGGGCAAAATTATTGTCTTCGCTTTGAAACGCCGAAAGATCGATCTGAGGCTGCTTGGACATGGCTACTCTCCAAAGAAATTACAGAATGGAAGCGGCGTGATGTCTAAAAGGACATGTTTTCGATCGAGATGCGCAGCTGTGAATGCATCATCAAATGCATCCTACTTCAAATCGTATTGTGAGATCAGATCAACCTGACTGAGTGCGCCGCCGTCAAAATTGACGACCCTTTCGGCGCCGCTGACGTGCAGGGCAATGAAAAGCGGCGCGCATCGCTGCGCGCCGCTTGCTTCAACCGGGCGTAGGGTGCGATCAGCCGGCTGCAGTGACCGCGCGCTGCGCCATAACCTTGATCAGGTTGGCGCGGTAGGCCGACGATCCGTGGATGTCGGTGAGCAGGCCGTCAGCGGAGATCTTGACGCCGTCGAGCGCGCCCGGCGACCAGTTGGCCTTCAGCGCCGCCTCGATGGCCGGCACCCGCATCGCGCCGTTCTGTGAAGCACCGGTGGCCGCGACGCGGACGTCTCCCGCCTTGGTCTTGACCACGAACACGCCGGTCAGCGCGAAGCGCGAGGCTGGATGGGGAAGCTTGGAATACCCCGCCTTGGCCGGAATCGGGAACACCACCTGCGTGATGATCTCGCCGTCGGTCAACGCTGTCGTGAACAGGCCCTTGAAGAAATCATCGGCCGCAATATTGCGCTTGTTGGTCTTGATCATCGCGCCGAGCGCGAGCACCGCCGCCGGATAGTCCGCAGCGGGATCGTTGTTGGCGATCGAGCCGCCGATGGTGCCACGATAGCGGACGGCCGGATCGCCGATCAGCGAGGCAAGATGGGCGAGCGCAGCAATCGCCTTCCGCACCGGTCCGCTTTCGGCCACGTCGTAATGCGTCGTCGCCGCCTTGATCGTTACCGCGTCGGCGGAAACTTCAATGCCCACGAGATCCTTGATCCTCCCGAGATCGATCACGTCGGATGGCGAGGCCAGCCGCTGCTTCATCACCGGGATCAACGTATGGCCGCCGGCGAGATATTTCGACTCCGAGCCCTTGGCAAACAGCGCGGCGGCTTCCTCAACGGAAGAGGGACGATGGTAGGTTGTCTCGTACATATCCTGTCTCCCTCTCAACCGTGAATGGCGTGCCACACCCGGTCGGGTGTCGCCGGCATTTCCAGCTTGTTGTTGCCGATCGCGTCCGTAATGGCGTTGATAACGGCCGCCGACGCACCGATCGCGCCGGCCTCGCCGCAACCCTTGATGCCGAGCGGATTGCCCGGGCACAGCGTCGTGGTGTGGTTCAATTTGAACGACGGCAGATCGTCGGCGCGCGGCATGGCGTAGTCCATGAACGAGGCGGTCACGAGCTGGCCGCTATTGTCGTAGACGGCGCCTTCGAGCAGCGCCTGCCCGATTCCCTGCGCAAGGCCGCCGTGGACCTGACCCTCGACGATCATCGGGTTGATCAGCCGGCCGAAATCGTCGGCCGCGACGAAATTGATGAAAGAGGTCTTGCCGGTGCCGGAATCTACCTCGAGTTCGCAGATGTAGGCGCCAGCCGGGAAGGTGAAGTTGGTTGGGTCATAGAACGCGCCTTCCTTGAGGCCCGGCTCCATGCCATCGGGCAGATTGTGCGCGGTATAAGCGGCGAGCGCCACCATCGGCAGCGCGATCGACTTGTCGGTGCCGGTGACCTTGAACTCGCCGTTCTCGATGACAATGTCGTCCTCGGACGCTTCGAGCTGGTGTGCGGCGATCTTCTTTGCCTTGGATTCAACCTTTTCCATCGCCTTGAGGATCGCCGTCAGGCCGACGGCGGCCGAACGCGAGCCATAAGTGCCCATGCCGAACTGCACCTTGTCGGTATCGCCGTGCACGATCTGGACCTGGCTGATCGAAACCCCAAGCCGCTCCGCGACGAGCTGGCAGAAGGTGGTTTCATGGCCCTGGCCGTGGCTGTGCGAACCCGTAAGGATCTCGATGGTGCCGACCGGATTAACGCGGACCTCGGCGGATTCCCACAAGCCTACGCCGGCGCCGAGGCTGCCGACCGCTTTCGAGGGCGCGATACCGCAGGCCTCGATGTAGCAGGAGAAGCCGATGCCGCGGAGCTTGCCTTCCTTTTTGGCCTTCTCCTTGCGCGCGGGGAAACCCGCGTAATCGATCGCCTTCAAGGCGGCGTCGAGCGAGGCGCCGAAATCGCCAATGTCGTAGGCCATGATCACGGGCGTCTGATGCGGGAAGCTGGTAATAAAGTTCTTGCGGCGCAACTCAGCCGGATCGACCTTCATCTGCCGCGCCGCGGTCTCCATCAGCCGTTCCACCACGAAACTGGCTTCGGGGCGGCCTGCGCCGCGATAGGCATCGACCGGGACCGTGTTGGTGTAGACGCTGATTACCTCGGCGAAGATGTTGGGGATATTATACTGGCCCGACAGCAGCGTCGCATAGAGATAGGTCGGCACCGAGGAGGAGAATAGCGACATGTAAGCGCCGAGATTGGCGTAGGTCTTCACCCGAAGCCCGGTGATCTTCTTGCCGGCGTCGAACGCCATCTCGGCCTTGGTGAGGTGATCGCGACCGTGGGCGTCGGTCAGGAATGCCTCGGAGCGATCGCCGGTCCACTTCACCGGGCGCCGCACCTTCTTGGAGGCCCACAGCGCCACCATCTCTTCGGGATAGATGAAGATCTTCGAGCCGAAGCCGCCGCCGACGTCGGGCGCCACCACCCGCAGCTTGTGTTCCTGCGCGATGTTGTAGAAGGCCGACAGCACCAGACGCGCGACGTGCGGATTCTGCGACGTCGTATACAGCGTGAAATGCTCCTCGGCTTCGTTATATTCCGCGATCGCCGCGCGCGGCTCCATCGCGTTTGGCACCAGCCGGTTGTTGGTGATATCGAGCGAGACCACGTTGGCAGCCGCTTTGAACGCCGCCTCCGTCGCCGCCTCGTCGCCAATCGTCCAGTCATAGATCACGTTGCCGGGCGCCTCCGGGTGAAGTTGCGGCGCGCCGGACTTGATAGCCGCGCGAATATTGGCGGCGGCCGGAAGTTCCTCGTAATTGACGACGACGGCCTCCGCCGCGTCGCGCGCCTGGTTCTTGGTCTCGGCGATAACAACCGCAACCGCCTGGCCAACGAAGCGTACCGTCTCCGGCGCCATCGCCGGCCACGCGCCCATCTTCATGGGCGTACCGTCTTTCGATGTGATGGCCCAGCCGCAGATCAGATTGCCGACCTTGTCATCGACGATCTGCTTTCCGGTCAATACGCCGACCACGCCCGGCATCTTGGTCGCCGCCGACGAGTCGATGCTTTTTACCTTGGCATGAGCGTGCGGGCTGCGGACGAAATGGGCAAAGGTCATGCCCTGCAGCTTGATGTCGTCGACGTAGCGGCCTTTGCCTGTGATGAAACGCCGGTCTTCCTTGCGCACCACGCTTGCGCCAATACCTTCAACACCCATCATATCTCTCCCTGTCGGGCCGCTTGACCTGCGCGAGAGCCTTGAAGTGCGCGGATCGCAGCCAGTTCTTGAATTTCGAAAGTTCCGATCGTGCCGATCAGGATCGGCCGACTATTCCGCCGCCTGCGAGACCTTCATGCGGCCGGCGGCGTCGAGCACCGATTTCACGATATTGTGGTAGCCGGTGCAGCGGCAGATATTGCCCTCAAGCTCGTGCCGGACGGTGTCCTCATCGAGCTTGCCACCGTGGCGATTGACGATGTCGATGGCCGACATGATCATGCCCGGCGTGCAGTAACCGCACTGCAGCCCGTGATTGTCACGGAAGGCGGCCTGCATCGGGTGCAGTTCGTCTCCCTTCGAGATACCCTCGATGGTGGTGACGTTGGCGCCATTGGCTTGCCCAACCAGCACGGTGCAGGATTTGACCGCCCGGCCATCGATGTGGACGACACAGGCGCCGCATTGGCTGGTATCGCAGCCGACATGGGTGCCGGTCAGGTTCAGATGATCGCGCAGGAGTTGGACTAGAAGGGTCCGGTCCTCGACATCGGCCGAAACCGCCTTGCCGTTTACCGTCAATTTGACTGTAGACACGCCTGATACCTCCCCATGCTTTTTAATTGTTCCAATTAGAAGCACGGGGGCAGGACTTTGCAACTAGGATTTTCGTCGCGGAAGTCACCGTAAAG
>DATANB010000132.1:0-36671 GCA_036266415.1 Bradyrhizobium sp. | reverse complement strand
GCACGCCCGTTCCCTTGATTGTTTTGCAAGACAGGCGTTGCAGCGTCCATGCCGCTGACGCGTTTTGGCGCGGCCGGGGGCGGCTTTGTGCCGTTAAGGTTAAGTTAACTATGAGGTTGGGGATCGCCGCCCGTCTGTTAGTGTCCGCGCACTCGATCCTCGCCGGTTTTCCTCCAGGTTCCGGCGAGGTAGTTACACAGGCGGCGTCAGACAGTCTGGTTGTCGCGCGGGGAGGGGTGGGGATGCCGCCCGGTTTCCCAGCGCGAAAGACCGGCGCAAACGAGGGAGGACTTTCTCAGAGTCCTCCCTTTTTCTTTGGCGTGTGGCGGCCCGCCACGATCCCGTGCTTGCACGGCAGGGCCAAGCCGCCTAATGGGGCGCAATCGCTCGCGTGAGCCGCCCGCTTTAGGTCTTCGCCCTTGGAATCTCCGCCAGAATTGCCACAGGATGCCCCGCGCGAACCGGTCCTTACGCTGCCCAGGGCGCTGACCGCCTACGTCCTGCTGCTCGCGGTCGTTCACCTGCGCGTGCTACTGCCGCCGGAGTTGGAAAACTGGACCATCGACGTATTCGGATTCATTCCGAAGCGCTACGATACAACACTGCTGGCCATCACCTTTCCCGGCGGCGCCGGCGCCAAGGTCTGGACCTTCGTGACCTATTCGCTGCTGCACGCCAATCTCAGCCATATCGGTTTCAACGTGCTGTGGCTGTTGCCGTTCGGCAGCGCGCTGGCGCGCCGGTTCGGCGCTATCCGGTTCTTCCTGTTCATGGCGGTGACGGCGGCGGCAGGCGCGCTGGCGCATCTTATTACCCATGAGCATGCGGTCGCGCCGATGATCGGCGCTTCGGCCTCGGTGTCCGGCACCATGGCCGCCGCCATCCGCTTTGCCTTCGTGCGGGGCAGCTTCCTGTCGTTCAGCCGCGGCGACGCCGATGCCGCGGCAAAGGTACCGGCACTTTCGCTGCTGCGCGCGCTGCGCAATCCGCGGGTACTGGGTTTTCTCGGCGTCTGGTTCGGCGTCAACATCATCTTCGGCATCGGATCGCTCACGATCGGCGCGGACGGCGCCAGCGTCGCCTGGCAGGCACATATCGGCGGTTTTTTCGCGGGGCTTTTGCTATTTTCGCTGTTCGATCCGATTGCGCAAACTTCCGCCCATGGTGCGGATGCGTCATCCTCCGACGCATCGCACAGCGGCTGATCGTCGCTTGCGGCGCGGCGTGGATTGATCCATCATGTAGGTGTTATTGAGGCAGCCCATAAGCCCGCGAACGTGCTTATACCGTGCTTGCCCGGTGCGCCTGCAACGAAACCGGCGCTGAACTGTTGATTGAAGACTCAAGGGAACAAAGAACGCGCTCGCTCAAGGGCGCGATCGGCTTCAGGGAGACGACAATGACGGTACGTGCAATTCTCGATTCCAAAGGCCATCACATTGAGAGCGTCGAGCCGGATGCAAAGCTCTCGGCAGCGATCAGGATTCTGTCGGAGCGGAGGATCGGCGCCGTATTGGTGATGAGCAAAGGCCGCATCGAAGGCATCCTGTCGGAACGCGATATCGTGCGGGTGCTGGGGGAACGGGGCGCCAGGGTGCTTGATGAGCCGGTCAACGCGGTCATGACGCGCAAGGTCGTCAGTTGCAGGCAGAACGATACAGTTGCCGCGATCATGGAAATGATGACGCTGGGCAAATTCAGGCATTTGCCGGTGGTCGAGGAAGGCATGGTCGTCGGCCTGATTTCGATCGGCGACATCGTCAAGTGGCGCGTTCGGGAGTATGAGATGGAACAGGAAGCGCTGCGGGACTACATCAAGACCGCCTGAGGCGATCAGGACGCCTCGTCGACTGTCGTGCCCGGCTTGCCCGAAGCGGGCGACAAAATGTGGATCGCTTCCTGGATGGAATCGATGGCGCGCTCGGCGGCGCGCGCGCCGTGCGCGATCAGATCTTCGGCCCGCTGAAAATCGAACATGCCGATTTTACCCACCCGGGGCGAGATCAGCAGGTCGGGCGGATCGCCGGCGAGCCGCGCGCGGGTGATGCGGTCCTGCATGATGTTGAAGGCATCGACCATAATAGAGGAAATGCCCGGCCGTCCGCCGCCGCCAAAAAACTCGCGCTTCATGGTGCGTTCGGGAGAAAAGAACTTGCCGAACCCGGTTTTCGGCGGCGCCGGCTCGGTCATCGCCTCCGGCGCGTCTACTGCCGCGCCATAGGAGTAGACCGTCGTGCTGTGTGTAAAGACGTCACTCGAGAGGTTGGCGGCAATCACGATTTCAGCGCCTAACGCGCGCGCTGCCGACACCGGGACTGGGTTCACCAGCGCGCCGTCGACCAGCCAGCGGTCGCCCACCAGCACCGGCGAAAATATCCCCGGCAACGCATAGGAGGCGCGCATCGCATCGACGATGCGGCCATGGGTCAGCCAGATCTCGTGGCCGGTGCGGACTTCCGTGGCCACACTCGCAAATTTCAGCGGCAACTCTTCGATCCGGATCTGGCCTATGACGGCTTCGAGGTGCGCGGCCAGCTTTTCGCCGCCGATCAGGCCTGAGCCGTTGAGGCGGATATCGAGATAACCGAGAATATTTCGCGGCTGCAGGCTGCGCGCCCATTCCTCGAGCGTATCGAGATGCCCCGCGGCATAGGCCCCGCCCACCACCGCGCCGATCGAGGTGCCGACCACGACATTGGGGACGATACCGTGGGCAATCAATGTCCGGACGATGCCGATATGGGCAAACCCGCGCGCGGCGCCGCCGCCCAGCGCCAGCCCGATCACCGGCCGCCTGATGGTGCCAAGACCCACCTTGTCCTGGCCATCAGAGGCGTTCTGGCCGCGTCCGATCAAAATATTCAGCACGGATGCCTCCTGGGAGCTAAAGCTAATCGCTACAGCTTGGCCCTGCCAGAATGTATCACAGGCATGGTTTATGCCTGGTTCGGGTGGGGATAGGCAGCGATTGTGACGGGATCGCGGCTCCCGGAGTAACACCCAGGCCGTCCCGCCGGTTCCAGGAGCACCGTTGCGGCGGGCCTGCTGGCTTGAATTTGCCGCGTTTTCGGTGAAAAGCATGCCCCCATGACTTCAGGGGGTAACGGCATCGGTCGATCCGGGCGTGGCGGACGCCTGTTTTCGGCGTTGGCGCTTGCGGGTTTACTGATTTCGGCGATCGCCTGCCCCGCTACCGCCCAGATGTTCAGCGATCGCCCGCCGCCGGTGCCGCCGGCGTCAGTTCCCGAACCTTCGGCGCCGGCGATGAATCTGGCCCCGCCCTCGGGGCCGGCGTCGATTCCGAGCATGCCTGCGCCCCTGACCCAACCATCCATCGCTGCCGTGCCGCCGGTGGTCGCGCCGCCGCAGGGCGCGACGGCGCCCGGCCAGGCGGTGCTGGCGTTGACGGCGCGCTACGGCAAGGACCTGCCGGTCATCACCAGCGGACTGGTGTGGCGGGTCTTTTCCGACCGGCCGGACGAAACCGGCGCGTTCAAGTTGATCCGCGAGGATCGCGGGGCCACGCCCAACATCGTGCTGCCGCCGGGCAGCTATGTGGTCCATGTCGCGTTCGGACTGGTCGGCGCGGTCCGCGCGGTGACCCTGAAGGCCGAGACCGATCGCGAATCCTTCCTGCTGCCGGCCGGCGGCCTTCGCATCGAGGGCCGGGTCGGCGCCAGCAAGATACCGCAGAACCAGATCTCGTTCGCGATCTACAAGGGCAGCCAGTTCGAACTCGGGGAGCGCGCACCGCTGGTGCCAAACGTCGCCGCGAGCGATGTCGTGCTGCTGCCGGAGGGGACCTACTACATCGTCTCCAATTACGGCGACGCCAATTCGGTGGTGCGTTCGGATATCCGGGTTCAGGCCGGCAAGCTGACCGACGTTATCGTCACCCATCGCGCCGCGGTCATCACGCTGAAGCTGGTCAGCGACAAGGGCGGCGAGGCCCTGGCGAACACGGCCTGGTCGGTGATCACGCCGGGCGGCGACGTCATCAAGGAATCGATCGGCGCCTTCCCGCGCGTCGTGCTGTCGGAAGGCGAATATCGCGCCATCGCCAAGAACGAGGGCAAGGTGTACGAGCGTCCCTTCAACGTCGTCAACGGCGTCGATGGCGAGATCGAGGTCGTGGCACACTAGCAATCCCATCCTTCGCGACCGGCCGACAGGCCGATCCCCAAGGCATGAGGAATTATTTCAAAACCGCGTCACGATATCCGACAGCGCCGGGCGCGGGCGGTCTTCGCTTGCTTTCGACGGCGTGCCGATGTGGATGAAGCCGGCCAGCTTTTCATCCGCCTTCAACCCCAGCCCGTCGAGCACGTCGCGATCGAACGCGAACCAGCCGGTCAGCCAGCACGCGCCGTAGCCGAGCGCGGTCGCCGCGGTGACGATGTTCATCGCGCTGGCGCCCGCCGACAATTCCTGCTCCCACGCCGGCACCTTGGGGTGCGGCTTCGTGAAGCTGACGACGCCGATCACCAGCGGGGCGTCGGTGAGCCGCCGCTTCTCGACATCGATCTCCGCCGGCTGGGCGTTCGGATTCTTCCGCTCGAACACCTTTGCGATGACCTCGCCGGCGCGGACCCGCGCATCGCCCTCGAAAATGATAAAACGCCACGGCGTAAGCTTGCCATGATCGGGCACCCGGACGCCGATGGTCAGAATGGTTTCGAGTTCGGCAGGCGATGGGCCGGGACCGCTCATCTCGCGCGGTTTAATGGAGCGGCGGGTTTTCAACAGGTCGATGGCGTCGGGCACCTGGCGTGTTTCTCCGGACAAGTTTGAGGGTCGCATAGCATGCAATGCCGCCGGCCACGAGGCCTTAAGCACCGTCCGGGGCGATTGTGATCGCGGATTATAGGATGCCGGCGCCGCGCCGACTGCCCGTCACGCCATCGCCTCCGCCCGTTTCACATCCGGCGGTGTGGCTTCGTCGACGAGCGCGGCGATCGCGGCATCCGTTGGCAACACCTTCTGTGCTTCGCTGCCGAGCCGGCGGATCGAAACCGAGTGCGTCTCGGCTTCCTTCTTGCCGACCACCAGCAGCGCCGGGATTTTCGCCAGCGAATGTTCGCGGACCTTGTAGTTGATCTTTTCGTTGCGCAGGTCGAGCTCGACGCGCAAGCCGGCGCGCCGCGCAGCCGCCGCGACAACTTTTGCGTATTCGTCGCCTTCCGAGGTGATGGTGGTGACGACGGCCTGGATCGGGGCCAGCCAGAGCGGAAAATTGCCGGCAAAATGCTCGATCAGGATGCCGATATAGCGCTCCATCGAGCCGCAGATCGCGCGATGCACCATGACCGGAACCTTCTTCGAGCCGTCGGCATCGATGTAGAACGCGCCGAATCGCTCCGGCAGGTTGAAGTCCACCTGCGTGGTGCCGCACTGCCAGTCGCGGCCGATGGCGTCGCGCAACACGTATTCGAACTTCGGACCGTAGAACGCGCCTTCGCCGGGATTGATCGCGGTCCTGATGCCCTGGTTGTGGCCCCGCGCCTCGATCTCGGCGAGCACGGTGGCCATCACGCGCTCGGCGTGATCCCACATCTCGTCGGTGCCGACCCGCTTCTCCGGCCGGGTCGAGAGTTTTACCGTGAGTTCGCCCGCGAAGCCGAAATCCGCGTAGGTCGACAAAATCAGATCGTTGATCTTGAGGCACTCGTCGGCGAGCTGCGCTTCCGTGCAGAACACATGCGCGTCGTCCTGGGTAAAGCCGCGCACCCGCATCAGCCCGTGCATCGCGCCAGACGGTTCGTAGCGATGCACCACGCCGAATTCGGCCAAACGCAACGGCAGGTCGCGGTAGCTCTTCAGGCCGTGCTTGAAGATCTGCACATGGCCCGGACAGTTCATCGGCTTTAACGCGAACCAGCGCTTGTCCTCGGCCTCGTCGCCGGCGGATTGGGCGGCGAACATGCTCTCGCGATACCAGTCCCAATGGCCGGAGGTTTCCCACAGCGACTTGTCGAGAATCTGGGGCGCGTTGACCTCGCTGTAATCTCCAGTCAGGCGGCGGCGCATATAGGCAACCAGCGCCTGGAACAGGGTCCATCCCTTGGCGTGCCAAAATACCACGCCGGGGCCTTCTTCCTGGAAGTGAAACAGGTCGAGTTCGCGGCCGAGCCTGCGATGGTCGCGCTTCTCGGCTTCCTCGATTTGCTTGAGGTATGCGTCGAGCTCTTCCTGTTTCGCAAACGCGGTGCCGTAGATCCGCGTCAGCATCGGATTGTTGCTGTCGCCGCGCCAATAGGCGCCGGCGACCTTCATTAGCCTGAAGGCATTGCCGACCTTGCCGGTGGATGTCATGTGCGGCCCGCGGCACAGATCGAACCAGTCACCCTGCTTGTAGATCTTGATGGTCTGGTCGGATGGGATCGCGTCCACCAGTTCGACCTTGAACATCTCGCCATTGTCGCGGAACACCTGTTTGGCTTGTTCGCGTGTCCAGATTTCTTTCGTAAATGGTTTGTCGCGCGCGATGATCTCGCGCATCTTTTTCTCAATCGCGGCGAAATCTTCAGGCGTGAACGGCTCGTTGCGGAAGAAATCGTAATAGAAGCCGTTCTCGATCACCGGGCCGATCGTGACCTGAGTACCGGGCCACAGCGTCTGCACCGCTTCGGCCAGCACATGGGCGGCATCATGCCGGATCAGTTCGAGCGCGCGCGCGTCGTCGCGGGCGATGAATTCGATTTTGGCGTCGTGCTCGATCGGATCGGCGAGATCGGCGAGCGCGCCGTCGAGCGCCATCGCCACCGTGCGCTTGGCGAGCGACGGCGAGATGCCCTTGGCGATATCGAAGCCGGTGGTGTTTTTCGGGAATTCGCGTGTGGCGCCGTCGGGAAAGGTGAGGGCGATTCTGCCGGATTCGACCGGTTTCAGATTGGTGAGGCTGTACTTGAATCCCTTTGGCGTCTCATCGTCAGACATCTTGATCTCCTTATGCTCACTCCTGCGAACGAGCGCAGGTAAGCCGGAAGCAGCGGTATAGCAGGGGATTTGGCCGTTGCAATCCTGCATCTCGCAGGAAAACCGGCGGTGCAACACAGCCATACAGCGCCTCGGAATAATCCGGCCTCGCCCTTTTATTCCGCCCCGGTGTGGCGTACATGCGTTTGCATGAAAAAGCCGACCGCCGACGGCCACGTTCATCGCCGCTTCGCGCCCACCGCCTTGATGCTCGGAAATATCGTCACCGGCTGTTCCGTGCTGGCGCCGGCGGGCATGCTGGGCGAATTGTCATCGGGGCTTGATGTCACGATCCGTGACGCCGGATTGCTGATCACCTTCGGCGCGATCATGCTGTGCATCGGTTCGCCGCTGACGGCGTGGCTGACCAGCCGAATCGAGCGCAGAACCCTGCTCACCGCGACGCTCGCAGTACTCGCGCTCACCAATGCGACCTCGGCGTTCGCGCCCGACTATGTCAGTCTGTTGGTCATCCGCCTGATCATGCTGGCGGTCGGCGCGCTTTACACACCGCAGGCCGCGGGCACCGCCGCTCTGATTATGCCTCCGGAAAAGCGCGGCAGCACCATTTCCTATATTTTCCTGGGATGGTCGCTGGCGGCGGCGATCGGCCTGCCGCTGATCACCTTCATCGCCAGCCGCTATGGCTGGCGCGCGGTCTACGGCAGTATCGGCCTGATCGGCTGTTTCAGTTTTCTCCTGCTGGCGTGGCGTCTGCCGAGAGGATTGGTCGGATCGCCCGTTGATCTCAGGACATGGATCGATGTCGGGCGCAGCCGGATCATCGTCTTGCTGCTTCTGGTCACGATGCTGCAGATGTCCGGACAGTTCGTCGTGTTCACGTTCATGGGACCGCTGCTGGCGAAGCTGACGCATGCGGGCCCGGATGCGGTGGCGCTGGTTTTCGCGCTGTATGGCGCCTTCGGCTTCATCGGAATTGCGATTGCCACCCGCATCGTCGATTCCTGGGGCGCCTACAAGACCTCGATATTGTCCAACGCCCTGATGCTGGCGGGCGTTACCGGCTGGGCGCTCGGCGCGGGTATTTATCCGTTGATGGCTTGTTCGGTCGCGATCTGGGGACTGGGCTTCGCCTCGACCAACTCGATGCAACAGGTACGGCTGGTCACCGCTGCGCCGACGCTTGCGTCGGCGTCGGTCTCGCTCAATACGTCGGTGCTCTATATCGGACAGGCGGTTGGCTCGGCGATCGGCGGCCTGTTGTATGCGCGCGAGCTGTTGTACGGCGCGGGCTACGTATCGGCCGGCTTTGTCGCGCTGGCGCTGATGATGGTGGTCCTGACGAGACAACGACGCGCCGTGGCATCTCCGGCATAGGTCGAGGCTTCGGCGGCGCGGGAAGCTGTCGAGAAATCCCCGGTGTGTGGCGGGTCAACCCCGGGAAATTCCGCTCCGGATGCCGTCCGCCCGTCTCGACTTGAAGTTTGCTTTGCCGTACATCGGCTGGCGACGATGAAAGTGAAGTGAGAAAATATTATGAAAACAATACTAGCGCTCGTACTGGTTCTGTATTCCGGCGCAGCCCTTGCGCAGGGCGCCGCGCCGGCCGCCGGCGCCCCGCCGACCGTCGGCGGAAAGCCGCTGGTCCAGGTGAAGCCGCCCAGCGCGGCCCCGAAAGCGAAACAACCCCGATCGATTGCCGAGAAGTTGCAGGCTTGTCTTGAAATCGACGACGAAACGAAGGGCCGCCTGGACTGCTACGATGCCATTTTTCCGCCCAAGCCAAATCCCAAGGCGCCTGCCGCGAAAGGCGTCGCGGATTGCCGCTTTACCAAGGAAGAAGACGAACGGCTGAAGTGCTTCAACGGGTTCGCTGACCGGATACCCAAATTCTAGAGCATCATCCGGCAAAGCCGGAACCGGTTTTCCCTCGCGGCAAACGCTAGCATTTGCGCGGAGACCATCCTCAAACGCCTGTTATCGGCTCGCCGACGACGATGCGCTTGCCGCGACCCTCGTCAGCGCCGGCGTCGCCGCCATCTTGACCAGCACTTCCTTGACGGGATTTTCCGTCCAGGCGCGGGTGACATAATCGCGATGCGTGACGCCCTCGGGTGTCTCGATGAATACCACGCTGCCCGGCCGCAGCGGCCGATCCATA
Organism: Bradyrhizobium sp.; assembly: GCA_036266415.1. Classification (GTDB taxonomy): domain Bacteria; phylum Pseudomonadota; class Alphaproteobacteria; order Rhizobiales; family Xanthobacteraceae; genus Bradyrhizobium. The sequence continues at coordinate 27,574 of DATANB010000132.1, read as the reverse complement.
TCATCCGATATGGCAATGCCTTTTTCCTTCAGCATCTCGATCAGCTCCTGGTCGTGCCGCTTGGTATAGCGGGTGTAGGCGCTGACGAAAAAGCCGGATCGGTTGTTCTCGATCCAGGATGCGAACTTGTCCAGTTCGCCATAGACCGCATCGAGCAGGAACACGCCGCGTACGCGATTGCCGAGGCCGCCCACTTCCAGGCTCCAGGCCGCCGGCACGAAGCCGCCGCTATAGCCGACGATAATAACGGGCATGTTGGCAAAGGCGCGGGCGGCGCCGGGATCGCCATAAAGGCGGGCGAGGTGGTCGGCTGATTCAGCCACGAAGCGCTTGAGCCCGCCGGGCTGCCAGAACTTGCCGGCGCTGGAATCGGCGGCATCGACCGCGAGCTGAGGCGCCAACAGCACGGCGTTCACGCCGGATTCTGAAATCTGCTGCGGAACCAGCTGGCGGTCGCGCACGTCGCGCTCCAAGGTTGCGCCGTTGCCGTGGAAAAACACGACGATCACGCCGGGTTTTCGGATATCGAAATTCTCCGGGACATGCATCAGGACCCGGTTGTCGTTGTAGGTCTCGTCCTGCCAGTAAACCCGGCCGCCGTAACTGCGGTGGCCGCGGCGATCGCCTTTGGAAATGTTCAGGAACGGCTCGTCGGTGCCCGGTTTGTTGCCGAGATAGGGAAAGGCCGAGGATTTCAGGCTGACCAGCGTGGTCTGATCTTCTCTGGCCGGACGCTGGTACGGCACCGTCGGCGCCAGCGAGGCAATCCGGTACGGCGCGGGCTGGGCCTGCGCGGTTCGCGGTCGAAGCGGTTGAAGGCTCTCGCTCTCAGTCGGAAAGCGATCCCTGAACTGAGGTTTCGGAAACCGGTCGTCGAAGCTGTCGGCGTTGGGACCTTGTGAATTGGCCGCGAGCGTGCCGGCATTCGGCGCCTGCCCGCATTGCACGAGAACGAAGGACAGCGGGATCAAGGCCACCAGAACGGCGATGCCGCGCCGTCGATAACCGGCAACGCCCGGTGGCGATGCCGGGCCGGCGCGCACAAGCGTCTGGAATTCCGCCCCTACCATCCACCCAATACCCCGATATCCAGCGGTCAACGGCGATGTCAGCGCGCTGGCGTTTAGGTGACGTTAAGCCTCCGGAAAAATCCCCATCCGGAAGTCTCAAGAGAGCACGAGATCGTGTCCTGATTGTGGGACGCCCGCGCCCATTTCGCAATGCTGGCGTCGTCCGGCACCTATGCCGGTAATTTGCTACCGAAAAGGCCAAAGATTTAAATCATTGTTAACATTGCTTGAATTGACACTGGCCAGCCTGCACGATGAAAAAACGCGAGCGTCGACGCTCGCGCCTCAAGGCAATGGACTGACATGGCGGCATCAGGAACGGGAAGCGCGGCTTGGCCCGGCCGGCTGCCCGCGGAGGGGTCGAGCGTTTCAGTCGTCGTGGCCACCGCCATCGTGGTCGCCGACATGGTCGGGGTCGGCGTCTTCACCAGCCTCGGTTTTCAGGTCAAGGACATTCCCTCGGGCTTTTCGATCCTGCTTCTATGGGCGGTCGGCGGCATGGTCGCGCTGTGCGGCGTGTTTTCCTACAGCGAACTCGGCGCGATGTTTCCGCGCTCGAGCGGCGAATACAATTTTTTGAGCCGCGCTTTTCATCCGGCTTTCGGTTTTCTGGCGGGCTGGGTGTCGGCGACGGTGGGCTTCGCGGCACCCGTGGCGCTGGCCGCGATGGCGTTCGGGGAATACGGCAAATCGGTGCTGCCTGGGGCGCCACCGCTGGCGCTGGCCATCGGCGCGGTCTGGCTGGTGTCGATCGTGCAGCTTTCCGGCGTCAGGCACTCGAGCACTTTTCAATTGATCTCGACCATTTTGAAAGTGGTGCTGATCGGTGTTTTCCTGATCGCGGGATTTGTCATCGGTACGCCACAACCGGTCTCGTTCGCGCCGTCGGCTTCCGATCTTGCCCACGTCGCCAGCGCGCCATTCGCGATCGGTCTGGTGTTTGTGATGTATTCTTTCTCCGGGTGGAACGCGGCGACCTACATCATCGGCGAGATGCGCACGCCGCAGCAGAACCTGCCGCGCGCGCTTCTGGCAGGTACGCTGATCGTGCTGGTGCTGTATGTTGCGCTGAACGCGGTGTTTCTCCACACCACGCCGGTCGACAGGCTGTCGGGGCAACTCGACGTCGCCCGCATCGCCGGCAGCTATATCTTCGGCGATATCGGCGGACGCATCGTCAGCGCCATGATCTGTATCGGGCTGGTGTCCTCCATCAGCGCGATGATGTGGATCGGCCCTCGCGTGATGATGACCATGGGAGAGGACATCCCGGCGCTAAATCTGTTCGCCGGCAAATCGACTCGGGGCGTGCCGGCCAATGCGATCTTTTTCCAGCTCGCGGTCGCCAGCCTGATGCTGTTTACCCGCAGTTTCGAGGCGGTGCTGGATTTTATTCAGTTCGCGCTGTTGTTCTGCTCGTTCTCTACCGTGCTCGGCGTCATCAAGCTGCGCATCACGCAGCCGGATGCGCCACGGCCCTACCGCGCCTGGGGATACCCGATAACGCCAGTGATTTTCCTGCTCATGACGGCCTTCATGATGTATTATCTTTTGAAGGAGCGGCCGCTGCAGTGTTTTTTTGGTACCGTGATTATGATTTCGGGCCTTTTGATTTATGCCGTTTTCCGCAAGCGGACCGAACGGGAGCCGGCAACTTCATCTCCAGGCCGCGAATAAAGATGTTTCAGCTCGGGAAAATCGCAGCCGTCGCTGCAGCCATGTTCCTCGCGGTCGCGCCGCCCGCACGCGCCGCCAATACCGTCACCGCAAACGATACAGCGCTCTTTCTGGCGGGCATGCCCCCATCGGCCGATTCACCGCTAATGCCGCTGACAAAGGATCCTTCGTGGCAACGGCACGCTAGATTTTTCGATGCGGCCTTCGCCCAGCTCGATCAACGTCAGCTCTCGAAAATCCGGGCCTGGGCGAGCGCCAATCTGGCCGCGCCGAAGCCGACGATGTACTACATGTTCAGCGGTCCGGACTTCCTCTACGCGGACGCGTTCTACTCGAAGGCTACGACCTATGTTCTGAGCGCGCTGGAGCCGCCCGGTTCGGTGCCCGATCTCACCCGATTGTCGCGCGCAGGTGTGGCCGCGGCGCTCTACGATGTCGAGCGCTCGATGGGCTCGATTCTCAGCTTCAGCTTTTTCATAACCAGGCAAATGAGGGTCGATCTGCGCGCCGGAGAACTCAGCGGCACCCTGCCGATCCTCTATGTTTTCCTGGCACGCTCCGGCAAGACTATCCGCGAGGCCGGTCCGGTCGCGCTTGACGCCAAGGGGGCGGCTTACTTCGCCAGCGAAAATCCCGGCAGGAATGCAACGCGCGGCGTGCGGATCGTGTTCGCCGGCAGCGATGGCGAGGCGCGGACGCTGTATTATTTCTCGACCGATCTTTCCAACGGCGGGGTGAGGGTCTCGGGCTTCCTGAAGTTTTGCGAGACGCTGGCGCCCGGCAACAGCCTGATCAAGAGCGCGTCCTATCTGTTGCACTCCGGCAACTTCACCACCGTTCGCGACTTCCTGCTCAGAAACAGCGCTACGATCATTCAGGACGATTCCGGCATTCCGCTGGCGTACTACAATCCGCGGAAATGGCGCTTCTTCCCGTTCGGCCGTTATGCCGGTCCGATCGCCGAATTTCCCGGAAGATATCAGGAGCGATATGCCGAGCTGTTCCGGCGAGCCCAGCCGATGGATTTCGGAATCGGTTATCGCTGGCGATCGCATGAATCGAACCTGCTGCTGTCGGTCAAGCTGCCTTCCGATGAATCAGGCAATGTTGACGCGACCTCATCGGCGCCGTCGGCCGAGCCCGCGACGTCTACACGGCTGCGTTCCCGGGTGCCGCGTCCGCCGGCCGCTATCGGTCAGTCCCGAAGCTTCTGGTTTTCACACTAGACTAGAGGGATCACCATCGCACGCTTTGGCTCGGGACGATGAAGGTGCTGGTGGTCGGCTTGTCGGTGTCGCCGCCGAAAAATCGGCAGGCGGCGAGGATCACAATGATGAAAAGTGCTAGCGCCGCCAGCAGATCGATGTAGCGGGGATCGTGACCCCGGTGGCTGGTTTTCCAGCGCATGGATCGGGCCCTCGAAACCAGGGTATCAAACCAATGCCGCCGCGACACCGCGGTTCCTGGCAAGGCAGCATTGCGCGTTTCGGCTGAAAGCGATGCAGCGAACTCTTGCAGCGAACTCTTAAGGTGCGTTGACGCCGCGCCACCGTCCGAACCGCCACGGCAGATACCATCGCGCGCCCGGCGGGGTTGTGAGCGGCACATTGTCGATCCCCGAGGTGCCCCAGGGCTGACAGCGCAGCAGGCGGGCCAGCGTCATCCAGCCGCCGCCCCATAGTCCAAAACGTTCGATCGCTTCGTCGCCATAGACCGAGCAGGTCGGCAAATGGCGGCAGTTGTAACCGACCAGCGGCGACAATGTGTGCCGGTAAATCCAGATCATGGCGCGTCCCGCGTTGCGCGGCAGCCGCAGCGCGGCGTTGGCGCAGTCCGCACAATGCTGTGAGGCTGAATACTTCATGGGCGGCTTGCCGCAATCATGTGCGCAGTTTGCGCGGTTCCCGGGCATGGAACCCGTCACCGCAAGTAATTGTGCCACAGTTTGCGAAATATCAATGCTTCGGGTGGCGGTGCAGCAAAGGTTCTATGGACGATGAAGGATGCCACGGCTACCCTTTTGATCGCGCCAGAATCAGTCGGCGTTGAACTGGGGCCATTGCCACTGCTCGACCGTTGTGGGTCTTTGGGGCTAGCGGGGAAGGAACCGAATTGAGGGTCTTGGGGTCGGTCAGATTTCGCGGTTTGGCGCTGCTTGGCGCCGCCGCCCTTTGTCTCGCATTGCCTGGCGTCACCACGCCGGGCGGTTCGGCGCACGCCGGCGTCACCCTCGAAGAGCGCAAAATGCCGATGCGGTTCAGCTGGGTCGCCTGCCAGCCGAATTGTCGCGGCTGGGTCAGCGCGGTCGGCATCGTGACCGCGGACAGCCCTGCGGAGTTCGATCAATTCGCGCGCGGGCGCCAGCTTGGCGGCGCAACCATCGTGCTGGATTCCAGCGGCGGTTCGGTCAACGACTCCATCGCGCTCGGCCGTCGCTGGCGCAATCTCGGGATCCAGACAACCGTCGGCATCAGCGTCCAGACCCACACCGCGCAGGGCGATCGGGCCAGCGTTGATCCCGAAGCCTATTGCGAGTCGATGTGCGTGTTTCTTCTGCTGTCGGGCACGGCGCGTTACGTACCGGAGACCGCGCATGTGAGGGTGCATCAGATCTGGATGGGCGACCGCGCCGACGATGCCAAGGCCGCAAGCTATACCGCGCAGGATCTGATGATCGTGGAGCGGGACATCGGGCGTCTCGCCAAATACACGTTCGAAATGGGCGGCGCCGGCGATCTGTTGTCGCTGTCGCTGAACGTTCCGCCCTGGGAAGAACTTCACGAGCTGTCCCGGGAAGAATTGCGGCTGACCAATCTCGCCACCACCAGTGCCGTTGCCGAGGTGCTGCCGATGGTGGTAACCGCCGGCGCGCCTATGGCCGAGCTTGCGGCCAAGCCCGTGCAGGATCGTTTCGTGAGCAGCACGGCCGACGCCGAGACGAATCCGCAGGCCGCCAAATCCACCAAGACGGCTGAGGCGATGGTTCCGACCGGCGGCAGCGCGGTGACGGCGCCAGCCAAATAGCCATCAAGTGAAGCCGCGGGGCACGCCAACGGGTCCGCGCGAAGCGCGGCCCGATGACAGGCTCCGCGCGAACCCGAATCTGGAGATTATCGGCGCGGATTCCGGCTCTGCGCCTGGCGAATGCCCGATCCGCTCTTTACCCTTGGGCGGCGGCCGGCTGCTTCGCCTCGATCTGGCCGATGGCGTCGACCACGGCATCGAAGGTCAGCATGGTCGAGGCATGCCGGGCCTTGTAATCGCGCACCGGCTCGAGCAGTGCGATATCGCCCCATTTGCCCTGTGGGGGGCTACCGTTTTCCTTCAACATCTTGCGGACGGTCTCGCGCAGTTCGCGCAGTTCGGCCGCCGTCGAGCCGACGACGTGGCGCGCCATGATCGAGGACGAGGCCTGGCCCAGTGCGCAGGCCTTCACGTCATGGGCAAAGTCGGTGACCACGGGCCCGTCCATTTTGAGGTCGACCTTGACGGTCGAACCGCACAGCTTGGAATGCGCCGTGGCGCTGGCGTCGGGGGCGGGAAGCCGGCCGAGCCGGGGTATATTGCCGGCTAATTCGATGATCCGCTTGTTGTAAATGTCGTTCAGCATAAGCTTGAGGTCTCGGGCTCCCGGTGCGATCGCCCTTGGCGACCGCGGGCTACGGTCCTATATACGGAGGGCAACGGCGGAAATACAGTCCGGCCGGTTGTATGGCGGTGGCGAAATCGAAGCCAATTTGGCCGCCGTGGTGTTAGCATTGTGGGACTCAGGCGTCCGGCGGCATGCCGCCCCGTCTGCCGGTGACACTCCGGTCCATTTGAGGCCGGTCGAACGGAGTTGACATGGACGCATTGATCAAATCCCTCCGCCCGGGCAAGCCTTCCGAGGTAAAGCCCTCCGAGGTCGAGGTAAAGGCTTCCGACGCCAGGATTGCGGAGGCGCGTCCGGCGGAACTTGATCCTTCGGAATTCCTCGCCGTCGCCGTGCGCGCAGACCAGCCGCGTCCGTCGCGCGCCGAAGCCGAGCAAGCTGTGCAGACGCTGCTTGGCTATATCGGTGAAAACCCCGACCGCGAGGGTCTGCAGGATACCCCGCGCCGGGTGGTCGAAGCCTTCGACGAGCTTTATCAGGGTTACCATCAGTGTCCGGCGGAGGTGCTCAACCGCACCTTCGGCGAGACGGCGGGCTATGACGATTTCGTGCTGATCCGCGGTATCGAATTTACCTCGCAATGCGAACATCACATGATGCCGTTCTACGGCAGGGCGCATATCGGCTACACGCCGGTCGAGCGGGTGGTGGGACTGTCGAAGCTGGCGCGGCTGACGGACATCTTCGCGCGCCGCCTGCAGACCCAGGAGCACCTGACCGCCCAGATCGCGGCGGCAATCGACGAGGTGCTGAAACCCCGCGGCGTTGCAGTGATGATCGAGGCGGAGCATACATGCATGTCGGTGCGCGGCGTCGCCAAGCATGGCGCGGTCACTTTCACCAGCCGCTTTACCGGCATGTTCCGCGACAATCCGGCGGAGCAGGCGCGTTTTCTGTCCATGGTGCGAGGGTCGTAGCGCTAGCCCTCGGCTATTTTTGCGAGGGCTGACGGTTGTCTACATCGGCTGATATCAACGACATCGAGGAAGGGCTCAAATTCCAGCCTAAATTCGACGTCTCCGGCCTTGTCACCTGCGTCGCCACCGACGCTGGCACAGGCGAGGTGTTGATGGTCGCGCACATGAATGACGAAGCCCTGCGCAGGACCATCGCGTCGGGGGAGGCCTGGTACTTCAGCCGCTCGCGCAATTCGCTGTGGCGAAAGGGCGAGACCTCCGGTCACGTCCAGCGCGTGGTCGAGATGCGGCTGGATTGCGATCAGGACGCGGTCTGGATTCGGGTCGAGCAGTCCGGCGCCGCTTGCCATACCGGCCGCCGGTCGTGCTTTTACCGCAAGGTGACGGGAGCCGAGGGCGGGGTGCGATTGTCGTTCGTGGATGCGGACAAGGTGTTGGATCCAGCGAAGGTCTATCCCAAATAAGACCGTCATTCCGGGGCGCCGAAGGCGAACCCGGAATCTCGAGATTCCGGGTGTGGTCCTTCGGACCATCCCGGAATGACGGACGAGAAATTTAACCCTCCATTAACCATAATCGCCGCAGTTTAACGGCGGCATGAGCGCTATCTGGGTGCTCGGTAAGGCCGGACGGTCGTTTCGCGGGGAGCGGGGCACCAACACATGTCGGTCGACATCTCAAACGCCACGGCGACGGCAGGGGTCGACCCATCGCGCGTGCGGATCGCCGGCGCGATCAAGCAGGCCGCCAGCACCACCGGCACCAGTTTCGAGTATCTGCTCGCCACCGCGAAGATGGAATCCAATTTCAATCCGACAGCAAGCGCCTCGACCTCATCGGCGCGCGGGCTCTATCAATTCATCGAACAGACCTGGCTCGGCACGGTGAAGGAAGCGGGCGCGCAACTCGGCTACGGCGAATACGCCGCCGCCATCACCAAATCCCCGTCCGGCAGCTACTCGGTCAGCGATCCCGGCGCGCGAGCCGCAATCATGAAGCTCCGCGACGACCCCGCCGCCAGCTCCTCGATGGCGGCGGTGCTGACCCAGTCCAACAGTTTCAAGCTCACCGGCAAGATCGGCCGCCGCCCGACCGACGGCGAACTTTATATGGCGCATTTCATGGGGGTCGGCGGCGCGGCCAGGCTGATCCTGAACGCCGAGGATAACCCGCAGGCCTCCGGCGCGTGGCTGTTTCCCAACGCCGCCGCGGCAAACCGCTCGATTTTCTTCGACCATGCGGGGCGAACGCGCAGCGTATCCGAAGTCTATTCGGTGCTGAGTTCGCGTTACGCGGGCGCCGCCAGTTCACAGGCGACGCGCACCGCCATGGCGTCGGTCGGTGACATCCAGCCCAGCGTCGCGCTGGCCAGCGCGGCTCCGACTGCTCGCGCGATCGACCATGCGGCCTATCTGTCGACTTTCCCGGACGTCCGATCGGCCACGCCGGTCACGATGGCATCCGCATCGACTGCGACTAATACCTCGCCGCCGACCGACCCGATCTTCCGCTCGCTGTTTCAGGCGGGCGATCGGGCTCAGCCGGTTTCGCCGGCGGTTCGCGAATTGTGGGGCAACTCTTCATCGCTGACGTCGGTCGCAAGCGCAACCCCGGCGGCGGCGACCTCGGCCGCGAACCCGACGCTGACGCACACCCCTGACGTCCTTGCGCCGCAGCGGCTCGATCTGTTCAGCGACCGCGACGGCACGTTCAGCTAGGCCGTGAACCATAAAGTCCGTTAGGGTTGCAGACACACCGGCGCAAGGCAAAGATCATATCGCCGCCGTCGTCTTCAATTCCCAAAATGGTTGCGGAGCGCGCGGAATCCCTGCCCATTCTTGAATTGAAACCAGCGCATCCGCACGAGATATGCAGCATTGGCCGCCAGTCTTCGTGCAGCCGTCCAAAACGGCATTGATTCGATGAGGTCCAGCATGTGACGCCAATGTCGATATCCCCACGCGAAGACCGGGATTGACAGCAGCTTCTCGCGATTGAGCAGAAACAGCCTCTCGACGAGTGTGAGCTTCAACACTTCCGCCGTGATAAAGGTGACGCCGCCCGCAAAAAAATGACCGGTCCCCAGAAGATACCCCGCCAAAGGTTTTGCGGGCTCCAGGATAATGACCGGCACGGCGAAAAGTGCGAGCGAAGGATAAGGCCGCAAGGAGATGATCCAGCGCCGCGCCCGTTCGAACACATCCTTTTTGGCAATCCAGGTCGCAATCGGCTGCGTGACATAGGAAAACACTCCGTCCACAATAAAGTATATTGTGGCCAACACGAAAAGCGGCGTGTTCCATACGCGGGCCATGAAACCTCCGCGGTATCAATGCGAAGGCCACAAATCTGTTCCAGCCGATGTCCGCCGCGGGCTCAATCTCGATCGAATTGAGCGGTCCGCGCCATGTCCGCTTTCCCCCCGATAGCGACCACTTCAACCGACATTTGACAGTTGCCGCGGTCAGGCCTTGGCGATGTCGATGACGGCTCGGGCAAACTCGTTGGGCGCCTCCTGAGGCAGGTTGTGCCCAATGCCTCCCTTGATCAACCGGTGCTCGTATTTGCCGGCGAACTTCCTGGCATAGGCGCTGGGCTCCGGATGTGGGGCGCCGTTGGCGTCGCCCTCCATGGTGATAGTTGGCACGGTGATGACCGGAAATTCGGCAAGCCGCTTTTCCAGGGCATCGAACTTCGCCTCGCCTTCCGCGAGACCAAGCCGCCAACGGTAATTGTGAATCGAGATGGCGACATGATCCGGATTTTCGAAGGCGGTCGCGCTGCGATCGAACGTGGCGTCATCGAACTGCCACTTCGGCGAGGCGGTCTGCCAGATGAGCCTGGCGAACTCCCGCCGGTATTTCTCGTAGCCGAGCCGTCCGCGCTCCGTGGCAAAATAGAACTGGTACCAATAATCGAACTCGGCTTTCGGCGGCGCGGGCATCTTGTTGGCTTCCTGGCTGCCGATCAGGTAGCCACTCACCGATACCGTGGCCTTGGTCCGCTCCGGCCAAAGGGCGGAGACGATGTTGACGGTCCGTGCTCCCCAGTCGAAGCCCGCAAGAATTGCCTTGTCGATCCCGAGCGCGTCCATCAATGCGATCGTGTCCGATGCAACGGCAGACGGCTGGCCGTTTCGGACGGTGTCATTGGAAAGAAATCGCGTGGCGCCGTAGCCGCGCAGGTACGGCACGATCACGCGATAGCCTGCCGATGCGAGCAGCGGCGTAACATCGACAAAACTGTGAATGTCGTAAGGCCAGCCGTGCAGAAGCAGGACGGGCGGGCCGCTGGCCGGACCGGCTTCGGCGTAGCCGACGTTCAGGACGCCGGCATCGATTTGCTTCAGAGGACCGAACGAGGTGTGCGTGCTCCGCTGGATGTCCTTTAGCTTCGGCTTGGCCGGCTGCGCTTCGACTGAAGTTAGCAGGCCGATCTGAACGGCGGCCGCGCCGGCGGCTGCGGTGCTGATAAAGCGGCGGCGGTCCTGGACGATGACTTCGGCTTTGCTGGCATCCATGGCTCCCTCCCTGGCTGTCCGACGTCAATCGGTACGGATTATTTCACTGCGCCAGGCGCCTGAAAACGCCCGTTATCGGTTGAGGCACCTTGGCTAGCGCATGGCCGGGCATGCCGCCCGCGCCCCGTACTCTTAACAAAGCGTCAACAAAACCAGCCGTTTATGGTGAACGCTTTGTTAAGCGTCGTGGTTTATTTTGTATGACGGTGGCATCGCGTCAGATGTCGTTTCAGGTTGCGTAAGCCGGCAGGGCAATGATCGTTCGCCAGTTCATCAGTTGGGTCAGGACCGCTCCGGCAGGGGAGCGGGCGGAAGCAACGCGATCGCTGGCGCGGGCCTGGCTGATTTCCGATCTCAGCGCAGACGACCGCGCCGCCGCCGAAGGCGCGCTGTTGATGCTGCTTGACGACACTTCGCCGCTGGTGCGCCGGGCCATGGCCGATGTGTTTGCCCGTAGCGCGGAAGCGCCCGCCGCCATCGTGCAGGCGCTGTCGCTCGACCAACCCTCGGTCGCGCTCCCGGTCCTCGAACATTCGCCGCTTCTGATCGATGCCGATCTCGTCGACATCGTCGCGACCGGCAATGACGAAATGCAGTGCGCCATCGCGCGGCGCCTCAATCTGCCGGCTTCCGTTTGCGCCGCGATCGCCGAAGTCGGCAGCGCCGCCGCGGCGCTCGAGCTGATTGAAAATGCCGATGCGGAACTTGCGGGCTTTTCATGGGATCGCATCGTGGAGCGGCACGGCCATCTTGCCGCGATCCGGGAATCGATGCTGGTGCTGGAAGATTTGCCTGCCGCGACGCGCGTCGCGCTGGTTGCCAAGCTCTCGGACACGCTGGCGCAATTCGTGGTCGCCCGCAACTGGCTCTCCGCCGACCGCGCAGGCCGGATCGCGAACGAGGCGCGCGACCGCTCCACCGTCAATATCGCCGCGCGCTCGCGCGGCGACGACATGCGCGGCCTGGTGCGGCATCTGCGCGCCACCGGTCAGCTCACCGCCGGGCTGATCCTGCGCGCATTGTTGTCGGGCAATCTCGAACTGTTCGACCATGCGCTGTCGGAATTGTCCGATCTGCCGCAGGCCCGCGTCTCCGCGCTGCTGCATGATCGCGGCGGCGCGAGTCTGCAGGCGCTGCTCAAGCGCGCCGGGCTGCCGGAATCCACCTTCGCCGCGTTCCGGGTGGCGCTCGAGGCTGGCCATGAAACCGGATATGTCGACACGCCCAGTGGCGCGGCCAGATTGCGGCGCCGGATGGTCGAACGCGTATTGACGCATTGCGAGACCGACCCGCAGGCCGCCGAACCGCTTCTGATCCTGTTGCGGCGCTTTGCCACCGAGTCGGCGCGGGAAGAGGCCCGCATGTTCTGCGACGAGCTGACGGCCGACGAGGCGGTTACGCCGATCCAGCACGAGCTGATCGCGGCGTAATCGCATCATTGTCAACGTCGTCCCCGCGAACGCGGGGACCCATACGCCGTGTCGGTGAGGATTCGGGAAGCGTATCTTTTGAGCGCCACGTCGCAACAACTGTCGCCCGGGGTTATGGGTCCCCGCGTTCGCGGGGACGACGAGATCCACTTCAATCCGCCGGAACGATGCTGGGCGCGAGGATGGCTTCGAGGTGCTCGGGGCGGTCGCGGTTGGCATGCGCGAGAAATTCGTCTGCGACGTCGCGCAGCTGCCGGCTCAATTCGCTGGCCGTGCTGAGGCTATCCAGCTTGGTGCGCACGCGCACGATCGCCTGGATAGCGTTGATATGATGGGCGATCAGATCGGACGGCACCTGGCTCAGATCGGGCGCATGTTCGATGATCCGGCAGAGGCTTTCGGCGGCGACGCCGGCGGAAGGATATCCGAATGTGGCCGCGTCGCCCTTGATGTCGTGGGCGGCGCGAAACAGTTCTTCGCGGGTGCGGTCCGTAAAGCCCTCCGCGATAAGGGCGGCCTGGGCCGCCGAGAGCCGGTCGGCTTCGACCGTCATCCAGTTCCTGAACTCGCCTGACAGGCCGGCAAGGGCCTTTTCCGCGCGCGCAACGGGATCGTCGCGTTCCTTTTCGGCAGCGCGGCGCAGCACCTTGCGCAAGGGATTGGGCTGCGTGATCACGTGATGGTCGGCGAAGGTCTTGATCTCGAGCGCGGGCTTGTCTTTCGCCATGATGGTTTCCTTGGGTCGGCGCTAAATGGTGGAGCGGGCCTTGTCGAGCAGCGAGGGCTGCTGCAGGACCTCTACCTCACCGCCGATCCGGCGCTCGGGGCCGATATAGGCGTTGCTGGTATTGCGCCGGCGGTCCGGGCCGAAATAGGTCTTGGTCTTGATGAACGGGCGCGGATTGGCGACCACGTTCAGAATACGCTGGTAAAGCCCCTTGGCCGAGATCGGTTTGGCGAGGAATTCGGTGACCCCGGCATCGCGCGCCACCGTGACGCGCCGCTTCTCGGAATGGGCCGTGAGCATGATGATCGGCGCGAACGGATTGCCCTTCGATTCCGGCTGTCGGATCATCTGCGCCAGTTCGAGGCCGTCGAAGATCGGCATCGACCAGTCGGTGATAACGATGTCAGGAACGTAATGGGTGTACATTTCCAGCGCTGTCGCGCCGTCTTCCGACTCATAGACCTCACGCGCGCCGAACGAATGCAGCAGCGTGCGCAAAATGCGGCGCATATGCGGATTGTCATCGCACACAAGAAACCGCAGCTTGTTGAAATCGATGCGAAACATGGCCGGGCCCTGAGGGCATGCCGCCGAAAACGGTATACCCGGCGTTAACCATATCGCAGCGCCGGTTAACGAATGGTTGCGGCTTGTCACTGCACAGGGTGGGGCGGGGATTAATACCCGAATTGCTCGCTCAGAATGCGCTCTTCCAGGCTGTGGCCGGGGTCGAACAGCATCCGCATCGAGATGGTCTTGTCGGAAAGCACCTCGACGCGGCGGACGTCGCGCGCCTCGTCGTGGTCGGCCACCGCCGCGACCGGCCGCTTGTCGCTCTCGAGCACCTCGATGACCACGTAGGCCGTGTTGGGGAGCAGAGCCCCGCGCCAGCGCCGCGGACGAAACGGGCTGATCGGGGTCAGCGCCAGCAGCGGTGCGTTGATCGGGATGATCGGCCCCTGCACCGAAAGATTGTAGGCGGTCGACCCTGCCGGCGTCGCCACCAGGATGCCATCGGCGATCAGCTCGGCCATGCGTTGGCGCTCGTCGATCAGAATTCGCAGGCGCGCCGCCTGATGGGTCTGGCGGAACAGCGCGACTTCGTTGATGGCGTGATGAAGATGCACCACGCCATGCACGTCGGTGGCGCGCATCAAGAGCGGATGGATCAAGGATTCCTTCGCCGCCGCAAGACGGGAGTGCAGGTTCTGCGACGAGAATTCGTTCATCAGGAAGCCGACGGTGCCGCGATGCATCCCGTAAATCGGTTTGTCCGAACGCATGTGCATATGCAGCGTCTGCAGCATCAGCCCGTCGCCGCCGAGCGCCACCACGACATCGGCATCGGCCGGATCGCGATTGCCATAGAGCTCGGTGAGCTGAGCCAGCGCCTGCTGGGCCTCGACGCCAGCGCTCGCGACGAAGGCGATCCGGTCATACCGCTGGGGGTTGGTCATGGGATTGCGGGCTCATATTGACGCTGATGGGTTCGGATGTGCGCAAGGTCGTCTATAGACCTTGGCGGTTCTTGTCGAGATTGGCTAGTCGTCCCGGGCATGTCACTGGATCGTGCGATGAGTTGAACAAAAGCCGGCGATTTCTGCGCTTGCGAACTATGCCAGCCTGTCGCAGTTTTGAACCGCTAACCTGCCTCTATCCGGGAAATCCGGCCCATATGGTGAATGCGGCCGCGCCCGGTGGATGACAGGAAGCAGGGAGAAGAACAAACATGGCCACCCGTTTCGCTGCGCCGCGCTTCGCGATTGCGCTTGTTGCCTTCACCATGTTGGCGGGCGCACGCGCCGAGGATGCGCCGCAACCTCCCCAGCAGCCTCCCACGGCGGCGCCCTCGGGGCAGAAATCAGGCGGACCGGGCGGACGCGCCGCCACCCCGGGTTCGCCTGCCGTCGCCGAACAGCATCGCCTGCCGCCGGATTCCACGACCAAACAAGCGCTGGCTCTTTCCGGGCGCACGCTCGCCTTCACGGCGACCGCGGGCTCGATCCGCCTGTTCGACGACAAGGGTGAGCCGCAAGCCGATATCGTCTACACCGCCTATCAGCTTGACGGTGCCGACGCGCGTACCCGGCCGGTGACGTTCTTCTTCAACGGCGGCCCGGGCGCGGCTTCCGCCTATCTGCAATTCGGCGCGGTCGGCCCCTGGCGACTGTCCATCAATACCGACGCGGTGACTTCCTCAGCGTCACCCGATCTGCAACCCAACGCCGAGACCTGGCTCGACTTCACCGATCTCGTTTTCATCGATCCGGTCGGCACCGGCTACAGCCGCTTCGTCGCGACCGGCGATGACGTACGCAAGAGGTTCTTCTCGATCGATGGCGACGTCAATTCGATCGCGGTGACGATCCGCCGCTGGTTGGAAAAGTCCGACCGTCTGCTCTCGCCCAAATTCATAGCCGGCGAGAGTTACGGCGGCATCCGCGGACCGAAGCTGGTTCGCAATCTGCAGCTGCAGCAGGGCGTAGGGGTGAGGGGTCTCATCCTGATTTCACCGGTGCTGGACTTCCGCGAATTTGCGGGCTCCAGCCTGCTGCAATATGTCTGGAGCCTGCCGTCGATGGCCGCGGTGGCGCGGCAGGCGAAAGGCCCGGTTACCCGTGCCGACCTCGCCGATGCCGAACGCTATGCGCGCGGCGATTTCCTGGCCGATCTGCTCAAAGGGGAGGCCGACGCCGAGGCCACCACGCGTCTTGCCGACAAGGTGGCTGCCTTGACCGGGATCGACCAGGCGGTGAGCCGGCGGCTGGCCGGGCGCTTCGACATCAGCGAATTTCGCCGCGAATTCGACCGCAAGAACGGCAGGGTGACGGGGCGCTACGACGCCTCGGTGATGGGCCTCGATCCCGATCCCGACTCGAGTTTCTATCATTTCGGCGACCCCTCCGGCGAGCCCCTGGCCGCGCCACTGACCAGCGCTGCGGTGGATCTCACCACGCGCAGGCTTAATTGGCGGCCGGATGGATCTTACGAGTTGCTCAATGGCTCGGTCGAGAAGGCCTGGAATTTCGGCCGCGGCCTCAACCCTGCCGAATCGATTTCAGAACTGCGAAAGATTCTCGCGCTCGACCCCAAGCTGAAGGTGCTGGTGGGACACGGGCTGTTCGATCTCGCCACGCCGTATTTCGGCTCGAAAATCCTGCTCGATCAACTGCCGCCCTACGCGACGCCCGAGCGCGTCAAACTCGTGGTCTATCCGGGCGGCCACATGTTCTATTCGCGCGACGCCTCGCGTCAGGCGTTCCGGGCCGAGGCGGAAGCGCTGATGAAGTGAAGCCGGCGGCAACAAAAAAACCGGCGCGGTTCGTTAGCCCGCGCCGGTTAGCCAGCTTCGGCTGGATCAGTAGACGAGACCGGTGCCCGGCGGCTTTTCCAGCGCGGCGGCGAGCGAGCGGTATTCCTCGCTGCCGGTGCCGGCCAAGGCGGCGATCCGGCTCAGATGATATTGCGCGGAATCCCGGTTGCCCTGTTCGACCTGCCACAGCCCATAATACTGCCAGGTCTTGACGTGGTTGGGATCGGCCTTCAGCGCGCGCTCGTACCAGATCTGCGAAACCTTGTAGTCGCCGAGCTTGCGATAGGAGTAGCCGATCAGGTTGGCGACCGCGGCGATGTCATCGTGACCGAGCGCCTTCAACTGCGCGATGGCGGAAGTGTAGTCATTGCGGTCATAGATCGTGGCGTAGGCCGCGCGATAACCCTTGGCGAAGGCGGCGTCCTCGATGCCGGGGCTGACTTCGCTGGTCTTCTTCTTTGCCTTGGACTTGGTCGCGGGCGGCGGCGGCGCGTCGTTGTCGGGCGCGGCGTAAGCCAAGGGCGCGGCGGCCAGCCCCACCACGAACATTGCCAGCGTCAAAAACCTGACCACCACTGATTTGCTCATGCATCGCTCCTGTTTGACGGATTTTCAGTAGACGAGACCGGTGCCGGGCGGCTTTTCTAGCGCGGCGGCGAGCGAGCGGTATTCCTCGCTGCCGGTGCCGGCCAGGGCGGCGATCCGGCTCAGGTGATATTGCGCGGAATCCCGGTTGCCCTGTTCGACCTGCCACAGCCCGTAATACTGCCAGGTCTTGACGTGGTCGGGATCAGCCTTCAGCGCGCGCTCGTACCAGATCTGCGAAACCCTGTAGTCGCCGAGCTTGCGATAGGAATAGCCGATCAGGTTGGCCACCGCGGCGTTGTCGTCGTGGCCGAGCGCTTTGAGTTGCGCGATGGCGGAAGCATAGTCGTTACGGTCATAGATCGTGGCGTAAGCCGCGCGATAACCGGCGGCGAACCTGGGATTGGCGATGCCGGAATTCTTGTCTTTCTTTTCCTTCCTGGAGTCTGGCGCCTGCGGCGCCGGATTTTCGTCACCCGAGGCGTAGGCCGGCGTGAGCCGCGGCACCGCCACCAGCGTCATCGCAAACATCGCCAGCGTCAAAATCCTGATTGCAAACCTGCTCATCCGTCGCTCCCGGTTCCCGGTGCGGTAATCTTACACCCTTGCCTGACTACTTGAACACCCGCAGTTGCAAAACATTCCCGGGCAATGATCCCAGTCCGAACAGACCGCGCCGCTCGCCCGGCGCATTGTGAAGACAGAACCATGACGGAACATGACGAAGATGTCATGGAGATGAATGAAGTCCGTCGCCGGGCTTCAGGGTGGGTTCAGCGCGCGGCCGCTAGGTTCGCCTTCATGATCGACGAGCCCGGCCATTCGACCGGTCGCCCGTGATCCCCTCAAGGAGGAACCGACCATGTTGAAGACCATTTCCGCCGCACTGCTCGCAGTTTCCGTTCTCGCCGCGCCGGTGCTTGCCGCAGGTCCGGCCAGGACGACGAATGCGCCGGTCACCAAGGCCGAGGCAAAGCAGGTGAAGCAGGTGAAACAGGTGAAACCGAACGTGCTGAACGCCAACGCCAAGATGACCCATCACCAGCATGCACGCCATCATCGCGCCCACAAGCACATGGGCGCGCTTAAGACGCACCAGTCCTCGAAGGTCTCGATCAAGCACGCTGGCCCCGCTACCAAGCGCGGCTGAAGCTGAGCCGCGGGAGCGTTTTTCCGTCCACGTTACCCCGCCGCTCCCTGCGGATTTCAGACCGGCCCGCGCCATTGCTTCCCCAATGGTGGCGGGCCGGTGCTATTTCGCGTCAGGTCCTGGGGTTCGATAGCCGAGATTGCGAATTCCATTTCGCCGGCGGACGGTCTAGAACCGGGCCGGACGTCAGATCTGGAACGGGTTGCATTTGCGGATATCAGCGAAGTGCGTGGCGATGCTGCTGCTGCCGATGGCGCTCGTGGGCTGCGCCGGCAGCGAGGACGGCAGAGATGCCGCCTTCAACATAGACAGCGGCAGCGCCAACCAGCCTTTCCCCGAAAATCATCGCGCCGAATTGCTGGCGTTCATGAAGACCTATCTCAACAATCCCGTCGGCGTGCATGACGCTGCGGTGGCCGAGCCGGTGCAGCGTACCGTCGGCGGACGGCTGCGCTATGTCAGCTGCGTGCGCTTTACCCCGCGTGAATCCGACGGCAGTTATCGCGGACAGCGCGAACGCGCCATACTCTATGTCAATGGCCGGCTCGACCGCGTGGTCGAGAATGCCAGCGATATCTGCGCCGGCGCCGTCTACGCGCCATATCCGGAGTTGCAGCTGCTGACCCGATAGCGCTGGCCGCTCGCACCGGCCGGTCCCGCCGATCATGAACGGCGGACGGAGGCATTGGAACCAACATTCCTGAACGGACTTGATCTGCTGCCGGATGCGGCAAAGGCCATTCGCGATCGAACGCGCCGCGATCGCGCATGTCCAATCCGTCACCCCAAGTCGCTCGAAGGAGGTTATGATAGCACTGCGATTCGCATCGCGCCGGGCGCACGCGCATTGCGGCATGAACATTGCTTTAAGTCAGGAGGAGCTGGTTTCGACATTCAGGAGCGTGGCACATGAAACGCATCGTGTTTGGTCTGACCCTTAGTACGATAGTTGCTTGCCTTATCGGCGGCGTGGCAGCCCGCGACCTCGACGGCCGCTACGCCGATTCACCGCTCAAACCATGGTTTGATCATCTCGCGAGCGGCAAAGGCCTATGTTGCTCGATGGCGGATGGGGAGAGTGTGGCCGATCCCGACTGGGATTCGAAAGATGGCCACTATCGGGTTCGCCTTGAGAATAATTGGGTCGATGTTCCCGACGACGCCGTGATCACTGAGCCGAACCGGGCGGGCCGCACGATGGTCTGGCCGATCAAGTTCGACAATCAAATCACGATCCGATGCTTCATGCCGGGCAGCATGACCTAGACTATCCGCGAAAAATGGTCCGTCTTCGAGCGGCGGACCATTCGATTCTGCCGTTTCGGGGGGTCAGTCGTCCTCCGTCATGATGAAGACCGCGCCCGTCAGGGTCGCGCCAATTCCGAACGTCAGCACGAGAGTGCCTGCAAACACCGTGATGGCCTGGCTTCCCCCGTGCTCGACAAGGGTCGCCAAGCCCGACGGGTCGATCAGGATCAGGATGAGCGCGAACGCAAGGCCCATGGCGACTCCCATGGCTGCGTGACCGATCAGTCTCAGCAGCCCCGAGCGGCTTACCAGTCCTGACGGCTTCCTGGTCTGCATCGGCGCCTCCGCGGGATCAGCCTTGGAAACGCTTTAGGGAATGCGTGGTTCCGTAATGTTCGCGGCCTTGCTCACTGGCTCACAAGAAACGCTCCGCGATCGCATCGAAGCCGCGTCGCCAGCCGTGCACGCGATCGAGATCGAGCGGGACGGCTTCCGACGCCATCCTGATGATTACCAGTTCGGCCTCCGGGTGGACGTAAATCCACTGGCCGTGAATGCCGAGCGCGCAGAGCACGCCCCTGGCGCGGTCGATCCGGTACCATTGGCTGCGGTAACTCGCCTGCGGGAACATGTCGGCGAATTCCGAACGCGCCCATGCCTCGGGATCGCCGCACTCGTTGATGTCGTCGATCCACGCTCCCGGCACGACCTGATTGCCGCCTGCGACGCCGCGCCGGCGCATCATTTCTCCGAAGCGGGCAAGGTCGCGCGCGGTCACGCAGACCCCGCCCGCGGCGCGCATCGCATGGCGGGCGTCGACGGTAATATAGGCGTCGCGCTCGGCGCCGAGCGGCGCCCACAAATACTCGCCAACGATATCGGCATAGGGTTGGTCACAGGCCCGCTCATAAACCCAGCCGAGCACGTCGGTATTGGTCGATACATAGTGAAACAGCTCGCCGTGCCTGGCGCCGTCGGGCTTTTGCTGGCTGAGAAAGCCGCGCAGATCGATCGGCGCCTGGTCCGCCGGCAACGGGTCCCACCCGGCGGCATGGCGATAACGCACCACGTCGCCTGTGGGGTCGTCGTAGTCCTCGTTGAAGGCGACGCCGACCGCCATATCCAATAGATGCCGGATCGTGCACCCGGCATAGACCGATGAAGCCAGTTCGGGGACGTAATCGACGACGCGGTCATCTGGATCGAGCAGGCCGCGATCCGCCAGGATTCCACCGAGCGCGCCGCAAATCGACTTGCTGACCGAGAAAATGATGTGCGGCGAAGTGGCTTTCATGCCCTGGCCGTACCATTCCATCGCGATCCGCCCGCGCCTCAGCACGACAAAAGCGTCGGTCTGGGTAGCGCGCAGCGCCCGCTTTACGGTGGTCGGGCTGCCGTCATGGCCGTTGAAGCCGATGTGTCCGATTTCTTCCAGCGAGGTTTCAAGCGCCACGGCATGGCTGGAGGCCGCGATGTTGGCGGTCGGGATAAGTTGGCGGACGTTGCGGAAGCCCCAGGCGCTAAACGGCGCCGTGCGCCAGTTCGAAAGTGTCACCAGCCGGTCCGGCGCCGGCGGAAAGTCGTCCATCAGGGCCGCGGTCATTTCGTCCTCCTCCTTTTGGCGGCTTGCTTCCGCGGCGCCCCACGGGAACCCTGATCACTTTTCAGCGAGCCTTGAACCTGAGGGCCGGCAGCGCTGACAAAACCACAGTCGCATACCACCTATATCCCGGGAGCCCCGGGGCCAAAGAAGTCATCGTCCCCGTGGAACAAAATGCGTTTGTTGCCGCGCCGCCACAGTCAGGGACCATTCACAGCTCCGGCATTGCCCCGAAGCAACCAAACTGACGCCATGTTGTTTGATTTGATGTTCGCAACATCGATAACGGGGATCCAGTTATGAAAAAACTTCTGCTTGGCGGCGCTGCTTTTATCGCCTTCACGGCACCTGCGTTCGCGGCGGATATTCCCGCGCGCACCTATACCAAGGCGGCTCCTGTTTATACTGCTCCGCAAGTAGTCTACAACTGGACCGGTTTTTATATCGGCGGTCACCTCGGCGGCGCGTTCGCGGGCAACAACAGCCTGGAAGGAAGCGGCGGCCGGTTCTTGGGCGGCGTGCAGGGCGGCTTCGACTATCAATTCGCCGGCAACTGGGTGGTTGGTGCTGAAGCCCAGTACAGCTGGCTAGCCAACAACAACAGCGGCGTACTTTTCCCGGGGAATACCCTGGTGACCTCGAACAACAACCAGCTAGGCTCGGTCACCGGCCGGGTTGGCTACACCTGGGGTCCGGCGCTGCTCTACGGCAAGGGCGGCTTCGCCTGGCGCGACAACAATAATTTCGGTGTCAGCGTCGCCGGCGTGCCGGCAGCTTTCACCACCAATGGCAGTCAGAAGGACGGCTACACCGTCGGCGCCGGTCTCGAATACATGTTCGCGCCGAACTGGTCCGCCAAGGCCGAGTACCAGTATTACAATTTCGGCACCACCACCTTCACCGCCGGGCCCGCGCCGATCGTCGGGGCCCGCTTCCGGGACGACGAGCACACCGTCAAGGTCGGCGTGAACTACCGCTTCGGCTGGGGTGGCCCGGTCGCCGCGCGCTACTGACGCCGGTTCGGGTAGAACGAATTGAGAAGGCCGGCTTCGCGCCGGCCTTTTTTGCTTTGACGACCCGGGTTGCCCGGCATGCCGGCAACCGCTTCTGGCGCGCGAAAAATAATTTTGGCGGTCCGCGGAACTTGCCGC
This sequence comes from Bradyrhizobium sp., assembly GCA_036266415.1. Classification (GTDB taxonomy): domain Bacteria; phylum Pseudomonadota; class Alphaproteobacteria; order Rhizobiales; family Xanthobacteraceae; genus Bradyrhizobium. The sequence continues at coordinate 5,534 of DATANB010000132.1, read as the reverse complement.
TGTAATCGGCTATTATGGTGGCGCCGGTTGGTGGACAGCGAACATGCGTGCCTTGTTGGTAGCTTTGGTTTTTTCCGCAGCCGCGCTGCCATGCCTTGCCCAAAACGTCCTGAAATCCGAGCCGCTGGTGCTGGCGCCCTACGAGATCGCCTATGTGATGGACGCTTCCTGTCCCGCCGGCAAGGTGCTCAAGGTCACCGGCGCGATCAGGGGCCTGCACCGCAAGAAGGCCTGCGTGACCCTCGTCACCGACCAGGCGTCGCTGGCGGTGGCGACGCCGTAGGGCGCGCCTCTCGCATTTCATCGGAGCTTGCGGATTCCGGGTTCGTTCGCCTGGCTCGCGGGCCGGAAGGACGGGCAGGGTATCCCTCACGAACTCAGTTGGAATTCCAACTCCTCTTCAAGTTCGGCGTCGGCCCGGTTCTTGGCTGGATCTTCGTGGGGGTCCGGCCGGCAGGGCCTGATCTCATAGTCGTTATCCAGCACCGGTCGCGGCGCCGCCTTCTCTTCCTCGGTCATGACGTCGACCACGAGCCCGCTTCGCCTGGCCTGCTTCCAGACCTCGGCCTCGGTCGGATAGGCCTTGCTCAACTTGGCGTCATTGCAGAACAGCGCGTAAGGCATTGAATCGCTCCGCGAAACCACCTTAACGCCGCTGTCGGGGCAGGGTTTCCGGCGGCGGTTCACGCCCAAGTGAACATTTCAGCCGCCGACTGCCGGAGGTCGGAGTCCCTGAGTCGTAAACGAGTCCTGAATCCGGCGAAAAATAATCCGGGGGACTCCCGGGGTAGAATCGCCGGATGTTTTCGTGATGGCAACGACCTTCAAAACATCCGGCCGGCGAGTGCATGTCGCGCTGACCGCCGCGCTGCTGGCGGCATGTGCGGCCAACCTGATGCTGGTGTGCGCCTGGCTATAGAGCCGGCGTGCGGGCAGGGGAATGGCCGCCGTCGCCCGGCGTCCGAAGGGCCGAGGTCAAAACGATTCGCCGCGCGCAGGGCCGCGCTATGTCCGCGCCCGTGACGTCGTCAATTTCCAAACTTGTAGGCGATGCCGAACGTTGCCGAGTGGGCTTGCAGGCTAACGTCGTGATGGCCGCTTTCCCGGATCGTTATAATACTGGTCGGATCACCCGGGATGCTTTGAACGCTGAGGCTCGCTGAGACAGGGAGACTGACTGAGCCAAAATCCGCATACTTGTACTCGGCGCGTGCGAACCAGTTGGATGCAATCGCGACCTCGAGACCGCCGCCAGCAGTCCATCCCAGCTTATTAAAGGAAGCGCTGGCAGCGACCGGCGAGATATTGGTGCCAAATCGATCCACGCAGCCTTCTGCGGCGCCGCAGGTGAGACTTGCCTCGATGTGTTGCCATGCCGGGCCCGCAGCCGCGAAAATCAGTACAGTTGGCGTAATCAGATATCCAAGTCGGGCACGAATTGCGCCATCCCAGGTGGTCTTAAGGCCTGCGATCGTCGCCGGGGGCGTCAGTTGCAGAGCGGCAATGTGACCGACAAGTTTGGGATTTGCATATCCAAGGCTGCCTTCAATTCCCGCCACCCAACTCGCGATCTGGTAGTTGTAGCCCGCGAACCCATCGCCCTTCAGCGCCGTCGAGCTCAGGTTGACTCCAGGCAATCCATTCGTCGTAAAAGTGCCGGGGGGTCCGGGAACCACCGCGCCCGAGGCTTGTGCGGTGCCCTGGCCCGCATCCATCTCGGACTGATTTGAACGCATCCCCACCGCGGCTCCGATATAAAAACCGCTCCAGGAAAAAGCCGGCGCGGCTATGGCCTTGGTCGGCATGAGAGGAAGATCAGCCGCGCTGGCCGATCCCACAAATAAAAACGTGCACGCCAATAGACGGAAAATATTCGCCTGCATGTTCGCCTCGCTGTTGTAGGGATCGATGCCCGACATCGACGTCGATTTCGGCCGCATCCGGAAGATTCGGGGGTGCAATGTGCCCGCTCAGCTTGCGAGGCTATAGAGAATGGAAGTTGCCGGCTGTCACCCGGGAGCAACAAACAACACAATTCGTCGTGTCGCAGTCCCGGCATTCCCCTTGGCGCGATCGCAGGCGAGAAGCCACCCGTGACCGGCGTTACATCAACGAGCCGGCGCGCCGCGTGCGCTCTTCAGGTGTAAAACTGAGGCCGCCTTACTCGTCCGTGCGCCAGGCTCCGAGGAGAAACCTGCGGCGGGGTGCGCCGCCAGCCTGCCCTTGGGCATCGCGCAGATCGATGGCGTGTCGCTTCATCCAGAACCTGACGGCCGCGCCAAGGATCAAGAACGGCGTGAGGTAGATCGCCAATACTTCAAGCGCCCGCATGGCCGCTCCCGCGATGGCAGAACAACCGGGACACTAGCAGATTCAGATCAGGACACGAGGGATCAAATACGGATAGTACCCCAAAGCCCCTTCTGTTGGCTACTTATGCCGACCCTCCCGAGACCGTAGACTCCATCGAAGGCCAATAAAAATAGGGTTTTAATGGTGCCGGTTGAGAGGATTGAACTCCCGACCTTCGGTTTACAAAACCGCTGCTCTACCGCTGAGCTAAACCGGCAAACCAGGCAAACACAGCAAACACAAATGTCTGCCGCCACCGCGCGCGCCGCCATTCGCTCAGGGTGCACATGGTTGCGGGCTGGGGCGTAACGGCCCAGTACCACGGGCCGCGCCCGGGGGCTAGCGGCAGGAGAATCACCCGTGCGCCTTGGAAGGCGGTGTGGCACTGTCGCGACCTTGCGAAATCCGCTGTTCCGACGCCGATGTCAGGAGCAAACCCAGATGATCGCTACCGCCATCGGCAAGCCTATCGCGAAAGCGCCGACAATCGCCAAGGTAAATTCGCCAAGCAAAGTTACCCCAGGTCGCACCTCGTCTACCGACATGCTTCTTACTCCAACGCTTGGAAAGTCAGAAGCCGCCACCGGGACGAAGCGGGGGCCGGTTCTGAAGTTCGTGCACTGTGTCTAGAAGGTTCGCACGCATGGTGCGCGGAGATGGTTAACGGAATATTAACAGCGCGGGCTAGACCAACAATTGTGGCAAGGGAACCAATCCGCTGGCCGATCTTGCGAGCGTGATGGTTGAAGGACCGATGCGGTGAAAATCGCCCGCTTTGGGCGCGGAGCCACGGAAGCACGATCGGCCAGCTGCCACGAGCAGGTCGGTGCAATCGCGAAACCGGGGGCCTTTGCGGTCTTGAGGTTGATGCCCTGCCGTTTTGTGCCCACCAGCGGCTCAAGGACCCCAGCAACAGCATCGCCTATTCGATGATCTCGTCCGCCGACACGCGCAGCTTGTCCGGCACAGTCAATCCGAGTGCAGTAGCGGTCTTCATGTTGATGACCAACTCGAACGTGACTGGAGTCTGGACAGGAAGCTCGCTCGGCTTTTCGCCTTTGAGGATGCGGTCGGCATAGCTCGCCGCGCGCCGGAACTCCTCGACAAGGTACGGACCGTAGGAGATCAGGCCGCCACCTTCAGCGAATGAACGGGACCAATTGACGGCGGGGACACGATGGCGAACCGCCAGCGAAACAATCTCCGCGCGATGGAGTTCTGTGAAGGCATCCGGTATCACGACCAGACCACTATTCTGCTCGCGTGCCTGACTTGTAACGAGTGATTGGAGCTCAAGCATGTTGTCAACGGGTGCAATGATCGCCTCCATGCCAAGGGAAGCAGCGGCGGCTTTGAACGGGTTTAGATAGCTCTCGATGAACGTCGCCGCTGGCGGGTTGAACAACAGCGTGACCCGGGAGATCCGTGGCGCGATCTCCTTGAGCAGTTCCACCCACTTGCCACCCAAAGAGGCCACGATTGGGGTGAAACCCGTCACGTTGCCGCCGGGTCGCGGCAGGCTCGTGACGATCCCGGTACCAACAGGATCGGCAACCAATACGAAAATGACGGGAATGGTATGGGTTGCTTGCCGCATCGCTGCGGCAGCGGGCGTGGAACTCGTAAAGATGAGGTCAGGCTCTAGCGCGACGAGTTCCTTTGCAAATCGTTTCATCAACTCGACATCGGCCCCAGCCCATCGCACGTCCACGGTGACGTTGCGGCCAACGGCCCAACCGACCTCCTGCAAGCCTTGCAGAAATGCGGCGAGCCGGCTTTGCCCCTCCGGATCATCCGCGGCCAAGTGCGTCAAAACGCCGATGTGTCGCATACGCTCGCGCGGTTGCGCGCGCACCACAAGCGGCAAAGCCGCCGCCGCGCCGCTGAAAAGCGCAATGAATGCGCGCCGCTTCATTCCCATCCTCTGGGTTCAGGATATGGCATCTTAGCGGTTTCAACGGATACGGTAATAGGGGCTAGTTTTCTCAGACCCCGGATTGCTATCCAATGCCTGGAACGCTCCTTAAGGCAGCCTGCAATGCCGCGTCAACGCGCCCGGCCAACATGCCGCACGGCTTTACGGCGGCTGACGGCTCGATGATGCGTACCACGCGCTACAGCGAGCAGGCCGACCGCCGTTCCCCAGCCTCGATGCGAAGCCTATTCAATGAGGTGCTTCGGTAGCGGCCGTAAATCGGGCGCGCATTCGTGCAGACCCGTTGGCTCCTCGCAATGACGAGGGTACGATTGGCGCGTGGTTAGGCGGGCAGGGGACACATGTTCGGGATTCTGGGGCTGGGATTTCTGCTGGGCATGCAGCACGCGCTCGAGGCCGACCATGTCGCGGCGGTGTCCTCCATCGCCGCGCGCCGCACCAATGTCGGGGACATCGTCAGGCACGGCCTGACCTGGGGGCTCGGCCATACCCTGACCTTGTTCGCCTTTGCCGGCGCCGCCACTCTGCTCGGTCACGCGCTGCCGGAGTACCTGGCGCGGCCGATCGAGACGGCGGTCGGCGTCATGCTGGTCGGTCTCGGCGCCCATGTGCTGTGGCGGCTGTGGCGCGACCGCGTGCATTTCCACAAACACGGCCATGGCGACGGCACCGTGCACATCCACGCCCACAGCCATGCCGGTGAAACCACGCCGCATCTGCGCGACGCCCATGCCCATGAACACGGTTTTCGCTGGCGCACGCTGCTGGTCGGGCTGATGCATGGCATGGCCGGTTCGGCAGCACTGCTGGTGTTGACCGTGTCGCAGGCGTCGAGCCCCGCGGTTGGGCTCGGCTATGTCGCGCTGTTCGGGGTCGGCTCAATGATCGGCATGGGCGCGCTGTCGACCTTGATCGCCGTGCCGCTCGCGGTGTCCGCGCGCTGGCTCACCTGGGCCAATCGCGGCCTGCAAGGCGCGGTCGGTCTTGTCACCGTCGCGATCGGGTTGACGACGATCGTCGAGACGGTGTTGGCTTGAGCCGTCCACTCTCTCGTCATTCCGGGGCTCGCGTAGCGAGAACCCGGAATCCATCAAGCCGCAGCACGTGAAGCCAAATGGATTCCGGGTTCGCGCCAAGAGGCGCGCCCTCAGATGCGCAATTGCGCATCGGGGAATGACAGAAGAGATATCGAAGCCGACTCGCGCGGCGTCAGCTTCGATGCTTCACCAAAAAAGGCGAATGATGC
>DATANB010000131.1:0-56862 GCA_036266415.1 Bradyrhizobium sp. | reverse complement strand
GGCTGAAGAGAAGCGAAGTCGGATTTCGCCTCGCTGAAATTCCATTGGATATTGCCCTGGGCATCGAAGTTCGCGCTGAACTTGCCGGACAGGTCCGAAACGCCGAGCGTTACGCCACTGCTATCGCCCGCCAGCTCGATGACGCCGCTTGCGGTGAGCTGCGCCGGCGAAGCCGCGCTTTCCTGGATGACGGCGGAGTGGCCCGAAGTCGCATCGACGACAAAAATATTGCCGGCGCCACCCGTGACACCGGTCGACAAATTCGAGGCGCTGCTGCCGAAGGCGACGAACAATCCGCCCGCGCTGATCGACGCGCCGAGATTGGACGGGGCGTTGCCCAGCGTTCCATCCGCGAGTGCGGAGACGAGCTTGAATACTGGGTTGGAAGGATCGGTGACATCGACGACATAGGTATCGGCGACGGAGTTTGTGTCGTCGGGTGTCAGCTGCGCATCGCTGGCGAAGATGATGAAATGGCCGTCCGGACTGATCACCGGGTTGTAGCTGGCACCCGCCGCGTTTGCCGTCTGGAAAACGACATGACCGGTGGTCAGGTCGTAAAGGAAAATTTCCGAATGCCCGTCCGACGCATCGCTTTGATACACGACGTAATGACCATCGGCGCTGATCGAAGCGGCGCTGGTCCCGGCGCCGGTCGTGGTGTTCGCAATCGCCGCAACGGTCCCATTCGAGAGGTTGTAGATGAAGAGCTGGCCGGAGCCGCCGCTTGCCGTCGTATCTGAATTCCAGAATGCAATCACATGTCCATCGGCGCTAATCGCCGGTTTCCAGACGGTGCCGGTCTCGCCGATGGCGGCGGGCGTGATCGTGGCGAGCGCATGGCCATGCTGATCATAGACGCCGATACTGGCGCCGCCCTGTTCGACCACGATCGTGCTGCCGTCTCCGCTGATCGCCGGCGAAGTTCCTGAAACCAGCTGGGTCGTTTGCTGATAATGGGTATCGGCAGGGTTGTTGTCGTAGAGGAAGACAAACGACTGTGCGCCATTCGAGCCCTCGAAGACGATGTAGTGGCCATCAGAACTGATGGTCGGCTCCGAGTAGGTGAATCCGCCTCCCGGAGAGGCAATCGTAATGGTCGTGTTCGACAGGCGATCATACAGGAAGATCGCTCCGTCGGGATCGTAGGTCACGAAGCGTCCGTCTGCGCTCATCACCGGACCGACATTGTCGCCCGAACCTGTAGAGATCAGGATGACGGGTGGCGGCGTCACCACGAACGGAATCACCGCCGGGGGGACCGACGCGATGATGATCGGCGCATCTACGGGCGTGGTGGACGGCGATCCCGAACCCGTGCCTGTCCCTACGGTGGTGCTGGTCGTTTGAACCTGCACAACCACGCTGGTGGTTGCGCCGGCCGATTGATTGCTTACCGCCGATGCAGTGAACGTGGTCGTCGGCGTATCTGGTGGGACAATGGGAGTACTGCCGCTCGCAGTTTTTGTGGTGCTTGGCGCTGGATTTGGGTCACCGTTGGGATTGGTATTCTCGGTATGCTGCGGCAGGCTGGGAAACAACTGCTTTCCGATGTCATAAGTGCTCAACACCTGCTGGAAGGCAGTAAATTCTTGCGCGACCTGAGCGACGGTCTTGTTGCTCTCCTGCGCGATGACGTTGAAGTTGGCCGCGGGCGTCAGGGTCAGCGACGTGCCATTGCTCGTGACCGTTCCGATCAAAGCTCCAGCGGTATTGAAGACCTGAACGGCATGGTTCAGTCCGTCATGCTGATCGACAACGGAGATCGAAACCTTTCCGTCCGTCGCGGAGACGTCGAGAATAACCGCCGTGCCGCGAATGCCGATCGATGCGACAGGCGTCGCGACTTTCATGTCGCCGGTTCTGGCGACCTGGCCGGCGACGAAGCTGGCCGTGCCCTGCACCAGCGTGTACAGAGCTGAATTCGACGTACTGCTGGCGTCGTAAACCAGATCGTTCAACATCAACCGCGCATTTGCGGTCAGGTTGAAAGTGGTGCCGTCGTCAAGCACAAGACCGAGCGTTGATCCGCTGCCGGTCTGCACGACGTCGTTTTGGTAGACGTTATCGCCGTTGTTGATGGCGATGGTGACGCCGTTGCGCACGATGCTGGCGCTGCCGGTCATCGCGACCACATGCCCGATCAGCTTGGCGGTGGGCGCGGTCCCGGCCTGGGCATATGCGGTGTGTCCGCTTAAGGCTTCGATGACTTTGGGATCGAGCGGCGCGCCCTCCGGCGAGACCAGCATCGGGCGCTTCTCGCCGCGGAAATAGTCCGTGACGATCACGCGATGTTCGCGATCGGAAACGATCAGGTCGTTACCTGATCGCTCGAAATCTCCGGAGAACAACAGATGCGCATCGGGAATCGTGATCGTTTCCGCGTTGCCATGATGCGGAATCGCCTCGACATTGACATACCCGATTGAATGCGAACCCAGCCCGTCCGCTTCAAACTTGCCCCCCGCGTAGTTCAAATGCCGCGCCCCCAAAAGAGGTTAATACTTGTATAATATTTAAAGTACTATTTGCTTAGCATTTGAAGGCGCGCCGCGAAAGCGCTTGTCCGACGGCCCACGCTCTTGTTCCGCGCGCGAAACCGAAATATTCATTGGAACAATAGGATGAGCGACGCGTATTCTGCCGTTGCGGGCAAAGATAGCGTACCAGTTTTGATTGTGGCAGACCTTTGTTCAAGTATGTTACAGCTTAAATCTACCAAATTATGGATTATAAACATCGGTATATCTACGGTGTCATAATATTATACCTGAATATATTTCAGATTCTGTGAAGTTACTTCATATCCAGCGGTATAATAAGAAGCGGGACAAATTAGTCATACCTCACAGAAATCAGCTTTGAACTGCCCCGGATGTGCTTTGCTGTTCAACGGGGAACGGATTTCAGCGTCTCGCGGCGCGTCCTGCGTCACGCCCGGATAGAGTTCCAGTCGTGCGCGGCAGTCGCGCATTGTGCTACGCCGCTCACGTGAGAGTATTGGAGATTGAGTTGCGGCTGTGCCATTGCACGAGGCGCACGGGAAAATCCGTTAGAGCATGATCCGGAAAAATGGTGGCCGGCTTTCCCTTGCGACAACGCAAGGTGTTTGCGCGGTTACGCTGCTCAGACGAAAAGGGTGAGCGGGAAGACGGTTCGAAGAAAAGTCATCCCGGTCTAGACGATCAGGTCATGGGGCACGAAGCTGACGAGAATGCCCTTCGCCTGGTCCGGAACGATGCTGAAGTTGCTCTCCGTATAATGCCCCAGCAGGGCCAGATCGACCGTTTGCGCTCCATCCGAGATCGCCAGCGTCCCGCCGGTTCCCGCCGCGTTTTCATGATAACTGATCGATGCGGTGGCAGCTCCTACATTCGCAAGATCGATAGTATCCGAGGCCGCAAAGCCGGAAATGGTGCCGTTGAAGTGGAATGCATCCCCTAGCTTGAGCGTACCGGCAGCCCCCGCACCAAACACGACATTCGCCGTAGAGGCGGCCTCAAAATCGAGAGCGCCGCTACCATTGATCATGGCCGTGCCGTTTCCGCTCACGTTGCCTTGAACCGTGATGGCTGCGCCGTTGGCCCACAGGGTGCCTGAATTGGCGATTGCGCTTAGTACCGTCAGCCCGCCGGTGCCGGTTGCCTCGAGCGTTCCGCTGTTGGTGACGACGTTGGCGCCGGTATCGATCGTAAGCGCGTCCGCTCCCGTAGCGTCGATCGTCCCCTCGTTGACCAGCGTCAATTGCCCCATGCCCAACTGACCCGAACCGGAAATGGTGTTGTCGACGTTGGTGAGCGTGACGTCCGCGGACGTGCCGGTGATGACGTTCTCGGCGCTGTCGGAAAGAACGACCTCGCCGCCACCCTGAAGCGTGATGCCGTGCTCGATTAGCTGCAGGTCGGTCTGGTCGCCTGTCGAGTTCAGCGCGATCGTGCCGGTATTGTTGATCGTGCCGCTCAACGGCAGGATTGCACCGTCGCCGATCGTCATACTGCCGGCGTTGTTCGTGACCGGCGTTTGATCGAACGCGAAGTCATTGGGATTGAGCGCAGCGGCATGAACCCCCTGAAGGGTGATGGTCTCGCCGGCGCCGAGCGTAATCACCGCGTTGCCGTTGGCATCGTCGGTCAGATTGGCCTGGATGTCGCTAAAGCTCGCAACATTGCTGAAGCCGATCAGGTCGATTTTGTCCGACGCGACATCGAAGGAGTAGATGACGTCGTTGCTGATCGGTTGAGCAAACACAAACTCGTCTGATCCGCTGCTTCCCGTGAGATAATCGTTGGCCGCCAAGGCAAAGATCGGCGAGCCGGCCGAGTAGGCCTCCGCATTGTCCTGAACCACGTTCATCGCAATGCTGCCGTCGGCTTGCGTCCAGGTCTCGGTGACGTTGAACAACATGGCGCCGGTGAAATCCGCAGGCGACGTGATCGTCAACGACGCCGGATTGCTTGTTTGCAGCGTCCAGGTTCCGTTATTGAGCGTACCGCCATTGACGGTCCATCCGGACGGAACATCGGCGATGGCGATCGTGATGAGGGCCCCGTCGCTTGCCGATGCTGCGGCCAGCCCAAGATTGATCGGCTCGCCGGCCACGCCGGCCGGATCCAAATCGAAATTCGCCAGGCTTAGCGTAGCCAGTGCCGTGGTGGTGCCGTCCGACACGACAGCCGTTAAGGTATCGTGATTCGTAAGCGTGTTGGCCGGAAAATGATTATTCGATTCGCTAAGCGTCCATGTCCCATTGGTCGAGGTCCCGCTGACCAATAACGCGGGGCCGAGGTCAAGCTGGTTGGCAGTGCCGTAGAAGTCAAAGATCTCGACGCTGGTTATGGGAGCCGAATCCGTTGCCGTGACGATGAAATGGTCAATATTTCCCGTTTTATCAAAGGTGAAGCCGGTGACCGTGATCCCCGGCTCGCTGGTGCCGGTGATCGTGATCGCCACCGGCTGGGTGACGACGCCGCCATTGCCGTCGGAGACCTGCACCGTATAGGTGAGAGTGACGGTCTGGCCCGCCGCCAGATAGTCAAAGTTTTTGTCCTGCGCCGAGAAGGTCCAGGCGTCGGAGCCGCCAAGGCCGGTGCCCGTGGTGTCGTGCGGCGCGCCGAGCGCCAGCCAGCCGAGCACGGTCGCGTTGGCCGGCAGTCCGGTGGTGACGCCCGAGGCGACAACCCCGGTCACCGTCACCGTGTGATGGTCGCTGAGGTCGACGTCGGTGAAGGTCACCGCACCGCTCGCGGTGTCCGGTGTCGTCGAACCGGTAACGCCAGCCAGCTCGGTGATCGTGCCGGTCTGCGCGCCGCTGGTGATGTGCGGGGTGTCGTTGGTCCCGGTGACGGTCACGACGACATCCTGGCTGGTGAGGCCGCCATGGTGGTCGTCGACCTGCACCGTATAGGTCAGCGTCACGCTCTCGCCCACCGCCAGATAGTCGAAGCTCTTGTCCTGCGCCGAGAAGCTCCAGCCATCCGAGCCGCCAAGGCCGGTGCCCGTGGTGTCGGTCAGCGCCCCGAGCGAGATCCAGCCGAGCACGGTCGCGTTGGCCGGCAGCCCGGTGGTGACGCCCGAGGCGACAACCCCGGTCACCGTCACCGTGTGCGTATCGCTGAGGTCGACGTCGGTGAAGGTCACCGCGCCGCTCGCGGTGTCCGGCGTCGTCGAGCCGGTCGGGTTCGGCTGCGATGGGTTAAACAGCTCGGTGATCGTGCCGGTCTGCGCGCCGCTGGTGATGTGCGGGGTGTCGTCGGTCCCGGTGACAATGATCGTCACGGGCCTGGTCAGGCTGACCCCGTGGGTGTCGGTAACGGTGATATCGTAGACGATGGCGAGCGTCTCGCCGTCGGCGAGGAAATCGAAGTTGTTGTCGGTCGCGCTGAAGGTAAAGCCGACCGAACTGCCCAGCGACGTGTGGAACGAAGAATCAAGCGTGCCGGCCAATCCGCTCGGCAGCACGCTGCCACCCGACCAGGTCGCAGAAACCAGGCTGGGCACGATGCTCAGCACGCTGGTGAGGTCGACGCCGGCGAAGGTCAGCGCGCCAGAGGCGGTGTCGGAGTCGGCGAGCGCCGTGTCGCCGGTCTGGCCGGGCCGTTCGGTGATAAGATGCGGCACGTCGCTGATACCGAGAATGGACACCGTAATCGGCGCGGTCGTTACACCGCCATGACCATCGTCGACGCTCGCCGTATAGGTCAGCGTCAAAGTAGAGCCGTCGGCGAGGAACCCCAGATTGCTGTCGGCGACCTCATACGACCAATGAACCGAGCCGTTGTTGGTGTTGCTGAGGGACGGGATCAGGTTAAGGGAAGTCTCGACCGCGGTCTGCTGCGCCGCCGTCAGCGTCGAACTAATGTCATTGCCGTGCGAGTCTTTGTAGGTGAATGAGCCGAACGTCGTGCTCACCACCGGGCGATCCGTCAAGTCGACGTCGGCGAACGTAATGGTGCCGCCGACGTGGTCGATTACGCCGGAATGCTCAGCCAGGGCCGCATTTGTCGCCGCAATCGTCGGCGCATCGTTGGTGCCGGTGAACGTTATTGTAAACGGTACCTTGGTCACCGCTTCGTCTTGTACGAAATTGTTGTCGACCAGCGCCAGGTAGGTCAGCGTTAACGTTTCGCCTTTGGCCAAAAAATCGAAGTTGCTGTCGGCGAGGCTGTAGGTCCAGTTCACAGAGCCGGTGTTGGTATTGCCGGCGGCCGCAACCAGAACCAGCTTGGCTTCCACCGCCGCGACGTCGGCAAGCTGCTGCGCGTTCAGCGTCGCAGTGACATCGTTTCCGTGGGAATCCTTGTAGGTGAACGAATCGAACTTGGTCGTCACCGTCGGAAGGTCGCCCGCATTGATGTCGGCGAAAGTGATCGTGCCCGACACGCTATCGATCGCGGAACTATGGGTAACGCCGGTGATTTCGACAGAGGCATTTCCAGTAGCAGCAGCGTCCGGCGCGCGATCAATGTGAAAATTAGGGTTGCTTGGGCCGTTTGAAGGAGGCGGCGTTCCTGATTGGACCGTATTGACGTTCACGATAATCGGGATCGCGGTGGTCCCGCTCGCCAGAATGATCGGCTGCAACGACTGCGGGACGATCGAATCCGTGAACTGATGTTCCAGCGTCTTGGTGTTGGTATTGTCCGTGAATTTCAGCGCGAACACATCGGTGATGAGCTTTTGCACATCCGGTGGCAGCGGGGCGTTGGTGACGCTGACCACGCCCTGGCTGGTGATCTTGAATTGCTGCCCGGCCTCGCTGATCTCCGCGAGCTTTACGAGCGTGCCTTTTTCGAACGCGAAGAACGAGCCGGTAGTACCGTCCGGTTCGACCAGAACCTGCAAATTCACTTCGGGCAGCGACTGGCTTAAATTATCGGGAGTTATGGTGTTGAAGTCTTGAACCGGGATTTTGAAATCGATCTCGACCAGCACCGCGGTGCCGCGGATCCCCATGGTCGCGACCGGCGTGTCGACCTTCATGTCACCGTGCTTTGCGGTCTCGCCGGCGACGAAGGTGATGGTGCCCGCCACCAGGCTGAGCAGCGATGAATTGTTCGACCCGTTGGGGTCGTAGACCATTTCATTGAGCACCATTCTCGCATTCGACGACAGGCCGAACACGGTGCCGTCGATGAAGGTGATGCCGAGCGTCGAAGCGGAGCCGGACTGGACGACATCGCCTTTTTCGACGTTGTCGCCATTGTTCAGGATGATCGAGACGCCATTACGGATGGCGGTCGCGGTGCCGACGAGCTTGCTGACATGGCCGATCACGTGACCGGCGCTCGCGCTGCCGTCGGCCTGCGCGAATTGCTGATAGCCGGTCAGCGCGCTGACGATATCGCCGGTGAGGTGCGCGCCATCGGGCGACGACAACGGGGCGCGCTTCTCGCCCTTGAAGTAATCCTGCAGAATCAGTTCGTGGCCGTCCCTGGAAAGCACCAGGTCGACGCCGGACCGCTTGAAATCGCCGTTGAACAATAGCTGCGCGTCCCGGACGATAATGGCATCCGAAGGCACATGCGTGGCGTGATGCGTAGATGTCTCGACACGCCCCTGGGAATGCAGACCCAAGCCGTCAGTCGAGAAACTGGCGTCAAATTTGCCCGAGTAATTCAAATGGCCACCGCAATGGTTAATACTTGTATAATTTTCAACAGTCTAAGCTTGCATATCACCGGATAAAGCATCGCGAAACCATCTCCTGCTTGTGCAAGTCCCTTGCAATTTGATCCGGCGGAACCGTTCTGGCCCGCTATTTCTGTCGAATCTTCGAACGGCAAGGTATTCTGGTGACAGTTTCAGGTATAGATTTCCAGATACGAGTAAAGATATGGTGCTCTAGTGAAGCTCGAAGTATATAGTTTGGAGCCGATACTTGTATAATCTTTTCCCCTGCATTCCTTTGCAGGATACTGCGCCATTTTCACAGCTAAAATTGTGATCTAGATAACAGGATGCGCAATTTCCGGCCAATTAGCCATATCCCGCGGAAATCGCCCTCCATACAACCCTTGCATGTGATCCCGGTACTTCGCGAGTAAATATTCGCCCTCGGGACCGGCAATGTATAAAATTTTTGGCAAACCGGCCAGACGGTTTTCAGCCTGTTTTGCGCTTTTCCCGCCCGGGTGGCCGGCTTTAAGCAGAATAAAAGCCCCTCCGCCCATCATCGCCCGCGAAACGATCCGGTCACGAGCTGGCTAACGAGCCGCGCCGACGCCCGGACATTTGGGGCGTCAGATGGGAATTCCCGGTCACTCGCACGCCTGGCGTGCCGTCATACTTGCCATCGCCTGGTTCGGGCCCGCAGCAGACCTCGCAGCCGGAACGCTGATTTCGCCCGGCGCAGCGGAGCTGGTCCGGAAATCCGCCGAGCCGTTCGGGCTTTTCGTTACGAAAATTTCCACAGGCGGCTTGCGGGAAAAATGGCGCGGGCTCACGCGAAGGCTCGACGACGAAAGGGTGCAGCTGGCGCTTTGCGACGGCGACCGCGATCGCTGTGCGTCGCCGGCCGCGCTTCGATTCCTCGCGATCGTCGACCATGCGCGGGCCCGTGAGGGACGCGCCCGCCTCGGCGAGATCAATCGCGCGATCAATCTCGCAATCCGGCCGATGAGCGATCTGGCCCAGTACGGCGAAATCGACGTCTGGAGTCCGCCGCTCGCGACTTTCGCCACTGGCGCCGGCGATTGCGAAGATTACGCCATCGCCAAGTTCGTCGCGTTACGCCTCGCCGGCGTCTCACCCGACGATGTCAGGATCGTGATTATGCATGACACCATTCGCGGCGAGGACCATGCCGTCGCGGCGGCGCGGCTCGACGGGCAATGGCTGACGCTGGACAATCGCCGCATGGCGATGATCGAGGACGCCCATATCAGAAACTACCGGCCCTTGTTTGTGATCGATCAGTACGGCGTCATGCAGTATGTCGATGCGCCGCCGCTGGCTAGCGTGCCGGACCGGGATGCCACGCCGTCAGTAGCGTCGAATTCGACGGCACAGCCCGGTTTGATCGTTTCCGCCGACTAAATACCCGCGGTGCCGAGACCGCCGACGCCCAAAAAGATTGACATGTCCGCGCGCACCTCGATGATATGTCCCGGCACAAGATAGGGCGATAAGCCTTCTTTGGGTGGAGGTCAGGATGCGGGGGTTTGTGCTGGCGGTCGTTGCGGTCCAGATCGGCCTGGCGCTTCCGGCGCATGCGGAAAATCCGGCGAGTCCCGGCTTGTCGATCAGCGAGGCGCTTCCGCTGTTTGAAAAAAATCATTGCGTGGCGTTCAAAAACCCGGCGGAGCAGATATTTTGCGGCGATCCCGAACTCGACGGCGTCTCCGCGAAACTGAAAGCGGCGGTCCAGAATAGACTGGAAAGGCTAGCAAATCGCAGCTTCGCGATCGAGGAAAACGCCGAATGGACCCGCAACCGCAATTCAAGCTGCGGGATCTTTGGAACGCAAGACCTTGCCAAACAGAACATCAAATCCATCCAGGCCTGCCTGTTGATGGAAACCGAGGAAAGAATCGAAATTCTGACCGATCCGAATTTCGATTGCCTGGCGACCAATACCACCGCCGGGGTTCTGATATGCAGCGACCCTTCATTGGCCCTCGCAAAAATGGAACTCAACGACGAGGTTCTCAAACTTGTCGCCAAGTTGAAGGGCGACGACGCAAGGGACGCGCTCCTCGAATACGAGCGATGGAGCAGGGAACGCGATCGAAAGTGCGGGCTGGTAAACAAGGATAACGTGCCGCTGAACGAATTATCATCGTCCGAAGGTTGTCTGGCTGAGTACATCAGCCAGAAGACCGCGGAGATCCTCGCGGCCAAGGGCGACCCCAAAAAGGTTTTTGGAAAAAATCAGCTTTCGCCCTTACCCGACGCCGACGCTGTCGATTTATGTGTCAGCCAGATCCATTCGGCAAACACGTGCCTGAATTTCGTTGCGGTACGCCGCGTCTCTCAGATCGACAATCAGGTGGCGGAGCAAAGCGCACTGGTGACGGCCCGAATTGAAATGGTGGTGCTGTCTCCGTTCGCGGCTTGCAGCCCGATCGCATCAAGCTGCACGGGAATGTGCTGGGATACGAATTCGGACAAGCCAAAACTGGCGGCACAGCTCAGGGAAGGTTTTTTGGTGGCGCGCCGGTTGAGGATCGAGAAGGCTTTCGCGTTCCAGAAAGCCGCCGGCGGTGGCTGGCGCTGCGATACCACCGCACTCCAGCCGGTGAATTTCGGCGTTGCCGTGAACGGCCCCTAGCACCGACGACGATCAATCCGGCCGGCGACCCATACAACCCGATGTTGCGGTGCATCCGAAATGCCCTTCGCGACCGGCTTGGCAAAACAATGACGATCCGGATTTTCTGTTTTTCCCTTCGCGGGGCGGCACGCTGACCACCGCCGGCAATTTGGTGTTTCAGGGCACCGCCGACGGGCGCTTCATCGCCTACAATGCCACGACAGGCGAGAAGCTTTGGGACAGCCCGACCGGAACCGGCGTGGTCGCGGCGGCCTCGACCTACCTGGTCGATGGCGTGCAATATGTATCGGTCGCGATCGGCTGGGGCGGCGTGTTCGGGATTGCGGCGCGCGCGACCGATCTGCAAAGCCCGGGCGCGGTTTACACCTTCGCAGTCGGCGGCAATGCGCCGTTACCGGCCTTCGCGAAGTACCAGGCCGAAGGCTTGCTCGAGGGTGTGAAGTGCGATCCCGCCAACGTAGAGGCCGGCACGCTACTTTATGTGAGCAACTGCGTGTTCCGCCACGGCGTGCCCGGCGTCGACAAGGGCGGCAATGTCAGGAATCTCGGCTATGTCCCGACTGCTATGATCGCCAACCTGAGGGATTTCGTGTTCAAGGGTCCGTTTAGCGACCAGGGCATGCCGGACTTCACCGGCAAGCTGAAGGAGGAGGATGTGGTGAAAATCCAGGCCTTCATCCAGGACACCGCCGACGCGATCCGGCCGAAGAAGAACTGACAATTGCCGAATTCGTCATTCCGGGGCGCGCGTTAGCGCGAACTCCGATGTGCAACTGCACATCGGAGAATCTCGGGATTCCGGGTCTGGTGCTGACGCACCATCCCGGAATGACGAGTGCGCGAAACCAGTCTCTCAGAACATCAGGTTGTCCTTGACCAGCACCCAGCGGCCTTTCTGGATCTGCTGGACCTGCGTCACCGTGTTGGCGAGGTGGTCGGTCTTGGAGAATTTGGTCGGCGGCGAACTGAAGATATCCAGGTACTTGTCGCCGGACTCCAGCGCATCAAGCATCTTCTGGCCGGTCAGGTCCTTGCCGGCCTTGTTGGCGTAGAAGGCAAACGTCTCCACCGCGTTGTAGCCGATGATGGCCTGGGTATTGGCTTCGGTGCCGAACATCTTCTTGTAGTTGGCGAGCCAGTCCTTGACCTTGCCCTTGGCCGTATCCTCGTAAGGGATTTCGAAGCCCGAAGCGGCGTACAGCCCTTCCACAGCTTCCTTGCCAAGGTTAGGCACTTCCAGCACGTTGGTCGGCGTGGCGCCGAGGAAGGTCACGTCCCATCCGATCTTCTTGGCTTCGCTCATCGCGCCGATGGTCTCGCGGATGACGGTGCCGAGCAGGACCAGATCGCAGCCATCGGCTTTCATCTTGGCAACCTGCGCGCTGAAGTCGGATGCGCCGCGCTTGTAGCTGGTGATGGAAGCCGGCGTCAGCTTCATCGCGGCGACCTGCTGGTTGAAGCCGTCGAGCACGTTTTTGCCGTACTCGTCGTCCTGATGCATGATGCAGGGCTTCTTGAAATTCTTAACTTCCATCATGTATTTGAGCGCGGCGCGCGTGCTCTCGACGTAAGGCAGCAGGTTGTTGAACTTCAGCCGTTCCTGCGGTTTGGCGGGATCGAACTTGAAAGTGAATTCGGCCGCCGTCAGCGGGAACAACTGCAGCACCCCGGCATCGAACAGGATGTCCTGCGCGGCGAGCACGGTCGGCGAACCCATCGGACCGATCATGGCGAAGATCTTGTCGCGTTCGACCATCTTCTGCGACGCCAGCACCGCCTTCTTCGGATCGTAGCCGCTATCCTCGAGGATCATTTTGATCTTGCGGCCGTTGATGCCGCCGGCCGCATTGATTTCCTCGACCGCCATCTTCATGCCGTTGGAAACCGGCACGCCCCACACCTTGATCGGACCGGACAGGTCCTGATGCGTCCCGATCACGATCTCGGTCGGCGAAATGCCTTCATTGGTAACCTTGGTTTGCGCCGCGGCCGGCAGGTGGGTCAGCGCAAGCGCGCCCACCGCAAGGCCCAGCGCCTTCAACGATTTCGACATTGCAGTCTCCTCTTCCTTGGCCCGTGTTGGGCGAAGGGCCGGGCCCTTCAATCCTTCGCCGTTTTCAAACTTCTTACCGTCTCAGGCCACCGCCCGCTCGCCATACATGGCGTTGATCTCAACGGCGTAGCGCTTGTTCACGAAATTCCGCTTCAGCTTCATGGTCGGCGTCAATTCCTCATCCTCGGGCGTCAGCTGGCGTTCGATCAGGAAGAATCTCTTGATGGTTTCGACCCGGGCGAAATTGGCGTTCACCGCCTCGATCTCGCGCTGGATCAGCTCCTGGACTTCTGCCGCGCGGCACAGGCTCGCATAATTGGTGAAGGGAATATCATGATCCTGGGCGAACTTCTCGACATTCTCCTGGTCGATCATGACGAGGCAGGTCAGATAAGGACGCTTGTCGCCGATCAGGACGGCATCGGAAATGTAGGGCGAGAATTTGAGCTGGTTCTCGATCTCGGACGGCGTGATGTTCTTGCCGCCAGAGGTGATGATGATGTCCTTCATGCGGTCGGTAATCTTGACGAAGCCCTCATTGTCGATTGAGCCGACGTCGCCGGTGTGCAGCCAACCCGTCGCGTCGATGGTCTCGGCGGTTTTTTCCGGCTGGTTGAGGTAGCCCATGAACAGGAAGTCGCCCCTGATCAGGATTTCGCCTTGCGGCGAGATCGCGACTTCGCCCCATGGCACCGCGGTCCCGACCGAGCCTAGCTTGATGCGATCTGCCGGCATCAGGGTGGCGACGCCGCAGTTTTCGGTCTGCCCGTAGACCTCCCGCATGTCGATGCCGAGCGCGAGATACCAGCGGATCAACTCCGGCGCGATCGGCGCCGCACCGGTAAAGGCGAGCCGGCAGCGATCAAGGCCCAACATGCGCCTGATGTTGCGGAACACCAGCCAGTAGGCGGCGCGGTTGGCAAGACGCAGGGACAACGAAGGCAAATCGCCCTGAAGCCTGCGGTCGGTCATGCGATAGCCCGCGGCCAGTGCATGGCGGTACATCCAGTTCTGGAACGGGGTCGCATCCTTCAGCGCAATCGTGATCCCCGAATAGAACTTCTCCCAGATCCGCGGCACCGCCAGAAACGCGGTGGGTTGCACCTCGCGCAGATTATCCGGCACGGTTTCCGGGCTCTCGGCGAAATTCATCACCGATCCCAAAGCCAGCGAGATGTAGTAGCCGCCGACCCGCTCGGCGACATGGCAGAGCGGCAGGAACACCAGCCGCTCTTCGGAGTCGGTGGAGGGAAAAAGATCGTTGGCGTGACGCATCTGATGGGTGACGCCGCGGTTGGAATGCATCGCGCCTTTCGGCGGGCCGGTGGTGCCGGAGGTGTAGACCAGGATGGCAAGATCGTCCGCGCCGCGGCTTGCGATCATTTCGTCCCACAGCGTCTCGCGGCCGACCATGTGATTGCTCCCGAGCGCCATGAATTCGGCAAGCGACATCACCATCGGATCGGAAAAGCCGCTGAGGCCCTCCATGTCGAAGACAACGACGTGCTGCAAGGTCGGACAGCGCACGCGGCACGACAGGATCTTGTCGAGTTGCTCCTCGTCCTCGGCGAAGATCACTTTGGTACCGGAGTCGTTGACGAGATATTCCACCTGGACGGAAGAATCGGTCGGATAGATTCCGGAAGAAACGCCGCCGGCGCACAGGATGCCCATATCGGCGAACACCCATTCCGGCACCGCGTTGGCAATGATCGAGGCGACGTCGCCCGGCCGGAAGCCGATTGCGTGCAGGCCATAGGCGATTTCCTTCGAAATCTCCAGCCACTGCCGCCAGCCGGTTGGCTGCCAGATGCCGAACTTCTTCTCGCGGATCGCCGGCTTATCGCCGCGCGTCTCCGCCGCCCGCAAAAAACTCCTCGCGATCGTATCGGCGACCGTCAGCACTGCCGGTCCGGCCATGCTCGCTCCCTCCCTCATCTGGCCCGGTTCGGATGCCGGCTTTGACAGCCGGTCTCTTGTCGACCCGGAAGCCGTATTTAACGCCACGTTTTCTTCTTTTTCCAGCGCCGTTCGCCCCGCGCCCCTGCTTCCTTGGCGCCGAGATAGAATTCCTGAATGTCGCGGGAATGCAACAGCCGCTCGCAGGAATCGTTCATGACGACCCGGCCGATTTCCAGAACGTAGCCGTAATGCGCCGTTTCCAGCGCGACCTTGGCGTTTTGCTCGACCAGCAGGATCGACATGCCCTGCTCTTCATTGACGCGTCGGATGATCGCAAAAATTTCCCTCACCAGGATCGGCGACAGGCCGAGCGACGGCTCGTCAAGCAGCAGCAGGGTCGGTCGGTTCATCAGCGCGCGCCCGATCGCCAGCATCTGCTGCTCGCCGCCCGAGAGCTGACCGGCCGGCTGGTTGATGCGTTCCCGGAGCCGCGGAAAATATCCGTAAACCCGCTCCAGATCCTCCGCGACGGCCTCGCGATCCCGGCGCGGATAGGCGCCCATCATCAGGTTCTCGCGTACGCTCAGGAACGGAAACACCTCGCGCCCCTCGGGCACATGGCTCAAGCCGAGCCGCACGATCTTGTCGGCTTCCATGCGCTGGATCGGCTTGCCGAGAAATTCGATCGTGCCCTTCTGCGGATCCAGAATGCCGGAAATGGTCTTGAGCACCGTGGTCTTGCCGGCGCCGTTGGCGCCGAGCAGGGTGACAATCCGGCCGCGCGGGACCTCGAGGCTGATGCCACGGATCGCCATGATCGGCCCGTAATAACTCTCGACGTTGCTGAGTTTGAGGATGATGTCCGGGGTGCTCATGCCATCATCCCCTCAGGCGCCGAGATAGGCGGCGACGACGTCGGGATGCTGCTGCACTTCGGACGGAGTTCCCATCGCCAGCACCCTGCCGTAGTTCAGCGCGATCACCCGGTCGGACACGCGGTTTACGAGCGTCATGTCATGCTCGACCATCAACACGGTGACGCCGAGCTCGCTCTTCATGTCGCGGATCCAGAACGACATGTCGTCGGTCTCCTCGACGTTCAGTCCGGACGACGGCTCGTCGAGCAGAATCAGCTTCGGCTCCGTGCACAGCGCGCGCGCAAGCTCGATCACCTTGCGCACGCCGTAAGGAAGCCCCGAGATCAGCTTGTCGCGGTAGGCGGCGAGATCGAGAAATTCGATGACCTGCTCGACGCGGCGGCGATGGACTTTCTCGGTGTCGCGCACGCTCGGCAGAAACAGCAGTTCCTGCCACAGTTGCGTGGTGGAATGCCGGTGCCGTCCGACCAGCAGGTTAGACAGCACGGTCGCATTCTCGAACAGTTCGATGTTCTGGAAGGTGCGGGCGATACCGAGCCTGGCGATGCCGAACGCAGGCGCCTCGGTGATGTCCTGATCCTCGAAATAGATCTTGCCCGACGTCGGGCTGTAGATCCGCGAGATCAGGTTGAAGATCGAGCTTTTGCCGGCGCCGTTGGGGCCGATGATCGAGAGGATCTCGCCCTTCTCCACGGCGAAGCTGACGGAATCGACCGCCTTCAGGCCGCCGAAATGCAACGAGAGATTTTCGGCGCGGAAATAACTCATCGGTTCCGCTCCGATTTCACATATATCTTCTGCCGCTTGAAGGTGGCGCGCTTGTAGAGTGGGAACAGCTGGAAAAACAGTTTTATCTTGAGCCAGCGCCCGTAAAGGCCGAGCGGCTCGAACAGCACGAAGACCACGATGATGATCCCGTAGATCGCGCCCTTGAGGCCGTTGGCCGAGGCAAAGGCGGCTACGCTACTCTGGATGTGCGCGGCGCGCTCGCTTCCCGCGCCGAATGAGGCGGCGACGCCGGCCACCATTCCGGGGACGTCATCCTTGAGGTAGGTCAGGAATGGATCGATCATGACGATGAAGATCGCCCCCAGCACCGCGCCGTGCAGGCTGAAGGCGCCGCCGATCAGGATCACGATGATGAACTCGATCGAGAGCTGCAGCGTGAACATTTCCGGGCTGATGAAGGACAGCTTGTGGGCGAACAACACACCTGCAAATCCGGTGATGGCGGCTGAGATCGCAAACGACTTGACCTTGTAGAGCGATACGTTGACGCCCATGCTTCGCGCCGCCGTCTCGCTGTCACGGATCGCGACGAAGGCGCGCCCCGTTGGCGAGCGCAACAGATTGAGCGTGCCCACGATCGTCAGAACAAGGACGCCGAGACAGAGGAAATAGAACGTCGGGCTGTCGCGCGGCACGCTGGTGCCGAGCAGCTGGATGGTCTTGACGCGCATGCCCTCATTGCCGTTCGTGACGCTTTCCCAGCGCGCCATGATTTCCTCGACGATGAGGGCGAAGGAAATGGTGGCGATGACGAGATAGATGCCCTGCAGTCGCAGCGCCGGAAACCCGACCAGCGCGCCGATTATTCCGGTCAAAAGGCCGGCGGCGAGAAAATACACCGGGAACGGGACGTTGAACTGCTGCAGATAGGCGGCGGTATAGGCGCCGATGGCGAGGAAGGCGGCGTGGCCGAGCGAGGCCTGTCCGGTGAAGCCGGTGAGGATCATCAGCCCGACGCCGACGGTGGCGTAGATGCAGACGAACACCAGCTGGCTGACGAGGTAGCTCGAGAGAACGAAGGGCGCGACCGCCAGCAGCGCGAGCAGGATGCCATAGGAGACGGCGTAGCCGGAGTGCGGAAACAGCCTGATGTCGTCTTCATAGTCGGTCTTGAACATGAAGCGCATGGCTGGACCCTAGACCTTCTTGCGCATGTGAAGGCCGAACAGGCCCTCGGGTTTGAGCAGCAGCACCGCGAGCAGAACGACATAGGGCGCGACGTCCTTCCATCCCTCCGCCAGGTAGAAGCCGGCCATGCTCTCGATGACGCCGATCAGCACGCCGCCAACGACCGCACCGGGTATCGAACCGAATCCGCCGAGCACGGCCGCCGGAAACGCCTTCAGCCCCAGCACCAGGCCGACATTGGAATGAATGAACGTGATCGGCGCCAGCAACACGCCGGCGCAGGTCGCGACCGCCGCGCTGATCGCCCACACGATCGACACCACCCGCTTGACCGGAATGCCCATGTAATAGGCCGCAAGCATATTCTCCGAACTCGCGCGCATCGCGGTGCCGAGCGCCGTCCGGTTGAAGAACAGATACAGTAGTGTGCAAAGGATAATCGTCGCAGCAATCACCGAGAGCTTGTCATAGGCGAGCACGAGCGAGCCGATCCGCAACACACCCTGGCTGAACGGGGTCTCGATCTTGAAATCGTCGGTGCCCCAGATCATGCCGACGACGGAGCGCAGGAAATATCCGAGCCCGATCGTCGCCATGATGATGGAAAACTGCGGGTAGCCCAGGATCGGACGCACCACCACGCGCTCGGCCAGCATGCCGAACAGCGCCATCGCCGCGACCGCGGCGGCAAAGCCGAGCCAGTAATTGAGACCGAGAATGCCGATGAAGGTGAAGGCGAAAAATCCGCCCAGCATCATCAGGTCGCCCTGCGCGAAGTTCACGACCTCGGTGGCCTTGTAGACCAGGACGAAGCCAAGCGCGATCAGGCCGTAGACGCAGCCGAGCGCAATACCACTCACCAACTGCTGAACGAAGTCCAGCATTTGCCACCCTCCCCCGATGCGTGGGCGACTCTATCGATCGCCTTTCCGCATCTTGCGTCCGATGCGCCGAATATACAGCCCAAAGCGCCGATCCCTGTCAACAAAGCGCTGGTTGCCAGCCGGGGTTGCTCACAAATGCTCCATATTTAAGCCTGCTTGCCCGGCCGCCGCGCGCATCGAGGGGATTTGCGGCCCCCGATTCACCGCGCCGAAATATCTTCGGTCCATGGTCAGCCACCCGACGCAAGACATGGATTGTCCCGACATCATGAAGCCGCAAGAGTCCGCGCTGCACGTACGAGGGTTAACAAAGCGTTTTGACCGCCTCGCGGTCGATGCGCTCGATCTCACCGTCCGCACGGGCGAATTCTATGCGCTGGTCGGCCCCAATGGCGCCGGCAAGACCACGACCCTGCGCATGGTGGCCGGGCTGTTGCGGCCCGATGCCGGTTCGGTCGCCGTGTTCGGTATCGACGCGCTCGGCGACCCCGTCACGGCCAAGCAAAGCATGGCGTGGGTGTCGGACGAGCCGATGATCTACGACAAGCTGACGCCGCTGGAATATCTCGAATTCGTCGCGGGCCTGTGGGGCATCGATCCCGCGACTTCCGAACCGTCCGCCCACGGGCTCTTGGTCTCGCTCGGGCTTGAAGCCCACCTGCACGAGCGCTGCGAGGGTTTTTCCAAGGGCATGCGCCAGAAGGTCGCGCTGGCGGGAGCCTTGGTGCACGAGCCCCGCCTGATCATTCTGGACGAACCGCTGACAGGTCTTGACGCCGTGTCCGCGCGCCACGTCAAGGGATTGCTCGGGGATCGCGTGCGCGACGGCTGCACCGTGATCATGACCACGCACATTCTCGAAGTCGCCGAACGGATGGCCGACCGGATCGGCGTCATCGCCTCGGGACGGCTGGTCGCGGAGGGCACCCTGGCCGAACTGCGCCAGCAGAATGGGCAAAACGACACCAGCCTCGAAGACCTGTTCATTGCGCTGGTCAATGTCGAGGCCGCGGCCGCATGAGCCCGGCTGCGGACCTCGGATGGTTTGCCCGGCACGAACTCAGGCTGGCATGGCGCGAGTGGGTCGCGATGATGACGGCCGGCCGCAAGGGGCGGAAACGCGCCGCGCTGATCGGCCTGTTCGCCCTCGCCGCGATCATGCATCTGCCGGCCTATGCGGTGATCGGCCGGTTTGCGGATCTGCAGCCGCCACTGAACAAATCCAGCCTTATTGTCATCACGGCGACGATCTTCCTGGCCTGGGCCCTGATGCTGTCGCAAGCGATCGAATCCGTGACAAGGGTGTTTTACGCCCGCGCCGACCTCGATCTGATCATCTCATCGCCGGTCCGGCTGACCAACGTGTTTTCGGTCCGTATCGCCGCGATCGCACTGTCGGTCAGTGCGATGGCATTGCTGCTGTCGACGCCCTTCGTGGACGTCCTCGTGATCGGCGGCGGCGTCAGATGGTTCGCAGCTTACGGCGTCGTCGTCGCGATCGGCCTGTCGGCCGCGGCGGTCGCGATCGCGGTCACGATCCTGTTGTTTCGTCTGATCGGCCCGAGCCGGACGCGGCTGGTGGCGCAAATCCTCGCGGCGATCATCGGCGCCGGCTTTGTCATCGCGCTGCAGGTCGCCGCGATCCTGTCCTATGGCACCTTGTCACGGTCCGCGGTTCTGACTTCGGACGCTGCCGCCGGCTTTGCGCCCGACGTCGAGAGCATCCTCTGGTGGCCGGCGCGCGCGGCGCTTGGCGATGGCGAGGCGCTGTTGCTCCTGCTCGCCGGCGGGCTCCTTCTGCTCGGCGCCATGATGGCCGTGTTCTCGGCGAGCTTTGCCGATACCGCGGCACGCGTATCGGCCCATACCACGCCAAACCGGCGAGGCGCCCGCTCAAGAGCGTTCCGCACGGGTTCGCGGCAACAGGCGCTGCGGTGGAAGGAGTTTGTGCTGTTGCGGCGCGATCCCTGGCTGCTGTCGCAGAGCCTGATGCAGTTGCTCTATCTGGTGCCGCCGGCCTTGATGCTGTGGCGAAGTTTTTCGGACAGCAGCCTGGCCATCGTGCTGATCACACCCGTGACCGTCATGGCGGCCGGCCAACTCGCCGGCGGTCTGGCCTGGCTGACGATTTCGGGCGAAGACGCCGCCGATCTGGTGGCGACCGCGCCGCTGCCGTCCTCGCGCGTGATCCGCGCCAAGATCGAAGTGGTGCTGATCGCGATCTCCGTCGTCTTCGCGCCACTGGTGCTTGCCCTGCTGTTTGCCTCGGCGCTGCAGGCGGCGGTGACCGCGAGCGGCGTCATCGTCGCGGCGGCTTCCGCCACCGCGATTCAGCTGTGGTTTCGCGTGCAGGCCCGGCGCAGCCAGTTTCGCCGCCGCCAGACCTCATCGCGGCTGGCGACCTTCGCGGAAGCCTTTTCTTCGATCGGATGGGCGGCGACCGCGGCGCTGGCGCTGTCGATCCCGATAGTTGCCGTGATCACCGGCCTGATGACATCGGCCATCCTCGCCGCGACGTGGAAAATCAGCCCGCGGCGGGAGTGATTGATTTCGCTTCGGCGCCCCCTTGATGGTAAGGCGCTTTTACCTTACATTCATCCGTTCGACAATCGAGACTCGTCATGAGCACACTTACCGTTACGGCCAAAGGCCAAGTCACGTTGCGCAAGGATCTGCTGGAGCATCTGGGGGTGCATCCCGGTGAAAAGATTACCGTAGACAAGCTCCCCGAGGGACGGATCGAGGTGAAGGCGGCCCGGCCGACAGGCAAGATTTCAGATCTTTTCGGCAGTTTGAAAGCGAAAAGAAAAGGACGATCCCTGTCGATCGAGGAGATGAATGAGATCATCGCCCGAGGCTGGGCTGGCAAGCGATGAAGATCACTGCCGATACCAACGTGCTGGTACGGGCATTAATCGAAGATCATGCCGAGCAGAGCAGAGTCGCTCAAATTGCCTTGAGCAAAGCCGACATAGTCGCGCTGACGATACCTACGCTTTGTGAACTGGTCTGGGTGTTGCGAGGCTACAGGATCCAATCGAGAGACATTGCAGGGACACTTCGAGCTCTGCTTGATGGATCGAACATCGTGGTGAATCGGCCGGCTGCCGAAGCCGGGTTGGCTTTGCTGGATGCCGGCGGTGATTTTGCCGACGGCGTTATCGCCTATGAGGGAAATTGGCTCGGCGCGGATACCTTCGTCTCTTTCGACAAAAAGGCTGTGGGACTGATGAAGGCGCAGGGTGGGTCCGCACGCTTGCTGTCGTAAATAGCCGCGACCCATCCGTGTGGCGCGGCTCACGCCTTGATCAGTTCCATCACCGCGGCCGCAAATGCTTCCGGTGCTTCCTGCGGCAGATTATGTCCCGCGCGCGGAATCACGCGATGAATGCGGCGGCCGGTAAACTTCGCCGCCTGCGCCGTGCCATCGGTCGCGGGCGCAACGCCGTCCCCGTCGCCGTCCAGAGTAATGGCGGGAACGGTAACGGCCGGCAGTGCCGCCAGCCTGCGCTGGATGTCGGCATATTCGGGATCGCCGTCGGCGAGACCGTAGCGGTGGCGGTAGCTGTGGATCACGATGTCGACATAATCGGGATTGTCGTGCGCCGCCGCCGTCCGCTCGAAGCACGCCTCGTCGAACCGCCAGTTCGGCGACCACTGCCGCCACAAAATCGCTGCGATGCCGCGCCGGTTGGCCGCCAGGCCAGCCCGGCCGCGATCGATCTGAAAATAATACTGGTACCAGTACGCGGCCTCGCGCTCCGGTTTCAGCGGGACCATTGCCCTGGCGATATCCTGGATCAGATAGCCGTTGACCGACACCAGGCCGATGCACCGATCGGGCCACAACGCCGCGGCCACACAGGCGGCGCGGCCGCCCCAGTCATAGCCGGCGAAGACCGCGCGCTTCACCGAAAGCGCATCCATCAGCGCGATCAGGTCTGCTCCGATCGCGGCCTGCTCTCCCGAACGCGGCGTCGCCGGGTCGTGGAAACGGGTTTCACCGTAACCACGCAAATAGGGGACGATGACGCGGCAACCCCGCGCCGCGAGCCCGGGAGCGACGTCGACATAGCTGTGGATGTCGTAGGGGAAGCCGTGCAGCAGCATCACGACCGGCCCATCCGCAGGCCCCTTTTCGTAATAGGCGACGTTGAGAACGCCGGCATCGGCGCGGCGGAGCGGTTCCAACCGATGCGAAGAAGGCGCACGCGCAGGGGTCTGTTCAGGCATGGTCATACTCGTGGGGCCATCATTAAATCATAAATCGCAGCGCCAACTTCCCTGTCATGACCAAAAGGGAATTCGGCGATACAGTGTCAAACGCCATCTTTGCACGGACCCTGTCAATGCTGCGATCCCTTGTCACCGTCTTTGCCTTGCTGGGTTCGCTGGTCGCCGCTGCCGCCCAGGATGCCCCGCGCAGCGAATGCCTGGCGATGGCGAATACGCCACCGCGCGCCACGCCGGTCAGCTCGGGCCAGGCGACGACGAACGAAGTCGCGATCACCTATGCCGGCCACTCGACCTATTACATCGACACGCCCGGGGGAGTGCGGGTCGCCACCGACTTCAGCGGCGCCTACACCACCGGCCGCCTGCCCGACGTCGTCACCATGAACAGGGCGCACAGCACCCACTACACTTTATTTCCGGATACCGGAATTCCCCATGTGCTGCACGGCTGGGGCGACGACGGGCAGCCGGCGAAAATCGCCCTGCGCATCGGCGATGTCTTCATCCGCAATGTGACGACCGACACCCGCCGCTATTTCGGCGAGGATTCCAGCGGGGAAATGATCAGGGACGGCAACTCGATCTTCATCTTTGAGGTCGCCGGTCTCTGCATCGGCCATCTCGGACACCTCCATCATCGGCTCGACTAAAGCCATTTCGCCGCGATCGGCCGGCTCGACATCGTGATGGTGCCGATCGACGGAACCTATACGATGTCGCTCGAGGGCATTTCGGCGATCACGCGGCGGCTGAGGGCTTCGGTAGTGCTGCCGATGCACCGCTTCATGACGCCGCTCGACGAATTCATGCAAAGGATCGGCCGGCAATTCGCCATCGACGTGCGGACCGAGCAAACCCTGACGATTTCGCAGGGTACATTGCCTGGCACGCCGACGGTCATTATCCTGCGCGGTGTTTGAGGCGAGCCATCATTCGGGGAATAGCAGCTAAGAAAAATTCGGGGAGCGACGGTCCATGGTCAGCACATTACCCACCACCCGAAGCGGGCTCTATGCCGATCCGCGCGAAGACTGGCTCGCCCAGCGCCGCGAGGACATCATCGATGCCGCGCGTCCGATCGTCGATCCCCATCATCATTTGTGGGATCGCGGCGGCCAGCGCTATCTGATCGAGGAGTTGGCCGCCGACACCGGCTCCGGCCACAATGTCATCGCCACCGTCTATGTCGAGGCCCGCTCGATGTATCGCGCGGGCGGACCGGAAGCGTTTCGCCCGGTCGGCGAGATCGAGTTCGCCAACGGCGCCGCGGCGATGAGCGCGAGCGGCGGCTACGGTCCGGCCGCGAGCTGCGCCGGCATCGTCGGCCACGTCAATCTCATGCTGGGCGAGGCCGCGCGTCCCGTTCTCGAAGCGGAAATCGCCGCGGGTCAGGGACGCTTCCGCGGCATCCGGCATTCGTCCGTCTGGGACGCGGACCCCGACGTCGCCCACATGTACGCCACGCGCCCGAAAGGCCTGCTGCTCGATTCGACTTTCCGCAAGGGTTTTGCATGCCTTGCTCCGCTGGGCCTGAGCTTCGACGCCTGGCTGTTTCATCCGCAGATCGGCGAACTCGCCGATCTCGCCCGCGCCTTTCCGGAAACCAGAATCGTGCTTGATCATTGCGGCGGCCCGGTCGGCATCGGCAGCTATGCCAACCGGCGCGAGGAAATTTTTCCGGGCTGGAAGGCATCGATCCGGGACGCCGCGAGATGTCCCAACGTGGTCGTGAAGCTCGGCGGGCTCGCAATGCGGCTGTTGGGTTACGATTTCCACGAGCGCCCGCTGCCACCCTCCTCGGAGGAGGCGGCCGCGGCCTGGCGTCCCTATATCGAGACCTGCATCGAGGCCTTCGGCCCCGATCGCTGCATGTTCGAGAGCAACTTTCCGCCAGACAAGGGCCAGTGCAGCTATCAGGTGATCTTCAACGCCTTCAAGCGCATCGCCGCGCCCTACAGCGAGGCCGAGAAAACCGCGCTGTTCTCGAAGACGGCGACGGACGTTTACGGGCTCAAGCTTTAGCTGACTTTCAGCCCGACGACCTTGCCGCTGTACTCCAGGCCTAACCGGTGTCCTTCGACAATCCGCGCAGCACCAGTTGATTGAGCCGGCTGGTAAAGGCGGCGGGATCCTCCGGCAACTCGCCGTCCAGAATCTGCGCCTGCTCCAAGAGCAGAAACGACAGATCGCGCCCGGCATCCTTGTGGACGGCGATGGCGGCGACCAGGGGATGGCGCATGTTGATTTCCAGGATCGGCTTTGTCACGGCGCCCCTGTTCTGCTGCGCGAGCAACCGTTCGAGCGCACGATCCCGCCCCGCACCGCCCGCCACCAGGCATGAGGCGCTGGCGGTGAGCCGCTGCGAGGCGCGCACGTCGGACACCCGCTCACCAAGGGCATCCTTGATCACGGCGATGGTCGCCGCTTCATCAATGCCGGATTTTTCCTTGTCCGCGGCGTTGTCGTCGAGCAGCGGAATCAGCCCGAAATCGACGTCGCCCTGGCTCAGCGATTTCAGCGGCTTGCCGCCGAAATCGAGCGGCGCCGAGGTCCAGAACGCGTCCACCGGATCGGTCAGCAGCAGCACCTCGATGCCGCGCGCGGTCGCCGATTCAAGCTTGGGATTGGATTTCAGCCGCTCGATGCTGTCGCCGACCAGATAATAGATCTCGGTCTGGTTCGGCTTCAGGTTCCCGGCATATTGCTTAAGCGAGCGCTTCTCGCCGGATGTGGTGGTAAAGCGCGACAGCGCCAGCAGTTTCTCGCGCCGCTCGAAGTCCTCCCAGATTCCTTCCTTGATCACGGAGCCGAAGGCGTCCCAGATTTTTGCGAAAGCTTCCGGCGCTTTCTCGCTGAGGCTTTCCAGTTCGCCGATCACGCGGCCGGTCACGGCCTTGCGGATTTGCGTCAGCTGCGGATTGTTCTGCAGCATCTCCCTGGAAAGATTGAGCGGAAGATCCTCGCTGTCGATCACGCCGCGGATGAAGCGGAGGTAGCCGGGCAGCAGGTCGGCATCGTCGGCAATGAAGACCCGGCGCACGTAGAGTTTCACGTGACCCTTGCGGGTCGGCTCGAACAGATCAAACGGTTTGGTCGATGGCGCGAACAACAGCACAGCGTAGGCCTGACGGCCTTCGGCGCGATAATGCAGCGTCATGGCTGGTTCATCGAAGGCGCCGCCGATCGCGCGATAGGCCTGGGTGTAATCTTCCGGCTTCAGCTCCGATTTCGGCCGCTGCCACAGCGCGCTGGCCGAATTGATCTGCCGCTGCTCGCCCTCCTCGGGCTTGAGCAGAATCGGAAACTGGATGTTGTCGGAATAGGCGCCGACGATCCGCTCGATCTCGTACGTCTCCAGATATTTTTTTGCGTCCGGCTTCAGGTGCAGAACAACTTCCGTGCCCCTCGTGACGCGCCGGGCATCCTCGTCGCTTGCCGCGGCGATATCGAACCCGTTTCCTCCCGATGATGACCATGTCCAGACCTCGGCCTGGCCGGCGTGACGGCTGGTGACGGTGATGCGATCGGCGACCATGAACGCTGCGTAAAAGCCGACCCCGAACTGGCCGATCAGGCCGGCCCCGTCCTTGGCCTCGGCCAGACGGGACAGAAAGGATTTGGTGCCGGAACGCGCAATCGTGCCGAGATTGTCGATCAGCTCCTGTCGGTCCATGCCGATGCCGTTATCGACCACCGCGAGCGTGCCGGTCTTCTTGTCGGGCTGAATCCGGATTTTGGGCGGCTCGCCGTCGGCGACCAGTTCCGGGGCCGCGATGGCCTCGTAGCGCAGCTTGTCGAGGGCGTCCGAGGCGTTCGAAATCAGCTCGCGCAGGAAAATGTCGGTCTCCGAATATACGGAGTGCACCATCAGGTCCAGAAGCTCGGCAACCTCGGCCTGAAATGGTTTGTGCTCGGCAATCGTATCCGTCGTCATTATCGGTCTCGCTTTGGCAG
Organism: Bradyrhizobium sp.; assembly: GCA_036266415.1. Lineage (GTDB taxonomy): Bacteria > Pseudomonadota > Alphaproteobacteria > Rhizobiales > Xanthobacteraceae > Bradyrhizobium. The sequence continues at coordinate 30,267 of DATANB010000131.1, read as the reverse complement.
CCAGGGTTAAATCCACCACGGGGGAAACCGATATAGTAATGCCGCTTCTTGCTGGCAAGATTTCCTTTATACAGCGCCTGGGGCGAGACGCTCCAAGCACCGGACGGCGCCTGAAAATCCGGCATGCTTCCGTTTCTTACGCCCATTCGCCCTTGCGGAACACCGGCACCCGCTGGCCGTCGGCATGGACCCCGTCGATGTCGATCTGGTCCGAGCCGATCATCCAGTCGATGTGGATCAGGCTCTTGTTGCCGCCCTGGGCTGTGATCTGCGCCGGCGTCAGCTTGTCGCCATCGACAAAACATTTCGAATAGCACTGGCCGAGCGCGATGTGACACGCCGCGTTCTCGTCGAACAAGGTGTTGAAGAACAACAGCCCGCTTTTCGAGATCGGCGAGGAATGCGGCACCAGCGCCACTTCGCCAAGCCGGCGCGCGCCCTCATCCGTATCCAGCACCTTGCCGAGCACCTCTTCGCCGCGCGCGGCCCTGGCCTCGACGATGCGTCCCTCCTCGAACCTCACCGCGATGCCGTCGATCAGCGAACCCTGATAGGACAGCGGCTTGGTGCTGACGACATGCCCGCTGACGCGAGCGGCATGCGGGGTGGTGAACACTTCCTCGGTCGGAATATTGGCGTTGCAGGTGACGCCGTTCTTGGCGTTGGAGGCGCCGCCCTCCCATTCATGGCCGTCGGCGAGCCCGATCGTCAGGTCCGTGCCGGGCCCGGAGTAATGCAGCGCGCTGAAGCGCTGCCCGTTCAGCCAATCGGTCCGGCTGCGCAGCGTGGCATTGTGCTTTGCCCACGCCGCGACGGCGTCATCATTGTCGACGCGCGAGGCCGCGAAAATAGCGTCCGCAAGCTTTGCGACCGCGATGTCCTCTTCGTCATCAGGGAAAACCTGCTTCGCCCAGGATGGGCTCGGATAGGCGATGATGTTCCAGTTGACGTCGAAATTGACAATCTTTTCCAGCGCCGGCTGGTAGGCGATCGAATTGGCCTTGCTGGCGCGCGAGACCTTGGCCGGGTCCTGGCCGGAAAGCAGCATCGGGTCGTCGCCGACGATGGCGAGCCGCGCGGTGTTGGCGGCGAAGGCCTTCGACATCCCCTCATAGAGCCAGCTGGCGGCGCGATCAAAACTGTCGTCGGGCGCGAAGCGGTAGCGCGCCAGCGTGATCTCTTCGTCGGACAGGATCGGCGTCACCAGACCGGCGCCGGCCTTATAGGCGTGCTCGGCGACCTTCCGCACCAAGGGCAGCGCCACACTCGGCGCGGTCAGCAGCAGGTCCTGCCCCGGCTGCAGGTTAAGCCCAACCTTGATGGCGACCTCGGCGAGGCGGTCGAGCTTTACCGGGTCGATCGATGCGGAGATGCTGCGCTCGTGGACGGTCATGCGGGCGGGCCTCATATGCAGGTAAGTCCTTTCATCTAAACCCGTGTTGGTGGTGCGCAATAGCGTCACGCGCACAACCATTCCACTGGTTCGCGCGGCGGAGCGGGGCATCGGGCGCGCCCCCGCCATCGCTTCGCTCCGCGCAGTGACTACGCCGCCGCCAGCTTCTTCGGCGGGAAGCGGCCATAGAACGTCTCGCCCTTGGCCGCCATCTCGAGCAGCAGCTTCGGCGGGGTGAAGCGCGAGCCGTATTTGGCTTCCAGCCGGTGGCACAGCTCGACGAATTTTTTTGTGCCCATAAAGTCGATATAGGACAGCGTGCCACCGGTGAACGGCGCAAAGCCGAAGCCGAGGATCGAGCCGACGTCGGCCTCGCGCATATCGGTAATGACGTGATCTTCCACGGTGCGCGCGGCTTCCACCGCCTGCACCACCAGGAAGCGCTGCTTCAATTCCTCGACGTCGAGCGTGTCGGGATCGAGATGCTTCGGCTGCAATCCACCCAGTTCCGACCACAGGCTCTTCTGGCCCTTGCCCTTTTCGGGATAATCGTAAAATCCCTTGCCGTTCTTGCGGCCGAAGCGGCCCTGCTTTTCGACCATCTCGACCAGCAGCTTCTTCTGACTCTGGTCGATGGCGTTGGCGCCGAGGTCGGCCTCAGTCGCCTTCATGATCTTGAGCACGAGATCGAGCGCCACTTCGTCGGACAGCGACAGCGGCCCGACCGGCATGCCCGCCATCTTCGCGGTGTTCTCGATCATTGCCGGCGGCACGCCTTCCATCAGCATTTCCAGGCCTTCGGCAGTGAAGCGCAGCACGCAGCGGTTGGCGAAAAAGCCGCGGGAATCGTTTACCACGATCGGGGTCTTGCCGATCACGCGCACGTAATCGAGCGCGGTGGCGAGCGCGACATCGCCGGTGTTCTTGCCGACGATGATCTCCACCAGCATCATCTTCTCGACCGGCGAGAAAAAGTGAATGCCGATGAACTTGCTCTGATCCCTGAACTCTTCCGCCAGCGAATTGATCGGCAGCGTCGAGGTGTTGGAGGCGAAGATCGCATCGCTTTTCAGCAGCGGCTGCGCCTTGGCGTAGGTTTCGGCCTTCACCTTGCGGTCCTCGAACACCGCCTCGATGATGAGATCGCAATCCCGGAGCACGTTGTAGTCGGCGGTCGCCGATATCCGCGACAGGATGGCGTCGCGATCGCTTTCCTTGGCGCGGCCCTTCTTGATCAAATCGTCGATCACGGCGCTGGCGTGGCCCTTGCCCCTGTCGGCGCTTTCCTGGTCGCGGTCGATCAGCACCACGTCGATGCCGGCGCGCGCCGAGACGTAGCCGACGCTGGCGCCCATGAAGCCGGCGCCGATGATGGCGAGCTTGTTGACCTTGGTCGGCGGCACGTTCTGCGGACGCCGCGCGCCCTTGTTCAATTCCTGCATCGACAGGAACAGGCTGCGGATCATTGCCGCGGCTTCCTTGCTGCGCAGGATCTTGGTGAAGTAGCGCGATTCCACCCGCAGCGCGGCGTCGATCGGCAACTGCAATCCCTCATAGACGCAACTCATGATCGCGCGTGCCGCCGGATAATTGTCGTAGGTCTCGCGGCGGAAGATCGCATTGCCGGCCGGAAACATCTGCATGCCCGCCTTGGAATAAACGGGCCCGCCCGGCAGCTTGAAGCCCTTCTCGTCCCAGGGCGCGACCGCCTTGCCGCCGCCCTTGATCCAGTCTTTCGCGGCCTTGATCAGATCGCCCGCGGGCACGATCGCATGGATCAGATTGAGCGCCTTGGCCTTGGCGAGATTGATCGCCTCGCCTTTCAGCAAGAGCTGCATCGCATCCTGCGGCGACACGATGCGTGGCACGCGCTGGGTGCCGCCGGCGCCGGGGAACAGCCCGACCTTGATTTCGGGCAAGCCGAGACGGGTCTTCGGGTTCTCGGCAGCGACGCGGTAATGGCAGGACAGCGTGAGCTCGAAACCGCCGCCGAGCGCCAGGCCGTTGATCGCCGCGGCCCACGGCTTGCCGCAGGTTTCGATCGAGCGGAATACCTGCGAGAACCGGCGGCTCTGGTCGAACAGCATCTGGTTGGCGGCGACCTCGCCCTTCTCCTTGAGCGTTTCGGCATAGGTGCGGCTCATGCCTTCCAGCATCGAAAGATCGGCGCCGGCGCTCAGCGCTTCCTTGCCTGAGGTGATGACGACGCCCTTGACCGTATTATCGGCCGAGGTCTGTTTCACGATCGCTTCCAATTCGCTGATCGAGGTCTCGTCGAGCACGTTCATCGAACGGCCGGGTGTGTCCCATGTCACCAGCGCGATGCCGTCGGTGTCGGTTTCGACTTTGAAATTCTTGAAGGCCATGTTGTGCTCCCAATTCGAAAGGTGCCGCTATTCGGGTTTCGTTGCAGCGTTCAAGCGCTGCAAATTCTTCTCACCTCCCCCTTGCGGGGAGGGAGCAGGCCGTCACACCCGCTCGATGATGGTCGCGGTACCCATGCCGCCGCCGATGCACAGCGTCACCAGCGCGGTCTGTTTGTTGGTGCGCTCGAGCTCGTCGAGCACGGTGCCCAGGATCATCGCGCCGGTGGCACCGAGCGGATGGCCGAGCGCGATCGCGCCGCCATTGACGTTGATCTTGGCGGGGTCGATGTCGAAGGCCTGCATGTAGCGCAGCACCACTGAGGCGAAGGCCTCGTTCAATTCGAACAGGTCGATGTCGGACTTCTTCATGCCCGAGCGTTCGAATAATTTATCGGTGACGTCGACCGGACCGGTCAGCATCATCGCCGGTTCCGAGCCGATATTGGTGAAAGCGCGGATTTTTGCCCGCGGCTTCAGGCCGTGTTTGCTGCCGGCCTCCTTGCTGCCGAGCAGCACCGCGCCGGCGCCGTCGACGATCCCGGACGAATTGCCGGCGTGGTGCACATAGTTGATTCGTTCGATCTCGGGATGCGACTGGATCGCTACCGCATCGAAGCCGGCCATCTGCGCAATGCCCACGAAGGACGGCTGCAGCGACGCCAGCGACTGCATCGTCGTGGTGGGCCGCATATGCTCGTCCTTGGCGAGGATGGTAAGGCCGTTGACGTCCTTCACCGGGATCACGGAATTCTTGAAGCGGCCTTCGTCCCAGGCCTTGGCGGCGCGCTGCTGGCTCTGCACCGCGTAGGCGTCGACGTCATCGCGCGAAAAGCCGTACTTGGTCGCGATCAGATCGGCCGATACGCCCTGCGGCATGAAATAGGTCGGCACCGCGATCGAGGGGTCCACTGGCCAGGCGCCGCCGGACGCGCCGATGCCGACGCGGCTCATCGATTCGGCGCCGCCGCCGATGGTGAGTTCGTGCTGGCCACTCATGATCTGGGCGGCGGCGAAATTCACGGCATCGAGCCCGGAGGCGCAGAACCGGTTGATCTGCACGCCGGGGACGGATTCGCCGAGGCCCGCGTTTATCGCGGCGAAACGCGCGATGTCGGAGCCGGCCTCCCCGACCGGATCGACCACGCCGAGGATGACGTCGTCGACCACGTCTTCGCCGAGATGGTTGCGCTCTTTCAGAGCTTTCAGCGGCGCGGTCGCCAGCGCCAGCGCGGTCACCTCGTGAAGCGCGCCATCGGGCTTGCCGCGGCCGCGCGGCGTGCGAACGTGGTCGTAAATATATGCCTCAGGCATGACGCCCTCCTGGTATGAGGATCATAATATATAGGCGGATGGGAAGATGTCGCGGATCGAGTTGCAGGCTTTGGGAAGAATTCCTCCGATCAGAACGCTTCCGCCGCCAATTCCATGGTGGTCGCGCATCCGGTCTGGATGCGCGCAAGGTGCACCGTTGTTTCCGGCAGCATCCGTTCCATGAAGAAGCGGCCGGTCACCAGCTTGGTGGTCAGATAGGGAGTCGCGCCGCTGCCTGCAATCTTGTCCTGGGCGACTTTCGCCATCCGCGCCCACATAAAGGCGAAGGTGACGAGGCCGAACAACTGCATGTAATCGGTGGCGGCGGCGCCGGCATTGTCGGGCTTCATCATTGCGTTCTGCATCAGCCAGGTAGTGGCCTGCTGCAGGTGGCCGAGCGCGGCGCTCATCGGCGCGACATAGGGCTTCATGGCCTCGTCGCCGCCGTGCTCCTTGGCAAAGGTGGCGACCTCGCTGAAGAAAGACATCACCGCGCGGCCGCCGTCGCGCGGCAGTTTGCGCCCGACGAGGTCGAGCGCCTGAATGCCGTTGGCGCCCTCGTAGATCATGGCGATGCGGGCATCGCGCACGAACTGCTCCATGCCCTGTTCGGCGATATAACCGTGGCCGCCATACATCTGCTGCGCCAATACCGCGTTGGAAAATCCGACGTCGGTCATGACACCTTTCATGATAGGCGTCATCAGCCCCATGTGGTCGTCGGCCTCCTGGCGATCCTTGGGGTCGCTGGAGCGGTGGGCTACGTCGCTCTTCAGCGCGGTCCACACCACCATGGCGCGCGCCGCCTCGTTGAACGCGCGAATGGTGAGCAACGTGCGGCGCACGTCCGGATGCACGATGATCGGATCGGCCGGCTTGTCCGGCGCCTTCGGCCCCGACAGCGAGCGGCCCTGCAGACGATCCCGCGCATAGGCTGCCGCGTTCTGATAGGCGACCTCGGACTGCGCCAGCCCCTGCACCGCGACGCCGAGCCGCGCCTCGTTCATCATCACGAACATGCCCTGCATGCCCCTGTTTTCCTCGCCGATCAGCCAGCCGGTGGCGCTGTCGTAGTTCATCACGCAGGTGGAATTGCCGTGAATGCCCATCTTGTGCTCGATCGAACCGCAGGTGACGCCGTTGCGCGCGCCCAGCGATCCGTCAGCATTGACCAGGATCTTCGGCACCACGAACAGCGAAACGCCCTTGATGCCGGCGGGGGCGCCCTCGATTCGCGCCAGCACCAGATGGATGATGTTCTCGGTGAGATCGTGCTCGCCGGCGGAGATGAAGATCTTGGTGCCCGTAATCTTGTAGCTGCCGTCAGCCTGCTTGACGGCCTTGGTGCGCAGCAGGCCGAGATCGGTGCCGCATTGCGGCTCGGTGAGATTCATGGTGCCGGTCCACTGTCCCGTCACCATCTTCGGCACGAACATCTTCTTCTGATCGGGCTTGCCGTGCACAATGAGCGCGGCCGTCGCCCCCATGGTCAGGCCGCCATACATCGAAAACGCCATATTGGCCGAACTCTGGAATTCGGTGACGGCCTGGCTCAGCGTGACCGGCAGGCCCTGCCCGCCAAATTCCGCCGGCGCCGAAAGGCCGAGCCAGCCGCCTTCGGCCACCTGCCTGAACGCCTCCTTGAAGCCTTTCGGGGTGGTCACGCTCCCGTCGTCACGACGGGTGCAGCCCTCGAGATCGCCGACGCGATTCAGCGGCTGCAGCACCTCTTCCGCCAGTTTCGCCGCTTCCGACAAGATCGCCTCCCGGACATCGGCGGAGGCGTCGCTAAAGCCGGGAAGATTGTCGTAGCGGTCGATCTGAAACACGTCGTTGAGCAGGAAATTGACGTCTTCCACGGGGGCTTTGTAGATCGGCATGATGTCCTCTCGGCTCGCTGGCGGGTCTCATTTAAGGCAAATGGTGCAACGCAGCAATCGCTCCGCTGGAAAAATCGACCCTAACCCGTTCCCGAAGCCCAACGCACTGTTCATCGCGGCCATTGCGACAACGTGACCGGCACGGCACGCGGGACGCCGCCAACGCGCGCCGGTCAATTTCGAGGGGCTAAGGCAACTTTCAGGGCCGGCGATCCGATTCCTTAACGGGTTATTTACCGTAACACGAAAAAGTCGATGTCAGCGGCAGACGACCTGCGCGGAATTCGATTGTCTCTATCTCCAGGGACGCGCGGGGAGGCTGAAGGCGCAGGTGGCGCGCCGAAGTCTTGAACCGGACGAAAGCATGAATTCGCGCGTATCGTGGAGTGTAGAGGGCATCGATCCATTCGTCCGCGAGAGGGCCGAGGCCGCCGCGCGACGCGCCGGCATGTCGCTCAACGACTGGCTCAATTCCACCGTCGGCGATCCCACCCCTCCCAATTTTCGCGAGCCGGCGGGACAGTGGCCGATGGCGCCGGGCCAGGAAACCCGCGACGTCGCCGATATCCATCAACGGCTGGACGCAATCACCCGCCAGATCGAACAGATCTCGCACCCCACGCCGCGCAGCGACGCGCCCCGCGGCGAGCAGGGCGTCGCAAGGCAGTTGAACGACGCCATCTCGCGCCTCGACGCACGGCTGTCGCAAATCACGAACCCGCAGCCAGCCAAGCAGGCCCAGCTTCAGGATGGACGGCGCCAGACCGAGCTGGTCGAGCGCGCGGCCGCCCAGGTCTATCGTCCCTCGCCGCCGCTCAGCCCGACCTCGCTCGACTCCGCGATCAAGGAAATCGCTGCGCGCCAGAGCGAACTCGATTCGGCTCCGCCGCGGCCGCTGCCGTCGCGCAGCGCCCCGCCGACGGCGCCCGTGATGGCGCCCGCCCAACCTCCGGGTCCGGATTTTTCCGCGCTCGAACGCCATCTGTTCAAGATTACCAGCCAGATCGAAGGGCTGCAGCGTCCCGACGGGATCGAGCAGTCGATCGCCGCGTTCCGGAGCGAACTGACGGAGATCCGTCACGCCATTACCGAGGCGATGCCGCGCCGGGCGATCGAATCGATCGAAAACGAAATCCGGTCGCTGTCCCGCCGCATCGACGAAACCCGCCACAGCGCCATCGACGCCCAGGCGCTGGCCGGCATCGAGCACGCATTGAGCGACATCCGCGAAGTGTTGCGCTCGCTGACATCGGCGGAGCAACTGGCGGGCTACGACGAGGCAATCCGCAATCTCGGCGCCAAGCTCGATCTGATCTTGCGCGCCAACGACGATCCCTCCACGGTCCAGCAGCTCGAAGGCGCCATCGCCGCGCTTCGCACGATCGTCTCCAATGTCGCCTCCAACGACGCGCTGGCCCGGCTCAGCGACGACGTCCACACGCTGGCGTCCAAGGTCGATCAGCTCACCCGCTCAGGCGACAACCGCGATTCCTTCGCGATCCTCGAACAGCGCATCGCAGCCCTGGCCTCGACGCTGGAAAGCCGCGAACAGCCTGCGCCAAGCCAGAGCACCGAACATATCGAAGGCGCGCTGCGGGCGCTGTCCGACCGCCTCGACCGGATGCCGGTCGGCAACGACAGCGCGTCCGCGTTCGCCCATCTCGAACAGCGCGTATCTTATTTGCTCGAGCGCCTGGAGGCGTCCGCCGATCATCGCGCCGGCAATCTCGGACGGGTCGAGGAAGGGCTGCAGGATATTCTGCGCCACCTCGAAGCCCAGCACGCGGCCGTCGCCCGTCTGGCGGACACCAATCGCGGCGCGGCCGAGCCCGCCGACGGCGACCTGTTCGATGCCGTCAAGCGCGAATTGTCCGACATCCGCTTCAACCAGTCGAAAACCGACCGCAACACCCAGGATTCCCTCGACGTCGTTCACAGCACGCTCGGCCATGTGGTCGACCGGCTGGCGGTGATCGAAGGCGATCTGCGTGCGGGCCGTTCCGCGCCGGTTGAACCGCCGGAGACGCCGCCCGCGCCGCAAGCCCCTCCGCCGCTAACCGTCGCGCTTGACGTCGAGCCTGACGTCGCAATGCCGCCGCAGCCGAAACCTGAATTGCCGAATCCCGCCGCGGCACAGCCCTATTTCGCCGCGGCTCCGCGGGAATTCCAGACCGCGCCGCCGGCGTTGCCGGTCGCCGCGGAGATGGTGCCGCGCGTCATCAGTGAAATTCTGGAGCCGCATGCGTTACCGCCGCGGATTGAGAGCGAGCCTGTTCTGCCGCCCGATCACCCGCTCGAACCGGGAACACGGCCGGCCGGCCGGGTGGCTTCGCCATCGGAGCGTATCGCGGCTTCGGAAAGCGCCATCAGGGAAATCCCGGCCGGTAGCCGGGAGCAGCAGGCCTCCACATCGAGCTTCATCGCCGCCGCGCGCCGCGCCGCCCAGGCCGCCGCGGCCGCGGCTCCCGCCGAAAAGGCCCCTCGCGGCGCGTTCAAGAGCCTCGCCGGCGGCAGTGCCAAGCTGCCATCGAAGATCACCTCCAAGATTCGCTCGGTGCTGGTCGGCGTAAGCGTGGTCATCATCGTGCTCGGCACCTTCAAGATGGCGATGACGCTGCTGGACGGCGGCAGCGCGCCACGGCCGCCGGCCATGGACAATTCCAGCGAGTCGACGCCTTCGGCCCAACCGTCCGCCGATGACAGCGCCAAGCCGGCGATCCCGGACCCGGCGGCGCCCTCGATGACATCGCCGACGCCGATCGGACGGCAATCGCTCAACAGCTCCGCGCCGTCCGCCTCCGATAGCGTCCTGTCGGTTGCGATCCCGCAGGCCACGGCCTCGACCGCCGCCCCGGTGCTATCCGCGCGCGATATTACCGGCTCGATCCCGGCCGCGCAGACCTCGCCGGCCGGCCACAAACTCACCCTCGTACAGGTCCCGCCGACCGAGAGACTGCCGGACGGAATCGGTGGACCGGTGCTGCGCGCGGCCGCGCTGAAGGGCGATCCCACCGCCGCCTACGAGATCGGCGTGCGCTTTGCCGAAGCCAAGGGGGTGGCTGCGAATTTCGACGAGGCGGCGAAATGGTATGACCGCGCCGCCCAGGCCGGCGTGGTGCCCGCGATCTTCAGGCTCGGGACCTTCTACGAGAAGGGCCTGAGCGTGACGAAGGACGTTGATATCGCGCGACGCTATTATTTGCAGGCGGCCGAGCGCGGCAACGCCAAGGCGATGCACAATCTGGCCGTGCTGGACGCCGACGGCGGCGGCAAGGGCGCCAACTACAAAAACGCATCGCAATGGTTCCGCAAGGCGGCCGATCGCGGCGTCGCCGACAGCCAGTTCAACCTCGGCATCCTCTATGCGCGCGGCATCGGCGTCGAACAGAACCTCGCCGAATCCTTCAAATGGTTCAGCCTGGCGGCGGCGCAGGGCGACGCGGACTCGGCCCGCAAGCGCGACGATATCGCCAAGCGGCTCGACCCCCAATCGCTGGCGGCGGCGAGGCTTGCGATCCAGACCTTTACCCCGGAACCCCAGCCCGACGACGCCATCAACGTCGCGACCCCGGCCGGCGGCTGGGACTCAGCGCCGGTCCAGGCCAATACCGCAAAGCCCCCGGCCAAGCCGGCTTCGATCAAGCGCGCCGCCGCGCGCTGACGCCGGCCGGCATTGCCGGCATCAACCTCAGCGATGAATCGGTATGGCGGCTTGCGGGCGATCCCGTTAAGCTGAATTATTTACCACCCAGGAAAACGCGCGGCGGCTCGCGCAAAAATTCGCCGGGCTACCGGATTCTTTAGTCCCTCCCACCGTCGTTTTCGGTTATGCAGGGACGCGGCGGTTGATCCGCGCTCCCAAAGAAACCATGCCGCGAGCGGCTTCGGCCAGCCTCAAGGCCCATTCCTGAAGCAAACGCGCGTGCAGCTTTACCTTCCGATCGCCGACATTCCGGTCAACGTGTTCCTCATCCTGGCGATGGGCGCGGCCGTCGGCTTCGTGTCCGGCATGTTCGGCATCGGGGGCGGGTTTTTGATGACGCCGCTGTTGATCTTCATCGGCATCGCGCCCGCCGTCGCGGTCGCCTCCGTCGCCAGCCACATCGCGGCATCGTCGTTTTCCGGCGCGCTGGCCTACTGGCGCCGCCGTGCCATCGATCCCGCGCTGGCGCTGGTGCTGTTATGCGGCGGCACCGTCGGCACTACGCTCGGGGTGTGGACCTTCACGCTGCTGCGCTCGCTCGGCCAGCTCGACCTGATGATTGCGCTGTCCTACGTCGTGCTGCTGAGCACCGTGGGCGGGCTGATGTTCTGGGAAGGCCTGCGCGCGATCCTGCGCGCGCGCCGCGGCGTGAGCGTTCCGATGCGCCGCTCCGGCAGCCACAACTGGATCCACGGCCTGCCATTGAAGATGCGCTTCAAGCGCTCAAAGATCTACCTTTCGGTGATCCCGGTCGTCGTCGTCGGCATCATCATCGGATTTATCGGCGCGGTGATGGGCATCGGCGGCGGCTTCATCCTGGTCCCGATCATGATCTATCTCCTGCGGGTGCCCACCTCCACCGTGATCGGCACCTCGATGGTGCTGACGCTGGTCACCATGGTGTTCGCCACCATGCTGCACGCGGTCACCAACCACCTGGTCGATGCCGTGCTGGCGCTGATTCTGATGGTCGGCGGGGTGACCGGCGCGCAGTTCGGCGCCCGCGCCGGGCAGAAGATTCGCGGCGAACACCTGCGGCTGCTGCTGGGCCTTTTGATTCTCGCGGTCGGAATCCGCTTCGCGATCGAACTGGTGATCCGTCCCGACGATCTCTTCACCATCCGGGAAACCGGAGGCGCCGGATGATGGCGCGCACCTGCATCGTCGCGACTGGCGTTGTGCTGCTCGGCACTGTCCTTGCCGCTCCGCCGGCGCGCGCGGAGCGGCTGATCGTCTCGGTCTCGAACCACCGGGTCACCGTGACGCCTAACTATTCCGGTGAGGAGCTGGTGCTGTTCGGCTCGGTGGAAAAGGACGCCAGGACACCGGCCACCCGCACGAATTACGATCTCGTGGTGACGGTGTCGGGCCCGCGCGCCAACATGGTGACGCGCCGCAAGGAACGCAAATTCGGCATCTGGATCAATACCGACTACCGGCAGTTTCTGCAGGTGCCGACCTATCTCGCGCTGTTTGCCAACCGGCCGTTCGACGCCATCGCCTCGCCCGAGGTCGAGCGGCGCCAGCAGCTCGGTCTCAACAGCGTGCTATTAACCCAGCGCGTCGGGCCCGATTACGCCGACGTGGTGCCGAACGACGCGTTCCGCAGCGCCTTCGTGCGGCTGCGCTCCGAACATGGCCTGTACCGCGAGGATACTTCCGCCGTGACGTTCCTGACGCCGACGCTGTTTCGCACCGGCATTCCGCTTCCGGCCGAGGTGCCGATCGGCACCTATGACGTCGAAATAAAGCTGTTTGCCGACGGCGCGCTGGTGACGCGGGCCGAGACCGCATTCGAGATCGTCAAGGTCGGCTTCGAGCAGTTCGTCGCGACCAGCGCCCGCCAGAACGGCTTGGTCTACGGACTCGTCACCGCGTTGATGGCGCTGATGACCGGCTGGATGGCGTCGATCGTGTTCCGGAAGGATTGAAGGGGCGGCAGAGCGGCGGCCACCCAGCCGCATCCCGGGATTCGAATTTCAAACAGCCCTTTGCGATCGTCATTCCGGGGCGATGCGAAGCATCGAACCCGGAATCTCGAGATTCCCCGATGCGCAATTGCGCATCTGAGGTCTGGTGCTGACGCACATCCCGGAGTGACGGAAAATATGCCTTCGCATTCCCGCGGCGCGGATTGCGCCCGGGGTTTGCGGCAGCTTCACCCTCCGTCGAAAACGGAGGGCGCAGGGAAAGCCGGATGCCGATTGCACCCGAGGGTCGCGCGCACAAAGGCGCACGAGTGGACCACAGGTTCAACCGGATCGCTCCGGCTTTCCCTGCGCGATGGGTTACGGCTTACTGCGCGCTCTCCTCGGTGACCGGCTTGTTTGCCACCGTCGCCTGGCGGATTGACGATGCATCTCAAACCCGGTCGGGCCGGATGCATCTCCGCAAGACTTGACGCCAGCACCGGGGCGCCAGGACCACACGCCTTCGCCGTACGCGACCGTCAGCGCCAAAGGTCTTGCCGGGCCTCGTGCCGCCCGGCGAGTTCTGGCGAAGGCGGTTGGCAGCATCGTTCGTCCGCGCGCCGGCCGATCGCTCACGGAAACATCCGCCCTGCGATCCCGTTGCGCGCCCGACGCTGTCGCGTCCATCGCATCCCACCGCGCGTTCGTGACGACTCGCGATCCGCCCCTTCCCGGGTGGGACGCGCGGAGCTATGCCTCTGATTTGCCCGACATGTTAAGCGGAATATTTTTGCCGGAAGGGCTGGACAGGTTTTGCTGATTTGCCCGGTCAGGCCGTTTTCCCTCGGGGTGAACCCGTCGGATGCCCTGTTGCCAGGCCGGGAATTATCCGGGGCGGATTCCCAAGGGCCCCGAGCGAGCGCAGTCACATCCCGCCAGACGCTTTTGTCCGCAAATCCCACATGCGTTTGTATGCCGGCCTGTCTAACGCTCGTTCCAGCCAGCGCGCGACGTTCGGATGCAGGGAGAAATCCAGCCGCGATAGTTTGCCCCAGGCGAGAATCGACGCCACGTTGAGATCGGCGACAGTGAACCTGTCACCGGCGAGGTGCTCGCGTCCGCTCAAAGCCTGATTGAGAATGCCGAGCGGCTTTTGTAGCAGCAACGTGTCGCGTTCGACGTGAGAGGGATCGCGCACATGTTCTACCAGCAGGACACGGTGCGACAGCAGGTCGAGCAGCAGCGCCTCGGTCTCCAGCATGGCCCAGAAACTCCACTGCGCAGCAAGTCCGGTCACCGCGGCGCCGGCCGCGTGCATCGGCCCCGGTTTCTGTGCGAGGTAGAGGTTGATCGCCATCGACTCCCACAGCACCGTGTCGCCATCGATCAGCGTTGGGATCCGCGCATTCGGGTTGAGGCGAAGGTAGGCGGGATTTTGCACATCGTCGGGTCGGACACTGGTCTCGATCAATTCGTAAGGCTCGCCCATTTCCTCAAGCATCCAGATGCATCGCGTGGATCGGGATCGTAGATTGCCGTAGAGTTTCAGCATGGCCTGGTCTCCAATGCGCGTTCATGCAGCGCACTGATGTTAGAGCGACGTGAGCAGGTGCGCCAGCCAAGCGTCTGCTGGAACAGCCGCCCGGCCGGCCAAGGCCCAAAGGTTTTCGTTTAGACCCTTCCATAAAACCCGCTTGAGCCATTAGGATGACGATCCACTCAGCTTGGGCTCGGACATGCGGCGGCGAGACTTCATCACAATTATCGGCGCTGCGGCAGCGTCGCCGCTCGCAGCGCAGGCGCAACAGATTCAGAAAGTAATAGGCATACTTTTCCCCGGTCCACCTGTTTCCGCGCCCTCCGCTTCAGTCGACGCCTTCTACCAAAAGCTGCGCGAACTCGGTTACATCGAAGGTCATAACACGGCGATCGAGCGTCGCTTTGGCGGGTGGAATTTTGATCGTCTCTCCGATCTGGCCGCTGAACTTGTTCGGCTCAAGGTCGACGTTATCGTTGCGTTCAGCACAACAGCAGCCCGCGCAGCGATGCAGGCAACCAAGACGATCCCTATCGTTGCGGGGACTATGGCCGATCCTGTAGGGGACGAGCTTGTCGTCAGCCTGGCGCGGCCGGGCGGGAATGTTACGGGGACAACTTTTGTTGGCCCGGAGTTGGTAGCCAAGCGCCTGGGACTGCTCAAAGAGGCAGTTCCCGGTCTCTCCCGGTTGGCTGGCCTATGGCATCCAGGCGCATACGGCGAACATACGATGAGAGACATGCTGACCGAGACCGAAGTTGCGGCTCTATCGATGGGCATACAGCTTCAACTTGAGCAGGCATTCGGTCCCGGCGACATCGACATCGCGTTCTCCGCGATAGCCGGACAGCGCGTCGGTGCGGTTATTGTGTTGCCTAGCCCAATGTTTGTTGGCGAGCACAAACGTATCGTGGAGCTCGCGGCGAAGAATCGTTTGCCGGCAATGTACCAGGTCAGGGAGTTTGTGGATGCGGGAGGGCTGATGTCCTACGGGGCGAACCTGGCAGACCTTAACCGGCGCTCCGCCGCGTATGTGGACAGAGTCCTCAAGGGGGCCAAGCCTGCGGATTTACCCGTGGAGCAGCCGACCAAGTTCGAATTCATTATCAATCTTAAGACTGCAAAGGCGCTCGGTCTCGAACTGCCAGCGACACTGCTCGGCAGCGCCGACGAGGTGATCGAATGAAAGCGGCTACTTCCGCTTGGCACGTTTTTTGTGCCCACAAGCTTTTTGTGCCCACAATAGGGCCGGTCGGATCTGCGCCGGTGGGCTGCGCGACCGCAAACTGGACAGCGATAAAAGCTCCTGCGATATTGGTCCGCGCGACGGTGGTCGCCGCGATGATTGACCACGCACAGGCGTTTCGAGATCGATCTCGCGCGGCGAATGATAACGAACAAGCTGGGTTGAAGCGATGGCGCGATTTCAGCCGGATATACGTGTGTGGCTAGCAGGCTTGCTTGCGGGGCTGGCGACCGTCAGCGCCGCGCCTGCCGCGACGATGGCCGAAAATGCCGCTTCGGCTTGCAGCGGCCTTGCCGGAACTTCAGATTCAACGCGGATCGATTCTGCTACGCTGCTGGCGCCTTCTCAACTGGCGCTGTCTGAGCGCGCGCCGACGCCCGCAGCGCGCATTACGCCGGCCGCCCCGGCATTCTGCAAGGTCCTCGGCCATTTGGATCCGACCGACCCCAAAGCCCCGCCGATTAGATTCGAGGTGAATCTGCCGGTCGAATGGAACGGCCGCTCCGTGCAATATGGCGGAGGCGGCTTCAACGGCACCCTCATCACCGGGCTCGGGTTGCCGCCGGCCTATCCTTTCGACAAGCCATCACCGCTCGCGCGCGGCTTCGTTACCTAGGGCACGGATTCAGGTCACGAGGCGAAGCCCGGCGAGCCGCCGCAGGTGTTTGCGCTCAATGACGAGGCTTTCGAGAATTTCGCGTACCGTTCATACAAGAAAGTGCGCGATGCGGCCGTCGCGTTGATGGTGCGCGCCTACGGGAAGCGGCCGGAAACAATGTATTTCATGGGATCGTCAGAAGGCGGCCGCGAGGCGCTAACTATGGCGCAACGTTACCCGGACGATTTTGATGGCATCGTTGCGCGCGCCCCTGTCATCAACTGGGTTGGGTTGCAACATGCCGGCTTGCGCTTGGGACTTGTAACGATGGGCGAGGGCTGGATCCGTCCAGCCCAGGTGAAGCTTGTCGCGGATGCCGTGCGCCAAGCCTGCGACAAGGCCGATGGTGTGGAAGATACGCTGGTCGAGGATCCCGTTGGCTGTAGGGCGAAGTTCATGGTGGATTCGCTCCGTTGCGCCGGTGGTCAGACTGGTGATCAGTGCCTGACGGACGCGCAGGTCAAGGCAGTCGACACGCTGCATTCGACTTATAAATTCGCATTCCCCCTCGCCAACGGACTCGATGACTATCCGGGCTGGGGCGTGTCTGGAGAAGACACTCCGTCGTTTGGTCCGACCGGCGGATGGATCGCCTGGTGGCTGGGTACGGCGGCGCCCGCGCAGCCGCCGGCGGCGAAAAACGGCATCGCCTGGGTCTACGGTGCCGGCGGCATTCAGTATGTCTTCGCGCGCGATCCCAAGCTCAATGTCACGACGTATAGACCCGAGGAACACAAGCAGCGGCTGCTCGAAGTCTCGCAACTGATGGATTCGACCGATCCCGATCTGGCCCGTTTCCGTGCGCGGGGCGGCCGGCTGATCATGCTCGAACAGATGTCTGACTATGCGCAGAGCCCCTACGCCGGCATCCGCTATTTCGAAAACGTCGAGCGCAAGCTCGGTAAGTCGGAGACGGCAGAGTTCGCAAGGCTATACACGGCGCCCGGCGTCGACCATGTCGGCTCCGGCGCGCCGGCGAATGTCGACTTCCTAAGCGTGCTGGTCGATTGGGTTGAGAAGGGGCATGCGCCGGGCGATCTCGAAGTCGTCGAGCAGAAGGTCGAAGCGCCAACGTTTGCTGTCCTCCGCGCGTTGCCGCTCTGCCGCTGGCCGGCGTGGCCGCATTACAAGGGTGGCGATTTCAAGAGCTCGTCCAGCTTTCAATGCTCGCAATGATGCACGCCGGCCTGACTGCAATGTTCGCCAACATGGGACTCGGAAGCGACGTTGCAGAGTTCAAATAATCCAGTTCTGTCAATGCGGCCGACAGGATCTTCCATGCAAGGCCGGCGATGGATCGCGCCCGCCCGTGCTCGGCTTTACCGAAGTGTCGTTTATGATAAAATCGGTAACAGTTTAGGTGATGACTATGATTGCTGGCGTGCTTCGATCATCGAAAGGCTGACAACTTTTTTAGGGCTGAATTCCATCTTCTCTCGGGGCAACAGGAGAAATACATGGCGGCACAGAAGTGGCATTTGTCTGGCGATTATTTCGAGAACTGCAAATGCAACGTGGTGTGTCCATGCCTCGTCTCCCCCAACGCGCCTTTGACGTCCCGGCCAAGCCAGGGCCATTGCGACGTGGCGCTCATATTCCACATCGACAAAGGCATGTACGGCAAGGTAGCGCTGGACGGGCTCAACGTCGCCGTGGTTGGCCACACGCCGGGCGCCATGGGAGACGGCAATTGGACGCTTGCCGCCTATGTCGATGAGCGCGCCGATGAACAGCAGACCACGGCGCTCGGTGCCATCTTCGGCGGCGCCGAGGGCGGCCCGATGGCGAACTTCGCGCCCCTGGTAGGCAAGCATCTCGGTGTGAAGAAAGCGGCGATCAAGTACAGCGTTACCGGCAAAAGCCGCTCGGCGGAAATCCCGGGTATCATGCACATGGCGGTGGAGCCGCTGCCGAGCATGCATGGCGGCGAGATTTGGGCGACGATCGGCCATCCGGTCGCGCCGGACAAGCTCGCGCTCGCCGTGGGCGTCAAGGGCAGCACCTTTGCCGACCACGGCATGCGCTGGGACAATTCCGGCAAGAACGGCCACTACGCGCCGATCAACTGGTCGAACCAATAGACCATAGGCGCCGCATCCTTGGGCCTTTGCCAGCCCGGGCAAATCGGCGCCGTGAGGAAGCGCTGCGATGGTCCCTGCTCAAGTTGACCCGATCTCGTTTCAACGCAACATTATTTTGGGCCTGCTACTCGCGCTTGCAGCAGCGGCTTGGGCGGTGCTCGTCTGGCAAGGCGCGAGCGCCGATATGGATATGGCGATGGATTCGCCGACCATGGGCCTCCGTGCGCCGCTGTTCCTGGCGATCTGGGTCACCATGATGGTAGCCATGATGTTTCCGACCGCCGCGCCCATGATCGTCACCTTCCATAAAGTACAGGCGGGCAAGCGTCAGCGCGGCGAGGCGTTCGTTTCAACCTGGATATTCGTGGCGGCTTACATTTTGGTGTGGGGGCTGTCCGGCCTTGCCGCCTATGGCGGCGCGCTCGCCGCCGAGACAGTTGCCGCGCACGCCGCGCTATCGCCGACCACCGTGGCCCGCATCGGCGGCATAGTGCTCGTCGCGGCGGGCATCTACCAACTCACGCCCTGGAAGGACTTGTGCCTCTCGAAATGCCGGACGCCCATCACCTTTATCATGACATCGTGGCGCGACGGTGCCGCGGGTGCGCTGCGCATGGGATTGCTGCATGGCGCTTATTGTCTAGGCTGTTGCTGGCTCCTGTTCGCCATCTTGTTTCCGCTCGGCATTATGAATATCGCGGCCATGGCGGTCATCACGTTCGTCATATTCGCCGAGAAAACTTTACCATGGGGTCGCGCGGCGGCTCGCGCCGCGGCGGTCGCGCTCATCGCTTATGGCTTTGCTGTCGCGGCAGCCCCCCAGTTTCTGCCGACATTTCATCCGGTCCACGGCATGGGCACGCCGATGGATATGCAGATGGATATGCAAATGTCGAAACCGAAGTAATTGCACACGAGATCGCAGCTAATGGCCAAGTAGGCGCAAGAGCGGCAGCAAAGGCGCATCAATTCATGAAGTCGCCATGCGGCTTACCGCGCTTGACCATCTCGCGGCAATACGCATAGAGCGCGTCGTAGACGATCCACTCCGCCGCATTTTGCTCGTGGTCATCCTTGAACCCAAGATGCCGGAAGCCTTCGGCGACGGCTTCGAGGCCGGGACCCTCGGGCTGACGATACAGCGTGTTGTCGGTATCGGCGCCGTTGACGATCCGCCCCAGCAACACCAGCGCCGGATCGCCCGTCAGCTTGTACTTCTTCAGGATCGCCTCGAACGAGCATTCCTTGCCGTGATGGCCAAGCTCGACATCTTTGACGTCGTAGGGAATGGCATCGAGGCGCTTCGCCTCCGTCATCACCTTTTCCCCGGGCACAAACACGAACTCCGCCTCCTTGTCGACGAACTTCCTGATGAGCCACGGGCAGGCGACGCGATCGACCTTGACCTTTTCGCGGGTGATCCATTTCATGCTGAGTCTCCTTTGCAGGGTTTGTATCCGGCGGACGTCAGGTGTCCGAAAGCACCAGAATTCCGCCATGCGCGGGTGAAATCACGTACAGCCTGTCCGGCGGCACCAGCACCGTCGTATGCGCGTCGGGACCGGTCATGGTCCGCATGCTGTGGCCGTTGCGGGGATCGACGGTTTCGACCAGTCCCGGCTCTCCGATGGCGACATGCACCAGACCGGTTGCCGGATTGAAGAAGGTGACATCGGGCGGACCTGCGATCGGCCAGACGTTGGTGACTTCACCGGAGACGCTGCTCATCTCGACCAGGGCTTTGTCATCGCAGGCGATGTAAAGCCGTTCTCTGGCATGATCGATGTCGAGACCGTGCGCGCCCGGCGAGGGCACTTTCCAGTGCGTCACCGCGCCGAGATCGGGCAAACGGGCCACCAGCACCATCGAGGGTTCGCGGATGCACAGGAACACGCGCTCGGCGGGGGCATCGGTGACGCACCAGCGCGGCCGTCCCGGCAAATCGATCGAGCGATGTTTGTGATCCCCCAATCCGTATAGCTGAAGTGTCGGCGTTTCCCGGTCTTCCCCGATGCAGGCGGCGATCGCGAGGCCGGATCGGGCGACGATCACGGCGCCATTTGGTCTGCCGCCGGTCTTGAACAGGGCCCGGGTTTCAAGGGTGCCGGCGTCGAGAAGCGCGACACTGGCGCTGCCACGGTTGGTCGCCAGAATCTGCCCGTCGTCGGCGACGGCGCCTGCCACGCCTGGAAATCCCGGCAATGTCGCGATGTGTTTGCCGGCGTCGTGGTCGATCACTTCGATACGGTCGCGCGCGGTGTGCGCAATGAAGACCCGCCGGCTCCGTGGATCGAACGCACCGTGATCGAAGGCGCCGCCCGCCGCATCCGGTATGGCGATGGTTCCGATCGTCTTCAGCGGCATGACGGCCCCGCGGCGCTATCGGTCGAGCCAAAAACCACCGGTAATGGGGATAAAAGAAAAACGGCCCTCGCTTCGTCCACGCGCAATCTCCTCGACATGTCGAGCGTTGCGCAGAGCTTGGACGGAAAGGGCCGTCTGGCGGGGAGTCTGCATTTTCCCCCGGTTCGATCAAATTAGTCCGGCAGGAGCGTTCCCGCAAGAGCCCATTATCGGGGCTCGCGAGCGATCAATGGCAGGAACCATGGGGAAAGAACCGGCTTTTAATCCCCACACCGCGCAGTACGGCGGCGCCATGAACCAACGAGAATTGTCGTTCTTCTATCGGGGAATTCTATTACTCATTCTGGGGGGATTTGCGATCAGGCTGTTGTCGTCCATCGAGCAGCCCTGGGCTTATTATTCCGGAAATATCGCAGTCGTCTTTCTATTCGTTGCGGGCGCTGCCTTCACTATTTTTGTAAGCGTGCGGCAGTTCAGGCAATTCCTGAACGCGCCTCTCCCCGACGAACCGCTGCCCGAAGGCTTGTATCTGGATCGTTGGCACCGCGCGGCTGGCATCGCTGTCTTGGCCAGTGTGCTTCTGTCGGCGGTGCTGGTGGCGGTATTGCTGTTCGTTGAGCCGCCCAGGCAATGTCCGAACTGGCATTACGCCGACCGCCGTTCGACATCATTATGGCTTCCGTTTCTTGTGTTGACGGTGCCTCTGCTTGCGGCGCTGGTATTCATGGTCATTCGCTGGAAGTGGTTCGTACAAAAGGCCATCGAGAGCACCGACTATCCGACCACGATGCCGGTTACGTATACGCTGATCGTCACCGTGCTTTTTGGTTGCGGGCTGTCGCAATTTCCGTGGGCTCTCCTTGCTGCCCATTGCTGGTGGGGACCATAGCGGCGGATTGGCGGGGGACGTCCGCGAGGCCGCCGTGTCCGTTCATCGAGCGAAAGGACGGCCCCGCGCCGAACCGCCCTCTGTCGCAGCGAGTCTAGTCGCAGTATCCGGACGGACCATAGGCCAGGCCAGTTACACAAGGCGCCCCGCCATTGTATGGCACAAGGGCGGGCGGTCGCGGCGGAAGCTCTTCCGCATAGCTGTAGGCGTATGCCGACCGGTCGACGTAACCTGGCTGCGCCGGGTACGCCGATCGATATCCTTCATAGAGGGTGGGGGCTCGGTATACCTGCCCCGGCGGCACGTAACCCGGCGCATAAACCGGCGGCAAATGAGGCGGCGCGTAGTACGCGGCGCCCGGCGCGCCATAGGCGGGGTAACCGTTTTCGTTTCCGACATGAACATGGGCAGAGGCGATATAGACGCCTCCCGGCGCCACGTACACGGATTGCAGCTCGCCTGCCGAAACCTGCGATGACCACAAAGCACCAAGCGCAAGGATAAAAGTGCCGTATCTCATGATGACCTCCTCCTGCGAAACTACTCTGCCCCACCGGCGAAGCTTAACGATCATTAACCAGAGAACAAACATTTACTGCGAGCGCGGCTGTCCCATTTTCGAACAACTGCACTGCTCGGCGTCGCGCAGGATGCGCATCAGCGGCGCCATACGATTATCCGGATCGATCCGGCACGCGGCATCGTTCACGGTCGAATTCGGTGAACATCCCCTCCCCGACTTCTTCAGCCGTATCCGGTTTCGCGATGCCCATTGATTGGGTTAGACCGGAAGTGACCGGCCGATGGTCAAACCGGCGTTTCACCCCGGGCAGACATTCGCAAATCGGGAAATGAGCCCGGACCCTGCGGTGTTATTGTGATTTAACCTACCAGCCGAAGCTAATACATTTCAGCATTGTACGGGACGCGTTCTCAGGGGGGATCCATGCAGCGGCGCGAGTTCATCACACTGGTTGGCAGTGCGGCGGCATGGCCGCTCACGGCGCATGCACAGCAGCCGATTCCAACAGTTGGATTTGTCCATACCGGAGAAGCCAAGCCGAACGCGAGCTTTGCGGCCGCGTTCGGTCGGAAGCGTCGGCCGGTCCGAAACGGACTCATGCGGGTGCGCGAGAAACCGTCCACGCAGGCCATTTTGCCCCCTTCCATGAAAAGTAATTCAACCGTTAGGATACCGCCTCCTGAGCAGGAGGGTCAGGTATGAGGCGACGGGAATTCATTGCCGCTATGGCCACCACGGCGGCGGCAAACGCGTGGTGCCCACCTTTAAGCGCGCAAGAGCCCGGCCGCACCTATCGTATCGGTTTCCTTGTCCCCGCCGCGCGTGACTCCGCTGCCGTCAAAGACTTCTTTGACGAGTTGCGCCTTGGCGGCTTTATCGAGGGACAAAACCTCGCCGTGGTTTTCGGCGGATTCAATGTCAGCAATGAGCAAATAGCCGAAGGTGTCGCGGCATTGATGCGAGCCAAACCGGACGTCATCGTCGCCGGTCCTGAACTTTATGTTCGCGCGCTGCACGCAGCCACCAAAACGATCCCTCTCGTCAGCATGAGCGAGGACCTGGTTGGCGCTGGGCTGGCCGCTTCGCTTGCGCGACCCGGCGGCAACGTCACCGGGATCAGCCTTCTTTCGCCTGAACTCGACGGCAAGCGGCAAGGGCTGCTCATAGAAGCTGTTCCCCAAACACGTGAAATGGCGGCGCTGGTCGATTCCAATATCACGCCACTACATCACCTCGCGACATTGCGAGACGCGGCACAATCACGGGGTGTGACACTGTCGTTTTTTATGGTCGCCAGGCCCAATGAGATCGCGCCAGCGCTGGAAAAGGCAAAGGGTGCGGATGCGATCAACATCTTGGCTTCGCCGCTGTTCTTCGTTAACCGGAAGCAGATTATCGACCAGACTGCAAAGTTACGGCTTCCGGCGATTTATCAATGGCCGGAAATGGCGGAGGAAGGCGGACTGTTGGCCTATGGCTCGCGATTCACCCAAGTCTATCGTCAGCGGGCGCGACAGATTGTCAAGATACTCGGCGGCGCCAAGGTCACAGACGTTCCGATCGAACAGCCCACCAATTTTGAGCTGGTCATCAATCTCAAAACCGCAAAGTCGATCGGGCTCGAAATTCCGGCCGGGCTCGTGCTACGCGCCGACCAGGTGATCGAATGATCTCACGACTGCCGATGTCGGCACACCGCGTCCGCTATCGCGATGCGGCGCCATGTCCGTCGATTGGGGGTAGAGCGGAAGCGACCGGCCAAGCCGGTGCTTTTGACCCCGGACGTTGGACCAATTGGACTTGCCCTCGAAACTGGCTACGTTCGGGATGAGCCCAGGAGGCAATCCGTGAAACGACGTGAGTTCATGACGCTGATCGGCGGAGCGGCTGCGGCGTGGCCGCTGGCGGCGCGGGCGCAAAAGCCGACGATGCCGCTGGTCGGGTATCTCTCCGCTAATACCTCCAGCGGAGACGCGCGCCCGATTCTGGCCTTTGTCAAAGGGCTGGGCGAAACCGGCCATGAGGACGGCAAAACCGTCAAGATCGTGTATCGGTGGGCCGACGGTCAGTACGATCGACTGCCGTCGATGGCAGCCGATCTTGTTCGCGACCAGGCGACCGTGATCGCAGCATTGGGCACGCCGGCCGTTCGAGCGGCAAAGGCGGCGACGGCGACGATTCCCATTGCCTTCACGACGATCGCCGACCCCGTGGAGATCGGCTTCGTCGCCAGCCTGAACCGTCCGGGCGGCAACATGACAGGCGTGACCTTGCTGGCCGTGGAAATCGGGCCGAAGCTGCTGGAAATCCTGCGGGGCGTGGTGCCATCGGCCACCGCCATCGCGCTGCTGCTGAATCCGACCAATCCCAATTCCGAGACGCAGTTGAAGAATACGCAGGAGGCGGCCCGACGGCTTGGATTAGACCTTCACGTTCTGAATGCCAGTGCGGAACGCGATTTCGATGCGGTCTTTGCCAAGCTGCGCGAACAGAAGGCGCGCGCCTTGATTATCGGCCAGGACGTGTACTTCAATGCCGAAAGCGCACGGCTTGCCGCGCTGACGGTTCACAATGCCATCCCCGCGATCTACCCGTTGCCCGAGTTCGCTGCGGCCGGAGGTTTGTTCAGCTACGGCGCCAGCCGCAGCGATGCCTGGCGCCAGGCAGGCGTCTATGTCGGACGGATCCTGAACGGCGAGACACCTGCCGAGCTGCCCGTCGTGCAACCGACGAAGTTCGAATTGACCATCAATCTGAAGACGGCCAAGGCACTCGGCCTCACGGTCCCGCCGTCCCTGCTTGCAAGCGCCGACGAGGTGATCGAGTAAGGCAAAATTTATGCAGCGCATGAGTCCGCCCATGGCACATGGCGTCGGTTATCGCGGGGCGGCAGCGATGCTCTCAATGCCGGTTCAGCCCCTATCAAATTGGTCGGCTTAGTCGCTATGATGCCTCGCCAGAGCCCGAGGTCGAGCATGAGGCGGCGCGAGTTCATAACCCTTCTCGGCGGCGCGGCGGCCACTTGCCCGCTCGCCGCACGCGCACAGCAGCCGCGAAGACTGCCAACCATAGGGTTTCTGGGCGCCGGCACGTCTTCCGTCTGGAGCCAATGGACCGCGGCCTTTGTTCAAAGACTGCGCGAGCTTGGCTGGGTCGAGGGCCGCACCGTTACAATCGAATACCGCTGGGCCGAGGGCCGTCCGGAACGGTATAGCGAAATCGCGACCGAGTTCGCTCGGCTCAAAGTCGATGTCATTGCCACGGTCGGCAGCGCGGTTCCCGCCGCCATGCAAGTAACCTCGACGATCCCCATCGTGTTCGCCATAGCTGTGGACCCGTTTGGCACTGGCATGGTCGCTTCGCTCGCAAAACCAGGTGGCAACGTCGAGGTCGCTGAGGTTCAGGCGACAGCCCATAAACTCGGCATCGAAATCGAAATGCTCGAGATCCGGCGCGCCGAGGACATTGTGCCTGCCTTCGATAAACCCAAGAGCGGGATGCAGGCCATTTATGTATGCCCGGATGCGCTGATAAACACGAATATCGCGCGTATCAACACATTGGCGCTCGGCGCGCGACTACCCACGATCCACGCCTTCCGTGACTTTCTCGAAACGGGAGGCTTTATGTCCTACGGAGCCAAGAATAGCGACCTGTTCCGGCGTGCGGCCGACCTCGTCGACAAGATTTTGAAGGGGGCGAAGCCTGCTGACCTTCCTGTCGAACAGCCGACCACTTTCGAGCTGGTCGTCAATCTTACGACTGCAAAAGCGCTCAGCATAACAATCCCGGAGGCTTTCTTGCTGCGTGCCGACGAGGTGATCGAATAAGGCGGCGATTTCCGGTGTTGGAACTCTTCGCAGCAGCCAACGACCGATCCGTTTTGCGGCTCGCGGATGCTTGCTGACTGCTTCCCGCCGATATGATAGGCTCATGCTCCTCGTAGCGGAGAGCGGCTTCCACGGCATTCCCCCGATTGCGGGGGCGAAGACCGGCCCTGCCACGCAAAACGAGACGGGCGGCCAGGCCAAACGATGGGAGGAGTCTATGTCCATCGAAAGCATTCTGAGGCGGAAGGGCAGCGACGTCACGACAATCGCTCCGGAAGCCACCATCAAGAGAGCGGCGGACTGGCTCCGCGCCAAGAATATCGGCGCGCTCGTGGTGACACGCGGCAACGAGGTTCTCGGACTCATTTCCGAACGCGAAATCGTTCATGCGTTTTCCCGCTATGGCGAGGCGGCCGGGTCGATGCCCGTGAAGGAAGTCATGCAATACGGCGTGACCGCCGTGTCGCCGGACGAAAGCGTCAATCGCGTCATGAAGCTGATGACGCACCATCGCGTGCGCCACATGCCGGTACTGCGCGGCGGCGAGCTGGCCGGTATCGTCAGCATCGGCGATGTGGTCAAGCATCGGCTGGAGGATCTGGAGCTCGAGACGAGCGTTCTGCGTGATGTCTACAACGCCGGGCGTTGACGGCTCAGGCGTCGTCTCAGGGCCGGGAGCACGTGCAAAAGCCGCGGAATAAATGGACATCACCGGAGTTCACATCGGTGAGCCAAAACCCTTCCTGCATGGGTAATGCAGGGCAATATCACGGCCCCCCACAGCGCCCGGAGACACCCGATGCGACGGCGAGAGTTCATGACATTCCTCGGCAGCGCCGCGGCGTCTTCGGTGTCTTTGCCGCTCAGGGCTTCCGCACAGGCAACCTCCATTTATCGTCTCGGGACACTTGGCCCCCGAGATCCCTTTGACGAGAAGAGCCCGTTCGGTTCGATCCTCGTCCGAGTGCTGGGACAGCACGGCTATACGCTCGGGAAAAATCTGGCTCTCGACGCTCGCGGTGCAATGGGCGATATGCGCCGCGTGCCTCAACTGCTTCGCGAAATGAAGGCGGACAAGGCCGATGCGGCCGTCGTCACCGGCTTTCCGGTGGCGCTCGCTGCCAAGGAAATAGGTATCGCCACGGTGGTGGCCTTCGGCGGCGGCGATCCGGTGGCCACCGGTCTGGTGCAAAGCCTGTCCCGGCCGGGCGGCAACATCACCGGCATATCGGACAACGCGATCGAGCTTTCCACCAAACGCCTGTCGCTGCTCAAGCAGTTGAACCCCGGGCTGCGCCGGGTCGCGATGCTGTGGAACAAGGACGACCTCGGCATGTCGATGCGCTACCAGGCTTCGGCGGATGTCGCTCAATCGGTCGGCGTCACCGTCATGCCGCTCGGCGTGCGCGAGCCCGACGATTTCGACGAAGCCTTCGAGGCGATGAACCGCGAGCCGCCGGATGCCATTCTCATGGTTTCCGACGCGCTGACCACGCTCAACAGGAAGCGCGTCTTCGATTATGCCGCCGGCCGGAAGCTGCCTGCGATCTATGAGTACGATTTCCTCGTTCGCGACGGCGGCCTGATGTCGTATGGCGCGGACCTGAAGGAATCGTTCGAGCGCGCGGGCGACCTGGTCGCCCGGATCTTCAAGGGCGCCAAGCCAGGCGATCTGCCGTTCGAGCAGCCGACACGCTATCCGTTCGTCATCAATCTGAAAACCGCAAAGGCCACCGGGATTGAGCTGCCGCCGAATTTGGTGGCGCTCGCCGACGAAGTCATCGAATGATTCAACCACAAGGCGGTTAAGGCGCCGCTCCGGGCCGGACGTGAAGTCCGCCTCGATCGCCTCGCTGGGTCTAATAGCGGCGACCGCTGGCGACAAACGGAGAAGCGCCGGGCAGCGCGAGCGAATTGATGTCGCCATCGATGCGGCCGGGCTGTTGGACGTAGCCGAACCCGAGCGACAGGCTGAGATTCGGCGCCGGCCGGAATTCGACGCCCGCATGCGCGCTATAGCCCGGCAGTGTGCCGGACATGGCGTCGAAGGGGGCAAACGGGCCGCCGATGCCGGCATTGTATTTTAGGGTGTCGAAGCCGGCATAGACCGCGACGGGCGCGTTCTTGAAGTTGTAGCCGAACTGCACGCCCTGGTAGGAAAGCGCGCGGCCGAACGCTCCATCCTGGCTGATGCCGCTCATGCCAAAACCCATGCCGCCGCCTTCGCTGCCGACAAACCAGCCGTTCGAAAAATTGTAGCGCATATGGGAAGAGTCGCCGCCCCGGGCGTCACGGCCGTCAAAGCCCGGAAAGTTGCCGTAAGTGTTGGAGCTCTGGCCCGTGGCTGGATCGCCGCCGAAGCCGATGGGCCAGCCCGGGATCCAATATGTCACAGGATCGGCCTGGGCATGGGCCGCTGGCCCGCCCAGACAGAGCGCCGCCAATACCAATGCGAGAGCTGATCTGCTTGAGAAAATGGACATCCACGCTACCGCCAGGTGTCCTGAAACTATACGATCTGGATGTCAAGAACGCCAGTCAGCGCCAAGGCCCCATGACCGGCCCGATCGCCGCACGCCCCTGCTCAATAGCAGCGTGACGCGGCGATGGTGTGCAGCCGGAAATCGCCGAGCACATGCGCCATCAAGCCTGCCGTCTGGAATATCTTTGCGAACGCCGCGTCGCGGATGCTCAAGCCCCCGGTGTAGGCGCCGAATGCCGGCATCACCGCGCGCTCGCCGTCGCAGGCAAAACAGCGGCGCTCCATCGAGCGGCCACGCGCGGCTACCCGCGCCTTGGGATGCAGGTGGCCGGCGATTTCGCCTGCCGCGCCGGTTGGCTCGTGCCGGAATGCGATGGGGCCGATCGCGACTTCATGCGCGACCACGCCGCCGAGATCTGGCGTGAGCGCGGGATCGTGATTGCCTGATATCCAGATCCAGTCGCGTCCCGCCTGAAACGCCGCGATGGCATCGCGGTCGGGCGCGGACATCCGCTCGTGGGCGGTCGTGTCATGAAAACTGTCGCCGAGCGCGATCACCATGCGCGGATCGTGCCGCGCGATCACGGCAGCGAGGCGGCCGAGCGTGGCTGCGGTATCGTAGGGCGGCAGCAGCACGCCGCGCCTGGCAAAGCTGGAGCCTTTTTCCAGATGCAGATCGGAGACGACGAGCAGGCTTTGCTCTTGCCAGAACAGCGCGCCGGAGAGATCGGCGGCAAACGTCACGCCGGCGACATCGACGCTAGCCGCATGCGCAATTTGTATTTCGTCGTCCAGGGATTGCGCGCTTGCCGTCACCGTCTACCCCATCGCCTCTTTGACAAGTTCCTCGGCGGCTTCCGCCAGCAACTCGTCGGATGCTTCGCCATAAACCGCTTCGCGGCCGATTTCCAGCATCACCGGCACCGCCAGCGGCGAAATCCGCCGCAGTTCCCTGTGGGTGATTCGCCCCTTGATTCGGAGAAGCATATCACTGAGCCGGCGAATATCGAGCAAGCCGGTGGCGGCGTCGGCGCGCGCGGCGCGCAGCAGCACGTGGTCCGGCTGGTGCTTGCGCAGCACGTCGTAGATCAGGTCGGTCGAGAACAGCACCTGGCGCCGGGTTTTTTCTTCGCCGGTGAAGCGGCGGGCGATCAAGCCGGAGATCACGGCGCAGCTGCGGAAGGTGCGCTTCATCAGGGCGGATTCCGCGAGCCACGCCTCGAGATCGTCGCCCAGCATGTCCGGATCGAACAACGCGTCAAGATCGAGCTTTCCGTGCCGGATCATGAACGACATGTCCCCCAACCCCCACACGGCCAGCGCATATTCGTTGGCGACAAAGCCGAGCGGCCGGACGCGAGCGCGCTCCAGCCGCCGCGTCAGCAGCATGCCGAGCGTCTGATGCGCGAGCCGCCCTTCGAAGGGATAACAGACGAGATACTGTTTGTTGGCGCGCGGAAAGGTTTCCACCAGCAACTCGCGCACGCCGGGGACGCGCGACAGATGCGCCTGCAGCGACAGCCAGTCGCGCACCTGCTCCGGCAGCGCGCTCCAGGCCCTGACGTCGGCGAGCAGATTTCGAACGCGCTCGGCCAGGTAGGTGGAGAGCGGAAACTTGCCGCCCATGTAGGACGGCACTTTCGCGTCGCTGTCATTGGCGCGCGAGACGTAGACCTGGTCTTCGGCCAGCGCCTCGTAGCGCACGACCTCCCCGCCAAACACAAAGGTGTCGCCGACCACCAGCCCTTCAATAAAGGCTTCTTCAATCTCCCCCAGCATCCGGCCGCCGCGCCCCAGCGTCCCGGTCGATCCCCTCGCCCCTTTGCCGCCGCCGCGCGCGCGCAGCAGCCGCACCTTCAGCATCGCCTCCTCGACGATGGTGCCGACATTGAGGCGATAGCTTTGCCGCACCCTGGGATTGGTGACGCGCCAGCGTCCCTGCTTGTCCTGCTTGATGCGCGCGAAGCGTTCGTAGGATTTCAGCGCATAGCCGCCGGTGGCGACGAAATCGACGACGTCGTCGAAATCGGTCCGCGAAAGACCCGAATAGGGCGCCGCCGTCAGCACTTCGGCATGGAGTTCATCGGCCAGGAA
>DATANB010000130.1:0-1592 GCA_036266415.1 Bradyrhizobium sp. | reverse complement strand
CGCGCGCCGCCGGATACCGCGCGTGCCTGCGGTGCAAGCCCGACGAGGTTGGGCGTGACCGCGAGGCGGTGGCCCGGGCGGTGAAATTGATCGAGCATGCCGAAGAGTCGTTGACCCTCGAACAGCTGGCCGCGGCCGTGGACTACGCGCCGCACCACTTTCAGCGCATCTTCAAGCGTGACCTCGGGGTGTCGCCGGCGGAATATGCGCGTGCACTGCGCAATCGTCGCACGGAGACTGCGCTGAAGGCGAATGGCCGAGTCACGGACGCGGTTTACGATGCTGGCTATTCCGCCCCGAGCAGCTTCTACAGCGACGCAAAAGAGAGGCTGGGGATGACCCCTTCTGCTTGGCGCGACGGCGGACGCGGCGAAACCATCCGCTGGACCCATTTCGACAGCCCTATCGGACAGATGTTGATCGCAGCGACCAGCAAGGGAATTTGCCGGTTGACGTTCGATGACAGCGTCGAATCGCTGCGACGGCTTTTCCCGCACGCGGCGATCGTCGAGGATGCCGGCGGTCTGCGTGAGCTGGTCGAAGGCGCGCTTGAGGCGATCGAAAGTCCGCGTGCGGCGCGCGAGTTGCCGATCGACGTGGCCGGAACGGCGTTCCAGGAGGCGGTCTGGCGCGAGTTGCGCAAGATACCTGTCGGCGAGACGCGGAGCTATGCGCAGATCGCCGCCGCGATCGGTCAGCCCAAGGCGGTTCGCGCGGTCGGAACGGCGAACGGGGACAATCATGTGGCTATCCTGATCCCGTGTCACCGGGTGATCCGCAGCGATGGAACGCTTGGGGGCTATGCCGGAGGACTCGATCGCAAGCGCAAGCTGCTTGCATCGGAGGGTCATGCCGATCCGGCGCCGGAGTTGCCGCTGGCCGACTAGGCCGATTGCCAGCCCCTCTTCTTCGGCTAGATCGGCTGAAGAAGGAGCCGCAATGCAACACGCCATCGAACAGGAGCCGGGTGGCCCCTTGTGGCGCAAGATCGTCGATTTTCCGCTCTGCGCGCTGATGATTGGCGTCGTAATTTTTGGCTGTATCGTCACCGTCGGGGTGCTTTTCCAGAAATCGCATCCCCCAATGGCGGAGGTGGAGTTCGCCGTCCTCTTTGCGCTCCTGAACCTTGCCTTGTGCTTTATCGCCGACAAGCTTGTTCTGCGCCATCTCGGCGAACGTCCCCGCGACGATCTCCGGTTTCGCGGCGCCGGCGAACAACTGGGGCTGGGACTACTGATTGGCCTTCTTCTTTTCGCCGCGGTCGTCGGCGTTGCCGCAATGGCTGGCGCCTATCGCATCATCTCGTGTTGCAGCACGGTGCAGCTCCTGATCGTTCTGTTCGGCGCCGGGATCACCGCCGCGGTTACCGAAGAGTTCTTCTTTCGCGGTATCCTGTTCCGATGGATCGAGGAGTTCGCGGGGAGCTGGGCTGCCTTGCTGGTGACCGCGCTCCTGTTCGGCCTGGCGCACCGTGCCAATCCCAATGCCACCTGGTTCTCGTCGTTCGCGATCGCCGTTGAGGCCGGTATCCTGCTCGGAGGGGCTTACATGCTGACCCGCAGCCTTTGGCTGCCGATAGGGCTACATGCGGC
>DATANB010000129.1:0-3154 GCA_036266415.1 Bradyrhizobium sp. | reverse complement strand
TGCTGGCCCGACCGCTGGGGGCCGGTGAAATCAACGTCGTGAAGCCATCGAACCTGCTCAATCCCCTGACGCCGCTGATGATGGCGCTGCGTCCCGGGTTGCGCGCGGTCTTGCTGCATGCGCCGCTTCCCGCCTTCCTCGGTTCGATCGCGCGCAAGGAGATCGAAGGACGCGCGTGGGTGCGCGAGTTGATGTGGTCCTTGATCCAGCTGGGTCAGGCTGGCCGGTTCGGGTTCACCGAGGAGGAGCTGTACCGCCAGACGGACTTGCAGGTCGCCGCGCTCGGATGGCTCGCCCAGCAGGGATTGTTCGCCGAGCTCGCGCAGCAAGCGCCGGGTTTCCGGACTCTCGACAGCGACGTCCTCGTTTCGTCTCCCGTCGAATGCCTTGCTGCACTGAGAGATCTGTTCGAACTCGACCTTGATGCCGAGGCAATCGCCGACGGTCCGGCGTTCAGGACGCACAGCAAGGACGGTCGCGAGTACTCGGCCGAAGCGCGCGATCGGGACCGTGAGCGCGGACAGTCGCTTCACGCAGCCGAGATCGCGGTGGTGCTCGAATGGGCGGCGAGGGTCGCGGACCACGCGAATGTTCCAATGTCGCTGCCCGCACCGCTTGTGGGGCGAGCCGGATGACCGACGAAAAGCTTCAGCACGCGCTTCGCCTGATCGATGCCGGCCGGACAGAGGGACTGGAGCCACTGCGGGAATTGGCCCTGGCGGCCAATCCGCACGCGGTGTTCGCCCTCGCTCGGCTCTCCTGGACGGGCAACATGATCCCGCAGGACCCTGTAAGAGGCCGGGTGCTGTTCGAACATGCGGCTTCGCTGGGACACGCTTATGCCAATGTCTTCGTCACCAACCTGCTGGCGAGCGGGGTTGCCGGAAAGCGCGATTGGCCGCTCGCGCTCGAACGGCTCGAGGTGGAGGCCCGCAAGCTCCCCGACCGACGCGCTGCGCTCGACCTGATCAGGTCCATGCGCATCGATGGAGACGGGGAGGCGGTGGCGGTTCCGGAAGCCGAGAGGCTGAGTGATAAGCCGGACCTTCGCGTTGTCAGGCAGCTAATCACTTCGGCCGAATGCGACTATCTCATACAAACGGCAGAGCCTCTGTTCCGCCCCTCGATGGTCTTCAACGACAAGGGCGAGGAGGTGCGGGACACGCTTCGCACGTCCGATGGCGCCGGCTTCTTCTGGTTGGCCGAGGATCCGGCAATCCATGCGCTCAATCGGCGAGTCGCCAAAGTGACGGACACCGCCTACGAGCAGGGCGAGCCGCTGCAGGTGCTGCGCTATCTGCCCGGGCAGGAATATCGCCCGCATTTCGACTTCCTGCAGGGCACCGACAATCCGAGGCCCTGGACCGCCCTCATTTATCTGAACGAGGACTATGAGGGCGGAGCCACGCGCTTCGTAAGGACCGGGCAAGAGCTGCGCGGCGGCATCGGCGACGTGCTGGTCTTTGGCAATTCGGACGGTCGCGGTCTTCGCGAGCCCCTTGCCCAACATGCCGGAATGCCGGTGACCGCCGGCACGAAATATCTGGCGACCCGCTGGATCCGCGAGCACCGGCACATTCCCTAAGAACTGACTCGCTGCCGCACGCGACGCTTACGCTTCACTCAAAAGAAAAGAGGCGAACCCGAAGGTCCGCCTCTCCCCTTCTTACGCTTTGAACTCGGATCAGAACTTGATGCGAGCACCCGCGGCGAAGCGGCGGCCCAGCGGATCGTAAGTCGCCGGGAAGGTATTGCCGCTGTTCGCGGAAGTCGAACCCGCCGTGTTGCCCACGATCGGCGGCTTCTTGTCGAGGATATTGCTCACCGTGAACGTCAGGTCGAAATGCTCGTTGACGTTGAACCGGGTTGCAAAGTCGAAATAATTCTCCGCGGGGATGTGGTTGAAGTCCACAGTCTTGCCGTTGAGATTGCCCGGATCGTTGATGAACGGCGACGTCGAAGGGAAGCTCGCGACCGTTCCCTTGAACAGCGGAGCAAGCCCCGGCTCGTAGCGCATCTTGCCGATATAGCGCCACAACACCGAAAGATCGACCTTGCCGAGCGACAGCGTCGTTCGCTCATTGAACGAATATTTCGGAAGAAGCTGACCGCCCGGGAAGCCGCAGTTCGCGCTGTAGAACCCGACGCATTCGCGGTTCTGCGAGGTCGGGGTCGCCTGGAACTTCTGGCTGTGCGTGTAATTCCCGCCGAAGTTGAGCGCCAGCTTGGCCGGAGTGCCGAGCCACGTACCGAGTCTGGTGCGATAGTCGAACGTGAGATCGACGCCGTCAGTCGTGATCTTGCCGAGATTGCTGAGCGGCAGGAACAGGCCCGGGACCGTGTTCGGATCGCCGTCGAGCGCACCCGTCTTCGTATTGCGGTGAATCACGGTGCAAGCCGGGTTAGTGACCGACGGATTGTTGAAGCAGGCGTTGATCGCGTCATCCGGCGTCGGCGCGGTGATCGCGTTCGTCACCTTGATGTTGTAATAATCAATCGACGCGCTGAATCCGCTGAGGAAGCGTGGACGGATGACCGCGCCAACGGTCCATGTCGTTGCCTTCTCCGGCTTCAGGTTGAGGTTTCCGTCGAAGATCGCGTTGGCCTGACCAGCGTTGGGGTTGGCGATCGTGCCGATCTTGTTCGCTGGTGCACCCTGCGCGATGCAAACCGGAATGAAGTTCGCAGGTACAGGATTCCCCGCGCACGGATCAGTTGCGAGATTCGTCAATCCCTCGGACTTGGGTGTGAATAGTTCGGAGATATTCGGAGCACGAACCGCGCGGTTGTAAGCGCCGCGGAACTTGATGTCGTGCACCGGAGCCCAGCTGCCCGCCACCTTCCAGGTGGTGGTATTGAACTTGGGCGTCCCAGGCGCATCGATCGTGTAGTGCGACCGCCGAATACCGGCTTCGAGCTGGAGCTCGTCGAAGAACGGCCGGTCGCTTACGATCGGCGCGATGACCTCGGCGAACCCTTCATAAACGTCGAGACCACCGGTCACCGGCGGCGGCGCACTGCCGAAACCGCCGAGATCACCCGATTGCGCGAGGAAGTCAGGAATGATGTCCGACGCATATTTGCGGTATTCGGCGCCGACCGCGAAGCTGACCGGGTTCTTCGCCCAGAGCTGGAGCGGCGTGTCGCCATTGAT
>DATANB010000128.1:0-3167 GCA_036266415.1 Bradyrhizobium sp. | reverse complement strand
AAATGGATCGCCATCGGCGGCAGCCTGGTGATCGTTTCCATCCTCGCCACCCTGGCGCTCGCCTCGCGCCCGCCGATCTGGGTGCCGATCGGCGGTATCCTCGGCATCGGCTTTTTCAGCGCCACCAGCACCATGGTGATGACGCACGGCCGCGGCATCATCCCGGACCGGCTGATCGGGCGCGGCATCGCGACGATCAACACATCAGTGATGCTCGGCGTCGCCTGCATGCAGACCTTGTCCGGCATCATCGTCGGCGCGTTCGAACCGCTGGCCGACGGCGCCCGCAGCGAAACCGCCTACCGCGCCTTGTTCGGCGTGCTAACCGTAGTGCTGATCGTGGCCGTCGCGATCTACAGCCGCTCGCAAGACGTCAGGCCCAGCGACGAAATGCGCGCCCGGCTGCAAGCGCGCGAGCCTTGAACCTTACGTGAGCAGCGACATCGCTGCGTCTGGCTCGCCCTTCACTCGAAGCCCGGTCGCGGCACCAGATTCATCAGCGTTCGCGTATAGCCGCCGTCGACGACGATCTCGTCGCCATTGACATAGGACGATCGGTCGCTGGCCAGAAACAGGATGGCGTCGGCGATATCCTGCGGCATGCCGACCCGTCGCGCCGGCGTAACGGCGGCACGCCGCTCGGTAACCCCCGGCGTATCGTAGAACGACTGGCTCATCGGCGTAATCACCATGCCGGGGCTGACGACATTGCTCCTGATGCCCTGCGGTCCCCATTCGCTCGCGAGCTGGCGCGAGAGCATGATCACGCCGGCCTTGCTGACGCTGTAGGCGCCGCTCTGCGCTTGCGCATGGCTGCCGGCGATCGAGGAGACATGAACCAGGCTGCCGCGCCCGAGCTTGCGCATCTGCCGGCCGAAAATCTGGGCGCAGAGGAAGTAGCCGGTCAGGTTGACGGAAAGCACCGCGTTCCATTCGGCGAGCGACAGGTTTTCGAGCCCGCCCGGCCGCAACACCCCCGCCGCGTTGACCAGAACGCTGCACGATCCCAGCGCCGTCTCGATCGCCGCGGACGACGCGGCAACGCTGTCAGAGCTTGAGGTATCGCAGCGTGACACGAGGTGGCCGCTGGATATTTTAATCAGCTCCGCCCGCGTGCCCTCGAGACCGCGCTCGTCGAGATCGAGAGCCGCGACACGGGCGCCGGCCCCGGCGAGACTAGTCGCGACGGCGCGACCGATGCCGCCGCCACCGCCCGTCACCACGCAAACGCGGCCTGACAGGCCAAGCCAGTCGGATGAGTCTTGCCCGGTCATGGTCGATTGCTCCGATTCCGCGACGTGACGCCAGGCAGCATAGCCGAAAACGATGTTGCGCGATAACGGCAACAGCGGCGGCTTCTAGTTCGCCTTTCGACCTGCACCGATCTTGAAGGCGATCGGCAGCTCAAGTCCCGCCGGTGTTTTATAGGCCATGGCCCTTCGCTCCAGTGCCCCGCGGATTGCGGCCTGTGTCGCCTTGTCCTGGTGCGCGATAGCCGCCGCCGTCAACGCGAAACTGCCCAGACCGCCGTGCCACAAGGTATCGAGATCCCTGATCAGGTAGCTCGTCTTGTGGTCCTGCACCAGGACATCCGTCAGGCCACTCCCTTCAAGCAACCGACGGAACTCAGCGGTGTCGGCGAATCGGAAGATCGAATAGCCCTCAGGTACGTCGGGCGGCGGGATTATTCCGATCTCGGCAATCGCTTCGCGAAACAGGCCCTGGATTCGTTGTTTGCCCGGATCGTCCCACCAGGACAAGGCGATTCGGCCGCCTCGCCTGAGAGTTCGGATACATTCGGCGACCGATGCTTCGGGATAGGGAAAGTGTCCCAGGCCAAAATTGCAAACGACGGCATCGAACGAGCGATCCGCAAATGGCAAATGCTCGACCTCCGCGACGCGGAAGTCGATGCCGGGATATGATTTTGCCGCAAGCTCGATCATCCCCGGCGAAAGGTCGACGCCAACGGTCCTGGCACCTAGCTTGTGGGCTTCGGCGGCAAGCGAGCCTGGTCCGGTTGCAACATCCAGAAGATCAACGCCGCCTTGAAGCCGTATCGCATCAAGCAGAGGTCTAATGGCGAGCGCGGTGACCGGCGTGAAGAAGTCGCGATAGGTCTTTGCCAGTTTGTCGTGGCGCTGACGTTCGAAGGAACGGAATCGTTCCGCATCCTCTGGTGACAAGGCGGTGCTTGCCATCATCATCCTCCGACAGCCATTACTTGCCGGCGCCGCGCTGTCCGCGCCTTCGCTCCATCGTGATCTCGGCCAAGATCGACATCGCGATTTCTTCCGGCGGGATGGCGCCGAGGTCGAGGCCGGCCGGCGCCTTGACGCGGTCGATGGCGGAAGCGGCGATCCCCTCGCCGATCAGCTTCGCGCGCAGCGCCGCCATCTTGCGGCGGCTGCCGACGAAGGCGTGATAGGCGGCCTCGGTCGCAACGGCTGCGCGCAGCGCGGCCTCGTCGCCCCGCCCCTGCGTCGACACCACGACGAAACGCCTGGCCTGGTTGAGCGGGCCCAGCGCATAACCGTCGATCAGCATGTCCGTATCGGGCGTGATCGTCAGATCGCCCGCCGGTGCGGCCAGCGTGACGTGGTAACCGAGTTGCCGCGCCTGGGTCGCGAGCGACAGCGCCACCGGGCTGACGCCGAGAATGACCAGTGAGGGATGCGGCAGCACCGGTTCGACGAACACGTCCATGGTGCCCTTGCTCGGACACATATTCTCCGCGAACCGCACGCCGTCGCGGTTCTCGCCGGGCTTGACGCCGAGTTCGGCCAGAAGATTTTCCGGCTGCACCGAAACCATGCGCGGTTCGCCGTCGGCCAGAGCGTCGCGCGCCGCCTTGAGCACCGCGCCGCGGGCACAGCCGCCGCCGATCCAGCCCGCGACGATCGTACCATCGGGACGAATGATCGCCTTGGCGCCGGCCTTCGCCGCCGTCACCGACACCGTGCGCACCACGGTGGCCAGGACAAAGGCTTCCTCGGCGGCCTTGAGCCGGGCCACCATATCCATCACTTCGACATGTTTTGTCATCGGCGTGTCTCCCGCAGACGGACTCACTCTACCTCTCCCGCTTGCGGGGGAGGTCGACGCGCTCGCAAGAGCGCGGCGGGTGGGGGAAGGTCTGTCCCCTCGGGCCGTGCGTTTTGCGGAAA
>DATANB010000127.1:0-5067 GCA_036266415.1 Bradyrhizobium sp. | reverse complement strand
ATCGACCATGCCGCCGGCGGCGTATTTCAGGTCCCAGATGTCGTCTTCGCCCTTCTCCAGCGCAATGGCGCGGCGCATCTCCGCCACGTCGCCGGCGACGCCGGTGGCGTCGCGCGGCCGGGTCAGCACCTCGCGAATGATGTTTTCGATTCTGGCGCGAAAGCCGGGCGAGGAAGAAATCACCCGCGCGCGGGTCAGCGCCATGTGTTCCCAGGTCCAGGCCTCCCGATCCTGGTATTCGGCGAATGATTTGATATGGGACGCCACCGGGCCTGCCCGCCCCGATGGCCGCAGCCGCATATCGATCTCGTAGAGCACGCCGTAATTGGTTCGCGTCGTAAAGGCGCTGATCAGCCGCTGGGTGAAGCGCGCGAAATAATGCGCGCCCTGCAGCGATCGCGCGCCGTCGGAGTCCGGGTGTTCGGGGTCGAAATCATAGAGCAGGATCAGATCGAGATCGGACGAGGCGGTCATCTCGCGGCTGCCCAGCCGGCCCATCGCCAGGATCGCGGTCTCCTGCCCCTTGATCCGCCCGTGCTGGGCCGCGAACCGATCGGTCACCAGGCCATGCACGGTATGGACGATGCCCTCGGCGACGTCGGCGAATGCGACGCTGGCTTGTTGAGCGGAAACCGTGCCGGACAGGATCCGGGTGCCGATCAGGAACAGGCTTTCCTGGCCGAACAATCGCGACCGATCGAGGAACTCTTCGTAGGAATTCGCGTCCGCGAGCGTCGCGGCGAGGCGCGCGGACAATTCGCGCTGGTCCGGCATCGCGCCGAAAAAACGCGGATCGATCAGCCCGTCCATGATCTGCGGTTGTCGCGCCAGCGTGTCGCCGAGGCGCGGCGCGGCGCCGAGAATCAGCGCCACCAGCGCCACCAGGTCGCGGTTCTGGCTGAGCAGGGAAATCAGCCGTCCGCCGCGTTGCAGCGCCTGCAGGAAGCGGTCGAAGGCCGCCACCGCATGGTCGGGCTCTTCGGCGTGCGCCAGGCCGACAATCAGCGCGGGCACGAACTCGACGAATGCGGTCCGCGTCTGTTCCATCCTGAACACGCGATAATCACCGACCATCCATTGCCGCACGGTCTGCGCCACCATGACCGGCTGCTTGAACCCAAGCGTGGCCAGATGTTCAAGCAGGCGCGGATCGTCCGGGCCCGCGCTATAATCCGCCGCCGGCAGTTTCGCGGTACCGGTCGGATCGCCTTCGAACAGCTTGCCGTAATGCGCCTGCACGACATTGAGATGGCCAAGCAGATCCCTGGCGAACGCTTCGCGGCTGTCGTAGCCGAAAAACCCGGCGAAGCGTCCTACCGCCGCGGCATCGTCGGGCAGCGTATGGGTCTGCTCGTCCGCAACCATCTGCAGCCGATGCTCGACCCGCCGCAGGAACTCATAGGCCGCGGTCAGTTCGTCGCGCGCCTCGAAGGTGATCCAGTTGTTCGTTGCCAGCACGTTGAGGGCTTCCAGCGTCGGCCGCACCCGCAATTCGGGATGCCGGCCGCCGGGGATCAACTGCTGGGTCTGCGCGAAAAACTCGATCTCGCGGATGCCGCCGCGGCCGATCTTGACATTGTGGCCCTCGACCGCGATCTCGCTTTGCCCGCGAAACGTCTGCATCTGCCGCTTCATGTCATGCACGTCGGCAAGTGCCGCGAAATCCAGATGCTTGCGCCAGACGAAGGGTGCGATTTCCGCAATCAGCGCCTCACCGGCCCCGGGGTCACCGGCGCAGGCCCGCGCCTTGATCATGGCCGCGCGTTCCCAGGTCCGCCCTTCCCGCTCATAATAGTGCAGCGCCGCGGCGGTAGAGATCGCAACCGGCGTCGAAGAGGGGTCCGGCCGCAGCCGCAGATCGACGCGGAACACGTAACCGTCGCCGGTGCGCTGCGCCAGCAGCCGGGACAGGCCCTGGGTGACGCGCACGAAGAACGGCTGCGGTTCGATATCAGGCGCAAGCGTCGGCGCAGCGGGATCGAAAAATACGATCAGATCGATATCGCTGGAGTAATTCAACTCGCCCGCGCCCATCTTGCCCATGGCGAGCACGATCAAACCGCTACTGTCTTCAGGCTGGTCGGGGTCGGGCGGCGCCAATCTTCCCCGCGCCGCTTCCTGCCGCAACAAAAAGCGCAGCACCGATTGCACCGACGCGACCGCAAGGTCGGTCAGCGCCGCCGTCACCTGCATCACCGGCCAGACCCCGCCAATGTCGCACAGCGCAATCAGCAGCGCGGCCTCCGATTTCATGCGGCGGAGCAACTGCATCACGTCGGCTTCGCTTGATGCTTCTGATACGTCGCGGCAGGTTGTTTCGATCAGTTGCGCCAGATAGGGCTCCGGCTCGCAGTCGAGCAGCCGGATCAGTCGCGCGGCATCCGCGCGGACAGAATCGAAAAGATAGGGAGAGGCTTCCGCGATGCCGAAAAGAATGGTGCCGGCGAGGGGAAATCGGACGACGAGATCGTCGATCGCAGCCGCCTGCTCCGGTGCGAGACCGGTCAGCCAGTCCGCCAGTCGCTGCTCGGCTTGATCGGGAGCGGACACATGCGGCCCGTCCACGAACCGCGCGGCCAGACGATGTTGGTCCGCGTCGCCCTTCGCGGATGGAATCATGCCACCTTCTGTGGCACATCCGGCGTTTGAACCGCAAGCCTGTCGCCGGCGCCCGCCGACGCCGGGATGGCGAGTGTCGCGGTAAGTCCCGGGCGGGCATCGCCGAGCCTGAGTTCACCGCCATGCAACGTCGCCACCGCCGACGCCAGACTTAGTCCAAGACCGGAGCCGGGCTGGGTCCGGCTCGCCTCGAGCCGAACAAATCGTTCCACCGCATGTTTGCGGTCGGCCTCCGGGATGCCCGGCCCGTGGTCGGTGACGCTGAGCAGCACCTGATCGCCGTCGCGACGCGCCTCGATCAGAATCTCTCTTCCATCGGAACCGGCGACCGCACCGGCGCTCAGCGGCTGGGCTGATGGGAGGGGTTTGCCGTATTTGATCGCATTCTCGACGAGGTTGGCCAGCGCTTGACTAATCAATTCGCGGTTGCCGTGAAGGCGGGTCGGCTCGGTCTTGACGCGCAACCTCATGCCGTCGTCCTCCGCAAGCGGTTCGTAAAGTTCGTGAATACCGTAGGCTACCTCGGCGGCGTCAAAGTCGTCCATATTTCCCCGCGCCTGGCCGGACTCGGCGCGCGCGATCATCAACAGCGCATTGAAGGTCCGGATCAGGCCATCGGATTCCTCGATGGTTCGCTCCAGCGCGTTGCGATATTCGGCCTCACTGCCGGATCTCGCCAGCGCCTCTTCGGCGCGATTACGCAGCCGTGTCAGCGGCGTCTTCAGATCATGGGCGATGTTGTCGGAAACTTCCTTCAGCCCCATCATCAAGGCTTCGATCCGCTCCAGCATGGCGTTGAGGTTTTCCGCCAAACGGTCGAGTTCGTCGCCACTGCGCCCGACCGGCAATCGCCCGCTCAGATCGCCCGCCATGATGCGCCGGGTGGTGCCGGTCATGGCGTCGATACGCCGCAGCACACGCCGCGCGACAAAGATGCCGCCCCCAAGGCCGAGCACCACGACGATCAATATCGACCATTGCGCGGCTTTCGCGACAATGCCGAACAGCCGCCTGCGTTCCTCCAGATCGCGCCCGATCAGGAGTCGGAAGCCGCTGCTCAGTTCGGTGACGCGCACCAGCGCGCGATGATCCGCGGTGTCCTGATCGTCGAGCCGCCGATAGGCGGTCTCTGACCAGCCTGATGTCGCCATCACCCCCGGCGCGAGCGAGCCGACATTTCCGGCGAGCGCCTGACCGGTCGGCGCGGTCACGAGATAGAGATTGGCGCCGGGTCGCAGCGCCCGGTTCTCGATCGTGGCAATCAGACCGCGCAGTCCGCGCCGCCCGAAGATTTCGCTGATCTCGCCAGTTTCCGCGTTTACCGTGGTGGTGATCTGCTCGGTGATCAGCCGGCGCGTGTTCCAGGCGAAATAGCCCAACAGCGAGGCGGCAAACAGCGCAAACAAAAACAGGTAGACCAGCGTCAACCGGAACGCCGTGGTTCGGATCAGCTTACCGAATGCCGTCACGGATCATGTACCCCGCGCCGCGAATCGTATGAAGCAACGGCCGGTCGAAGCCTTTGTCGATCTTGGAACGCAGCCGCGAAATATGCACGTCGATGACGTTGGTCTGCGGATCGAAATGATAGTCCCAGACGTTTTCCAGCAGCATGGTTCGCGTCACCACCTGCCCCGCATGCTTCATCAGATATTCCAGCAGCCGAAACTCGCGCGGCTGCAGCGTCAATTCGTCCTTACCGCGCGCCACCCGATGCGAAAGCCGATCGAGCTCGAGATCGCCGACGCGATAGGTGGTTTCCTCGGCCGGGCCGCCATGACGGCGCGACAGCACTTCGACCCGCGCCAGCAGTTCGGCGAATGAATAGGGTTTTGGCAGGTAATCGTCGCCGCCGGCGCGCAAACCCTTGATGCGGTCGTCTACCTGTCCGAGCGCCGAGAGAATCAGCGCCGGCGTGCGATTGCCCTTCTCGCGGAGCGTACCGATCAGCGAGAGGCCGTCGCGTTTCGGCAGCATCCGGTCGATCACCAGCACGTCATAGTCGCCGGTGCTGGCGAGCGCCAACCCTTCCTCACCATCGCTGGCGAGATCGGCGACGTATCCAACTTCGCTAAACGCCTTGACCAGATAGTCGGCGGATTCGCGGTCGTCTTCGATGATCAAAAGGCGCATCTGGGGGTCGGTTGCAGTCAAGTGGGGCCAGCCTTCTGTCACCATGGCGCGGTCGGCATCCTCATGCAAGACGACCTGACACCTCTCGATTAACCCAAAAAAGCGGGCGGTGAAGCTGG
The DNA here is from genome assembly GCA_036266415.1 of Bradyrhizobium sp. Lineage (GTDB taxonomy): Bacteria > Pseudomonadota > Alphaproteobacteria > Rhizobiales > Xanthobacteraceae > Bradyrhizobium. Next base: position 196 of record DATANB010000127.1, on the reverse strand, counting down.
GGGACCTCACCGCCCTATAACCTTCCGACGGAGGGGGGCGTATTCCACCGGAAGGTAACTGAAGGGAGCGGGCTTCTTGACCCGCCCCCCGGAAAGAGCCGTCGGCGGGGGCGACTAATGCCGGCGACACCCTCCATCTCCTCGACCATGATCCGATTTAATCGGAATCATGGTCTCATCTCTTGTTTGAGCGTGA
>DATANB010000126.1:0-79091 GCA_036266415.1 Bradyrhizobium sp. | reverse complement strand
GTGTGTTCCGATCCATTTGATCCAGACTATGGCCTTCTCGAAGTCGACCGCTACCACAAGCCGATAGTCATTGCCCTTAATGTTGAAGACGATGCGCTCCGCGCTCACGACGCTTGCAGTCGCATAGCGCCGTTTCACATCGGCGGCGCTTCTCCACGCGGCTTTGCTGACTTCGTAAAACCAGGCATCCAGCGCGGCCTTCACCGCGGGCTGATCTTTCCTCCCAGCGAGGCTTGCAACGAATTCACGCAAGGTACGGCGCGCGATAATCCTCATGTGCCAATCTATCATGGTCCCAATATGGGAGCAAGAGTACCGCGCGCTCTTTTATCGATCTCGCTGCGGTAGGCTCCTGATGGCTATTTGGGCCCGTCGCGCCTCATCGGGTTTGCCGGCGCGGAACCATGCTGTCGGCTCGAAACCGCCGCTCGCCTGGGCAGCCGCTGCCCGTTGTTAACGCTTGATCCCTGCCGAAACCGGTGTTCTGCTCAAAAAAGCTCCCGGAGTAGCCTGCCTGTGTCGATCTTCGTCGCGCTACATCACGTCACTCACTATAAGTATGACCGTCCGATCGACCTCGGCCCTCAAACCATTCGTCTTCGGCCGGCGCCGCACACGCGCACGCCGATCCTGAGCTATTCGCTCAAGGTCACGCCTTCCAGCCACTTCGTGAACTGGCAGCAGGACCCGCAAGGCAACTGGCTCGCGCGCTTTGTCTTCCCGGAAAAGGCGAGCGAACTGAAGATCGAAGTCGACTTCACGGCGCAGATGACCGTCATCAATCCGTTCGATTTTTTCGTCGAGCCCTACGCCGACAGTTTCCCGTTCGCCTACACCGGCGATCTCAAGACCGAGCTCGCGCCCTATCTCGCGACGTCAGAGCCCGGGCCGCTATTGTCAGCCCACCTTGCCGGCATTCCGCGCGAGGCGGCGAGCACGGTCAATTTCCTGGTCGATCTCAACGCGCAATTGCAGAAGAAAATTCGCTACATCATTCGCATGGAACCGGGCATCCAGACGCCGGAGGAAACGCTGGCCTCGGGCGCGGGATCGTGCCGCGACTCCGCATGGCTGTTGATCCAGATCCTGCGCCACCTCGGACTCGCCGCCCGTTTCGTCTCGGGCTACCTCATTCAATTGCGCCCCGACATCGATCCGGTCGAGGGCCCGCGCGAGGTCGAGAACGATTTTACCGATCTGCACGCCTGGGCCGAGGTCTATCTTCCGGGAGCGGGGTGGATCGGATTCGACGTCACCTCGGGCATGCTGACCGGCGAGGGGCACATTCCCGTCGCCGCCACGCCGCATTATCGCACCGCCGCACCGATCTCTGGCGCGGTCGGATTTGCCAAAGTCGAATTCGGCTTCGAGATGAGCGTCAAGCGGATCCGCGAAGCGCCGCGGATTACAAAACCGTTCTCCGACGAATCCTGGGCGCGCCTCGACCGGCTCGGCGAGCTGGTCGATGCCGATCTGAAGGCCGGCGACGTGCGCCTGACGATGGGCGGCGAGCCCACCTTCGTTTCCGTCGATGACCTGGAATCGCCGGAATGGAATATCGCGGCGGTCGGCCCGACCAAGCGGGCATTGGCCGATCATCTCATCAGGCGGCTGCGGACACGGTTCGCGCCTGGCGGCCTGCTGCATTACGGGCAGGGCAAGTGGTATCCAGGCGAAAGCCTGCCGCGCTGGGCGTTCGGCCTCTATTGGCGCAAGGACGGCGTGCCGGTCTGGAAGAATTCTGACTTGATCGCCGATATCGAAGGGACGCACAAGGCGCGCATTGAGGATGCCGAGCGTTTCGCGGAAGGCGCCGCCAAAAAGCTCGGCGTCGATTCCGAGTACATCATGCCGGCGTTCGAAGACCCGAGCCACTGGCTGCAGAAGGAAGCCACGCTCCCGCCAAATGTCGACCCCGGCGATTCCAGACTGGCCGATCCGGAAGAACGCTCGCGCATGGCGCGGGTGTTCGATCAGGGCCTCAACATGCCCAGGGGATTCGTACTGCCGATCCAGCGCTGGAACGCGGAGGCAAGCAAATCTTCCGCGCGCTGGAAGAGCGAGCGCTGGAAATTACGGCGCGGCAATCTGTTCCTGACGCCTGGCGATTCCCCGCTCGGGCTGCGGCTGCCGATCGCGTCATTGCCGCATATTCCCGCTGCGGAATATCCCTATATCGTCGAGCAGGATCCGCTGGAGCCGCGCGAGGCGCTCCCGGTGTACAACGCCGCGCCGACTGAGGCCGCGCCGCATCAGGAGGTGCAGGAACAGCAGCTCGGGGCCGGCGGCGTGCGCACCGCGATGTCGATCGAGATTCGCGACGGCGTTCTCTGCGCCTTCATGCCGCCGGTGGAGAAACTGGAGGACTATCTGGAATTGGTCACGGCGGTGGAGGCGACCGCGCAGGAAATGCAGATGCGTGTTCATGTCGAGGGCTATCCGCCGCCCTTCGACCCGCGCGTCGAGGTGATCAAGGTGACGCCCGATCCCGGCGTGATCGAGGTCAACGTCCAGCCGGCGAGAAGCTGGCGCGAGGCCGTCGACATCAGCTTCGGCCTGTACGAAGACGCCGCGCAGGTGGGGCTTGGCGCCAACCGCTACCTCGTTGATGGCCGCCACACCGGCACCGGGGGTGGCAATCATGTCGTGGTCGGCGGCGACAAGCCTGCGGATTCGCCGTTTCTGCGGCGTCCCGATTTGCTGAAGAGCCTCGTGCTGTACTGGCAACGGCACCCGTCGCTGTCGTATTTGTTCTCGGGCATGTTCATCGGCCCCACCAGCCAGGCGCCGCGCATCGACGAGGCCCGGCATGACGGCCTCTATGAACTGGAAATCGCGCTCGCCCATGTGCCGCCGCCGGGAATCAAGGCCCCGCTTTGGCTGGTCGATCGCCTGTTCCGGCATATTCTGGTCGATATCACCGGCAATACCCACCGCGCCGAAATCTGCATCGACAAGCTCTATTCTCCCGATGGTCCAACCGGCCGGCTCGGGCTGGTCGAATTCCGTGCGCTCGAGATGCCGCCCGACCCGCGCATGTCGCTGGCGCAGCAATTGTTGATCCGGGCGCTGATCGCAAAGTTCTGGCGCGAGCCGCAAGCCGGCAAGTTCGTGCGCTGGGCCACCGCGCTGCACGATCGCTTCATGCTGCCGCACTTTCTTTGGGAGGATTTTCTGGATGTGCTCGCCGGGCTCAAACAGTCGGGCTACGATTTTTCGCCGGACTGGTACGCAGCCCAGCTCGAATTTCGTTTTCCCGTGTTCGGCCGGGTCCACCATGTCGGCGTTTCCCTGGAAGTGCGTCAGGCGCTGGAGCCGTGGCATGTTCTCGGCGAGGAGAGCTCGGCCGGCGGGACTGTGCGTTATGTCGATTCCTCGGTAGAGCGGCTGCAGGTCAAGGCTAACGGCTTTGTCGAAGGTCGTCACGTCGTCACCTGCAATGGCCGGCCGATGCCGATGACGGCAACCGGCCGCTCGGGGGAAGCGGTCGCCGCCGTCCGCTTCAAGGCCTGGCAGCCGGCATCGGGGCTGCACCCGACCATCCCGGTGCACGCTCCGCTGACATTCGACCTGATCGATACCTGGAACGGCCGGTCGCTCGGCGGCTGCGTCTATCACGTCACGCACCCGGGCGGCCGAAGCTATGAGACCAAACCGATCAATTCCTATGAGGCCGAGGCGCGGCGGCTCGCCCGCTTTCAGGACCACGGCCATACGCCCGGAAAGATCGATCCGCCGCGCGAGGAACGCACCATGGAATTCCCTTTGACACTCGACTTGAGGACGCCGCTCCTGCATTGATTAGGCACGTAAGCGTTTTCAAGCGAAGTGGAGACTGGTTCGCGTCAAGAAACGCGCTAGTCATCAATCCAGAGCCCCGGATTCTATCTAAACGGGGCTCCGGGCCGGAGAGTCGGTATGGCGGGACACGACAGCCAGCAAAGCAGGCGAGCAAGCAGTCAGGCCAGCAAAGTCCGGCCGGCCAATCGTCGGGTGACGCAGTGGACACGCGACTATGTCCGGCTGCCGGGAATTCCCGATGAATATATCGCACAGGACGGGGCGCCGCGCGCGGTTTGGAGCCGGTTCTTCGAGGCCTTCGCCACACTGACGCCTGCCGAGATCGAAAGGCGGTTCGGATCCGCCGACCGGCATCTGCGGGAAGCCGGCGTGACCTATCGCGCGCCCGGCGAAACCGCCGACCGGCTCTGGCCGCTTAGCCATCTGCCGCTCCTGATCGATGAGGCCGACTGGCAGCAGTTGACATCGGGGATCGCGCAGCGCGCGCAATTGCTGGAACTGGTCCTGAACGATCTCTATGGCGAGGGCCGGCTGGTTGCCGAGGGCGCGATCCCCGCTGCGGCCATTGCCGGCAGCACCGAATATCTGCGCGCGGTCTGCGGCATCAAGCCGCCGGGCGGCCGATACCTCAATATGTACGCCGCCGATGTCGGCCGCGGGCCCGACGGGCGCTGGTGGGTGCTGGGTGACCGGACCCAGGCGCCGTCGGGCGCGGGATACGCGCTGGAAAACCGGCTGGTACTGTCGCGCGCCTTTACCACGCTCTACAAGTCGATGAATGTGGAGCGGGTGGCGCCGTTCTTCGAGGCTTTCCGCGACGCCTTGCGCGCCGGCGCCGACCGCGACGAGCCGCGCATCGGACTGCTGACGCCAGGCAACTTCAGTGAAACCTATTTCGAACACGCCACACTGGCGCGCTATCTCGGATTCCTTCTGGTCGAGGGCGACGATCTCGCCGTCAGCGGCGACCGCATTCATATCCGCACCGTCGCCGGTCTGAAGCGGCTCGACGTGTTGCTGCGCCGGGTGGATTCCAACTTTCTCGATCCGCTGGAGCTCGATTCATCCTCGCAGCTCGGCGTGCCCGGCCTGATCGACGTGCTGCGGAAGAACGGCGTCGTCGTCGCCAACATGCCGGGCTCCGGCGTGATGGAGGCCCGCGCGCTGCTGGGCTTCCTGCCCAGCCTCAGCCGGCGTTTCCTGGGCGAGGATCTGAAGATGCCGCATATCGCGACCTGGTGGTGCGGCCAGAAGGCCGCGCGCGAGGAAGTGCTGTCGCGGTTCGACGAGCTGGCGATCGAAGGCGCCTACGGCCGCGGCGTCCCCGGCTTCCCCGGCCCCGGGCCAGTGTTATCAGGCGAACTATCGGCAAGCGAACGCGAGCGGCTCAAGGCCGCGATCAGGGATCGCGGCATCGATTATGTCGGCCAGGAACTGGTGCGGCTGTCGACGACGCCGGTATGGCACCAGGGCCAGATCATGCCGCGCCCGTTTGTCTTGCGGGTTTTCGCCGCCGCCACGCCCGATGGCTGGACCATCATGCCCGGCGGCTTTTGCCGGATCGCCGAGCAACTCGACGCCCGCGCGGTGTCGATGGGCGACGGCGCGCGGGCGGCGGATGTCTGGGTGGTCTCCGAGAAGGCGGTGTCCCCCTCGACGCTGCTCCCGGCTGTGGACACGGTGCGGATCAGGCGCATCGCCGGCTGGGTCCCGAGCCGGGCCGCTGACAATCTGTTCTGGCTCGGCCGCTATCTTGAGCGCGCCGAGGCGACGCTGCGGCTGGTGCGGGCGCTCGGGACGCAGCGCGATCCCGGCGAGGCGCCCTCCACCGTGCTTCACTCGGTCGAGCGAATCCAGCGGCTTCTGGTGACGTGGGGCGCGACGTCGCAGGCCGCGCGGGCGCAGCCCGCCAGGATCGCCTCCGAAGCGTTGCAGGCCGAGGACAAGTTCGGTTCCGCGCTGTCGCTGGTGCGTTCCGCCCAGCGGACCGCGACATCGCTCCGTGAACGGCTTTCGCCGGACGCCTGGCAGGTCATTACCGAGATGGCGGAGCGTCTCGCCCAGGAGGCCGAGGATGACGACGGCGTGGTCAGCGCCGCCGAACTGACGCTGCAGGAGCTTGCGAGCTTCGCCGGCCTCGCGCAGGAAAACATGAATCGCGCCGCCGGCTGGCGGTTTCTCGAAATGGGCCGCCGCGCCGAGCGCGCCATCAACACCGCGCGTTTCGCTCGCCAGTTCGCCTATGACGAGGCCGGCGGCGAAGATCTCGACATCCTGCTGACGCTGGTGGACTGCCAGATCACCTATCGCTCGCGCTATTTGGTCGGACCGCTGCTGGCACCGGTGCGCGATCTCGTGGTTCTCGACCCCTACAATCCCCGCTCGGTCGCGTTTCAGGTTTTTGCGCTGAACGATCACATTGCGAGTCTCCCGACCTTGAAAGAGGGAGGATTGATCGAGCGGCCGCAGCGTCTGGCCGTCGCCCTGCAGTCGACGCTGACGACGGCGGAGGCGGCATCCCTCGATACCAAGACGCTGTTTTCGCTGGAGCAGGATCTGCTCAGCCTCGCCGATGCCATCGGATTGCATTATTTTCCGAACGGGCCCAATGCGAGCCGGCCCGAAAAGCTGACGGGCCTCGCGTGATCTACGACATCCGGCACGTCACCACCTACACTTACGAAAGTCCGGTCAATTTCGCTCGCTGTACGCTGCGGCTGGAGCCCAGCAGCGGCGACGGACAGCAGTTGGTATCGCACACCGTCGATATCAGGCCGCGACCCTCGGACCGCAACGTTCGGCGCGACTTCTTCGGGATTCATACCGAGAGCGTCTCGATCGAGACGGCGCACCGCAACCTTCGGATCGATTCCCGATCGCGGGTCGAGGTTTCCCGCCGCGCTCCTGGCCGCGCGATGCAAAGTCCGGCGTGGGAGTGCGTGCGGGACGTGGCGTTCGAGGCCACCAGCCTCGGCCCCGCTTCGCCGATCGGATACGTGTTTGCGAGTCCGCTGGTGCCGGTGCAGCAGCCGGTCACCCGGTATGCCGCTGCGAGCTTTCCGCCGACCGGTGGCACCCTTGCCGGCGCGGTCGACCTCATGCGACGGATCCGCACCGAATTCAAATACGACCCGAAAGCGACCGTCATCTCCACCCCGCTTAAGGAGGTCTTCGAAAAACGCCACGGCGTGTGCCAGGATTTTGCGCATGTGATGATCGCAGGGCTGCGCGGCCTCGGACTGCCGGCGGCTTATGTCAGCGGCTATCTGCGCACCATCCCGCCGCCGGGCAAGCCGCGCCTGCAGGGAGCGGACGCGACCCACGCCTGGGTGTCGCTGTGGTGCGGTCCGGAGATCGGCTGGGTCGGCCTCGACCCGACCAATGATCTCTTGGTCGAGAACGATCACATTGTCCTGGCTGTGGGGCGGGATTTCTCCGATGTCTCGCCGGTCGACGGCATCATCGTGGGATCGCGCAAGCAGAAGCTCAGCGTAGCAGTCGATGTGCTGCTGGTCGAATGACGGAAGTTCGCCACCCGCGTTTGAACTTCCATGACGTCATCATCCTCGGGGCAGGGGCCGCCGGCCTGATGTGCGCCGGTGTCGCCGGCCGGCGCGGACATCAGGTGCTGTTGCTCGAGCAGTCGCGACATCCGGCCGAGAAGATCCGTATCTCCGGCGGCGGGCGGTGCAATTGCACCAACCTGTACACCGGCCCGGCAAATTTCCTATCGGACAATCCGCGGTTTTGCACCTCGGCGCTGAGCGGCTATACCCAGCGCGACTTCATCGCGCTGGTCGAGAGCTATAGGATTGCCTGGCACGAGAAGACCCGCGGACAGCTATTCTGCGACGGCTCGTCGCAGCAAATCATCGACATGCTGCTGGAGGAATGCCGCAAGGTGGGCGCGCAACTGCGCCTGGGTGTACGTATCTCCGCGGTCTCAAAGGCAGAAGACGGCTTTGTCGTTGTGTCGGATCAGGCCGAGTTTCGCTGCCGCTCGCTGGTGGTCGCAACCGGCGGCCCCTCGATCCCCAAAATGGGATCAAGCGGGTTCGGATATAAAATCGCTGAACAGTTCGGTCTGAAGATCGTGCCGCCGCGCGCGGGGCTGGTGCCCCTGACGTTCGACGCCGCGCTGCGGGCACAATTTGCGGATCTGGCGGGCGTGTCGGTCGAGGCAATCGTGAGCTGCGGCAAGACCGGTTTCGACGAGGCCTTGCTTTTTACCCATCGAGGACTGAGCGGCCCGGCCGTCCTGCAGATTTCCTCCTACTGGCGCGAGGGCCAGGACATCGTCGTCGACATGGCTCCGGGGATCGACGTTCTCGCCGGGCTGAAGGAATTGCGGCACCGACATCCCCGGCAGGAGATGGCGACCGCCCTGGCCGGCTTCGTTCCGAAGCGGCTGGCGCGCAGCATCGCGCAAATGGTCGCAGGTCCGGAGCGGATCGCCGATTTCTCCGGTGCGGTGCTGGCTGATGTTGCCGCGGCGATAAAACAGTGGCGCATCAGGCCCGCCGGGACCGAGGGCTATCGCACCGCGGAGGTGACGCTCGGCGGCGTCGACACATCGGGACTTTCGTCGAAGACGTTCGAAGCCAGATCCGTCCCCGGGCTTTATTTCATCGGCGAAGTCGTCGACGTCACCGGCCATCTCGGGGGCTTCAATTTTCAATGGGCGTGGTCGTCGGGATATGCCGCGGGCCGGCACGTCCAGGGACGGGCGGCCGGCCAAGGTTGCGTCCAGGCGTCTGTGACCTAGTTGCACTTTTCCAAAATCTCATCCACGACGCGTTCAATCGGCGCAGTGGCATCGATTACGACACCACCTTTCGGGACATCTTCTTTCGTTGCGTGCAATCGCCTAATGAGTTGCCGTTCGGCAGATCTCCCGCCCCACTCAGTTTCCGGCCTCTCGGCGAGCCGTCGGGTCAACGTGTCCAGATCGATCTCGAGAACAAAAACCCGATCGAACAAATCAATGAAGGCAGAGAAATTCCTTGAGCCGCCGCAGAAGAATGATGCAGCATGGCTTTGGTCGGCCACCAGCGCTCTGACCTTGTCTACGTTCCAAATATGGTGCTCGTGGGCAAGCCCATCCACGGGTTCCCCCGTCTTTGGATCGCCCTGATAAGTCAACTCAGTGTCACCATTGATCGAATGGCAACCGCGCCGCCGCAGTTCGTGGCAGACTGACGTCTTGCCGGTGCCAGAAACGCCTTCGATCAAATAGTTTCTGATGCCCATCCTATTGCCCCTACCGGAAAAGCCCCTCGCCGGGAAGTGGGCAGAACCGTACTCGCCTCAGGGCCAACTGGATTGCAGCAAGTCTGCTCAAGGCGAGGGACTCACCTCGACGCATTGGCCGCGCGAAGGGGGGCTAAACTCCAAGTTTCACGCTGTCTCCGACGGTATCGGCGGTCCGATCATTCTCCTGCTCACCGAAGGCCAAATGAGGGCCGCACGCCAGCCAGCTATTGCAAAACCTTGTACACGCAACGCCATCGGATCGAAAACAACAAGTTCGCGAAGCTCAAAGACCGGCGTCGTCCCGTCATCCCTTGACCGGTGCGCCCACACGTTCTTCAGCGCGACCTGCATCGCCGCGACGATGATTTTCTGGGTCGACAAATGAGTCCTGACCCTAGGTACCAGTCCGGCGGGCTTTGCCGCCGTCGCCGTCGAGCGAGTCGGCGCGCAGATTTTCAAAGAATTTGTCGACCTCGCGCGATAGCGTTTGCGCCGTGGAAGTAAGGTCGGTGGAAGCCGAGAGCACCGAGGTCGCCGCCTTGTTGGTCTCCCCGATGGCGTCGCTGAGCGAGCCGATATTGGCGACCAAGGTCTCGTTGCCCTGGGCAGCCGAGTGCGCATTCGTGGAGATCTCGCGGGTCGCGGCGTCCTGTTGTCCGACGGCGGTGGCGATGTTCGAGGTGACGTCGTTGATGTCGCGCACGGCGTGGCCGATTTCACGGACGGCATCGACGGCATTGCGCGTCGATGCCTGGATCAGGCTGACGTTCTGGCCGATTTCGGAGGTAGCCTTGGCGGTTTGCTCGGCTAGGGCCTTGACCTCGTGAGCAACCACCGCGAAGCCGCGACCGGCCTCGCCGGCGCGCGCTGCCTCGATCGTGGCGTTCAAGGCCAGCAGATTGGTTTGCTCGGCGATCGTCTGGATCAGATTGAGTACCCCGTCGATGCGTTGGGTCGCCGCGGCGAGACTTTCGATTTCGGTGATCGACTTTTCGGTCCGCAGACCGGCCTGTTCGACGACGCCCGCGGATTGACGGACCTGTCGACCGATTTCCTCCACGGAAGTAGACATCTCCTCGGCGGCACTGGCGACGGCGTATACATTGCTGGAGGCCTGCTCGCTTGCGCTGGCGGCGGCGACGGCGCGTCCGCTTGCATCTGATGCCGCCCTGGAGATCGACTGCGCGGTTTCGCGCATGGTCGACGCATTGTCGGTGACCGCGCGCAGCACGCCGCCGATCGCGCCGCGGAAGGCTTCCGCCGCGGTTTCGATAAGCCTCGCGCGTTCTTCGCGCGCCTTGGAGTCGAGCAAGGCCTGCGAATTGAGATTGCGGTTGCGGTCCATCGCCTCCTGGAAAATCCGGATCGCCCGCGCCAGGGCGCCGATCTCGTCTGCCCGGCCGGTATGAGGAACCTCGACGTCTTCGTCACCCTCGGCGACCCGCTTGATGGTGGCGGTGATGACCGAAAGCGGCCGCGCGATCGAGCGGGAGATAATCAGAACGCCGATGACGACCACGACCAGGGCAACGCCACCGAGACCGGTCAGCAGAAAGGCCATTGCGCGATTGACTTCGCCTTGCCGGGCAAGCTGCTTGCCGCGTTCGGCATAGACCTTGGAAAGCCCCTCAAGATCCTTGTTAAGGGCGGAACGCACGGCGCGATTGGCGTCATTATCGCCCCACTCGCGGCCCGCGGCGGCATTGATCTCGACCCCGCGGCGAACCAGCTCCTTTCGGAACTCGACGAATTGTTCAATGCGCTTCTTGAAAACGGCGAACTGCTTGGCGTCATCGGCCTGGACGATGGATTCCCAGTCTTTGACAACGGCCAGGATATTGTTGTTGAACTTGAGCAGCCCATCGCCAAACTTCTTCACATCGGCGGGGTGCGTCGACATATAGACGCCCCGGGATTCCATCACGACCGCATAGACCAGCGCATTGACGTGCTCGACGTTGAGGGCCGCGCGGTTCGCCGTCTCGACGGCTTCCGTGAGCTCCGCGCTCCGCTGGGTGTTGTAGTGGGACAGGATGGCCGTCGCCGCGGTCAGAACCGCGATCAGGGCGAAGATCGAATAAAGCTTGGCTGCAAGGGAAAACCGCGACGCGATGTCGTTGCCGTCAGACAGCCTACCGGATTTCGTGATTTCAGCCATCGCACCTGGCCTCTCCAGAGAGACCGGTCAGGGCCGCCGGCCGCGCAAAAACCATGAAGAATGTTAGTGTACAAATCATTAAATCTTTAGCTGATCCGGAAAGCTCACGCGCGGTCTGGCCGGCTTCTGGGGGCCTTGCGATTTGCAGCCGCGCCCCCGGCTCCAGCAGGCGGTTGCCCTCGCGGACTGGCAACCTTAACGGATGCTTCGCTCTTTTATGGCCATTCTGCCATCCGCGGTCGTGCGACCGCCCAACTAGCCATTCGATCGGGAGATAGAACGTGAACACCTGGCTAAGAAAGCCGCTGATTTCCGCGCTTGCCGTCACCCTCGCATTCGTTGGAGACGCCGCTTTGGCGGACGGTGCAGGCAAAGACGATGCCGTCGCGATGGTCAAGAAAGCGGTGGCCTTCATCAAGGAGCAGGGTCCCGACAAGGCCTATCCCGCATTTACCAACAAGGACGCCAAATTCATCGACCGTGACGTGTACGTCGTCGTCTATCAGCTCGACGGCAAAATCCTGGCCCACGGCGCGAACGCAAAATTCGTCGGCAAGGACATGATCGATGCGCAGGACGTCGACGGCAAGTTCTACGTCAAGGAACGCGTCGAGCTCGCCGGCAAACAACCGTCGTTCTGGCAGGACTACAAATTCGTCAATCCGGTGGACAAGAAAGTCGAGCCGAAGCAGATGTACTGCGAAAGGCTCGATAACACCGCCGTATGCGCGGGCATCTACAAGAACTGACAGGCGACAATCACTGTTCGCGGACTGATCGTTGCACCGAAGGATTGATATGTTCAGCTGGATCAAGAATATCGGCCTGTCCTGGAAAGTTCAGCTCGCGCCAGCCTTCCTGGTCCTTGTCCTGGTCGGGGCAGGTGCCTACGCCTTGCAAGCCCTGCGATCCAACCAGGCGGCGGTCGACGTGCTTGTTGCGGGGCCGATCCGGCAATCGGAACTTGTGAACGATCTCACCACCGCGGCGTGGATGGCGCATGCCAGGCTTTATCGTCTCACGGCCACCGCGGCCAATGAAAAGGATGAGAAGAAGGTCGAGGCCATGGCCAAGGAAGCCTCCTCGGCCGCCGCCAGGATTCCGGAGGCCTTGAAGGAGATCGAAGGCGCGCATGGCGACTTCAAGCCGGAGACCCTCGAGCAGCTGAAGGCCGCGGTTGCGGCCTACCTCAAGAAATCGAAAAACGCCATCGAGATGGCCGACGGCGACGCGGGATCGGCGCTGATGTTCATCAAGGGGGCGGAACAGAGTTTTGCCGCCATCGAGAAGCTGACCGACGATCTGAACGCGCGCAGCAGCGAGGGCAAGGATCGCGAGATTGCGCGTGCCGGGATGAGGCTGGAGCAGCAGCAGCTGACACTGATGGCCGTGCTGGCGGCGGTCGCCTTGGCCGGAATCGCCTTTTCGTTCCTGATTGGCCGGAATATCTCCCGTCCGGTGGTGGCGCTGTCGATGGCGATGCGCAAGCTCGCGACCGGGAATTTCGAAGTTCAACTGCCGGGTCTGGACCGTGGCGATGAAGTCGGCCAGATGGCCCATGCCGTCCAGGAATTCAAGGTGCAGGCCGTCGCCAAGGCCGAACGCGAGAGCGCGGAACGTGAAGAGAAAAATCGCGAGCAGCAGGCGGCCCGCCGCCTCGAGCTTCATAACCTCGCCGAGCGTTTTGAGGCCGCGGTCGGCAATATCATCGAGAATGTCAGCTCCGCCTCGAGCGAGCTGGAGAATTCCGCGGTTATTCTGACCAAGAGCAGCACGGCAACCCAGCAGCTCAGCATGGTGGTCGCGTCGGCTTCGGAGGAAACCTCCACCAACGTTCAATCGGTCGCCTCGGCGACGGAGGAAATGGCCGGCTCCATCAACGAAATCGGACGCCAGGTGGCAGATTCCAACAGGATCGCCAATGAGGCGGTCAATCAGGCGCAAAAGACCGACGCGCGGATCGCGGAATTGTCACTGGCCGCAAACCGCATCGGCGACGTCACCCAATTGATCACGACGATTGCGGAGCAGACCAATCTGCTGGCCCTGAACGCGACCATCGAGGCGGCCCGCGCCGGTGACGCCGGCCGCGGCTTTGCGGTGGTGGCGCAGGAAGTCAAGGCGCTCGCCGCGCAGACCGCGAAGGCTACCAGCGAGATCAGCATGCAGATTGCCGGAATGCAGGCGGCCACCCATGATTCGGTGGTCGCGATCAAGGAGATCAGCGGCACGATCGGGAGGGTTTCCGAGATCGCCGCGGCGATCGCCGCGGCGATCGAGGAGCAGGGCGCCGCGACCCAGGAAATCACCCGCAATGTGCAGCAGGCGGCCGTCGGTTCCACCCAGGTCGCCACCAGCATCGCCGACGTCAACCGCGGCGCCGGCGATACCGGTTCGGCATCCTCCCAGGTGCTTTCGGCGGCGCAAATGCTTTCGAACGAAAACAAGCGCCTGAAGGCCGAGATGGCCAAATTTCTCGCCACCGTCCGGGCTGCGTAGGACCTTTCCAGCTGATAGTCTTTGCGACGGCCATCGCGCACCGGCGCTGATGGCCCGGAGCCGCCATGGCCTATCGCCACACCATCGATGCCACGACCCATGTCTTCGGTGACTTGCGCGATCTACTGGCCAGGGCCACGCCGCCGCGCTCGGGCGACCGCCTGGCCGGGATCGCGGCCGGCAGCGCGGCGCAAATGATCGCGGCGCGGATCGCGCTGGCCGATGTTCCGCTCAGGCAATTCTTGCACGAAACCGTCATCCCCTATGAACACGATGAAGTCACCCGCCTGATCGTCGATACCCATGACGCGGCCGCCTTTGCTCCGGTATCTTCGCTGACGGTCGGCGGATTTCGCGACTGGCTGCTCTCGGATGCGGCGACGACATCGGTTCTGGCGAAGCTCGCCCCGGGCATTACTCCGGAAATGGCCGCGGCGGTTTCCAAGCTGATGCGCAATCAGGACCTCATCCTGGTTGCGAAAAAATGCCAGGTGACATCGGCCTTCCGTAACACGATCGGCCTGCGCGGGCGGATGAGCGTGCGGCTGCAGCCCAATCATCCCTTCGATGACGCCAAAGGCATTACCGCATCGATCCTCGACGGTATCATGCTGGGCTCCGGCGACGCCTGCATCGGCATCAATCCCGCCAGCGACGATCCGGCCGTCGTCGGCGGCTTATTGCGGCTGCTCGACGACATCATCGCGCGGCTCCAAATTCCGACCCAGGCCTGCGTTCTGGCCCATGTGACGACGACGCTTGGATTGATCGATCAGGGCGTGCCGGTCGATCTGGTGTTCCAGTCGATCGCCGGCACGCAAGGCGCCAATCGGAGTTTTGGCGTCGATCTCTCGCTTCTGAAGCAAGCCCACGAGGCCGGACTGTCGCTGCGGCGCGGCAGCGTCGGCACCAATGTCATGTATTTCGAAACCGGGCAGGGCTCGGCGCTTTCGGCCAATGCCCATCATGGCGTCGACCAGCAAACCGTAGAGGCGCGCGCCTATGCCGTGGCCCGCGCTTTCGATCCGCTTTTGGTCAACAGCGTGGTCGGCTTCATCGGTCCGGAATATCTCTATGACGGCAAGGAAATCATCCGCGCCGGGCTCGAGGACCATTTCTGCGGCAAGCTGCTTGGCCTGCCGCTCGGCGTCGATGTTTGCTACACCAATCATGCCGAGGCCGACCAGGACGATATGGACAATCTGCTGACGCTGCTCGCCGCGGCCGGCGTGACCTTTATTATGGGGGTACCCGGGGCCGATGACGTCATGCTCAACTATCAGTCCACCTCGTTCCACGACGCGCTTTACGTCCGCGATTTGTTCGGTCTGAAGCGGGCGCCGGAATTCGACGAATGGCTGTTTCGCGCAGGTCTGGCCGATGCCGATTTTCGCCTGGCGGGCAATGCCGCCTTGCTGCCCGATTTTGCTTCGCGGCTGATCGCCTGAGGGCGCCGGGAACCCTCCACAGGAGCCTTCCCGTGCAACCATTCCGCCATTCGTCGGTTGAAATGGCTGCCACAATCCTGAGGAATTTATGGCCCAGCCTCGCAAGGCGTGCTTAAATTGGGGAGACATGCAGAGGAAGTTCGATGAGAGCCGAGGGCATTGAAACCGCACGGCGCATCCTGTGCGTCTTTCCGCGCTATACGTCTTCGTTCGGAACCTTCGAATACGCCTATCCCTTGACGGACGGCGTCCAGGCTTTCATGCCGCCGCAGGGGCTGCTGCTGATCGCGGCCTATCTGCCCGCGAACTGGCAGGTCCGCTTCATAGACGAAAACATCCGGCCGGCCTCGGCGGAAGATTTTCGATGGGCGGAAGCCGTGTTCGTCAGCGGCATGCATATCCAGCGTCAGCACATGAACGATATCTGCCGCCGCGCGCATGCGTTCGATCTGGCCGTTGCGATCGGCGGGCCTTCGGTCAGTGCCTGCCCGGATTACTATCCCTCGTTCGATTATCTCCATGTCGGCGAACTCGGTGATGCGACCGACGAGCTGATCGCGCGGCTGGCGCGCGATCCGTCGCGGCCCGGCCGGCAGGTGGTGCTGAAGACCGGCGATCGCGTCGACATGAGTGACTTTCCGATTCCGGCCTATGAGCTTGCCGAGACCAGGAAATATCTCCTCGGCAGCATCCAGTATTCCAGCGGCTGTCCCTATCAGTGCGAATTCTGCGACATCCCGGGACTGTACGGCCGCAATCCGCGCCTGAAGACGCCGCAGCAGATCGTTGCCGAGCTCGACAAATTGCGCGAGTGCGGAATGACCGACACGGTGTATTTCGTCGATGACAATTTCATCGGCAATCGGAAGGCGGCGGTCGACCTGCTGCCGCATCTCATCGACTGGCAGAAAAGAACCGGCTACATCACGCGGCTGGCCTGCGAGGCGACGTTGAATATCGCCAAGCGGCCGGAGATTCTCGCGAAAATGCGCGAGGCGTTTTTCGTGACGATTTTCTGCGGCATCGAAACTCCGGACCCCGATGCGCTGAAGGCGATGCAGAAGGACCACAACATGATGGTCCCGATTCTGGAAGGCATCCACACCATCAACAGCTACGGGATGGAGGTCGTCTCCGGCATTATCATGGGGCTCGACACCGACAAGCCCGAGACGGGCGATGCGCTGCTCGCCTTTGTCGATGAGTCCCGGATTCCGCTCTTGACGATCAATCTGCTGCAGGCGCTGCCGAAGACGCCGCTCTGGGATCGCCTCGAGCGCGAAGGCCGTCTGATCAATGACGATGACAGCCGCGATTCCAATGTCGATTTCCGTTTGCCTTACGAGCAAGTCGTCAGTGCGTGGCGCAAATGCATGGAAGTCGCCTACGAGCCGGAGAAACTCTTCGCGCGCTATCAGTACCAGTGCGATTATACCTACGCCAATCGGCTGAAAGTCCCCGTCAGTCCCGAGATGAAGAGCTGGGCCAATATCAGGCGCGGTCTGATCATGCTGCGCAATATTTTCTGGAAAGTCGGCGTGCTCGGCAACTATAGGAAGGCGTTCTGGAAGTTTGCGCTGGGACGACTGCGGCATGGTGACTTCGAGGGCTTGCTCGGTTCGGCAATCACCGCCCATCACCTGATCATGTTTGCGCGCGCGGCTTCGGTCGGCCAGCAGAACGCATCGAACTACTCGATCCGGCTGCGCGAGGCCTCGGTTCCGGCCGAGTAGGCATGATGAAAACGCCGCCGCCGTCGCGTTCGCTGCAGCGCCTGCGAGGCCTCACGCCGGCGCGCGTCGGGCTTGGCCGCGCCGGCGCCAGCATGCCGACCGAAGCGCTGCTCGACTTTACGCTTGCCCACGCGCGCGCCCGCGACGCCGTTCATGCCGCATTCGATGTATCGGCCATCATCGCCGGCCTCGACGATCTCGGTCTTGAGACAATTGGAGTCCGCAGCCGCGCCGGCGATCGCAAGGACTATCTCGCGCGTCCCGATCTCGGACGCTCCCTCGATCAGGCCTCGGCGCCGCTGCTGGCGCGCCAGGCCGGCGGTTGCCGGCTCGCGATCGTGATCGGCGATGGCCTGTCGCCGGCGGCGGTCAATGCTCATGCCGTGCGCGTCGTCCGCGCGCTCGTTCCGCGGCTCGCTGCCGACGCCATCGAAATCGGCCGTGCCGTGGTGGCAATTGGTGCGCGGGTCGCGCTGGGCGACGAGATCGGCGCCATTCTCGGTGCGCGCATGATTGTGATGTTGATCGGCGAACGGCCGGGACTGTCGGCGCCGGACAGTCTGGGGGCGTATCTGACCTTTGCGCCGCGGGTCGGGCGCACCGATGCCGAGCGCAATTGCGTCTCCAATATCCACGGCGCGGGACTTGGTTATGATGAGGCCGCTTTCAGAATTGCGTGGTTGATTCGCGAGGGTCTGGCGAGGGGGGTGACCGGCGTCGCGCTCAAGGATGAAAGCCGCGAGCAATCGTCCCGATCCATAGCCGCGAATCCGGATTAATGTCGCAAATTCCCGACTTGCGGCCGATTATCGCCGCCTCCCGCGACGATTTTGTGCGGGGCGCTGCGCGCTTGCGAGACGCCGTCCAGACCTGCTACACCTGTTGCGGCAAATTTATCGTATGTTTTCAAGGACTAGCGCCGATCAGACCAGGCCCGTCAAGGCCTCATCCGCGCCCGGGAATTTAAGCTATACAACTGAGCCGATGTGAGGACTGGACAGGGCATGCTCGAGAAGAACAGCGACCGCGAGGTCCATGTCGAGAAGATCGAGCAGCGGCCAATGGCGAGCATCGCCTTCGGGCTGGAGCGGCTGGGGCTGATCGCGGTCCAGGCGCCGATTCTGTCCTGCATCGTTCTGGTTGCGCTGATTGTCGGCGCGATCTTCGGTATCGACCGCATCAAGATCGACGATTCCCTCAGTCAGCTGTTCCGCTCCAATTCCAAGGAATACCGGCAGTATGAGGCGGAGACCAAGCGCTTCCCGGCGGTCGAATTCGACGTGCTGGTCGTGGTCGAGGGCAAAACGCTGCTCAAGCGCGAGAACCTGGAAAAATTGCGCGATCTCGTCACCGATCTGCAACTGGTCGAGGGCACGCGCGGGTTGATTTCGCTGTTCTCGGCGCGCCAGGCGCCGGCGCCCGGCAAGTTGCCTGCGGCGCTGTTCCCCTCGGAACTGCCGCAGGGCGCCGACTACGACAAGTTCATCGAGACCGTCAAATCCAACGAGATCATTCGCGGCAAGCTGTTGTCGGAGGACGGCACGCTGGCGCTGATCGTGCTGTCGCTGGAGCCCGACGTCGTCGCCAGCAACAAGCTCGGCACCGTGATCGGCGATATCCGCAAGTCCATGACCGAGGATCTCGCAGGCAGCGGCCTCAATGCGGAATTGTCGGGCGTCCCCGTCATGCAACTCGAAATCCGCAATGCGGTGAAGCGCGACGGATTGACCTACAACGTCCTCGGTATCCTGGCCGGCTGCATCATCGCGATCATCTTCTTCCGCAAGATATCGTTCATGGTGGTCGCCGCGTTCCCGCCCATCATTGCGATCGTGCTCGCGCTCGGCGGCCTCGGCTGGGCCAATTTCAACCTCAATATGTTCCTCAACGTGATGACGCCGCTGATCATGGTGATCAGTTTTTCGGACTCCATGCAGCTGACCTTTGCGGCGCGCGACCGTCTGATCGCGGGCCAGGACAAATACACCGCGTTCAGGAATGCGGTGCTGGTGGTGGGGCCGGCCTGCGTGCTCACCCATGGCACCGCGGGCATATCATTCATTGCCCTGCAATTCTCCAATTCCGACCTGATTCGCAAATTCGGCGAGGCTGGGCTCGCCGCCACCATCATCGCGCTGATCGCGGTGCTGTCGCTGGTGCCGGTATTCGGGGTGCTGTTGGTCCGCAACGAAAAGATTTTCGCGGTGAAATTCCAGAGCGCCGACGCCGGCGTCCAGATGCTGCGCAATTTCTGCTACTGGATCGCGGTGCGCATGGTCTCGAGGCCCGGCCTGTTCAGCCTGATCGCGGTGATCTTTGTCGGAGGTCTCGCGGTGATCTATGCCAACCTGGAGCCGCGCTACCGGCTCGCCGATCAGGTGCCGGACAAGCAACAGGCGGTCGCGGCAAGCGGGCGGCTGGATGCCAAGCTGGCCGGGGCGAACGCGATCGATGTGCTGATCGAATTTCCCAAGGGCGCCTCGCTCTACGCGCCGGAAACGCTGCAGACCATCGCCGAGGTGCACAGCGCGGTGGAGAAGCAGGCAGGCGTCGGCAATGTGTGGTCGCTGGAAACGCTGCGCCGCTGGCTTGCGGAAAAAGCCGGAAGCAGCGACGTCGCGACCCTGAAGGAATATGTCGATGTGATTCCCAAGTATCTGGTGCGGCGCTTCATTTCCGCCGATCAGGATGCGGTGGTGGTGTCGGGCCGCGTGCCGGATCTCGATTCAAGCGAAATCCTTCCCGTCGTCGAGAAGCTCGATCACGCCCTGGACACGGTGCGCAAGGAGCATCCCGGTTACGAGATCGCCGTCACCGGCCTGTCGGCAATTGCCGCGCGCAACTCGGCCAGCATGATTGAAAAGCTCAATCGCGGGCTGACGATCGAGTTCGCGCTGGTCGCGATCTTCATCGGGCTGGCGTTCCGCTCGGTGGTGGTGATGTTCTCATGCATCCTGCCGGGCATTTTTCCGGTGGTGCTGTCGGGCACCGTGCTGTGGCTGCTCGGGGAGGGGCTGCAGTTTGCGAGCGTCGTGGCGCTCACGGTGTCCTTTGGCCTGGGACTGAGCGCGACGATTCACTTTCTCAACCGGCTGCGGCTCGAGGCCAAGCCGGGCGTCAGTCCGGAACTGGCGGTCGAGCGCGCCACCGTGCTGGTCGGCCCCGCCCTGATCCTGACCACGGTGGTGCTGGCCTGCGGGCTGGTGGTGACGGTGTTCTCCGACCTGCCGTCGTTGCGCCTGTTCGGTTGGCTCAGCGCGTTTGCGATGGTGGCGGCACTGGTCGCCGATCTCTTCATCCTGCGGCCGACGGCGATGTTCCTGATCAACCTGTCACAGCGGATTCGCGGGACCTCATAGCGTCTTCGAGCGAAATGGGCGGAGGAACCGGAGCGAACGGGTAGAGCGCGCGGGCGCATTGTCAGCGCAGCACCAGACGTTACGCGACAAAGAATTTCTTGAATTTATCATACATTATGTCTGGAATGTCCTCAGCCATGTAGTGACCGCAGTCCATCCCTTCACCGTATTCGAGGTTCTTGGCAAATTTCTTCCAGACGTCGAGAAACTCTTTCGACCGGGCGGGCGATTGTCCGCGTGCTCCCCACAGCACGATCGCGGGCATCTCGATCTGCCGATCCTTGTCGGCGGTGTCCATCTCAAAATCGCAGGTCGCCGTCGCGCGATAGTCGCGGTACGAACCGGTAATATTCTTCAGCGTGTAGCATCTGACATATTCGTCGAACACCGCGGGAGTCAGGGACGCCAGGGAGTCGCATCACTCAGGCTCTCGATCCGATCGGATCATGATCGAGAGGGTGCCGCGCGTCAGCCCTTTACCATCGTAATGTTCACGCCTCTGATCTCGCCCTTGGAACTGATCTGAACGGTCTGCCTGTTGCCGGTCGTCGTCAACGTCAGGTTGGCGGCAAATCCCGAAGCCTCGACGAATACCTCGATCCGTCCGCCGCCTGCGGTGCCCTGGAGATAGCCGAATACATTGCGGCTGGCTTCGCTCCAGTTCCCGGTAATCCGGTCGCCCTGGCTGGTGACGTTGCTGCTCAGATCGAATTTGTAGCTATCGCTGGCGCAACGGAGATTTTGCTGCAGCGCCAGCCCGGTGCCGTCGACCTTGTAATCGGCCTTGCACCGGATGCGCTCGGTCGACCCGTCGGAAAGCGCCACCGTGCCGCTGCCTGACCATACGCCGTTGAAACCGGTAAACGGGCCAGACTGGGCATGTCCTGCCGACACCGAGAGCATGAGCGCGGCGCCGACACCCGCGGTCTTGATCGCTTGTCCAAGCAAGCTGGAGCCAAACAGTTTCATTCGCGTTTTCCCGTTCAAATCGACGTTCTCATGCAAGATACGTCTCGCCGCATCGAAGATTTAGTGTTTCCGCAGTGTGTTAGGTTCAAATGGCAAGATCGACCGCTGCTTGCAAGTTGGCTAACCGGTTCATCGCCGCTGGATCGAATACCCGTAAATACACAAACCCATGCATGCTGGCGAACGGCATTTTCGCGATAGCGGAACCCGAAAAGCGTCAGGTTTCGCCGGCTTTCCAACCAAAGCATCTAATTCCTGGCGAGGCCTCGCCGCAACAGGCAGCGGCAAAAAACACTTATCCAGAAATAATACCTTGATATCAACCGGTTAATAGCTTCACTGGGTTGATCCACGGGGTTCGCGATTCGATTCTCGGCCGTCGTAAATTTGGCCGCATTTAGCAGCGCTTCTGCACTTTGCGATTGCTGCTGCCTGCGGCCCTCTGCAATCCGAATAGCCGGCGTTGGTCATGCCAGGCCCATTCGGGGTTGGAATTCTCTGTCGTCTGAAGAAGGAACACGATGCATAAATTTTTCCTGCCACTCTTCCTGTTGTCGCTATCGGTTTCCACCGGTGCCATCGCCGAGCCGCAGCGCAGCGGCACGCCGGAGGAGCAGAAGGCCTGTTCGCGCGACGTTCAGCGTTTCTGCCGCCCGGTGATCGATCAGGGCGATTTCACCATTCTGGCGTGCCTTCAGGAACACCGTCCCAGGTTGACCTTGGCCTGCAATCAGGTCCTGAAAGACCACGGCCAATAACAACGCGCTCGCGTCCGGCAAGCGCTGCTTCGGGCCCATTCCGGGCCTCATTCGGACACCGCCGGACTTTGCGAGAAATCGCGGACAGCATTGGTTTTGGCATCGTATTCCCCTATATGGGGTTCGCGATCTGTCCGCATGCGCGGGCAGCGCCGGGGCGTGTCAAGCCACTGTTTTTAGCGAATGTAGCCAGTTCCTGATGACCAGCGCGAGCGAACTGCGATCCGGCAAAACTCACCGCGACGAGAACTTCCCGGTCGCCTCATGGATCATACATCCGCGTCACCGGGCGCTGATTCTCGCGTTCTACAATTTCGTCAGAACCGCCGATGATATCGCCGATCATTCCGCGCTCGGCGAGCGCGACAAGCTTGGGCTTCTTGACCTGCTTGAAGCCGAACTGGAGGGCCGGGGCGACAGCCAGCCCGAGGCGGTCAATCTGCGGCGCGCGCTGGCGGAGCGTTCGATGCCGCCGCGCCACGCCCTCGATGTTCTCATCGCCTTCCGGATGGATGTGACCAAGCTTCGGTATGAGAACTGGGACGAGGTGATTCATTATTGCCGTTATTCGGCGATGCCGGTCGGTCGCTTCATGCTCGACGTCCACGGCGAGAGCAAATCGACCTGGGCGGCCTCCGATGCGCTTTGCGCCGGCCTGCAAATCAACAATCACCTGCAGGACTGCGGCAAGGACTACAGAAATCTCAATCGAGTCTATCTCCCGCGCGATGCGCTGGCAGCGGCAGGCGCCTCCGTCGAGGCGCTCGGCGGGACGCGGGCGTCGCCGCCGCTCCTGCAATGCCTGCATTCGCTTGCCGCGCGAACCCAGGCACTGCTCAATGAAAGCAAATCGCTCAGCGCCGAAGTGAGGGATTTCCGGCTCGGGCTTGAGATCTCGGTGATCCAGGCTTTCGCCGACAAGATCGTTCGTATGCTCAAAGTGCGCGATCCCCTGAGCCAGCGGGTGCATCTCGGCCCGCTCGAGCTGCTTGCCTACAGCCTCGGTGGGGTGACGAGCGAGTTTACCCGGCGCATGGTGGGGCGACGGCCCGTGTCCAAACCGGCGGCCGGCGCATGACATCAGAGGCGGCGGCAGCCAGCGCGAGTTACGGGACAACCGCGTCCGGCAGTTCGTTTTACGCAGCGATGCGCATTCTGCCGCGCGAGCAGCGCGAGGCGATGTTTCAGATCTACAGCTTTTGCCGGCAGGTCGACGACATCGCCGATTCCGACGGGCCGCGGCCCGAGCGGCTGGCGGCGCTGCAGCAATGGCGCGACGACATCGACGCGCTCTATCAGGGCCATCCACCGCCGCGATTGCGGGATTACGCCGCATCGGTTCGGCGCTTCGATCTGAAGCGTGAGGATTTTCTGGCCATCGTCGACGGCATGGAAATGGATGTGCCGCAGGACATAAGGGCGCCGGATTTTGCGATGCTCGATCTGTACTGCGACCGCGTGGCGAGCGCGGTCGGACGCTTGTCGGTGCGGGTATTCGGTCTCACCGAGGACGACGGCATCCTGCTCGCCCATCATCTCGGCCGTGCGCTGCAGTTGACCAATATCCTGCGTGACATCGACGAAGACGCCGGCATCGGGCGCCTCTATTTGCCGCGCGAAGCTTTGCAGGAGGCGGGTATCGTCTCCACCGATCCGCTCAAGGTGATCTCCGATCCGGCGCTGCCGAAAGCCTGCGCGCCGCTGATGGAGCGGGCGCGGGCGCATTTCGAAAAAGCCGACGAAGTCATGGACCGCAATCGGCGGCGCGTGGTGCGCGCGCCGAGGATCATGTCGAAATATTATCGCGCGATTCTGGAATTGCTGGTCGCCAGGGGGTTCGCTGCCCCGCGCGTGCCGGTTCGTCTCAACAAGGTGGCCCGCATCGCCATCGTCGTTCGCTACGCCCTGATCTGATGCAGAACACCGCTCACATCATCGGCGCCGGAATTTCGGGCCTCTCGGCGGCCGTCCGGCTGGCGAACGCGAATTTCAAGGTGCATGTCCACGAGGCCACGCAGCAGGCGGGCGGCCGCTGCCGGTCATATTTCGACGCGGCGACCAACCTCACCATCGACAACGGCAATCATCTCCTGCTCTCAGGCAACCGCCACGCGCTGGCTTACGCACGATCGATCGGCACCGAGGCCGGGCTGGTCGGACCGAAGCGCGCTCAATTTTCATTCGTCGATCTGGCGAGCGGACAGCGTTGGCAGCTCGATCTCGGAGAAAGCCGGCTGCCGCTGTGGGTGTTCGATCGGGCTCGCCGGGTCCCCGACACCGGCTTGATGGAATATTTGGCACTGATGCCTCTGATATGGGCATCGAAAGGCAGGCTGCTCGGCGACGCCATTCCGTGCCGGGGAACGCTGTACCGGCGGCTGGTGCAGCCGCTGCTGCTGGCGGCGCTCAACGTCGACCCGCCGGAGGGGTCGGCGGGGCTCGCAGGCGCGGTGGTGCGCGAAACGCTGCTGGCGGGCGGACAGGCTTGCCGGCCGCTGATTGCGCGCGACGGCCTCAGCGCGGTTCTGATCGAGCCCGCGGTCAGGCTGTTGCAGGAAAAGGGCGCCAGCGTCCGGTTTGGACGCGAACTGCGCGAGTTCGGTGTTTCGGCGGGAAGCGTCGCCGAATTGAAGTTTGGCGGCAACATTATCGGCATCGGGCCTGATGACGCCGTGGTGCTGGCGGTTCCGCCGCGCCCGGCCGCGACGCTGCTTCCGGGCCTCAAGACGCCGTCCAAATTCCGCGCGATCGTGAACGCGCATTTCCGCTTCGATCCCCCGAAGGACATGCCTCCGATTCTCGGCGTTGTCGGCGGGCTGGTGGAGTGGCTGTTCGCGTTCCCGCAGCGCCTCTCGGTCACCATCAGCAACGGCGACCGGCTGGTCGATATGCCGCGCGAGGAGCTCGCGCAGGCGATCTGGCGGGATGTCTGCAAGGCCGGCGGGGTCGAAGGCGAATTGCCGCCCTGGCAGATCGTGCGCGAGCGGCGCGCCACATTTGAGGCGACGCCGGAGCAAGATGCGCTCCGGCCGGGCGCCTCGACGGCCCTTAAAAATCTGTTTCTCGCGGGCGACTGGACTGATACGGGGTTGCCGGCGACCATCGAAGGATCGGTGCGGTCCGGAAACCGCGCCGCCGATCTGGTCCTTGCCATGCGGCAGGCCTGATCGGCGGATAGCAAGCGGCTCCCGGTTTAGGGGGGCAAGGCGAATACAGGGGATGTCGAGTAAAATGCATTCCGGCAGCAGCACGGTTGGAATCGAGAGGGGGGAAGCCCTGGAGGCGAGCATCGCGTCCGCGACGCGCGCGCTGCTTGGCTATCGGCAACCGGACGGACACTGGGTGTTCGAGCTGGAGGCCGATTGCACCATCCCCGCGGAATATGTGCTGCTTTGCCACTACCTCGGCGAGCCCGTTGACACCGTGCTGGAAGCCAAGATCGCGAACTACCTGCGCCGGGTTCAGGGCGCGCATGGCGGCTGGCCGCTGGTGCACGAGGGCGATTTCGACATGAGCGCCAGCGTGAAATCCTATTTCGCGCTGAAGATGATCGGCGACACCCCGGACGCCCCGCACATGGCGCGTGCGCGCGAGGCGATTCGCGCGCGCGGCGGCGCCATCCACAGCAACGTTTTCACCCGCTTCATGCTGGCGATGTTCGGCGTGATGAGTTGGCGGAGCGTGCCGGTGCTGCCGGTCGAGATCATGCTGCTGCCGATGTGGTCGCCGTTTCATCTCAACAAGATTTCGTACTGGGCGCGCACCACGATCGTGCCGTTGCTGGTTCTGGCGGCCCTGAAGCCGCAAGCGAAAAATGTCGGCGGCGTCGGAATCGACGAGCTGTTCCTGCAGCCGCCGCATTCGATCGGAATGACGCCGAAAGCGCCGCATCAGAGCTGGGGCTGGTTTCTCCTGTTTCGCGGACTGGACAGTGTGCTGCGGGCGATCGAGCCGCTGTTTCCGAAGAAACTGCGCGCGCGCGCGATCGACGCCGCCGTCGCCTTTATCGAGCAACGGCTGAACGGCGAAGACGGGCTTGGCGCGATCTATCCGCCGATGGCCAACGCCGTGATGATGTACCAGGTGCTCGGCAAGCCCGCGGATTATCCGCCGCGCGCCATGACGCGAAAGGGGCTCGAAAACCTGCTGGTGATCGGCGAGCACGAGGCCTATTGCCAGCCTTGCATGTCGCCGGTGTGGGACACCTCGCTGACCTGTCACGCGCTGATCGAGGCCGGCGGCAAGGAGGCATTGCCTCCGGCGAGGCAGGGTCTGGACTGGCTGCTGCCCAGGCAGGTGCTGGATACCAGGGGCGACTGGGCCGCCAAGGCGCCGCAGGTGCGTCCCGGCGGCTGGGCGTTCCAGTACAACAATGCCTATTATCCCGACCTCGACGATACCGCTGTCGTGGTCATGGCGATGGATCGCGCCCGGCGCGCCAGTCAAAGCCCTGAATACGATGAGGCGATCGCGCGCGGACGCGAGTGGATCGAGGGCATGCAGAGCCGCGACGGCGGCTGGGCCGCCTTCGACGTCAACAATCTCGAATATTATCTCAACAACATTCCGTTCTCCGATCATGGTGCGCTGCTCGATCCGCCGACCGACGACGTCACCGCCCGCTGCATCTCGATGCTGGCTCAACTCGGTGAGACCGCTCAAGGCAGCGAGACGGTTGCCGCCGGGATAGCCTTTCTGCGCCGGACCCAGCTCGCGGAGGGATCATGGTACGGCCGCTGGGGACTGAACTACATTTACGGCACCTGGTCGGTGTTGTGCGCGCTCAATGCCGCAGGCGTCCCCCATCAGGACCCCGCGATCCGCAAGGCCGCGAACTGGCTGATTTCGATCCAGAACAGGGATGGCGGCTGGGGCGAGGACGCCACCAGCTATCGGCTCGACTACAGGGGGTATGAAGGCGCCCCCTCAACCGCCTCGCAAACGGCATGGGGCTTGCTTGGACTGATGGCAGCGGGCGAGGTCGGGCATCCCTCGGTCGCCCGTGGCGTGGAGTACCTAATAGCCACACAGGCCAAAAATGGGTTATGGGACGAGCAACGTTACACGGCAACGGGCTTTCCCAGGGTGTTTTATCTGCGCTATCATGGTTATCCGAAGTTCTTTCCGCTCTGGGCGCTGGCGCGGTATCGGAATCTGAGGAATACCAACAGCAGGGCGGTCGTAGGGGTCGGGATGTGAATTTGGGGGCGGGGGACGAGGCGACCGCGGACAATCGAATTGATCCGCGGCCGGTGCTCATTGTGACCGGTCTGGTGCAGGAGGCCCGCATCGCGGCGGGGCCCGGCATGACCGTTATCTGCAGCAGTAGCGACCCGCAGCAATTGCGCGCGCTGCTCACGGTTTTTGACCCCACGACGATCAGAGGTGTCATCAGCTTCGGTGTCGCCGGCGGACTGGATCCCACGTTGAAATCTGGCGACGTCGTGGTGGCGACCGAGGTGATGGCCGGCGACGCCCGCTGGCTGGCCGGTTTAAGGCTCAATGAAGACCTGATCGCCAGCGTCGCGTTGGGCCGCAGACGTGTGATCAGGGGTCGCCTGGCGGGGGCGGAGCAGGTGGTCGCCGGCCGGCACGTCAAGGCTGCGCTGCGCTCGGAGACGGGAGCCGCCGCCGTCGACATGGAAAGCCATATCGCCGCCGCCTACGCCGCAGAAACAGGCCTTCCGTTTGCCGCCTTGCGCGTCATCAGCGACCCCGCCGGCAGCGCATTGCCGGCGCTCGCGATAGCCGCGATCAAGCCCAATGGCGACATCGATCTGCGCAAGGTGCTGCGCGGGGTGGCGCGCAATCCGATGACGCTGCGCGCGCTGGTCTCCACCGGAATCGATTTCAATCGCGCGCTGCGGTCCTTACGCGGCTGTCGAGGTTTTCTGCTCGGCGGCGAGGGCCTCGTCACGGCGGATCTCTGACAGCCGCTTCTGCACTTCCGCCGAGAAGATGTACTGTGCCGGCCGCTGGTTTTCGAGGCTGATCTCGGGCGCCATCGGTCCGGTCGTCCGCACGCCGCGCAGCGCCACCCACATCGCCTTGAGCGGATTGGCAAACGCGGCATTGGCCGCGGTCGGCTCGTAGCCGCAATGCGCCATGCAGTTGGCGCACTTCTCGTACTTGCCGGTGCCGTAGGTCTCCCAGTCCGTCGTCTCCATCAGCTCCTTGAAGGTCCGGGTATAGCCCTCGCCGAGCAGATAGCAGGGCTTCTGCCAGCCGAAAATGTTGCGCGCCGGCATGCCCCATGGGGTGCATTCGTAGTTCTGGTTGCCGGCAAGGAAATCCAGGAACAGGCCTGAATGCATGAAATTCCACTTCTTCCCCTTGCCCAGCGCAAACACGTCGCGGAACAACTTCTTGGTCTTGGTGCGGTTGAGAAAGTGCTCCTGGTCGGGCGCGCGCTCATAGGCGTAGCCCGGCGACATCGAAACGCCGACCCCCAGCTCGGTGGTGAAGTCGAGGAACTTTGCAATATCCTCGGCCGCATGACCGTCGAAGATCGTGGCGTTGACGTTGACGGTGAAACCTCGCGCCTTGGCGGCCTTGATCGCGGAAACCGCACGGTCGAACACGCCCTTCTGCGAGACCGCCTTGTCGTGGTGCTCCTTCAGACCGTCGAGATGCACCGAAAAGAACAGGTACGGCGAGGGCTCGAACAAATCGAGTTTCTTCTCCAATAGCAGCGCGTTGGTGCACAGCGACACGAATTTCTTGCGCGCCACGAGGCCGCGCACGATTTCGCCGATCTCCTTGTGGATCAGCGGCTCGCCGCCGGGAATCGCCACCATCGGCGCACCGCATTCGTCGGCGGCATCCCAGCATTCCTGCGCCGACATGCGGCGGTTGAGGATCGCGTCGGGATAATCGATCTTGCCGCAGCCGACGCATGCGAGGTTGCAGCGAAACAGCGGCTCCAGCATGAGCACCAGCGGGTAGCGCTTGCGGCCCATCAGCTTCTGCTTGACGAGATAGCCGCCGATACGCATTTCCTTGAAGAACGGTATTGCCATTACAAGTTTTTCTTTCTGCATTCTGTAGGGGTAGTGGGTCAGCCCGCGGCCAGCTCGGCCGGAAGCCGGAATTCGATATTTTCCTCGCGGCCGGGCAGCACCGACACCGCAACCGGGCCGATACGTCTCAGGGCCTCGATCACGTCGTCGACCAGAACTTCCGGCGCCGAGGCGCCGGCGGTAATGCCGACGGCCCTGGTATCCTTCAGCCAGTCCGGGTTCAGTTCGCTGCCGTCGGCAATGAGATAACTCGCGACGCCGGCTTCGGTGCCGATTTCGCGTAACCTGTTCGAGTTGGAACTATTGGTGGCCCCCACCACCAGGATGACGTCCACGAGCTTGCTGAGGTCCCTTACCGCGGATTGGCGGTTCTGTGTCGCATAGCAGATATCCCGGATGTCCGGGCCCTGAATATCGGTAAAACGCTGCTGCAGGGCCGCAATTATGTCCTTGGTGTCATCCACGCTGAGGGTGGTCTGGGTGATGTAGGCGACCGGCGTGTCGGCGGGCAGCGTCAGGGCCGCCACATCGTCGACATTCTGGACCAGCAGCACCGGGCCGGGAACCTGACCCATGGTTCCCTCGACCTCGGGGTGCCCGGCATGACCGATCAGCAGCAGCGCCCGGCCCTTCGACATGTAGCGCTTGCCCTGATTGTGGACCTTGGTCACCAGCGGGCAGGTCGCATTGAGCACCGGCAGGCCGCGGGCGGCGGCTTCCTCCTCCACGCTCCGCGCCACGCCATGGGCGCTGAACACGGTGACGGCCAGCGGGGGCACTTCCGACAGATCCTCAACGAAGATGGCGCCCTTGTTTTTCAGGCTTTCGACCACGTATTTGTTATGGACGATCTCGTGACGGACATAGACCGGAGGGCCGTATTTCTCGAGCGCGCGCTCGACGATCTCGATGGCACGCACGACCCCCGCGCAAAACCCGCGGGGCTGCGCCAGATACACATTCATGGGACGCCCGTTACGCAAGTTGCACCAATCTCATGTCCGCCTTTCCGTTCCGCCGGGATATCTGCAATATCCGCACCACGCCTGTTCCGTTCCCAAGCACATGAAGGCGCAGGGCTTTGTGTCAAAAAACGATCGGCTAGAAAAGGCGGATCGTCCAACGACCCGCCAACGGGGACGTCCTAATCGGTAATATGGTACAGTAATCGCGAAAAGAAAGCCCCTGGACCCTCACTTGTTCGTCACTTTACCACCGGCCAAGGCTGGCTATATCAGCCTCGCACCGCGGTTTCGGCATGTTTCGGGGCCGCTCGACTGCGTGCCCCCTAGGGAAAACCGTTACAAAGTGACATTAGATCGGCTCGTGGAACTCCGCTAGACAGCGCACGTTGCCGGGCCGCCGTTAACATTAGAAAGAAAAGATGTGCTGACACGTATTGTTGTCTCGATTGTTAACGCCTGCACCCGGTTTGCCGCCTTCATTGTCCTGATCGCACTCGTCCTTGCGGTGGCGGCGGGCTTCTACACAGCCCGGCACTTCTCCATCAACACCGACATCAACACCCTGATTTCGCCCAACCTGGATTGGCGCAAGCGTGACAACCAGTTTGGCGAGGCGTTCGATCGCGAGCGACTGATCCTTGCGGTCGTGGAGGCCCCGACGCCGGAACTGACCGGCGCGGCGAGCAAGGCGCTGGCCGCGAAACTGTCGGGCGATACCGCGAATTTCGAATCGGTTCAGCCGCTCGGTTCCGGGGAGTTCTTTGAAAAGAACGGGCTGTTGTTTCTGCCCGTGGCGGAGGTGGGCCGGCTGACGGGACAGTTCGAAAACGCCGCTCCGCTGATCGAAATCATGGCCGGCGATCCCAGCATCCGGGGATTGACCGGCGCGTTGGAAACCGGGCTTGCCGGCGTCAAGCGCGGAAAGGTCAAGCTCGACTCGACCGAGCGGCCCTTCAACCTGATCGCCCAGACGGTCGAGAACGTGTTGAACACCGGCTCGGCGACGTTCTCCTGGCGCGAACTCACGAGCGAAAAGCCGCTGACCGATTCCGATCGGCGCGCCTTTATCGAACTCAAGCCGGTCCTCGATTTCAATGCACTGGAGCCGGGCAAGGACGCGACCGACGCGATCCGGCAGGCGGCGCGCGATCTCAATTTCGCCGGTGAATATGGCGCGCGGGTCAGGCTGACCGGACCGGTTCCGATCGCCAATGAGGAATTCGCGACCGTCGCCGACGGCGCTGTCGTCAACGGGATCGGCACCGTTCTCGTCGTGCTGTTTATTCTCTGGATGGCGCTGCGTTCTCCGAAGATCATCCTGGCGGTATTCGTCAATCTCTTTATCGGCCTTTCCATCACCACCGCGCTCGGCCTGATGATGGTGGGTTCGCTGAACCTGCTCTCGGTCGCGTTCGCGGTGTTGTTCGTCGGACTGGGCGTGGATTTCGGCATTCAGTACAGCGTTCGCTACCGCTCGGAGCGCTTCAAGAGCGACGATCTGCGGGCCGCGCTGGTGCAGGCGGCCGAACGCTCCGCGGTGCCGCTGTCGCTGGCCGCGATGGCGACGGCGGCCGGTTTCCTCTCGTTCCTGCCGACCGACTACAAGGGCATTTCCGAACTCGGCGAGATCGCTGGCGTCGGCATGCTGATCGCCTTCACATCCAGCATCACCGTGCTGCCGGCGATGCTGAAGCTGCTCAACCCGCCCGGGGAAATGGAGCCGGTCGGCTATGCGTTCCTGGCTCCGGTCGATCATTTCCTGGAAAAGCATCGCGT
Source organism: Bradyrhizobium sp. (assembly GCA_036266415.1). Lineage (GTDB taxonomy): Bacteria > Pseudomonadota > Alphaproteobacteria > Rhizobiales > Xanthobacteraceae > Bradyrhizobium. Next base: position 47,353 of record DATANB010000126.1, on the reverse strand, counting down.
CCTCATCATCGTCGGCACCCTGGTGATCGCGGTCGCCGGCCTGCCGCTGCTTCATTTTCTCCGCTTCGACTTCAACCCGATCAACCTGCGCAGTCCCAAGGTCGAGTCGATCGCCACTTTTCTCGATTTGCGCAAGGACCCGAACACCGGCGCCAACGCCATCAACGTGCTGACGGACTCGGAAGCCGGCGCGAAACAGATCGAAGCCCGGCTGGAAAAAGTGCCGGAAGTTCTCCGCGTTATGTCGCTGGACAGTTTTGTGCCCGAAGACCAGCCGGCGAAACTGAAGCTGATCGCGCAAGGCGCCAGGGTTCTCGAGCCCGCGCTCAACCCGGACTCCATCGATGCGCCGCCCTCCGACGAGGAGAATGTCGAATCCCTGAAGGGGGCGGCGGAGAACCTGCGCAAGACCGCGGGCGATGCCGCGGGGCCGGGGGCGGTGGCGTCGCGGCGGCTGGCCGATGCGCTGTCGAAGCTCGCCGAGTCGAACCAGGCCACGCGTGACAAGACCCAGGCCATCTTCGTCAACCCGTTGAAGGTGACGCTCGACCAGCTCAAGAATTCGCTGCAGGCTCAGCCGGTCAGCCTGAAGACCTTGCCGCCCGATCTGGTCAATGCGTGGAAGGCCAAGAACGGCCTGCAGCGCGTCGAGGCGCTGCCGCGCGGCGACCCCAACGACAACGATACGCTGCGCAAGTTTGCCAGCGCCGTTCTCGCCGCCGAACCCAACGCGATCGGCGGCCCGGTATCGATTCTCAAGTCGGGCGACACCGTGGTGAAGGCCTTCATCCACGCCGGCATCACCGCGCTGATCGTGATCGGCTTCCTGCTCTGGCTCACATTGCGGCGAATAACCGACGTGCTGCTGACGCTGGTGCCGCTCTTGGTGGCGGGCGCGATGACGCTGGAAATCTGCGTGCTGATCGGAATGCCGCTCAACTTCGCCAACATCGTCGCGCTGCCGCTGCTGCTCGGCGTCGGCGTCGCGTTCAAGATCTACTATGTGACGGCCTGGCGGTCGGGCAGGACCAACCTGCTGCAATCGAGCCTGACGCGAGCGATATTTTTCAGCGCGATGACGACCGCCACGGCGTTCGGAAGCCTTTGGCTGTCGAGCCATCCCGGTACGGCAAGCATGGGCAAACTGCTCGCGCTCTCGCTCGTCATGACGCTTGCCGCGGTGCTGCTGTTTCAGCCGGCGCTAATGGGGAAACCCCGCCACATCGGGGAGTAGACAGATATCGCCGACCGGATCGGCCGGCTGCGCGGCCTGGCCTTTGGCAGCCGCGCCGACCGAACCGGTGGTCCTGGGTGCGGCGGCGATCTTCGGCGCGGCGGGCCTGGGAAGCGCAGCGCTGGTCTTCGGCGCGCTCTTGGCCATGCTGTTGACGGGGCTCGACGGAATCGGACCGGCGACGCGGGTCCAGGTTTCGCCGCCGCAGAGGAAGCCCAGCACGCAGCCTTGAATCTCGAGATGGTCGGGATCGACCGGCTTGATCGTCGAGCTGTAATACTGGCCGTCCTTGGCGTTATAGACGCGGCCTTCCCAGATATCGGCGCCGGCCTTCTGCTTCATGTCGATCAGGATCGGCATTCCAAGGGTCGGCCTGTTCTGTTTTGAAACATCGGGATTGTGGGTGTCGCGTCCGCCGGGCGTCTGCTCCCAGACCACCGCGCCCCACATGCTGCCATTGCATTGCGCGACGCGGATGTTGGCGACACCGTCGGCGACCCGCCAGTCTCCGGTCGGATCCAGCGCGAGCGCCGGTGCGAGCCCTGTCGCAAACAATATTCCCGAATAAACCGCTATACGCATGATGTTTCGCGGGCAGTGCAACATGGTTTAACCCTATGCTTAAGTAGACGATCCGGGCGGGGGCAAAACGCCGCATTCGGCGTTTTCGGCTGACGAATTCTGTTGACGGAATGGCTATCAACCGAAGTATGTAGATGATGCTATATCCAAATCTAGACGTTTCCGAGATGTTTGTGGACCGCCAGTCGCAGCGAAGTTCCATGCATGCGCGCCACTTAAATGAGCAACTGGTGCGGGTCCTCAGGACAATCGGTTACGATGTCGGCTTTCAGAAGGGCCAGGGCCAGTACCTCTACGATCGCGACGGCGCGCGCTATCTGGATTTACTCAGCGGTTTTGGCGTTTTTGCGATTGGCCGGAACCATCCGGCGCTGCGCCGGGCCTTGAAGAGCGTTCTGGATAGCGACCTGCCCAATCTCGTGCAACTCGATGTTTCGACGCTTGCCGGCGTGCTGGCGGAACGTCTGCTGGATTACGTGCCGTATCTGGACAAGGTGTTTTTTGCCAATTCCGGGGCGGAATGTGTCGAAGCTGCGATCAAATTCGCGCGCGGCGCCACCGGGCGGCCGGGCATCGTGTACTGCGCCCACGCCTTCCACGGGCTGTCCTATGGCGCGCTGTCGCTCACCGACGATCCCAATTTCCGCGCAGGCTTCGAGCCGCTGCTGCCCGGATGCACCGCGATACCCTTCAACGATCTCGCCGCGCTGGAACACGCGCTGTCGTCGCGCGAGGTCGCCGCTTTTGTTGTCGAGCCGATTCAGGGCAAGGGCGTCAACATGCCCACCGATGAATTTCTGCCGGGCGCCGCCGCGCTCTGCCGCAAGTACGGCACGCTCTTGGTCGCCGACGAAATTCAGACCGGAATCGGCCGCACCGGGCGCTTCCTCGCGGTCGAGCACTGGAATGTCGAACCCGACATGGTGCTGCTGGCCAAGGCGCTGTCCGGCGGTCATGTTCCCGTCGGCGCGCTGCTTACCCGCAAGAGCATCTTCGACAAGATCTTCAACCAGATGGATCGCGCGGTCGTGCACGGATCGACCTTCGCGAAAAACGACCTCGCGATGGCGGCTGGCATCGCCACCCTCGAGGTGCTCGAGTCCGAAAAACTGATCGATGCCGCCGCCAGGCGCGGCGCGGAACTGCGGCTGGCGCTGACGCGGATGGTCCCCGGCTATGAACTGATGAAGGAGGTTCGCGGCAAGGGACTGATGATCGGGGTCGAATTCGGCCCGCCGAAGTCGTTGCGGCTGAAGGCGTCGTGGAGCATGCTGGAGACCGCCAACAAGGGTCTGTTCTGCCAGCTCATCACGGTGCCGCTGTTCAAGGATCACAAGATCCTGACGCAAGTCTCCGGCCACGGCAGCCACACCATAAAACTGTTGCCGCCGCTGACCATCACCGAAGCAGACTGCAACTGGATCGAGACCGCGTTCGACAGCGTCATCGCCTCCAGCCACAAGGTTCCCGGCGCGATCTGGTCGCTGGGCAAGACCCTGGTCGACAACGCGGTGCGGAAGTCCGCCTAGGCCGCGGGATGGGCGAGCACTTCCGAAAGCCATCGCATTGCCGCGCAACCTCGATTCCGTTCGCCAAAATCCCGCCGTGGTATCGCAAGCGCACGCCACCACTCCGCGCGTTCGAATTTATTCCCGCCCGCCAAATGAAAAATTCCGGTTGAGCGCCAATGGTTTTTCGCCGACCATCGAGCCGAAAAAGGGCCGGATCGTTACCGGATCGTTAGCGGAGGGCGAAAATGAACACGAAATTGAAAACGCTGAGTGCCATCGTAATCCTGATGATTTTGACCGTCGGCGCGGGGGCGGCGATGGCGCAAAATGCGCCTGCGGTTTCAACAATAAAGGTGGATGGTACCGATAACGTCTATATCTTCCGTTATGGCCGCCATCAATCGATGTTCATCGTGACCCCGCAGGGCGTGATCGCGACCGACCCCATTTCCTACCTGCGCCCGGCCAAGCCCTATATCGATGCGATCAAGGCCGTTACCGACAAACCCATCAAATACGTCATCTACAGCCACCATCATTACGATCACATTGCCGGCGGCAAGCCCTTCAAGGATCTCGGCGCTACCTTCATTTCGCACCGGCGGGCGAAGGAACGCCTGCTCGAGCTGAAAAAGCAGAACGCGCTTTTGTCTGATATCGTGATCCCCGATCAGGTTGTCGATGGCAAAAGGACCATCACCCTCGGCGGGACCAGGCTCGAACTCCTTTTTGTCGGCCGCAACCATTCGGACAATTCGCTGGTCATGCGGCTGCCGAAGGAAAAGCTGGTATTCGTGGTCGATTTTGCGCCGATCGAGTCGATCCCGTTCCGGAATATCCCGGACAATGCCTCGCCGCTGGAATATATCGATTCACTGAAGAAGCTCGCCGCCCTCGACTGGGACAGGATGATTCCCGGACATCCCTATGCGGGCGGACGTCTCGGCACGAAAAAAGATGTTCAGGACGACATCGCTTACATGGTGGATTTGTCGGCTGAGGTGAAAAAGGCGGCCGATGCGGACAAGTGCTTTGACACCGCGATGAAAGAGATCAAGCTGCCGAAATACGAAAAATGGACCAACTACGAAAACGGCCTGGGCCCCAATGTGGAACGGCTCTGCTATTGGTGGGGACGCGGCTATTGATCGCGGTCCGGCGTGAGATTCACGCCCGGGCTACTACGGCAGGTCGGCTGCGCCGACCGATTTTGCCGTCGGGACATTGATTATGAGCTCGACTGCTCATTCGGATAGGCCTGCCGCACGAAATGAATCCATATTCCTCTCTGACCAGTCCTCATCCCGCGTATGGCAGACCTGACGCGCATCCGATAATTTTACCGCGGGGTTCAGCTCCCGCATTTTTTTAACGGCGGCGCGTGCCTCCTGCATTCGTCCCGCAGGAACGGCGTTGATGACGAAATATGCAAGTGTCCAAATCTCTGTTTCGGCTTCGAGGGCGCGGGTCGCCCATTCATAGCCCGCTGCAAAATCGCCGAGAACATTGTGCGAACAAGCCAGGCCAGCCCAGGCTCCCGCTCTGGCTGGATCGATCGGGTCGAGGCGAAGCACCGTTGTAAAACTCTCGAGGGCGCATTGGCCCTCCCCACGCATGATTGAAACCCAACCTCTCATTTGCCAGGCAAAACCGAGATTTGGATTGAGGACTACCGCGCGGTCGACCAAATCCTTCGCCAGGTCGTATTGTCTGCCAAGGTTCGCCAGAACATGCGCCGCTCTCGCCATCGCATTGGCGTCCTCCTGCGCCAACTTCGCAGCCATCCTGGCCAACCGAATGGCCTCCGCGCGCGTATCGGGTGACAGCGATGACCCCTGGACGGATTGCTGATAAGTCAGGCATTGAGCCGCCATCGCATACGCGGCTGCATAGTTGGGATCGAGCGCGAACGCCTTGGCGAAAACGTCGTAGGCTTCATCGAAGCGACGGTCATTGCGCATCAACGGCAGGCCTTTCAGATACAAGTCGTAGGCGTCAAGAAGCGTTGTCGGCTTATTCCTGACCTTGTCAATTTCCGCTTGCTCTAGCCTGTTGGACACGGAGCTGACGATCTTCATCGTCAATGCGTCTTGAAGAGCGAAGATGTCGCTCAAGTCCCCATCCAATTTCTCCGCCCACAGATGTTTATTCTGAGCTGCCTCGATCAACTGAGCGGTCATGCGCACCCTGCCGCCGGCGCGACGCACGCTGCCTTCGAGCACGTAACGAACGCCCAATTCCCGTCCGACCTGCTTGATATCGACGACCTTGCCCTTGTAGGTAAACGAGGAATTTCGAGCTATGACGAAGAGAGACTTGGACTGCGACAGACCGGTAATGATGTCTTCGACGATCCCGTCCGCGAAATATTCCTGTTCGGGATCGCCGCTCATGTTCTGGAACGGCAGGACAGCGATGGATGGCTTGTCGGGAAGGGCAAGCAGTTGAGCCCTATCGGCTGAAGCTTTCGTGGATTCGACCGGAGAGGGATTGCCATCAATCTCCATTCGCCACGTCCGCATCGGCTCGGAGATATTCTTTAGGGTTTGCAAACCCATATCCTCGAAGACGATATCCACCTTGCCGCGAATTTGGCGTTGTGCGTCGTCGGAAATGCAGACGCCACTCGGCTCCGCAATGCCTTCGAGTCGTGCGGCGATGTTGACACCGTCGCCGAAGATATCGTTATCGTCGATGATGATATCGCCGACATGGATGCCTATCCGGAATTCAATTCGGACATCTTTCGGGAGGTCGGCGCTTTGTGTGACCATGCCACGCTGGATTTCGGCCGCGCAGCGCGCGGCGTCTACGGCGCTGGCAAACTCAACCAGCATGCCGTCACCGGTGGTCTTGACGATGCGACCTCGATGGGAGGCTATAGCGGGGTCAACGAGTGCCTTTCTAACCGTCTTGAGCCGGGCCAGCGTGCCTTCCTCGTCGGCGCCCATGAGGCGGCTATAGCCGGCGACATCCGCCGCCAGTACCGCCGCTAGCCGTCGCTGCACGCGCTCGTCGGTCAAAAGAGCCCCTAAATCGGCAAATTCAGCCCAATCCATCAAAGCATGGACGGCCACGCTACGGCTAGGGCCAATGTCCGAGCGGGGTCAATCGCTTCAGAAATGAGTTGTACGCGCCATGTCCAATTTCGGTAGCGCCGAAATGCGAACGCTCGCGGCGTTCCGGCGCGTGCCTGCCAAAATCGGTTTCGGTTGGGCCGGATTGCCGGCGCAAGATCGCAAGGCTAGCCTCGATCGACATCAGGCTAGTTGGGGAATCCGGGATCATGCCCGTCGCCGTCGGCTACTACATGACACTCAACTCACCCTGGACGTATCTCGGCAGCGCGCTGTTCGCCGAGATCGCCAGGCGAAATGCAGCTACCGTCAACATCAAGCCCTGTAAGTTCGGGCCGATATTCGAGCAGACAGGCGGGCTGCCGCTGCCGAAGCGCTCGCCGCAGCGGCGCGCTTACCGGATGATGGAGCTTAAACGCTGGCGCGAGGTGCGGGGCATTCCGTTAAAGCTTGAGCCCAGGCATTTCCCCTGCGACGACGCCGCGGCGACGCGCCTCGTGATAGCGGCCAGGCTGCAGGGCAAGGATGCCCACAAGCTGTCGCTGGAGCTGGGGCGCGCGCTGTGGGAACGGGAGGAGTCGCTCTCCGATCCGCAAACGATCTCATCGGCCGCCCGGCGTGCCGATCTCGACGCCGCGGAGCTGCGTGCGAACGGCCCTTCGGACGCCGAACTCGACAACCTGCATGAGCAGTTTACGAAGGAGGCGCTCACGGCCGGCGTCTTCGGCGCACCGAGCTTCGTGCTGCCCTCCGGTGAGATCTTCTGGGGCCAGGACCGGCTGGAAATGCTGGAGCGCGCTTTGAAGAAGCTGGCATAAGAAGCGAATCCGGAAATTCAAAGGGATCGGCGGACGTCCTTCGACGGCCACTTTATTTCGGAATTTCCGAAATTGTTGTTGACGGCGGGGTAGAAGCAGGAATAAAACGAGTCATCCCGTCCCAACTGAGGGGCGTTTCGCGATCGTCACGGACGTGGGGCGGGATGCGGTGGACGCGGGCAGTGCTCAAGACGAACAGCACTGACGCGGACGGCGAAGTCGTGTGGTCCTGACGCCCCGATGCTGGCGTCAAGTTGGCAGGAAACTGCCAACGACGGTGGCAAAAAAGCCGGTCACCGAGGAGAGCCCGAAGGAAACCGTTAAAACCATTGCGCGGGGAATGCCGGACGATTTCCGGTGTGACCTGACGAACGCGTGTGCGCTCTACCACTACATTGCACACGCGGCTATCGGGCGCATCGGGCGCCCGGCATTCCCTGCGCCCTCTGACGGAAGAGGGCGGGCAGTTAGTGACAAAACTCGCGCGCAACACGCGGCGAGATCGCGAAGTCGTATTTGCTGTTTGAAATTTGAATCTGCGAACGCGTCATACTGTGCGTCGTCCCGGCGAACGCCGGGACCCATAACCACAGGCAGTAGCGATGGCGCGAAAGCCGTCGAACAGCGTCTTTGAAAACATGGGCCGCAGCGTATGGGTCCCGGCGTTCGCCGGGACGACTGCGAGAGATTATCGCGAGCCGATACTTCTTCACCCCGCCGCGCTGCTCTTCATCGAGGCCTGGAATTTCTCGGCGAATTCGGCGAGTTCGTCGGCGGCGAGATCGCTGACCGCCCAGAAGTTCAGTCCGCCCTCGCTCCAGCTTCTGATATTGAAGCCCTGAAACGTTTCGGTCTTCGCCGCGCGCGGCTCGGCGCTGGCGGCCTGCGCCACGAACAGATTGATCACATGCAGGCGGCGGCGATAGACGATGGCGCCGATGGCGCGGGCATCGACATAATCGAGCCGGCCGCCGACCAGGGTAAAATCCTGCGCGGTGAGGTCGACCACCGGGGGCGCCACGTCGAGTTTGCCGTTGAACCACGGTTTCACGGTATGCTGGTCGGTGGAGATCACATCCGTGAGATGTCCGGCCTGCAGCGAGCGCAGATGCGCCGAGACGATCTCGGAGTTGATGCGCGCTTCATCATCGCTGCGCAGTACGATGGCGACGAGGCCGGTCGCCGCGATCGCCGAGACCGCCGATCCCATCGCAAAGCTGCGCAACACCGCGCGCCGGCTTGGCGCCTGCGCCTGCATCCCGGGCAATGTCGCCTCGATGCGCCGGCGCAACGCTGGCGGTGCCGTGTAACGCAGATCGGCGCCGGCGAGCGCCTTGCTCATCTCGCGATGGGCGGCAAGCTGTGCGGCGCAAGCCGGGCAGGTCGCGATATGGTCTTCGACTTCGCGCGCGTGGCCGGCGTCGAGCTCGCCGTCGATCAGCGCGTGAAGAAGAATCTTGGCCTCGTCGCAAGTCATTTCGGTTGCTCCTCTTCCGCCATCCATGCCGACCGCAGCATGGCGCGGGCGCGCGCGAGACGGGACATCACGGTGCCGACCGGGACCTCCGCGATATCGGCGATTTCGCGATAGGAAAGATTGTGAATTTCACGCAGCACGAATGTCTCCCGGAACGGCTCGGCCAGCGCGCTCACCAGCCGCCGGATCGTGGTCGCGTCCCGTTGGCGCAGCATCTGCGCTTCCGGCGTTTCCTGCGCTTCGTTCCACAGCGGCGTTTGCCCGGCGTCATCGGCCACGTCCTCGATGGCATCGGTGGGCGAACTGGCGCGGCGCGCAAATTCGGCGCGGCAGACATTGCGCAGGATCGCGAACAGCCAGGGTTTTATGGCCGGCCCGCGATAGCTATCGAAGTGTTTGAGCGCGCGCAGAAAACATTCCTGCACCGCGTCCTCGGCGTCGGTGGCGTCGCGAAGCAGATAGCGCGCCAGCGTATAGACATCGTCGAGATGCGGCAGCGCGGCGTCGCGAAAACGCCGCGCCTTCTCCGGATCGTCGTTGGCAGCGTTGACAGGCATCGCCCTTGGCCCGGCTTTGGTAGAATTTGCCTGGGCCCGGCCGGCTTCAATCCACCGCCCGGGCATTGCAGTGATGCCTTGGTTTGCAGGGCTATTCAACCTTGATCATTCCGGTCATATGCGGATGCAGCGAACAAAAATACTTGTAATCGCCCGCCGCCGTGAAGGTGAACGAAAAACTGTCGTCGGTGTCGAGCGTTTTCGATCTGAACTTGCCCGCCGAGACCACCACGTGCGGAATGTCGTCGTGGTTTTTCCAGGTCACCGTGGTGCCGACCTTCACCGTCAGCTCTGCCGGCGAAAAGGTGAAATTGTCGATCGTCACGCTGGTGTCCTCGGCGTAAGCGTGAGCGCCGCCGAGCAACAGGGAAACCGCCGCAGCGATGGCCAACCGGCGAAGGCTGCGCAAAGTTACTGGTGCCATCTTGAATGTTCCTTAGCCCTGCAACGGCGTGTCGATGATGGCGAGGCGCTGGTTGCCGGGCTTGAAGTTGACGCTGGCGACGCCAAGCAACGTGCGAAGCTTGCTGTCTTCGACCTTCATCGGCCCGGGCGATGGGGCGCTGCCCGGCGCCGGCTGCGGGAACGCGGTCGAGCGCGCGGTATGGAAGGTGACGTTGCCTTCGACCTTCTGCATCACCTGGTGGATATGGCCGTTCAGCACCGTCACCGAACCGAAGCCCTTGAGGTAATCCAGCGCGCGGGCGCCGTCCTCGGTGCCCCAGCCCCATTGCGGATATACCGTCCACAGCGGGATGTGGGCGAACACCACGATGGGCGTGGATTTCGATCGTCCCTTGACGTCGTTTTCGAGCCACTCGAGCTGTTCGGCGCCGAGATTGCCGAGACCGCCGGCCTTGAGGTCGACCACGTTGACGAGGCCGATGAAGTGGACGCCGTTGGCGTCGAAGGAATACCAGCCCGCGCCCTTGGCGCCGCGGCCATAGCGCTCGCGATAGAACTTGACCCCCTCGTCGAGGAAGTCGTGCTCGCCCGGCACGTAATGCACATCGAGCCTGGCCTGGGAGATGATGCGGTCGGCATCGTCGAACTCGGCCGCCTTCGAAAGATGGCTGATATCGCCGGTGTGGATCATGAACGACGGTTTTGTCGGGATTGCCTTGATCCGGTTGATCGCCTCCTCCAGGGTGCCAAGCGCGTTCGGATTGGCCGGCTTGTCGAAGCCGACATGGCTGTCGCTGATCTGCAGGAAGGTAAGCCCGGCCGGCTCGGCGGCCAGCGCGGAATCAACCAGTCCCAGCGAACGGGGCACGCCGCCCGAAATGGTCCAGAGCACGCCGGTACCGGCCCAGGTCATGCATTCCAGCACCCGGCGGCGGCTGACGCCGCCTTCATGATTATGTTCGTGGTCGCTCATGACAAATCTCCGCGAACCCTTGATTGGGTTACGGGAGGTGATCAGGCGAGGGCCGGATTTATTCCCGGCGTTTCGCGCCAGGCGGGCTGTTTGAACGACCCATGCAATGACGATTGCGTGATTTTAGCGCGAATCTTCAAGGATCATGGCGGCTGCTTTTTCGGCGATCATCGCGGTCGGGGTGTTGGTATTCCCGGAAGTGATGGTCGGCATCACCGAGGCGTCGGCTACGCGAAGTCCGGCAAGGCCATGAAAGCGCAAGCGTTCATCGACGACCGCCAAGGGATCGCTGGCCGTGCCCATTTTCGCGGTGCCTACGGGGTGAAAGATCGTGGTGCCGATATCGCCGGCGGCTTTCGCCAGCGAGGCATCGTCGTCGCCGACCGCTGGCCCCGGCAGGAATTCCCGGGGGTGATACGGCGCGAGCGCCGGCTGCTTCATCAGCCGCCGCGTGGTGCGGATGGCGTCGGCGGCGACCTGGCGGTCTTCGCCGGTCGACAGATAATTCGGCGCGATCGAAGGCGCCTCGGCAGGCTCAGCGGAGCGGATGCGCACGGTGCCGCGCGAGGTCGGCTGCAGATTGCAGGCGCTCACCGTGATCGCGGGGAAGCGGTGCAGGGGATCGCCGAACTTGTCGAGCGACAGCGGCTGCACATGGAACTGGATATTGGCGCGCTCGCGGTGCGGGTCCGAACGGGTAAAAATCCCGAGCTGCGACGGCGCCATGGTCAGCGGCCCGCGGCGGCGGAACGCATAGTCGAGGCCCATCAGGCCGCGCCGCACCAGCGAATAATAGGTTTCGTTGAGGGTGCGGATGCCCTCGACCTTGTAGATCGCGCGCTGCTGCAGGTGATCCTGCAGATTGCGCCCGACGCCTTGCCGGTCGAGCACGCATGCAATCCCGAGTGGCGTCAGCCATTCCGATGGGCCGATGCCGGAGCGATGCAGCACCTGGATCGATCCGATCGAGCCGGCGCACAGGATCACTTCGCCCCTGGCGCGCGCTTCCACGGCTTCGCCGCCCCTGACGAAACGCACGCCGGCGGCGCGTCCCTGCTCGATGACCAGCCGATCGACCAGCACGTCCTTTTCGAGCCGCAGATTGGGACGCTTCAGCGCGGGCTTCAAAAAGCCGCGCGCGGCAGACCAGCGGCGTCCGCGCTTCTGGTTGACGTGGAAATAGCCAATGCCCTCATTGTCGCCGGTGTTGAAATCCGCGATTTTCCGAATCCCCATTTGTTCCGCGGCGTCGCCAACCGCATCCAGAATGGCCCAGGACAGCCTGGGGGCTTCGATCCGCCAGCCGCCGCCGGTGCCGTGATGCTCGCTTTCGCCGAGAAAATGATCCTCCAGCCTCCGGAATGCCGGCAGCACGTCATCATAGCCCCAACCCGCAAGCCCGAGCTGGCGCCAGTGGTCGTAGTCGGCGGCCTGTCCGCGCATCGAGATCATGGCATTGATGGCGGACGAGCCGCCGATGACCTTGCCGCGGGGATAGGCCAGCGAGCGGCCGTTGAGGCCGGCTTCGGGCTCCGTCCGGAACATCCAGTCCGAGCGCGGATTGCCGATCGCGAAGAGATAGCCCACCGGGATGTGGAACCAGATCCAATTGTCGTTGCCGCCGGCCTCCAGGATCAGCACGCGGTTTTTGGGATCGGCCGACAACCGGTTGGCGACGATGCAGCCGGCGGTGCCGGCGCCGACGACGATATAGTCGAAATCACCTTCAAGACTTTTCATAAGGCATCACCGCAAGTCCCGGGTACCAAGGCCATAGCCTCGCCATTGCCCGCTGTACAGCGCCGAAGGAGAGTTGGGCAGATCGCGGACGCGTGCTAGACAGGACAAGACACTCAAACCCATAACCGAGAATCCCCATGCCCATCGTCAACCGCGTCTCCGATTTGCAGCCCGATATCCAGGCTTGGCGCCGGGATATCCATCAACATCCCGAACTGCTGTACGACGTGCACCGCACCGCAGCATTCGTGGCGGAGCGTTTGCGGGAATTCGGTTGCGACGAGGTTGCCACCGGTCTTGGCCGCACCGGCGTCGTCGGCGTCATCAAGGGCCGCAAACCGGCCAGCAATGGCGGCATCAAGGTGATCGGGCTTCGCGCCGATATGGATGCGCTGCCGATCGAGGAGGATACCAACCTTCCATACGCCTCCAAGACGCCGGGCCTGATGCACGCCTGCGGCCATGACGGCCATACCGCGATGCTGCTTGGCGCGGCGCGTTATCTGGCGGAAACGCGTAATTTTGCGGGCGACGCGGTCGTGATCTTTCAGCCCGCGGAAGAAGGCGGCGCCGGAGCGGCCGCGATGATCAAGGACGGGCTGATGGACAGGTTCGCCATTGATCATGTCTACGGCATGCATAATGGTCCGGGAATTCCGATCGGCTCGTTCGCGATCCGGCCCGGCCCGATCATGGCGGCGACCGATGCCATCGATATCCGGATCGAAGGGCATGGCGGGCATGCGGCGCGTCCGCACAAATGCATCGATTCCGTTCTGGTCGGCGCGCAGTTGATCTCCGCCTTGCAGTCGATCGTATCGCGCAGCGTCGATCCGCTGGAATCGGCGGTCATTTCGGTGTGCGAATTCCACGCCGGCAATGCGCGCAATGTGATCCCGCAAACCGCGGAACTCCGGGGCACGGTGCGGACGCTGACCCCGGCAGTAAGGGAACTGGTTGAGAAGCGGGTGCGCGAGGTCGTTGCCGGCGTCGCACAGATCACGGGGGCGAAGATCGATCTCGTCTACGAACGCGGCTATCCGGTGACGGTCAACCATGCCTCGCAGACCGACGTCGCTATCCAGGTGGCAAAGCAGGTGGCCGGCGATGCCAACGTACACGAGACGCCGCCGCTGATGGGCGCGGAGGATTTCTCCTACATGCTAGAGGCGCGGCCGGGTGCGTTCATTTTCTGCGGCAACGGCGACAGTGCCGGCCTGCATCATCCCGCCTATAATTTCAACGACGAGGCGATCGTTTACGGCACGTCCTACTGGATCAAGCTGGTTGAGAACACGCTGGCGGCGTGAGACAGGGCCGCTCGCCGTTACCGGATCTCTTCCGGCGGCTTGGTGTGACGAAACATCCGGAGCAGCGCGAGGTCGTAGCCGATCTTCAGACACCCGCATACCACGAGCGGCAGGCCGGAAAATGGTCCGGCCAGCATGAACCCGGCCATCGCCGGACTGATTGACGATGCGAGGCTGCGTGGCACCGCAGTCACGCTTGCCGCCGCGGTGCGCTCGGCCGGTGTCACCACCGCCATCACGTAGGATGAGCGGGTCGGAACATCCATCTGCGACAGCGCCGAGCGAACCAGCAGCAGCGACAGCACCACGGTCAGGCTTGAGGAAAACGCCGCGGCGATCAGGCAGAAGCTGGAGGGGATGTGCGTGAACACCATGGTGTTGATGAGGCCGATGCGCGAGGCAAGCCAGGCCGCCACCGGAAACGAAAATGCGCCGAGCAGGCTCGAGCTGAAGAAATACAGGCTCGCCGCTTCGAGCGACAGATTGAATCGCTGAAACAGCCAGAGCGCCAGCAGCGACTGCACGACGAAGCCGCCGGCGAAAGCGTCCAGGCTGAACAGCGCCGCCAGCCTGTAGACGATATTGCGCGAGGGGCCGAGCGCTGCCTTCGGAGCGCTCGCTGCATGGCTGTGGTCGCGCGGCAGGCGTCGGTACAGAAATGCCGCGAGCAATCCGAGCGCGGCATACCCATAAAACATCAGCTTGATGGCGCTGAGCCTGTGCCATCCATGTGAGGCGAGGATCTCCGGCAGTGCCGCTGCCAGCGATCCGACCGCTGACGTCAAGGAACCGATCAGGCTGTACCTGGCAAAAACCGACGTGCGGTCCCGGTCGGCCGTCTCCTTGGTCAGCAGTGCGTGCTCCAAGGGAACCAGCATGCCGAGATCGCCGGCGGAAGGATTGATGCTTCCGATGAAGGCGACCAGCAGAACAGGCGCGATGGTTTCTGCCGCCGGAAATACCAGGCCCGTGAAAACGATCAATCCGGCGCCGGCGATAAACAGATTCCTGAGCTCAAACCGTGGTGCGATGAAGCCTGTGATCAAGGTCAGCGCCGCCGTCCCAAGCAGCGAGGCGCTGGCGACGATCCCGATCTGCTGCGGCGAGAAGCCGATCGCCGAGAGGTAGACCGGCAGGATGATGATCGCAAAGCCATCGCCGAATCCGCGCAGTGCCCGCGCGCCGTACAGACACATAATATCCGGCAGCGTTTTCGCCGAAGAGAAGAGCGTCATCGCTACAGCCGCCACATGCCGAGACGGATCCAAGATTTGCAGGCTTCTTCGACGGCATCCTCCCGAGACAGGCCGATATCGGCAAGCAAGTAATCATTGAGTTCGAGAAGTTGTCGGCGCTGGTGGCGTCGCTCGCAAACGCGGCTTATTTTGGCCAACCATAGGGATGACGTCTGCCAGAGCCCTTCGAATCCGGCGAACGGCTTCGAAGCGGCCGGGTGATATGAGGTTGATGTGCAGGTGGTGCTGCCGCAGGACATGTCTCACCTCCGTAATGGAGCGAGACAACGCTTGGCTGCGTGACAGCTGACCGGGCGGTTGCCGATGGCCCGAACATCCGTTCCATATCACGCCAGGCCAGAACTGGCAACGTTCCCGGCGTGTCAGGCCGCGTGCGCCGATTTTCGCAACAGCGCCGCGGCAATCTTCAAATCATCGACGAAGCGCCGATATTCCCGTGCCTTGGCGTCCGCGTCGGGTAGCCGCAGCAGATAGGACGGATGCACCGTCACCAGCGCCTTGATGCCGTCGTCGAGATCGATCAGCCGTCCGCGATGCCTGTTGATCGGCGTGATTTTGCCGAACACGCTTTGCGCTGCTGTGGCGCCCATCGCCACTACCAGATCGGGTTTGATCGAGGCCAGTTCGCGTTCGTACCATGGCCGGCACGCCTTGATCTCGGAAGTGGTCGGCTTCTGGTGCAGGCGGATTTTTCCGCGGGCCAGGAATTTGAAATGCTTGACCGCATTGGTGACGTAGACCTTCTTGCGGTCGATGCCGGATTCCTCCAGCGCGCGGTCGAGCATCAGCCCGGCCGGTCCCACGAACGGTTTGCCGGCAAGGTCTTCCCTGTCGCCGGGCTGCTCGCCGACCAGCATCGCGCGCGCGGCTTGCGGGCCTTCGCCGAACACGGTCTGTGTCGCGTTTTTCCAGAGCGGACAGGCGCAGCAATCGGCAGCCGCTTCGCGCAGGGTTTTGAGGCTGGGTGACGCTGTTGCCATGGGCATTTTTCGCTTCCGTTGAAGATATCATTGCGGGGCTGGGGGCTTAATGCAGGCAAGGCGTCGAGAGTTCCGCAGATCCCATTGGGATTGCTCATGAAAAACGTAACCGTCAATCCCGATTGACTCTCGCTTCCATGTTAGCTTTATATTAGAACATATCATGAACAAATGAGCCGGTCGCGAGTTCACCCAGAGAGCCTGTGACGGCCCAACCCTTAAGGAGCGGCGCATCATGACTGACGCACGCATAAGCGCGCTTACAACCTTGCGCGGCAACATCGAGCGCATCGAGTCGCATGGCGATGCGTACGCACCTTGCAGGGTGGCGCTCGGGCATGCGGACGCCGATGCGGCGCTGCAGGGCGGTCTCGCCATGGGCGCCATGCACGAGGTGTTCGCCGAGGCCGGCCGGCAAAGCGCCGCGGCGACGGGTTTTGTCGCAGGGCTTGCGGGGCGGGCATCAGCACGGCGGCCGCTGGTTTGGGTACGCCAGGATTTCACCGAAATTGAATCGGGCGCGCTGTCGATGAGTGGACTAGCCGAACTTGGTCTCGATCCGCGACTCGTCGTGACGGTGCACGCAGCCGACGTGGATATCGCGCTGCGGACCGCCGCCGACGCGCTGGCCTGTGATGCGCTTGGCGCTGTGGTGCTGGAAGTCTGGGGGCAAGCGCGACAGTTCGACCTCGTCGCCAGCCGCAAGCTGACGCTGGCGGCGCAGACCTCGGGCGTCACCGGCCTGGCGCTGCGGATGGCGGCGGAACCGTCGCCCTCGACGGCCGAAACAAGATGGATCGTGCGCGCGGCGCATTCGCCGCCGGCTGCGTCATGGAGCAGCGCGTGGGGCGCGCCGGTGTACGACGCGCAGCTTGTCCGCAACCGTCATGGCCCTGTCGGCCGGTGGATCATGGAATGGAAATGTGATGAGTGCCTTTTCAGAAAGCCGGCGGCGTATTCTCAGCCTGTGGTTGCCGCGCCTGCCCATCGACCGCATCAGGCGCCTGCTTCGCCAAAGCAACGCCGCACCGGCTAAAGCGTTTTCAAGCGAACTGCGTGAGGAAAGCTCTCACGACACGGGAGGTCGGCTCCCTCCCCCCTTGTGGGGGAGGGCGGGGGAGAGGGGTAAGCCACAAGCACCGCCGCTGCCGCCACCCCCCTCCCTAACCCTCCCCCACAAGGGGGGAGGGAATAACAGCGTGCCCCACGTCGTCGTCGCCAAGCAAAACAACGCGCTGCAGATTTTCGCGCTCGACGACGCGGCCGCTGCTCTCGGTCTTGAGGTTGGCCTGCCGCTTGCGAACGCCCGCGCCATCTGTCCGCAGCTGGGGGTGTTCGATGCCGACGAAGCCGCCGACGCGCACGCGCTGAATGCCATTGCCGGTTGGTACGACCGCTTCACGCCGCTGGTGGCGCTGGATTCCCCGCATGGCCTGCTGCTCGACATCACCGGCTGTGTCCATTTGTTCGGCGGCGAGGCCGCGATGATGCGGCTTATGTGCGACGTGCTGACCGCGCAAGGTTTTGCGGTCAGCGCCGCCATCGCCGGTACGGCGGTGTGCGCGCGGACGCTGACCCGCCACGTCCATGGCCGCATCGTCAGGGATGGCGAGGAAGCCGATGCGGTCAGGCCGCTGCCGGTGTCCGCGCTGGGCGTCAGTGATGCGATAACCACCGGTCTGCGCCGTGCCGGGCTGAAAACCATTGGCGATGTCGCTTCCCGCGCGCGGCATGAAATCACCGCACGATTCGGCGCCGGATTCACAGCCCTGCTGGAACAGGCGCTGGGACAAAGCGATGCGCCGATCAGCCCGCTGAAACCGCTACCGGATTACATCGTGGAGAAGCGCTTCGCCGAGCCGGTGACGACGGAAGCGGTGATCTCCGCGACCTTGTCCGGGCTGGCCGGAATGCTGGTCGCGGCGATGGCGCAGCAGGGCAAGGGCGCGCGGCGGCTGGAAGCCCGTTTCTTCCGCACCGATGGCGCGGTTCGCACCATCATGGTCGACACCGGGCAGCCCGTGACCAGGGCTGAGGTGATCGAGCGCCTGTTTCGCGAGCGATTCAGCGCCTTAAGCGATCCGCTCGATCCCGGTTTCGGATTTGATCTCATTCGCCTGTCTGCCAGCCGCACCGAAATCGTCGTGCAGCAGCAGCGCGATCTCGATGCCAATGTGCACGACAATGACGAACTGGCCGCCCTGATCGACCGCATCGCCGCCCGCATCGGCGGACGGCGCGTGGTCGTGCACCTGCCGCAGGACACCCATATTCCGGAGCGCGGGGTGCTGGCGGCGCCGGCGCAGCATCATCTGGCCGCTGCCACGCATGCGACCTGGCCGGCGCGCGCGGAGGGGGAGCCGCCGCTGCGGCCGCTGCGGCTGTTCGAACGGCCGGAACAGATAAAAGTCATCGCGCAGGTACCGGATGGCCCGCCCGCGCGGTTTGTCTGGCGCCGTGCCACCCACGCCGTGGTCCGGGCCGAAGGCCCCGAGCGCGTCGCTATGGAATGGTGGCACGCGCAAGGCGAGATGCTGACGCGCGATTATTTCCGCGTCGAGGACGAGACCGGCCTGCGGTTCTGGCTGTACCGCGACGGACTTTATGACCGCGAGATCGTGCAGGAGGAAGGCAAGGCCGTTCAGCCGAACTGGTTCATGCACGGATTGTTCGCATGACCACGCCAGCGTACGCGGAGATCGGCGTCACCACCAATTTCTCGTTTTTGCGCGGCGCCTCGCATCCGCAGGAATATGTCCATCAGGCCGGCGAATACGGCCTGCATGCTATCGGGATCGCCGACCGCAATACGCTGGCCGGCGTGGTGCGGGCCTATGCCGAACTGAAAAATCCGGAACTATTATCCCGGCCGAAACTGCTGATCGGATCGCGTCTCGTCTTCACCGACGGCACGCCGGACATCCTGGCCTATCCGCGCGACCGCGCCGCCTATGGCCGGCTCTGCCGTCTCTTGAGCAAGGGCAAACTCGCCGCCGACAAAGGCGAATGCCACCTGCGCTTCGAGGACTTGAGGCAATTCAGCGAGGGGCTGCTGCTGGTGCTGATGCCGCCGTACCGGCTCAAGGCCGACGCGCTGACGCGAATGCTGGAGACGATGCGCGGCACGTCGGCCGATGGCGTGTGGCTTGCCGCCAGCCTGTTTCATCACGGCGACGACAAGCGCCGTCTTGCCGGATTGCAGCGACTCGCCACGGCAGCCGGCGTGTCGCTGCTCGCCACCAATGACGTCCTGTATCATGCCTGCGAGCGCCGGGTGCTGCAGGACGTCGTCAGCTGCATCCGCGAGAAGACCACCATCGAAACCGCGGGCCGCCTGCTGGAGCTCAACGCCGAGCGGCATCTGAAATCGCCGGCGGAAATGCTCCGGCTGTTTCGTGATTATCCCGATGCGATTGCCGAAACGCTGCGCTTTGCCGGCCGCATTACGTTCACGCTTGACGAATTGAAATACCGCTATCCGGACGAACCGGTGCCGCCGGGCAAGACCGCGCAGCGGCATCTGGAGGATCTGACGTGGCAAGGCGTTGCCAAATATTTCCCCGACGGGATCGATGCCAGGCTCCGCGCCACCCTGCAAAAGGAATTGGCGCTGATCGAAAAACTCGATTACGCGCATTATTTTCTTACCGTGCACGACATCGTTCGCTATGCGCGATCCCAGCACATCCTGTGTCAGGGCAGGGGATCGGCGGCCAATTCGGCGGTATGCTTCATGCTGGGGATCACTTCCGTCAACCCGGCGGAGGTCGATCTTCTGTTCGAGCGGTTTCTCTCCGAAGAGCGCCGCGAGCCGCCCGACATCGATGTCGATTTCGAGCATTCGCGCCGCGAAGAGGTGATGCAATATGTCTTCAATCGCTATGGCCGCCACCGCGCCGCGATTGTCGCCACCGTGATTCATTACCGTCCTCGCAGCGCGATTCGCGACGTCGGCAAGGCGCTGGGACTGACCGAAGACGTCACCGCGCTTTTGGCCGATACGGTCTGGGGAAGCTGGGGCGATGGCCTTGACGAGACGCAGGTTCGCCAGGCCGGTCTCGATCCGCATAATCCCATGATCCAGCGCGCGGTGCGGCTCGCGGCCGAACTGATCGAATTTCCGCGCCACCTGTCGCAACATGTCGGCGGCTTCGTGCTGACGCAGGACCGGCTCGATGAATACGTGCCGATCGGCAACGCCGCGATGGACGACCGCACCTTCATCGAATGGGACAAGGACGACATCGACGAAATCCGGATGATGAAGGTCGATGTGCTGGCGCTGGGGATGTTGAGCTGCATCCGCAAGTGCTTCGACTTGATCGAATTGCACAAGGGCAAGCGCTGGGAGCTTGCCACCATCCCGCGCGAGATCCCCGAGGTCTACGACATGCTGTGCCGGGGCGAATCGCTCGGCGTATTCCAGGTCGAGAGTCGCGCCCAGATGAACATGCTGCCGCGGCTGAAACCGCGCACGTTTTATGATCTGGTAATCGAGGTCGCGATCGTCCGCCCCGGGCCGATCCAGGGCAATATGGTGCATCCCTATCTGAAGCGGCGGGGGATGAAGCCGGAGGAGATCGAATATCCCTTTCCGAAATATGGCGACCGGAACGAACTCCGGGACATCCTCGGCAAAACCCTCGGCGTTCCCCTGTTTCAGGAACAGGCGATGCGGATCGCCATCGAGGCCGCGAAATTCACCCCCGACGAAGCCAACCAGTTACGCCGGGCGATGGCCACGTTCCGCCATGTCGGCACCATCCATAAATTCGAAGAGAAGATGGTCGGCAATCTGATCAGGCGCGGCTACCCGGAAGAATTCGCGAAGAACTGTTTTAACCAGATCAAGGGCTTTGGCGAATACGGCTTCCCCGAAAGCCACGCCGCCGCCTTCGCCCAGCTTGTCTATGTCTCGTCATGGTTGAAGCATTTTCATCCCGATGCGTTCGCCTGCGGACTGTTGAATTCGCAGCCGATGGGATTTTACGCGCCGGCGCAGATCGTCGGTGACGCCCGCGACAACGGCGTCGTGGTGCGCGAGATCGATATTTCCTTCAGTCATGGCGACAATATGCTGGAGGAGAAAAGCGGCAAATATCACGCGCTGCGGCTCGGCTTTCGCCAGATCGACGGCTTCCGCTGGATCGATCCGGACGAGGAGCGATCGAAGCAAATTCAACCGTCATTCCGGGATGCGCCAGAAGCAAAATCCCATTTGGTCAACCACGAAGGGACTGCGCTCCCTCTCCCGCTTGCGGGGGAGGGCTGGGGTGGGGGTGTCGCCGCGAGGCACACTGCTCGTGTGGAGAGAGTTTCCCCCGGCATCGCATCTTTCGATGCGATGCGACCTCCCCCGCAAGCGGGAGAGGTGGAGACCGACTGGGCCAAGCGCATTGTCGAGGCGCGGCAACGTCGCCCCTTCACCTCGCTGGAAGATTTCGCCCGCGACACCGCGCTTCCCAAGCGCGCGCTGATCCTGCTGGCGGATGCCGATGCGTTTCGCTCCATCGGGCTCGATCGCCGTGCGGCACTTTGGGCGGTGCGGCGACTGCCCGACGACGTGCCGCTGCCGCTGTTCGAAAGTGCCGCCGCGCGCGAGCAGCCGGACGAGCATGCGCAGCCGTTACCCGACATGCCGCTGCCGGAGCAGGTAGTGGCCGACTATCAGACCATCCGGCTGTCGCTGAAGGGCCATCCGATGGAGTTTCTGCGGCCGATGTTTGCCCAAGAACGCGTCATCGCCTGCGAAGCGGTTTCCGACGCCAACGACCGGCAATATGTCCGCTGCGCCGGAGTGGTGCTGGTGCGGCAGCGCCCGGGCAGCGCCAAGGGCGTCGTCTTCATGACGCTGGAGGACGAAACCGGCATCGCCAATATCGTGGTATGGCCGAAGGTCATGGAGCGCTTCCGCAAGGAGGTGATGGGCGCGCGGCTCATTCTGGTCGAGGGATACATTCAAAGCAGCCCGGAAAAGGTCGTGCATCTCGTCGCCGCAAAATTGTTCGACCGCTCCCGCGATCTCGTTCGTCTTGCCGACGACGCTCTGGGCCGCAGGCATGCCGTGCCAACAGGTCCCGCCCTGATCGAGCCGCTGCATGACGATCGGCGCCAGCATCTGGACAATCCGGTCCAGAAAATCCGCCATCCCCGCAACGCGCGGATCCTGCCGCGCTCGCGGGATTTTCATTGAGGCCAAATATAAGAGTTCGTCATGGCCGGGCTTGCCCCCGCCATCCACGTCTTGTTTGATGCAGCGAATCAAAAGACGTGGATGCCCGCGACAAGCGCGGGCATGACGAAATACAACGGAACAATCCTCATGCTAACGCCCCGCGAAATCATGGCAGATCTCTGGACATCCGCCGGCGGCGAGCTCGCCGCGCTCGACGCGGTCGCGCTGACGGGAGAAGAACCGCAACTGCCGTCGTCGTTCCGCGTTGCCGCCGCGGCGCAGACCAGTATCGCCGCGGCAGGACTTGCCGCCGCGCAGATCTGGAAACTGCGCAGCGGACAATCCCAGGATGTCGCCGTCGATATGCGTCATGCGGTCGTCGAATGTCGTTCCGAGCGCTATTTGCGGGTCGACGGCAAGCCGCCGGGGCCTACCTGGGACGCCATTGCCGGGATCTACAAGACCCGCGATCAGCGCTTCGTGCGGCTGCACACCAATTTTCCGCATCACCGTGCCGCCGTCTGCAAGGTGCTCGACTGCAAGCCGGAACGCGCTGACGTTCAGGCAGCGCTGATGGCGTGGGACGGCGAGGCGTTCGAGACCGCGGCCTATGCCGCCGGCGGCGTGGTCGCGATGATGCGTTCAAACGGCGAATGGTCCGACCTGCCTCACGCCGGGGCGTTGGCCGCGTTGCCGACCATCTCTATCGAAAAAATCGGCGAGGCCGCCCCGAAACCCTGGCCCGCGGGAGACCGTCCGCTCGCTGGTGTGCGCGTGCTCGATTTGTCGCGGGTGATCGCAGCTCCCGTCGCCGGCCGCACGCTCGCAGCGCATGGCGCCGACGTGCTGTTGATCTCCGGTCCCGATCTGCCGGCGAGTTCTTGGCTCACCATTGATACCGGGCGCGGCAAGCTGACGAGTTTTGTCGAACTCAAAAGCGAACAGGGGCAGGGGAGCTTGCGCAATCTGCTGGCCAGTGCGGATATCTTCTCGCAAGGTTATCGCCCGCACGCGCTCGCCAACCTCGGGTTCTCACCGGAGGATGCGGCTGATATCAACCCCGGAATCGTCTATGTGTCGCTGTCGGCCTACGGCCATGCCGGGCCGTGGGCGGAACGCCGTGGCTTCGACTCGCTGGTGCAGACCTCGACCGGCTTCAATCACGCCGAAGGGCTGGCCGCCGGGGTCGAAGGTCCGAAGGAATTGCCCGCGCAAATGCTCGATCACGCCACCGGCTACCTGATGGCGTTTGGCGCGATGATGGCCAAGGCGCGCCAGTCGCGCGAAGGCGGCAGCTGGCATGTCCGTGTCTCCCTGGCGCAGACCGGGCGGTGGCTGTGGAATCTCGGCCGCGTGGCCGACGGGTTCAAAACCCAGGATTTGACGGGCGATGCGGTCAGCCCCTTTGTCGAGGAGGTGGCTTCCGGCTTCGGTCCGCTGCAGGTCGTCAGTCATTCGGCGTCGCTGTCGAAGACCCCCGCATTCTGGGCACGCCCGGCGATGCCGCTCGGCAGTCATCCCCCGCGATGGCCGGCGCGCGATTGACCGCGGGGTCGGCCCCTCGAAAACAGGGCTCGCCTCGCAAAATTTTAACTTTAAAGGCTGGCGCTATATGCGTTTTTAGGTTGTTTGAAACATCAAATGGGCACTATTAGCGCACCGATGAGGCAGTCATTGCCGGAATCATCGCCGAAGTGACTGGATCATGCTGTCGGAATTTATCAAGCAATTGCAGATGCTTAACCGGCAACGGCTGACCGTCGGCGCGGCCCTGCTCGGGCTTGCGGGCGCTGCATTGTACGGGCTTGTGCATACCGGCGGGGCGACGCACGGATTCTCCGAGATGTCGAGCCAATCGCGCAAGGGATTGCAACGCTACACCCCGACCCCGGCCGAATGGGCCAGCCTGACCATCGAGCCCGTGACGGAGCGAACGTTCCGGGCGGAGACCGTGACCGAAGGCAAGGTCGCGGTCGATGAGGACCGTTCGACGCCGGTGTTTTCGCCCTACGCAGGCCGCGTCATGAAGCTGCTGGCCCGGCCGGGCGACAGCGTCACGCAGCGGCAGCCGCTGTTTGTGATCGAAGCCGCCGATACCGTGCAGGCGCAGAACGATCTGGTTGCGGCGATGACCGCGTTGAACAAGGCCAGGTCGGCGCTCGACCTCGCGCAGATACAGGATACCCGCGCCAAGGATCTGTTCGAGGGCAAGGCCGTTCCGCTGAAGGATTACCAACAAAGCCAGGCAACCCTGATCCAGACGCAGAACGACTTGCGCTCGTCACAAACGGCGCTGGAGGCGGCGCGCAACAAATTGCGAATTCTCGGCTTCACCGACGAGGCCATATCGGCCTTTCAGGAAAAGCGCAGCATCAATCCGGACACCACCATCTTCTCGCCGATCGCAGGCACGGTGGTGCAGCGAAAGGTCGGCCCCGGCCAATATGTGAACGCCGGCGCCAGCGATCCCGTATTCGTGATCGGCGATCTGTCCACGGTCTGGCTTACGGCCTTCGTCCGCGAATCCGATGCCTCGAAGGTGTCGGTGGGGCAGCAGGTCGCCTTCAACGTGCTGGCGCTGCCGGGCCGCACGCTGACGGCGCGCATCGACTACGTCGCCGCCGCGATCGATCCTGCCACCCGCCGGCTTCTAGTCCGCGCCACGATCGACAACAAGGATGGGCTGCTGAAGCCGGAAATGTTCGCCAACGTCACGATCTATTCCGCGGGCGATCACCCGGCGGCGGGCGTGCCGAAGCAGGCGTTGATCTACGAGGGAGATCAGGTCCGGGTCTGGGTGGCTCACGAGGACAAGTCGATCGAACTGCGCCAGATCAAGACCGGGTTGACCAATGGCGCCCTCGTCGAAGTCGAGGGCAATTTGAAACCCGGCGAGCAGATCGTTACCAAGGGCAGCCTGTTCATCGACCGCGCCGCATCCGGCAGCTAACTTAACTCAGCCCATTGAAAGCTTCGGTCTGAATGGATCGTCTTGTCGCCATTGCCGTCAGCCGCCGCTATCTGATGGTGGGCCTGCTCGCCGTCGTGATGATCGGCGGCCTGATCGCGTTCAAGCAGCTCAACATCGAAGCCTATCCCGACCCGACGCCACCGATGGTCGACGTCGTGACGCAAAGTCCGGGGTTGTCCTCGGAAGAGATCGAACGTTACATCACGATCCCGATCGAGACCCAGGTCGCCGGCATCAAGAACCTGCGCACGATCCGGACGATCTCGCTGTACGGATTGTCCGACGTCAAGCTGCAGTTTTCGTTCGACTACACCTATGACGAGGCGCTGCAGCAGGTGCTGAACCGGCTGTCGCAACTGGCGCCCTTGCCCGGCAGCGTGCAGCCGGGGATTTCGCCGCTGAGCGCGATCGGTGAAATTTACCGCTACCGGCTGGCCGGGCCGCCGCATTACAGCGTGCTCGATCTGAAGACGCTGCAGGACTGGGTTTTGCAGCGCCGCTTCCGCGCCGTACCCGGTGTGATCGACGTCACCGCCTGGGGCGGCAAGACCAAGACCTATGAGCTGCAGGTCGACTTCAACAAGCTCGTCGCCTACGGCCTGACGCTGCCGCAGCTGCTGCAGGCCGTCGGCAATTCCAATATCAATGTCGGTGGCAATACCGTCGACATCGGCGCGCAATCCGCCGTGGTGCGCGGCGTGGGCCTGATCCGCTCCATCGACGATCTCGCCAGCACCATGGTGTCGCAAAGCGGCGGCAATCCCGTGCTGGTCAAGGATATCGCCACCGTGACCGTCGGCGAGAAGCCGCGGCTCGGCATCGCCGGCCTCGATCAGGCCGACGACATCGTCCAGGGGATCGTGCTGATGCGCCGCGGCGAACAGAGTTCGCCGACCATTCTGCGCGTCGAACAATTGGTGGCATCGATCAACAATTCCACCATCCTGCCGCCGGGGGTGCAGATCGAGCGCATCTACGACCGCAAGGACCTGATCGACATCACCACCGCCACCGTCTTGCACAACATGGTGCTCGGCATACTCCTGATCGTGCTGCTGCAATGGATTTTCCTCGGCGACTTCAGAAGTGCGCTGATCGTCGGCGCAACCATTCCGTTCGCGCTGTTTTTCGCCGTCATCATCCTGGTGCTGCGCGGCGAATCCGCCAACCTGCTGTCGGTGGGCGCCATCGATTTCGGACTGATCGTGGACGCGACCGTGATCATGGTGGAGGCGATTTTCCGCCGGCTGTCGCAAACGACAGCGCTCTCGGAAGCCGAACAGAGCCATATTTCAACCGACACCACGATGGCCATGAAGAGCCATGCCATCCTGAGCGCCGCCGCCGACGTGTCGCGGTCGATCTTCTTTGCTGCCGCGATCATCATCGCGGCATTCCTGCCGCTGTTCACCCTGAGTGGCGTCGAAGGTAACATCTTCGGACCGATGGCGCGGACCTATGCCTATGCGCTGGCGGGAGGCCTGCTCGCGACATTCACCATTACGCCGGCATTGAGCGCTCTTATCCTGCCTGCGCACGTGAGCGAAACCCAGACCCGGATCATGGCGTTCCTGCATCGGCTCTATGTTCCGGCGCTGAGCTGGGGCGTCGGCAACCGCAAGCTGGTGATGGCGGGCGCGGTCGGGCTCGTGGTCATGACCGTCGTGTTTGGCCGCCTGCTGGGACTGGAGTTCCTGCCCAAGCTTGAGGAGGGCAATCTGTGGATTCGCGCCACCTTACCGCCGACCATCTCGCTGCAGGAAGGCAACGCCTATGTCAACGAGATGCGCAGGCTGATCCGCAGCTTTCCCGAGGTGGAGTCGGTGGTATCGCAGCATGGCCGCCCGGACGACGGCACCGACGCCGCCGGACTTTTCAATGCGGAATTCTTCGCGCCGCTGAAGCCGGCCAGCGAATGGCCCGATACCCACGACAAGGATGTTTTGACGGCTCGATTGCTCGCAAAGCTGCAGGACAAATTCCCCGGCGTCGAGTTCAATTTCTCGCAGTATCTGCAGGATAACGTTTCCGAGGCGGTGTCCGGCGTGAAAGGAGAGAACTCGATCAAGTTGTACGGCAACGATCTGCAGGCACTTAGTGACACCGCCAACAAGATCAAGTCGGTGCTCGCCACGGTGCAGGGGGTTACCGATCTTGCGGTGTTTACCTCGCTCGGCCAGCCGACCATCCAGATCGATATCGATCGCGCCAAGGCCGCCCGCTATGGGCTCACCCCCGGCGATATCAATGCCACCATCAAGGTGGCGATCGGCGGTGACACCGCCGGCGACCTCTATGAACCCGGCAGCGACCGGCATTTTCCGATCATCGTCCGCCTCGCACCGGAGTATCGCAAGAGCGCCGAGGCGATCCAGAATTTGCGGATCGGCGCGACCGGCCCGAACGGCACGATCACGCAGATTCCCCTGAGCGAAGTGGCCTCGATCAACCTGGTCTCCGGTGCGGCCTATATCTACCGGGAACAGCAGGAGCGCTACCTGCCGATAAAATTCTCGGTGCGCGAACGCGACCTCGGCGGCGCTGTCAGGGAAGCGCAGCAGAAGGTGGCAGCCCAGGTCAGGCTTCCGCCGGGATCGCGGCTCGAATGGGTCGGCGAATTCGGCAATCTGCAGGACGCCATCAAGCGGCTGTCAATCGTGGTGCCGATCAGCCTCACGCTGATCGCGGTGCTGTTGTGGTTCAATTTCGGCTCCATGGTGGACACGCTGCTCGCCATGAGCGTGATTCCGATGGCGATCTTCGGCGGCGTGCTCGGGCTTCTTCTAACAGGCATTCCCTTCAGCGTGTCCGCCGCCATCGGGTTCATCGCGCTGTTCGGCGTTGCCGTGATGGACGGCATCATCATCCTGTCGCAGTTCAATCAGCTGATCGACGAAGGTCTTGACCGGGTGACGGCGGTGATCCACACCGGCGAGCTGCAATTGCGGCCGGTGCTGATGACCTGCGTGGTGGCGGGCGTCGGGCTGTTACCGGCGGCGCTGTCGACGGGGATCGGCTCGCAGGTGCAAAAGCCCCTGGCGGTTGTGGTGGTCACCGGAATGACGCTGGCGCCGCTGGTAATCCTGGTGACGCTTCCGGTGCTGATCTCGTTCTTCTCGCGCCGGGCGCGGTAGTGGGCAGATGCCCGGATTGTTGGCCGCTGCGTTTGTGATTGACGCAATCAGGAGCAAGCTGCAACGCGGCCTCGTCCATCGCGTCAGAATCCGTAGAGCCGCGCCGGATTGTCGACCAGAATTTTCTTTCTGATCACAGCGTCCGGCGCCCATACCGGGAGCTGGTTGAGAAGACGGCCGTCGTCGATCTGAAACAACGGGGTGACGTCGGTCGTCTTCCTGCCGGGCACCGTCGAGGAGTCCGGATGCGGCCAGTCGGTGCCCCATACGATGCGGTCGGGGTTGGCCGCGATCAGCGCGCGGGCGAGCGGGGCGGCGTCGGTATAATCGGGCCCGAGTTTCGATGCCCGATAGGCGCCGGAAATTTTCACATAGGCCTTGCCCGATTTCACCAGTTCCACGAGATCGGCAAAACCGGGCTGGTCCACGCCGAGTGCCGCCTGCGCGCCGCCGAAATGATCGAACACGACCGGCACCGGCGAGGCGGCGAAGCTTTCCCTGAGTGCCGAGATCATCGGCAAGCCGGTGTAGAGCTGGATATGCCAGTTGCGGTTCTTGACCCGCTCGACCGCGGCCAGAAAACGCGGCCGGCCGACATTGGGATCGGCGACGCCGCCGGTCGCAAGATTGAGCCGGATGCCGCGGAAGCCCGCCTTCCCCATGGCGTCGAGCTCGGCTTCCGGCGTCTTGTCGTCGATCACGGCGATGCCGCGCGCGGTTGCGCCGCGCGCCATCATGCCGAACAAAGTCGCTGAATTGTCGGTGCCGTAGACGCTTGGCGTTACGATCACGACGCGCTCGATGTGCAGCGCCTTGTGCAGCGCCGACATTTCTTCAGGCGAGGCCAGCTCCGGGGTGTAGACGCGACCGTCGAAGAACGGGAATTTCGCTGGGTCCCCGTGAATGTGAGTATGGCAATCGCAGGCGCCGGCGGGAAGCTCGAAGTTCACCGGCGTCGACGGTTGCGACGCGGTCGCGCGCGCGTACCGGTTTCGCATTGTCACTCCGGCGGCAATGGAGGCGAGCAGGATACCGCGACGTGTCAGCATTGGTCTTCTCCCTTGTGCGCTTCTGGTGTTTGTGATGGCGCGTCCGGGATTGATAACACGTTACGCGCTCGGCGTAAGGCGGCGCGTCAAAGCACGGCCGCCTATTGCCCCGAAGGGGTGCGCAGGCCATGCCAGGCGTCGCGGACCTGATGGTAATGCACCTCCGGTAGATAGTCCGGCGTGTTGAGCGCCAGGGTCTTGACGTCGAGCCTGCCGATGGCGCTGAGCAGGGTGTAGGAGGCGATGACGCGATCGCGTTGCGCGCCGATCAGCCGCGCCTTGGCGGAAATCAGGTCGGCCTGCGAGTTCAACACATCGACCGTGGTGCGCTGGCCGCCAGCCGCCTCTTTCTGCACGCCCTGCAGCGCGATGGTCGCCGCGCGCACCTCGGATTCCGATGCCGTCACCGCGATCTTGGCGCCCTCATTGGCGACCCAGGCGCCGACCGCCGCGGTGCGGGCCTGATTGCGAACCTGATCGAGCACCAGCCGGCTTTGCGCCGCCAATTCCTTGGCCTGCCGGGTTTGCGACGCCGCGGTGCCGCCGTCATAAATCGGCGCGTTCATCTGGGCGATCACCGAGGCTTGATCGGTCCGCAAGGTGCTGATCGTGGGATCGGCTTCGCTGGAGTGGCTGGCGCTGCCTTGCAGCGTGATGCTGGGCAAAAGGCTACTCTCGGCGACGTGAATGGTGGTCGAGGCGACGTCGACGTC
The DNA here is from genome assembly GCA_036266415.1 of Bradyrhizobium sp. GTDB lineage: Bacteria > Pseudomonadota > Alphaproteobacteria > Rhizobiales > Xanthobacteraceae > Bradyrhizobium. Next base: position 17,391 of record DATANB010000126.1, on the reverse strand, counting down.
GAAGCCCGCCGCCGTGACCGCGGGATGCTCCTTGAAGGCCAGCGCGGTGGCGTCGTCGCGGCTGCGCGGCAGATACCGGTCCACGGGTTCGGCCGCGCGCAATTGGGCCGGCGGGTTGCCGATCACCTGGGTGTAGGTCGCCTGGCTGACGGCGAGATTGACTTCGGCGGCGTTCAGATCCGCCAACCCCCGGCTTAGCCTCGCTTCCGCCTGCGCCGTGTCGGTCGGCGTGACGTCACCGGCGTTGAGACGTCTCTGGGTGATACCGACGGTCTCCCGCAGGAACGCGACGTTGGAGCGCTGCGCTTCGACCAGCGACTGGTTGGCCAGCACGTTGCTGTAGGCGGTGACGGCGTCCAGTAGCACACCCTGACCGACATTGCGCAGGGCTTCGCGGCCCGACCTCACCTGCAGTTCCGCCACCCGGACGCTGTTGGCGGTCTTGAAGCCGTTGAACAGCGTCTGTGTCACCGTGACGCCGATGGTCCAGGGTTTCAGGGTCGCGGACTGGACGGTGTTGTCCGGCAGCAGGTTGCGCACCGCCTGCAATCCGGCGCTGAGGGTGGCGACAATCTGAGGCCGATAACCGGCGAGCGCCTGGGGTACGTTCTCGTCGGTGCCGCGCTGCCGCGCCCGTTCGGCATTGAGCTGCGGATTGGACTGGTAGGCCCTGGCCAGCGCCTCGGGGAGGGCCTCGGCCCGGGCCGCGCCGGCGGCGAGACAGAAAGCCGCGCCAGCGGCAAAACCGACGCAAGTTGCCACGCCAAGACAAATGCCCCATCGAAGCACGCGCCTTCCCACGTGGCCAACTTTAGCGGCACGCCCAGTCATATGATCCCGTAAACCAAGCCGGCCGTCCGCCCCCGCCGACGACACATCTACCTGTTTAGAGCGCGGTGCCGCCCCAGGCAAACCGCTGTTGCCGGTTCGTCACAGAGAATATCGGCCGCGGATGCGCTATAGCTCCAGCCGGCTGCGCCCGATTCCAGGCGTTGGCTGTTCCGATGACGCTGGACCTGCACTTGATGCCGAAACTGTTTTCCGATCCCGAAGCGATTGCGGAGGATATCGTCCGTGACGTCGGAACCAATCTGGTGGTAGGGTTGCCGCTCGGGCTCGGCAAGGCCAATCACATCGTCAATGCGCTCTATGCGCGCGCCGCCGCTGACCCCACGATCAGCCTGACCTTGTTTTCCGCGCTGACGCTGGAAAAACCGCGGCCTGCGAACCTGCTCGAGCAGCGCTTTATCGGACCCGTGATCGAGCGGCTGTTCGGCGGCTATCCCGATCTTGCCTATGCCGATGCGCTGCGTGCGGGGGCGCTGCCGCCCAATGTCCGGGTGATCGAATTCTTCTTTCTGGCCGGAAGGTGGCTGCACGTGCCGTTCGCGCAGCAGCATTATATTTCCGCCAATTATACCCATGCCTCGATGTATCTGTTGGCGCGCGGACTCAACGTCGTCACCCAGTTGGTGGCCAAGCGCGTCGTCGACGGCGCCGCGCGCTACAGCCTGAGCTGTAACACCGACACCACGCTGGATATTTTGCGCGCCCGCACCGGCGGCCGCGCGTCGTTCAAACTGGTCGGGCAGGTCAACTCCGAACTGCCGTTCATGCCGGGCGAGGGCGATCTGCCGGCTGAAGAATTCAGCGCGGTGCTCGACAGTCCCGAGACCGACTTCCCGCTGTTCGCGCCGCCGTCCGAGCCGATCACCGACACCAGATACGCCATCGGTCTGCACGCAGCCGGTCTGGTGTGCGACGGCGGCAGCTTGCAGATCGGCATCGGGCAGATCGGCGACGCACTGGCGCAGGGATTGATCGTCCGCCATCGCGACAATGCGCAATTTCACGGCATCATGAAACGGCTCGCGCCGGAAACCGCCCAGCTCGCGGCGCTGGAAACCGGATCGTTCGAGAATGGACTCTACGGCGTCAGCGAAATTGTGACCGAGGCGTTTCTGGCTCTGATCGACGCCGACATTCTCAAGCGCGAGGTCGATGGCGTGGTGCTGCATGGCGCGTTTTTTCTCGGGCCGAAATCGTTCTATCGCGCACTGCGCGAGATGACGGACGCTCAGCGCGCGCGGATCCAGATGACGGCGGTATCCTTCACCAACGAACTCTATGGCGAGGAGGCCGCCAAGCGGCGCGCCCGCGTCAACGCCCGTTTTGTCAACACCGCGATCATGGCGACCCTGATGGGAGCCGTGGTGTCCGACGGCCTCGAAAACGGACAAGTCGTGAGCGGCGTTGGCGGCCAGTATAATTTCGTCGCGCAGGCGTTCGCGTTGCAGGGCGCACGCTCGATCCTTACGGTCGACGCGACGCGACAGGCCGGCGCCCGCGTGCAGTCCAACATCCGCTGGAGCTATGGCCACGAGACCATTCCGCGGCACCTGCGCGATATCGTCGTCACCGAATACGGCGTCGCCGACCTCAGGGGGAAATCCGATGCGGAGGTAATCGCGGCGATGCTGCAGGTCGCGGATTCCCGTTTCCAGGACGAGCTTGCCCGCCAGGCCAGGGATGCCGGCAAGCTGCCGAAGCACTTTGAAATTCCGGCCGCGCACCGCGAAAATCTGCCGGAACGCATTGCGCGCGCGCTGAAGCCTGCGCGCGAGGCCGGCCTGCTGCCGTCCTTTCCGTTCGGCTGCGATTTCACCGCGGCCGAGCAACGGCTGATTCCAGCGTTGCAACTGTTGCAGGATGCCCAACGCGCGCCGCTGCGGTTGCCGCGACTGTTATGGCAAGGATTTACCCACCGGCCGGATGCCGGGGACGAGGAATGCCTGGCACGGCTTGGCCTCGACCGGCCGGCCACCTGGCCCGAACGCGCCTTCCGCGCGCTGGTCGGCGCGGCGCTGGTGAAGAGCCGGACATGAGACCTATCTGTTCCTGTTCCGCGGCTTCCGTTTCTCGATGAAGGCCGCCATGCCTTCGGCGCGATCCTCGAGCGCGAAGGTCGAATGAAACAGGTTGCGTTCGACGTTGAGGCCTTCCGACAGCGGCGTCTCGAAGGCGCGGTTGATGGCGCTCTTGGCCATCTCGGCCGCGGGGCGCGACATCGAGGCGATCTTTTCCGCCGCCGCGAGCGCTTCGTCCATCAATTTGTCCTCGGGCACGACGCGGCTGACGAGGCCCGATCGTTCCGCCTCAGCGGCATCCATCATTCGCCCGGTCAGACACAGATCCATCGCCTTGGATTTGCCGACCGCGCGCGTCAGCCGCTGGGTACCGCCGATGCCGGGGATGGTGCCGAGCGTGATCTCCGGCTGGCCGAATTTCGCGGTGTCCGCGGCGATGATGATGTCGCACATCATCGCCAGTTCGCAGCCGCCGCCGAGCGCATAGCCGCTGACGGCCGCGACGGTCGGCTTGCGGCAGTTGGCGACCCGGTCGCCGCCGATGGCGGTGAAGTCGCTGGAAAACATGTCGATGAAGGTTTTCGGCTGCATCTCCTTGATATCGGCGCCCGCAGCGAAGGCTTTCTCGCTGCCGGTGAGCAGGATGCATCCGATCTTGTCGTCGGCTTCGAGATCGTCAACCGCGGCGGCGATTTCTCGGAACACGCCGAACGACAGCGCGTTGAGCAGCTTCGGGCGATTGAGCCTGATGACGCCGACGGCGCCTTTGCTTTCGACAACGATGTGTTCGAACATAGTCATGGTCCACCCCGGCTGATTTCGCGGGCAATGTGCCCGCTGGCGGGTGGGGCATCAAGTGGCATCGGCACGCTGCGTCATCCCGTTCTTGCAAGGACCGCATGCGACCGAGCCATCCGGCTTATGCCGCCGGATCGCTCTGCGCAGCCCGTTGGGCGCATTCGCCGACCCGTTGCCTCGGACCGCAATGGTTGTCGGCTATGTCATGAACATGCGCGCGGCGGAGGCCATCGTCAGCAGCGCGCCGAGACCGATGAAGAACTTCCCGATCAGGGTAGTCTGGTCCCAGACGGTGGGCTCGCCGCTGTTTGCCATCACCGGCGCGACAGGTGCGGCAGGTGCCTCGGCCGAGGCCATAGCAAGGGGCGAGGCGGAGGGCGTTCTTGCCGGCGGCGCGCTCTCGCGTAGCGTGCGATCGACGTCGTTGAGCTGATCGGGGGAAACGACGGGGGCCTCAGCGGTGGGCTGGGCGTCAGCTGGCTTTTCCGGCACAGCGGCCAACAGAATGTCATTGGCTCGCTCCGACATCGCCCTGATCGCATTGCCGGTTGGCGTATTGGCGAACATCAGCCGCGCATTGGCGTCGGCCACCGCCGGCGGAATCGCGGGTGCCTGGTCGCCGGCATCGGACGTCACGGCCTTGCTGTCGGCAGACGATTTCACCGCGACCTTATCGGATCGGCGATGCGCATGTCTCTTCCAGTGGTGCGAGCCGTGTTTGGCGTATTTGTTAAGCGCAACAGGCGCCCCGGCGGTTTCCGATTTCGAACCTGCGCCCGCAGCGTCGGCGTCCTCCGCCGCTAGGGAAGGCGCTGCGAAACACACAAAGAGTCCTGTTGCGAGTATCAATGCCGAGCGCCCGCTGGCTTTGACAGTCATTTGGCAATCTCCCCATTCGCCAGCCCCCGGAGCGAAAAGAGACCGGGCGGCGTGTCCGCAGCGGGGCAAAAAAAGGGAATCTTCGGGCTGCAGCGGGCGAAAGCGCGGCGACAAGCCGTTCCGGACTTTGTGGCCGCGAAATCTCCTGGAATCAAGGCGGCGGGTGTCAGCGGAACCGATCAATGTTATGAGCCTGCCGGTACGCAAGCCGCTGTTTGCGATTCTCAAATCGGAGGCGCGGCTGCAAAGCTTTCCGGAAGTGTCGATCACGAATTCGTGATTGATACTTCCGGCTGTAACAAATTGAAAGATCGACCGAATTGCAGTGTGGGAGCGCGCGTGCGCGAATGTGATGACGAATGGACCGACCTGATGCGGTCGGCCCTTTCCGGCGATAGTGCGGCGTATCATCGCTTGCTTAGGGCCGTCACGCCGGTGCTCCGGGCCGCGGCGCGCCGCGGTCTGGCGCGGGCAGGACAGCCGGTCGATCAATCCGAGGATATCGTGCAGGACATTTTGTTGGCGGTGCATCTGAAGCGACATACCTGGGACGCCAACGCTCCGTTCGCGCCGTGGCTGTTTGCGATCGCGCGCAACAAGCTGATTGATTCGTTGCGCCGCCGCGGCCGGCGGGTCTTCGTCAACATCGACGATTTCGCCGAGACTATCCCGAGCGAGCCCGCAGCCGAGACCGTGCCTGCGGGCGAGGTCGCAGCCCAGCTCCAGTCGCTGCCGGCGCGCCAGCGTGAGGTTCTGCAATCGATCGCGATCGACAGCGCATCGATCAAGGATACGGCGGCGAAATTCGCGATGAGCGAGGGCGCCGTGCGCGTGGCGCTGCATCGCGGGCTTGCCAGTCTCACCGCCAAACTCCGGGAGCAGTGAGAATGGAAACTGATCAGCTCATTCGAACGCTTGCCGCCGACAACCCATACCGCGCCCGGCCGGTCGGGTTCGTGCTGGTGCTGGCGTTGCTGTCTGCAGCACCGGTTTCGGTGGCGATGTTTTTCGCCGGGTTGGGCGTGCGTCCGGATATCATGACCGCGATGCATAATCCGTTCTTCGACCTGAAGTTCGTGGTGACGGTGGCGCTGGCGATCTCGGCAATCACAATCAGCCTGCACCTGTCGCGGCCGGAGGCCACGCTGCGGGGCTGGGCGTGGTTGCTGCTGATTCCGGTCGGACTGCTGGTCGGCGGGATCGCAAGCGAAATGATGCTGCCGCAGCGGCTGCCGATGATGACGCGCCTGATCGGCAGCAACTCGCGGGTTTGCCTAACCGCGATTCCCCTGATGTCGCTGCCGCTGCTGGCCGCGGCGCTGATCGGCTTGCGCCACGGCGCGCCGACGCGGCCCGCGATCGCCGGCGCGATCGCCGGATTGTTGTCGGCGGGGTTAGCGGCGACGCTTTACGCCTCGCACTGCACGGACGATTCGCCGCTGTTCGTTGCAAGCTGGTACACGACGGCGACGGCGCTGGTTACCGCGATCGGCGCGCTGGCGGGGTCGCGGGTGTTGAGACTCTAGCGGCGAGACTCACTCCGCCAGCGCGGGCGCTGCGGTCTGCTGCATGCGGTGGAAGCGCAGCACCTGCTGTGCGGTCGAGGGCCGCAGCCGTTCGTAGGTCGCCTTGCAGGTCTGAAGGTCGGTCGGCTTCATGCCCGAGAGATCGTCGCGCAGATTGATGATCGCCTTGACCGTCGACCATGACATCCCGGCGACCTTGGCCAGGATCATGACGCCCTCGGCGCGGGTTTCAATCATCATATTCTCCGCGATCGACACCGGCACGTTGGCGAGCGCCGCGATCGCGGCATTGGCCTCGTCGAATTTGCCGGCCTCCGCGAACGACGCTACCTGATCCTCGTCGAGCCTGCCGTCCGCGTACAGTGATTTAATCAGCGCGTGGGCGATTGCCGTTTCCTGCGTGATGCACGAGGGCGAGGTGCGCGCCTGCCGCGCCGCCTCCTGTACCGCGGTCGGCACGTCTGCCGCCTGCTGCGGATTTGCGGCCTCCAGCCGCGCCCGCACGGTCACCGATGCCTTCGCAATCAGTTTCAGGTAGAGATGCCGCGGAATCGTCGGGCGCAGGCCGATGCAAGTCGCGAGATTGTCGTCACCCTCGGCGCGATTGACCAGACGGGTGAAGCCATACTCGGAAAATACCGCGCCAGGATTGTTGACGGTGCTCTGGATCACCTCGTCGTCGCCGTGCTGTACCAGCTCGTCGGTGACCGCGCCGCTCAATACCCTTCGTGTCGAAATCGCCAGCAAATGTGCCTGGCTCTTGTTGCGAGCGGTCTCGATCAGCGTCTCGTCGTCGAGCCGCTCCGATCTGGACAGCACCGGGGCGGCGACCTCGATCAGATCGTCCAGCGCCAGCGCGCGGACGGTACGCGGCGGCGCGGTGTCAATCGGTGCTAGGCGGTTGGCGAGCAGCGCCTTGGCGGAGGCCTCGATGTGCACGATCAGGCACTGGAAGACGTCGTCGAACAGGCCGATCTGTTCGTCCGAAAAATCCACCGCGCCGTTGATAAAAAGATCGGTCACGCGACGCAGGGTCTCGACACGTCGTGCCACGGTGCCGTGCGCAAGCGTGGCCTGCAGTTCGTCGAGCAGATTTTCGGAGGTGGCTGCGGATTTCGAACTCATGACTCTATCCTGGAGCGTTCGGGCATTTTAGACCGGCGACGGCTTTCTTCGTCCCCGCAAAACGGAAGTGATCAAGATCAGGCGCAGGCGATACGGTTGCGTCCTCGTGCCTTGGCTGCGTAGAGCGCGCTGTCGGCGCGAGCGAGAAACGTGTCTGGAGTCTCATGCGATACCAGCGTCGCGACGCCTGCGGAAATCGTCACCTTCATGCCAGGCGAAAATGCGCTCCAGTCGAGGTCGGAGATGATCGCCCGCAGCCGGTCCAGGATGCGCGCGGCGCGGCCATTTGGCGTATCGGGAAGCAGCAGCAGGAATTCCTCGCCGCCGTAACGGCCGAAGCTGTCGATGTCACGGATGTTCGCAAACACGGTGATGGCGAAGGTCCTGAGCACTTCGTCGCCGGTGGGGTGGCCGTAGGCGTCGTTGATACGCTTGAACCAGTCGAGATCGATCAGCGCGATCGAGCAGGGCGTGTTGGCGCGATGGGCGCGGGCGATCTCGACATCCAGCAGCCGCATGATGCAGCGGCGGTTGAACGAGCCGGTCAGCTCATCGAGTTCAGCTAGTTCTTCGATGCGCTTGTTGGCAGCCTTGAGTTCGATGCTGCTTTTATAGAGCGAATTACGCAGGGAGCTGGAGAATATTCCGATGAACATGCAGCGCCCAATAGTCAGGATGAACACCATCATCGTCGCGAAACGCTCGAGATAGTTGCCGCATGGTATCGAGATCGGCTTGTCGGTCAAAAGAAACAGCCCGGCCAGCCCAAGCGCCATCGCGGTCCAGACCATTGCGGTTTGCCGCGGGGTCGATCGCAGCGAGCTGAAACTGAAGACGACGAACAGCGTGCAGAGAAACATCACGCCGACTTCCGGCGCGATATAGGCGAAGGCCAGCATGATCAACATGCTGATGATCGACTGCGGCGCGACGAGGTAATGATCCTTGAAGCGATCGTTGAACCCCGCCTCCGAGGCCGCGATACAGCAGCCGACGAAGAACAGGCCGCAAGCGGCAAATGCCGGTCCGATCGTTTCCGGTATCGTACCGGCGTGGGCGTAGATCAGCAGGAGAAACGCGTCGATGACATAGCTGGCGCCGATCATTCCCAGAATCTCACGGCGCTGCCTGGCACGCCGCGATAGCGTCGTCGCCGTCGGCTTGGAACCGACGCCTTGCAGGTCAGCCGCAATCGGATTCAGGAAGGGGGACGCAGCGGTGCCCATCGTCTCGCCGTTGGTGGAATTCAGGCCTGCAAAAATCTAAGTGGGAAAGCCTTTAGGTTTGGTATCTTTTGCAACGGAATCCCTCCCGCCGGGGGCGAGCCTTTGCCCTTGTTTGGCAATGGAAATTAGCCGGGTCCGGGCTTGCACGGCCCGATACCGGATGGCGGTTAGCGACCGCCTCGGAGGGATCGGTCGAGCGAGTGCTGATTTGTAGGACAAGCCTTGGTAAGGTAGCGGACGGTTCGGCCGTAAAGAAAGCATCTCTGTATTATGATACCAATTCAAGGGGTTGCCTTGTTCCAGCACGCCGGGAGACTGCGGGAAGATCCCGTTCTCCGTGGTACATCAGCGAGGCAATCGGGCACTCGCGATAATTTCAAGAATCTTGCCTGTGCAATCGAACCGCCGGCCAACCTGATCCGACCAACCTTGCGAGACGGCTATTGAGTGCGACACAGGCGGCTTCGGACGACGTCCTGATCGCTCGGATCGCTCAAGGCGACCGCCTCGCCATGCAGGTTCTGTACGGACGACACCATGTCAGGGTGTTTCGTTTCGGGCTTCGGCTCGTGCGGGACGAACAGGTCGCGGAGGACCTCATCAGCGAGGTTTTCCTCGATGTGTGGCGCCAGGCTGGCAAGTTCGAAGGCCGATCCGCCGTTTCCACCTGGCTCCTGGCAATTACGCGATTCAAGGCCTTGTCTGCGCTGCGGCGCAGAAAGGACGGCGAACTGGACGATGAGGCCGCCAACGCGATCGAGGATACGTCCGACGATCCGGAAGTGGCGGTGCAGAAGAAGGATACCGGTGAAGTGTTGCGCAAGTGCCTGACCGCACTTTCGCCGGAGCATCGGGAAATCGTCGATCTCGTCTACTACCACGAGAAGTCCGTGGAGGAGGTGGCTGAAATCGTCGGCATTCCCGAGAACACTGTGAAGACGCGCTTGTTCTATGCGCGCAAGAAACTGGCCGAACTGCTGAAGGCAGCCGGCGTCGAGCGAGGCTGGCCATGATGGCGACGAGCAAAAAGATGCTGGAGCAAGAGCCCGGTGAAATAGAGATGCTGCTGCCATTTCATGCGGCCGGCACCCTGAACGCGCGCGATGCCCGCCGCGTCGAAGAAGCGCTCGCCCGCGATCCCGAACTCGCGAAGCAGTACGCGGTAATCCGGGAAGAGTATGCCGAAACCATTCATCTCAACGAGAGCCTCGGTGCGCCGTCCGCGCGCGCCATGCACAGGCTGTTCGCGGCGATCGACGCCGAGCCGGCGCGCAAGCCGTCGGCGTCGCGCAATTTCTCCGCAGGTTTCGCCGGGTTCTTCGCAAGGCTCTCACCGCGGACGCTGGCCTGGTCGGCGAGCCTGGGCGCGCTGGCGCTGCTGTTGCAGGCCGGTGTGATCGGCGCGGTGCTGGTGAAGAGCCAGACCTCCACGTTCCAGACGGCGTCACTAAGTATGAACGAGCCCGGGACCCGCAATTTGGGAGCCGGCGCGCCGCCGCGCGCGCTGGTTCGATTCGCGCCGGAGGCGCGTGTCGCCGACATCACGTCGCTGCTCGACAATTATCAGGCCTCCATCATCGACGGTGCCAAGGGCGGCATGTTTTGGCTGCAATTCGGCAGCAAGCCGATGTCCAAGGACGAAGTTGCCGGCCTCATTAGCAAGCTGCAAAACGAGAAGATTGTCAGTCTTGCGGTAGCTACGCCTTAAAGCGGCGCGGCGCGATAGGCGCCGGCGCATAAGCCCGAGGTCCCATGGTCCACGATCGTGCGAATTGGCGGATGAATGCATGGCGCGCGGCGCTGGCCCTGGCGGCATTGCTGTTCGCGTATCTCGATAGCGCGGCCGTTCATGCCCAAAGCATCATGCGTTCGCCCAGCCTTAACATCGAGTCGCGCGTTCCAAGCATCAGTGTGGCGCCTCGGATCGACCCGAACATCGCCGCCAGGGCGCTGATCGCGATCGGCAGGACGACACCCAATCTCAAGACTTATCAGGGCTGCAGCTACGCCTATCGCGACGGCGGATGCAAAGGCACGATCGACACTTCGGCCGATGGCGGCGGTGCCGGCGCTGCGTCGGACAGAAAAGCCAGCAACGGCGGACGCCGCAGCACCGCGCTGACGGCGCTTAACGCCAGTTCGATCGCCAACCACATCGTCGGTGAGATCGACGGCTCTCTGTCCGAGGCGCGGGCCGATGAGCTGGCGCGGCGTCACCGGCTCGCGCGTATCGGGTCGCAGTATTTTCCGCTGATTGACGCCACCATTGGCCTGTTCCGCATTAACGACCGCCGCTCGTTTGAGGCCGTCAGCCGCGAACTTGCCACCGATGTCAGCTTTCGCTCGGTGCAGCGGGACTTCCGCTATTTTCTGCAGCAACAGCAGACTGATTTGACCGAAGGCGATCCCGCCCAATATGCGCTCGCGAAACTTCGATTGCCGTGGGCCCATACGCTGGCCCGTGGCGCCAACGTCACGATTGCCGTGATCGATTCCGCAATCGATCTCAAGCATCCGGAGTTCGCGAACGCGATCACGAGCAGCTTCGATGCGCTCGGCAGCAAGGAAGGCGCGCATGTCCACGGCACCGGCATCGCCGGCGCGATCGTGTCGCACGCCCGGTTGATGGGAAGCGCGCCGGCGGCGAGGATCCTTGCGATCCGTGCGTTCGGCGCGGCGGCGAACGGCGCGGAAAGCACGTCGTTTGTCATTCTGAAGGCGCTGGACTACGCCGCGGCGCATGGCGCGCAGATCGTCAATATGAGCTTTGCCGGCCCGAAGGACGCGTTGATCGAACGCGGTATCGCCGCTGCCGCCGCAAGGGGCATCGTGATGGTTGCCGCCAGCGGCAATGCCGGACCGAAGTCGCCGCCGCTCTATCCCGCCGCGAATGCCAACGTGATCGCGGTCAGCGCCACCGACGCCCAGGACAGGCTGTTTGCGGCATCGAACCGCGGCGGCCACATCGCCGTCGCCGCACCCGGCGTCGATGTCTTCCTGCCGGCGCCGGACGAAAAATATCAGATGACGTCCGGCACCTCGTTTTCCGCGGCCTACGTCAGCGGCCTCGCCGCCTTGATGCTGGAACGCAATCCGGCGATGAAGCCAGATCAGGTGCGCGCGATCCTGATGAAAACCGCCAGGGATCTCGGGGCTCCCGGCCGTGACGATCTGTTCGGCGCGGGGGAGGCGGATGCCTATGCGGCGGTCAAGGCTGTCGCCGCCGCGCCGGCGCCGCCGGTTGCCGCGGCATCGGATGCTCCTGCCGCCGACAAGGTTTCGGACCGGCAGGATCTGCCCGCGGTCAAGGCCTTGGAGCCGCCTCCTGCGGCCGTGGCCTCCGACAAGTCGGCCGCCGGGGAGACCCATCGCCCTGCCGTGCAATAATTTTCCGCTGCGCGCCTTCGAAACGGGCTCTAGAAGCTTGATTTAATGCGTTTTTCTTAAGTCGAGTCAGGTTTCAAAGCGCTCTGAAAATTCCTGCCAAACGGTTAAAAAAATCGCTGACGCGTTTGAACGTTTGGCGGCCCTGCCGCGACCAATCATCGTGGGAGCGGTTATCCCTCCCCATCGAGGCCGTATTCGGCGCGAGCGCCCATCCACCCCAAGCGCCCATATGGCTTGACCCGTCCGGTTGTCCCCCCGGACGGGTCTTTCGTTTCCGGCCGCAAAAAATCAATCCTCAATCCCGTGCGTCGCGCAAAGTTGCCTCCGCAACTCCGCCATGCCGGTGGGCGGCTTGACTATGGATAGCCTGGAATACACCGCACTTCCTCGGTGTTCTTTCGCTAGCCGGCGCCCGGCAGGGTCGGGTGCTAGACAATGTCAAAGTTTTCCACAAAATATATCCGTCGCGTCTGACTGATTCGTGCCGTTGCGTCCGCGTCCGTTTCTCTCCTTGCGGGCTGGGTTCATGACACATCGTTTAGACGTGGCTCGCGGCCGCGATAACGCTGCGCGCTGGTGCGCTCTGGCCGAGCAGCGGCTGGATCACCTCACCGAGCTGTTCGAGACCGGCCGCTGGCGCCGCTATCACAGCGAAGTCGCTTTTCTCGAGAATATCCAGGAGGCCAAGACGGCAGTGGAAATCTGGCGCGATCTGTCGAGGTGCGAGGCATCCCGCGATAATCCCGCCGTCGACATCTCCTGGCTCGCTCGCACCACGGTGGCGCCAAAGCGCGAAAGATTGAGCGATCAGGCTCGTCGGCCGGCTCCAGAGCCGACGCCGGCGCAGAGCCCCGCCGAACCGCCGCCATCGGCGATTTCGATCATCCCTGAGGCCGATCTCGTTTGTGCGATCGAGGCACCATCGGCACCGGTGATGGATATGGATAACCACGTTCCGGACCCGATGCCCGGCATGAGCGCGATCGCGGAGCGATATCCGCTGCTCCGCAACGCGCTGTAGGGTTACCTTCTCACCGCATTGGTGCCGATCACCACCTGGGCAAAACGCTGCGCGCCCTCGGCGGACAGATCCGGCGTGATCGGCCGCGCGTGATCGAGCCCGACCACCGCGCCGCGCGGCGTTTCCGAGATCATGTTGTCATTGATCAGCGCCGTGCCCGCGCCCGGCGCTACCGATACCCCGATGCCGACGAAGGCTTTGCGGATCACGTTGCCCGAGATCGCAACGTCACGCAGATATTTGCCCCAGCCGGCGACGATCCCGAACGACGGCGCATTCTCGATCACATTGCCGGACACCGCGGTGTCGGCCTCTATGTAGATGCCGATGCCGCCATCGTCATCGGGCGCGGTTCCGATCGGGCGCTTGGGCAACAGATTGCGGATGATGTTGCCCTGCACGACCGCGAGGCGTCCGCCCTCGTTGAAATTGCAAACCGAAACACCCAGGGCGGCGCCGTACACGGTGTTGTTGGCGATGACAGCGGCCTCGAAGGAAAATTCGGAATATAGCGCCACCTCGCGGACGTCACTGACGCTATTACCGGTGATCTGGATGTTGGATGCCGAATTGCCGCGCACCGCGGAATAATCGCAGTTGCGGATGCGATTTCCCCGTACAATCACATTGCCGGCGCGAAACGCGTTGATGGCGTTGCCGTATTGCCCAGAGCCGCCGGGACCGGCCTTGATGTCCTCGATGCGGTTGTCCAGAACCTGCGTGCCGTCGTCGCCGATGGTGGTGCGCAGGATTTCGATGCCGTTGTCGTTGGTGCCCAAGATGGTGTTGCGCGAAACCAGCAGGCCCTGCGCATCGAACGAGACGATCGCCGTCGTGGCCGAGCTGGCGATGATGTTGCCGCTGATGTCGCCCGAGACGTTCTCCAGCCAGATCCCGTTGCCGCCGCTGCCTGAAATCTCGCAATCGGTAATGCGGATATCGCGTCCGCCGAGGCAATGCATGAGGCCGCGCCGGGTCGGCAGCGGGATGCCGCGGCCGTCGAGCGTGATGTTGGCAAGCGTGAGACTGCCGGCGCCTTCGCCCTGAAACATCGACGCGCCGCCGTTGAATACCAGCCTGGTCGCGCCGCGCACTCCGATCAGTTGCGAGCCGCTTTGCAGGCGAAGCATCCCGGTGCGGTAGATGCCCGGCGGCAGCGCCAACGGCGCTTGCGCGCGCGCGGCGTCGTCGATCGCGCGCTGCAGGACTTTGGTCTGGTCGTCAGGGCTGCCGGGCCGGACCCCATATTGGGTGGCGTCGCGACCGAGCGAAGAGGTCGGCACGGCGGCGCGTGCGGCATCGGCCGGCATCGCCAGCGCGCCGGCAAGGCCGGCGGCGGATGCCCCAATGAAATGGCGGCGGTCGATGCCCATGGTCTTGCGTCTCCCTGCGGACGCAACGAAGCGAGCCCGCGTCGTTGGAGTAACGCAAAAATGCGGCCGCAAGCGGCGAACACGAGGGCGCCGGCGGCCCATTGTTGGGGGTAGGGTTAACAGCGAGGCGGCGCGCCGTTCGATGTCGCCGCCAGCCGGCGTCGTTCAGGCACGGCGCGGCGAAGGGGTCCGGATAATGCGAGCCAGCCGAAACGGGTGCGCGCTCCGTCAGACCGCTGCCTCTGCCTCTCGCAGCGCCTGCCTTGTCAGCCTCACCATCTCCAGCAGCATGGCTTCGCCGGCATCGACCAGCTCTTCCGGCGTCACGCGGCGCGCCGCGCCCTTGTGTCGCGGTGCTCCGCCGCGGGTGAGCAGCGGCACGTGCACGAAGGCGACGAGGCGGGGACCGCTGTCCCTGCGGGTCGCCTCGATCGCGCGCCAGCTCAAATAGTTGCAGAGGTAACTTCCTGCGTCGCGCGAGGCCCGCGCATCAACGCCGGTGCCATCAGCCGCGCGCAGCAGTTTTGTTGTATGCGGGCCGAACGCCAGGGCGTCGGCGCCACCCGATATCGATCCCTTGCGCACCCGCGCATGATCGGCGTCGGGCCACAGCGTGGTGACGGCGTTGCGGGCGCGGGTCTCGATCCGCAGGTACGACGTACGAGAAGCGAGGCCGAACATCAGCAGCGCATGCGGCCGGTGTTTGGTCAGCAGTTGCGGCAATTCGCGATCCACCGCCTTGTAGGTCACCGGAAAGATGTGGCCCGTCAGTTCAACATCGCCGAGCGCCGGGCGGCGCAGCCGCAACAGCCGCGCCACCAGCGGCTCGGTCGGATTGAACGGCGCGCCCGGAAATGGGCCGAAGCCTGCGATGAGGATGCGGATTTTATCGCTCATTTCACCTCATCATGTCCGCGATCTGCTCCGCCGCCAGCGCGGGCGTGATGCGGCCGTCGGCCACCTCGGCTTCGATCTTTTTCACTTTCGCGCGGATCGCCGGATCGGCGCGCAGCCGCGCCAACATCCGCTGCTCCAGCATCGACCACATCCATTTTATCTGTTGCTGCCGCCTGCGCGCGGCGAATTCGCCGGAGGCATTCATAGCGTCGCGGTGGTCCAGGATCTTCTGCCACAGCGTATCGATACCGGTGGCCGTCAGTGCCGAATAGGTCAGAACCGGCGGATGCCAGTGATCCGAGCGGGGGGTGAGAATGTGCAGCGCGCCCCGATATTCGCCCGCCGCGAGATTGGCACGCTTGATGTTGTCGCCGTCGGCCTTGTTGATCGCGATCATGTCGGCGAGTTCGACCAGGCCCTTCTTGATGCCCTGCAATTCGTCGCCGGCGCCCGGCAGCATCAGCGCCAGGAAAAAATCGGTCATGTCGCAGACCGCGGTCTCCGACTGCCCGATGCCGACGGTTTCCACCAGCACCACGTCGAAGGAGGCCGCCTCGCACAACAGCATCGCCTCGCGGGTTTTCGCAGCAACCCCCCCGAGCGTGCCGGAGGCCGGCGAGGGCCGGATATAGGCGCGCTCGGAGGCGGCCAGCCGCGCCATCCGGGTCTTGTCGCCGAGGATCGAGCCGCCGGTGCGGGCTGAGGAGGGGTCCACCGCGAGCACCGCGACCTTGTGGCCTCGTTCGATCAGGAACATCCCGAGCACGTCGATGGTGGTGGATTTGCCGACGCCGGGCGAGCCGGTGATGCCGACGCGAACGGCTCTGCCGGTATCGGGCAGCAGCGCCTGCACCAGTTCGCGCGCCGCGGCTTGATGATCGCCGCGCCGGCTTTCGATCAGCGTGATGGCGCGGGCCAGCGCCGCGCGGCTACCGGCGCGCAGCTCTTTGGCCAAGGCTTTGATGTCGACTGAGGCAATTTTCGGCTGGGTCATGCCTTCGTTTACAACGGCCCGGCGTGACAGGCGAGGGGAACGGCTACTCCGCCGCCTCGCTATGCCCCAATCTCGCGTTGAGCTTGTGGATCAGGTCCTCGGCGGCGTCCGCAATCACGGTGCCGGGCGGGAAGATTGCCTCGGCGCCGGCCTTGTAGAGCGCGTCATAGTCCTGCGGCGGCACCACGCCGCCGACGATGATCATGATGTCGTCACGGCCCTGTTTCTTCAGCGCGGTCTTCAGTTCCGGCACCGCAGTGAGATGCGCTGCCGCGAGCGACGACAGCCCAAGAATGTGGACGTCGTTCTCGACCGCCTGCCGCGCCGCCTCCTCGGCGGTCGCAAACAGCGGCCCGATATCGACGTCGAAGCCGACATCGGCAAAGGCTGACGCGATCACCTTCTGGCCGCGGTCGTGGCCGTCCTGGCCGATCTTTGCCACGAGAATGCGCGGGCGGCGGCCTTCGGCATCTTCGAACGCATCGATCAGGGCCTGCACTTTTTCGACCCGGTTGGACATGGTGGACGCCTCCCGCTTGTAGACGCCGGTGATGGATTTGATCTCGGCGCGGTGGCGCCCGAACACTTTTTCCAGCGCGTCGGAAATTTCGCCGACCGTGGCCTTGGCGCGGGCGGCATCGATCGCCAGCGCCAGCAGGTTGCCGTTGCCCTCACCGGCGCTGCGGGTCAGCGCCTTTAGCGCGTCGTCGACGTCGTTCTGGTTGCGCTCTTTTTTCAGCCGCTTAAGCTTGTCGATCTGCAGCCGCCGCACCGTGGAGTTCTCCACCTTCAGCACGTCGATCGGGGCTTCGTTGACCGGCTTGTACTTGTTGACACCGATCACTGCCTGCTTGCCGGCGTCGATTCTGGCTTGCGTCTTGGCGGAGGCTTCCTCGATTCTAAGTTTGGGAACGCCGGCCTCGATCGCCTTCGCCATGCCGCCGAGCGCCTCCACCTCCTGGATGTGACCCCAGGCCTTCGACGCGAGGTCACGGGTCAGCCGCTCGACATAATAGGAGCCGCCCCAGGGATCGATGATGCGGGTGGTGCCGCTTTCCTGCTGCAGGAACAGTTGGGTGTTGCGCGCGATTCTGGCGGAAAAATCGGTCGGCAGCGCCAAGGCCTCATCGAGCGCATTGGTGTGCAGCGATTGGGTATGGCCTTGCGTTGCCGCCATCGCCTCGATGGTGGTGCGCATCACGTTGTTGTAGACATCCTGCGCGGTCAGCGACCAGCCCGAGGTCTGGCAATGCGTGCGCAAGGAGAGCGAGCGCGGGTCCCTGGGGTTGAACTGGGTC
>DATANB010000125.1:0-82458 GCA_036266415.1 Bradyrhizobium sp. | reverse complement strand
GAGCTCGGTGGCGCGCAGGCGTTTGACTTCGTCGCGCAGGCGGGCGGCTTCCTCGAAATTGAGGTCGGCGGCGGCCTCGCGCATCCTTGTTTCCAGGTCGGCCAGCACCGCCTCGAAATTGTGCCCGATCGAGATGACGTCATCCGCCATGCCGCCGTCGCCGATCTCCACCAGCACATGGTCGCGCTCGTAGACCGAGTTCATGATGTCGTGGATCGAGCGCTTGATGCTTTCCGGCGTGATGCCATGCGCCGTGTTGTATTCGACCTGCTTCTCGCGGCGGCGGTCGGTCTCGGCGATGGCGCGCTGCATCGAGCCGGTGATCTGGTCGGCATAGAGGATCACCTTGCCGTCGACATTGCGCGCGGCGCGGCCGATGGTCTGGATCAGCGAGGTCTCGCTGCGCAGAAAACCCTCCTTGTCGGCGTCGAGGATCGCGACCAGCGCGCATTCGGGAATGTCGAGGCCCTCGCGCAACAAATTGATGCCGACCAGCGCGTCGAAGGCGCCGAGCCGCAAATCCCTGATGATCTCGATGCGCTCGATGGTGTCGATATCAGAGTGCATGTAGCGCACGCGGATGCCCTGCTCGTGCAGATATTCGGTGAGGTCCTCCGCCATCCGTTTTGTCAGGACGGTGACGAGGCTGCGGTAGCCGGCCGCAGCGGTGGCGCGGACCTCGCCGACGAGGTCGTCAACCTGGGTGCGCGCGGGACGGATATCCACGGGCGGGTCGATCAGCCCTGTGGGGCGGATCACCTGCTCGACGAACACGCCGCCGCTTTCGTTCAGTTCCCAGGCCGACGGCGTCGCCGACACCGCCACCGATTGCGGGCGCATCATGTCCCATTCCTCGAAGCGCAGCGGGCGGTTGTCCATGCAGGAGGGCAGCCGGAAGCCGTATTCCGCGAGCGTCGCCTTGCGGCGGAAGTCGCCGCGGAACATGCCGCCGATCTGCGGGATGGTGACGTGGCTTTCGTCGGCAAACACCAGCGCATTATCAGGGACATATTCGAACAGGGTCGGCGGCGGCTCGCCGGGGCGGCGGCCGGTGAGATAGCGCGAATAGTTCTCGATGCCGGCGCAGCTTCCGGTCGCCTCCATCATCTCGAGATCGAAGGTGGTGCGCTGCTCCAGCCGCTGCGCTTCCAATAGCCGCCCCTGGTTGTTGAGCTGATCCAGCCGCTGCTTCAACTCGGACTTGATCGCCTTGATCGCCTGCACCAGGGTCGGGCGCGGCGTCACATAGTGCGAGTTGGCGTAGATCTTGATGAATTCGAGATCGTCCTGCTTGTGGCCGGTGAGCGGATCGAACTCCTCGATATTTTCAACGGTGTCGCCGAACAGGTTGACGCGCCAGGCGCGGTCCTCGTAGTGCGCCGGGAAGATGTCGATGACGTCGCCGCGCACGCGAAAGGTGCCGCGGGAAAAATCGGCCTGGGTGCGCTTGTATTGCAGCGCGACGAGGTCGGCGATCAATTGCCGCTGCTCGATGCGCTCACCCTTCTTCAGCGCAAAGGTCATCGCGGTGTAGGTCTCGACCGAGCCGATACCGTAGATGCAGGACACCGAGGCCACGATGATGACGTCGTCGCGCTCCAGGAGCGCCCGCGTCGCCGAGTGGCGCATGCGATCGATCTGCTCGTTGATCGAGGAATCCTTTTCGATGTAGGTGTCGGTCCGCGGCACATAGGCCTCGGGCTGGTAGTAGTCGTAGTAGCTGACGAAATACTCCACCGCGTTATGGGGAAAGAAACTCTTGAACTCGCCGTAGAGCTGCGCGGCCAGCGTCTTGTTCGGCGCCAGGATGAGGGCGGGGCGCTGCGTCGCCTCGATCACCTTGGCCATGGTGTAGGTCTTGCCGGACCCGGTGACGCCGAGCAAAACCTGGGTGCGGTCGTTGCGCGCGATGCCATCGACCAGCTCGGCGATCGCGGTGGGCTGGTCGCCCTTCGGTTCGTATTCGGACCTGATGACGAAGGGCTGGCCGCCTTCGGATTTTTCCGGGCGGGGCGGGCGATGCGGCGTCCAGATTTTCAGCTGGCCGTCCGCGCCCCTGAATTCGGGACGGCCCTCGCGGATCAGGTTTTCCAGCGCGTCCGCGGTGGCGGCGACACCGAGCGCCTCCATCTTGTTGCGTGGCGGCCGCGCCATCGCGGCGGCGTCTTCCTCCTCGGTGGTAAAGCCGAGTTGTTTCGCCAGCTCCGGATCGAGCGTTGGGATAGTCGCCGCGGTCCCGTAATTGGCCGGCGCAAATTCGCGTTGCGGGGATTCGGCGAGGCCTCGCTTTTCTTCTCCCCTCCCCCCGCGCAGCGGTGGGGAGGGGTCGGGGGTGGGGGGCGCTTCCGCAAATTGGCTGTCAGTGGAGTCCGCCGCACCACCCCCCACCCCCGACCCCTCCCCACCACGCGCTTCGCGCGTGGGAGGAGGGGAGGAAGAAGAAGAGTCACTTCGCGTCGAGCCCTCCCCCGCTTGCGGGGGAGGGTTGGGTGGGGGCAGGCCGCGCGATGAGCTGCCCGCGACCGAAGCATCGCGCTTCGCGACATCGTTACCTGTCCCGCGCGTCGAGGCGCGGGCGCGATGGGCGGCGGCTTCGCCGCCGGCGCGGCGATCGCGTGAATTGTCCGGCGGCGGCTGCAAGCCGGTGGACGAGCCGATGCCGCTTTCGCCGCGATTGATCGCGGGGTTGAGCAGTTGCGCCAGCGCAGGGCCGATCGGCTGCACATCGGGCCGCGACGCCTTGGAACCCGGCGTTTTCGATTTTGCGGTTTTTGCGGGCTTTTTCGGACGGTCTGGATTCTTCGCCATGGTTTCGAATATGGGATGAGTCCGGAGCCGAGAAAAGGGCAAAGGGCACCGTGTGCTGCTTTGTCAGCAGGTGTCACGATTAGTCTGTCATTCCGGGGCGCGCGCCAGCGCGAACCCGGAATCTCGAGATTCCGGGTCTGGTGCTAACGCACCATCCCGGAATGACGGAGTCCCTTGCGCAATCGCTTTGCGTTCTATCTACACTGCCACAACTTCGAATTTTCCAGGGAACCCCCGTGTCCGCTGAAATCAATCCGCGCGCCGGCAAGCCGGCCGAGCCATCGATGCTGGTGAATGTGCCGCGGCTGGTGACCTGCTATTTCGCCGGCAAGCCCGATCCCTCCGTGGCGTCGCAACGGGTTGCGTTCGGCACCTCGGGCCATCGCGGCTCCGCGCTCAACAACGCCTTCAACGAGGCGCATATTCTCGCGATCAGCCAGGCGGTGTGCGATGCCAGGAAGGCCAGCGGCATCAGCGGGCCGATGTTCGTCGGCATCGACACCCACGCGCTGGCGGAGCCGGCGCTGGCGAGCGCGCTGGAAGTGTTCGCGGCCAATGGCGTCGAGGCGATGATCGACTCCCATGACGGGTACACGCCGACGCCGGTGATCTCGCATGCGATCCTCACCTACAACAAAGACCGCAGCGCCGGCCTCGCCGACGGCGTCGTGATCACGCCGTCGCATAATCCGCCGGAGGATGGCGGCTTCAAATATAACCCGCCCAATGGCGGGCCGGCCGACACCGACATCACCTCCGCGATCGAGCGCGCCGCCAACCGCCTTCTCGAAGACGGTCTCGCGGGCGTCAGGCGCATCCCCTATGACCGCGCGCGCAAATCGGCCTGCGTTCACCGCCATGACTATGTCACCCCCTATGTCGCCGATCTCGCCGCTGTCCTCGACATGGAGGCGATCCGCGCCTCCGGCGTCAGAATCGGGATCGATCCGCTGGGCGGCGCGGCGGTGCGTTACTGGCAGCCCATCATCGAGCGCTACGGGATAGCCGCCGAGGTCGTCAGCGACGCGGTCGATCCGACCTTCCGTTTCATGACGGTGGACTGGGACGGCAAGATCCGGATGGACTGCTCCTCGCCTTATGCGATGGCGCGGCTGATCGGGATGCGCGAGAAGTTCGACGTCGCCTTCGCCAACGACACCGACGCCGACCGGCACGGCATCGTGACGCGCTCGAGCGGCCTGATGAATCCCAACCATTACCAGGCCGCGGCGATCGCCTATCTGTTCGCGCATCGCCCGCAGTGGCGCGCGGACAGCGCGGTGGGCAAGACCGTCGTCTCCAGCGCGTTCATCGATCGCGTGGTCAAGAAGCTCGGCCGCAGGCTGGTCGAGACCCCGGTCGGCTTCAAATGGTTCGTCGACGGCCTGCGCGACGGATCGTTCGGGTTTGCGGGCGAGGAAAGCGCCGGCGCTTCCTTTCTGCGGCGGGACGGAACGGTGTGGACCACCGACAAGGACGGCCTCATTCTGGGACTGCTGGCCGCCGAGATCACCGCGCGCAGCGGAAAGGACCCGAGCCAGTTATTCACGGAATTGACCGGCGAACTCGGCATGCCCTTTTACGAACGGATCGACGCGCCGGCGACCCCAGCCCAGAAGAACCTGTTGAAGGCGCTTTCGGCCGAAAAACTCGCCATGAAGGAACTTGCCGGCGAGCCGGTTCGCGGCGCGCTCACCGCCGCGCCCGGCAACGGCCAGCCGTTCGGCGGCATCAAGGTGACGTCGGACAGCGGATGGTTCGCCGCGCGGCCTTCCGGCACCGAGGACGTCTACAAGATCTATGCCGAGAGCTTTCGCAGCCAGACGCATCTGCGGCAAATCCAGCAGGACGCCCAACGCGCCATCGCGGGCGTTCGGGAGCTAAAGCGGGATGAGGATTGGATTGATCTGCAACTGCAACGGAAGTGCGCTCCCTCTCCCGTTGGGAGAGGGCTGGGGTGAGGGGTTACGGTCTCTCATTATTTCTGCGCCCCCTCACCCGGTTTGCTCTGGACGATGCTTCGCATCGCCGAGAGCAAACCGACCTCTCCCCGCCGGGGAGAGGTGAACGGAACCCGTGGACAATCATTCCGATCTAGGCGAGCTGATCAGACTTGGGGAAGCCGGCCGCTTTCAAGCGGAGAGGCTAGGCCGCCGACTGTTGCGCCTGCGGCTCGGCCGTCACGTATCGATTGAGCCTGAGGCGATCGATCTGCGCCTTGGCATCGGCGATCGCGGCCTCGGGGTCGGACCAGGCGAAGCCGACCTCGAGCGAGGTAAACATAACCCCGTCGATGGTCACGGCATTGAAATCCGCCCGCCTTATCCTGGCGTGCCAGAGGCCCTTTCCGGCCTCGAAAGATTCGATCCTGAAGCCGTCATATTCGCATTGCATGTCGGGACTCCCGGTGTTCGGCAGTCAAGCGAAACACGAGCGCGCGAAAATGAATGTGAACCCGTTCACATTTCCCCGGCTATTTTTGGATGATGGCAGCTCGCCCTGATGTGATCGGCGAGATCGGCGGCATCCTCGCCGACGCCGGACAATATCGAAGAGTTCAACCTGGAGAGCCATTGCAGGCCGAGGAAATACAGGCCGGGCACGGCGGCGATGCCGTTGACATGAAGCGGCTCGCCGCGCGAATCCAGCACGGGAATGTCGATCCAGCCGAAGTCGAAGCCATAACCGGTGGCCCAGATCACCGCGCCGATACCACAGGCGTCGAGATCAAGCCGCCGCAGCGGCTCGGCAAGACAAAGCGGGTCAGGCCACACCGCGCGGGCGGCGGGGTCGGCCGGCATGTCGAGGCCATGGGCTTCGGCGTGGGCGTCCATCATGTCGAGGAAGATGGTGTAGGAGGCATCGCCATAGGCCAGCCGTTTCGCCAGATCCGGCGCGAAGCTGACGACACCCTGATGCGCCGCCTGCAGCCGGCCCAACAGCGTGACGCCTTCGGCGGCATAGCGGCGGAAATCGATGGTGTTGCCGCCAAGGGCGCCTGATATCAGGGGCAACGACCGTTCCGGTCCGCGCTCTTCCGCCGGCCTTTGCAGCAGGCCCATGTCGTCCAGCCACCAGATCAGATCGCGTCCGCGATATCGGCGCGGCATGCGGCGATGCTGCCCGACCGCGAGATAGACCCGGCGGCCGGACTGCAGCAGTTCTTCGGCGATTTGCGCGCCAGAGGCGCCCGAGCCGACCACCAGCACCGCGCCCTCCGGAAGCTGCGCGGGATTTCGGTACTGGCTGGCATGGGCCTGAAACACATCCAGCTCATCGCGCAGCGATGCGGGAATGGCGGGGCGCTGGTAAGGTCCGGTGGCGACCACGACGTGGTCGGCCTCGATCGGGCCGTGGGAGGTTTCGGCGACAAATCCGGATGCGCCGGCGCGGCGGCGCAGCCGCGTCACGTCGACGCCGCAGCGGATCGGTGCGACGATGAAATCGGCATAGGCGCGGATGAAATCCACGATTTCGCCTGGTGTCGCGAAGCCGTCGGGATCGGCGTGAGGAAACGGGAAATCCGGCAGTCGCACCGACCAGTTGGGAAACTGGAAGCGCAGGCCATCCCAGCGCTCGCTGCGCCAGCGTTCGGCGATGCGGTGCCGCTCCAGCACGAGATGCTCAAGCCCGCGCTGGCTGAGCCTGTGGCTCATCGCGAGGCCGGCCTGGCCGCCGCCGATGATCAGGGTCTGGATTTTCTCAACCGGCACTGCGCTGGCCCTTTCGGCGCGCGGTCGGGGCGGCCGCGGCGCGGATGATCCAGCGCCGGAACGCGGCGAAGTCGCGCTGCTCGGTCCGGAAGCTGCGATAGACCAGATACCAGCGCATGCCCTTGGGCACGCTGAGCGCGAACGGCGCGACCAGCCGACCGGCCGCGAGGTCGTCGTCGATATAGGGCCGAATCCCCATCGCCACGCCGAGCCCGTCGACGGCGGCCTGCAGCGCCTGGCCGTAAAATTGGAATTCCGTCCCCCGCGCGGAAACCCGTGCGACGCCGGCGGCCTTCAGCCACATCGGCCAGTCGTCGGGCGAATGCGCGACGCGCAGCAGGCTCGGCCCGCGGAGATCGCCGGGGCGCTTGAGCTGCGCCGCCAGCCGCGGCGCGCATACCGGCAGCAGATCGGCGGCGAACAGGGGTTCGGCGACCAGCTCCGGCCAGGCGCCGTCGCCGAGCGTGATGCCGCAGCTCCAGTCATCGCCGAACGGCGCGGCGGCGCCGCCGGTGGTGATGCGCACATCGATGTCGGGCTCCTCTTTCCGAAAATCTGCCAGCCGCGGGATCAGCCATTTCATGGCGAAGGTCGGGCCGACGCCGATGGTCAGCACCCGGACGCCGGCGGGAGCGGTGACCTGCGCGGTCAGGCTCGCCAGCGCATCGAAGATCGGCGTCAGCCCGCTCTGATAGGCCCGCCCGGCAGCGGTTACCACCAGCCGGTTCGCCTTGCGCTCGAACAAGGCGACGCCGAGCCGCTGTTCCAGCAGATGCACCATCCGGCTGACCGCCGCCGCCGACACGTTGAGTTCGGCGCCGGCGCCGGCAAAACTTCCGCTGCGCGCCGCGGCCTCGAACGCCTTGATGCCGTTGAGAAACAGCAGCCGCCGCATGGCTACCCTCAGGAAAACTGATGCCAGGCCAAGATAACTCAGTTTGCGCGGGCCGCACAAGCAAGGCAAAAACTGTCCTTGAGGAGATTCGCATGGCGCCGCTGATGATTGCCGCCCTTGGCCTCCTGATGGTCGCGACCGCGTTTCTGTCCGGCCTGTTCGGCATGGCCGGCGGGCTGATCCTGATCGGGGTGCTGCTGACCCTGATGCCGCTGCCGACCGCGATGGTGCTGCACGCGATCACGCAGATGGCCTCCAACGGCTGGCGCGCCTTCCTGTGGCGCAGGCACATCAGGTGGCGGCCGGTGTCGATCTATCTGATCGGCTGCGCGCTGGCGCTGGCGGCGTGGTCGATCACCCGCTATGTGCCGGATAAGCCGATCGCGCTGTTGTTGCTGGGGGTGACGCCGTTCATGGCGCGGCTGACGCCGCAGGACCTGAAACCGAATCCTGACAGCATCTGGCAGGGCAGCTTCTACGGCTTCATCTGCATGGGCCTGATGCTGATGACCGGCGTCTCCGGGCCGCTGATGGACACCTTCTTTCTCGGCGGCAAGTTCGATCGCCGCGAGATCGTCGCGACCAAGGCCACCGCCCAGGTGGCCAGCCATTTCGTCAAGCTGATCTATTTCGGCAGCATCGTCGATCAGGCCGCCACGCTCGATCCGGTTCTCGCCGCGGTCGCCATCGCCGCCTCGATGACCGGCACGACGCTGGCGCGGCGCATCCTGGAGGCCATGACCGATCTGCAGTTTCGCACCTGGGCGACGCGGCTGATCACCACCGTTGCCGGCTACTACATCATCTACGGCAGCTGGCTGCTGGCAGTGCCCCATTTCCGAAGTTCGTAATCCATCGCTGCACCCTCGAATACGAACTTCGGAAATAAAAGGGGCACTGCAAATGTTATTTTTCCAGTGCCGCTTTTCGATTTGAAGTTCCTAGACGAACTCGCGGCAGGCGGTGCAGGAACTTCAAATCGGCGGCACTGGCGCGCAGCAACGCGTTCGCCTTTTGACGGAGGGAGAAAACCGATGGTCGAAACCATGGACCCGCTGGTGCTCGATCTCGTCGAATGGATCGCGCGGGAGCCACGGCTCTATACTGAGGTGATCGAGACCTGGCGGACTTCATGCCCGCGGCTAACGGTCTGGGAGGACGCGGTCGATCGCGGTTTTGTTACGCGGCAGCCGGGCGCCGGCGCCGGCGTCAGAGTGGCGATCACGCCGGACGGCGAAAAATTCCTGCGCGCACACGGTCGCCGGGGGTGAGCAGCGCCGGGTGATCCGATCGCGCGGCGCGGCCGCGCTTGCATTCCATCGCGCGATGGCCAGATCAATTCGCCGCGATGCCAAGCGCGCGCCATTGACTCCGCGCATCCGATGCGGTGCACTTCATGCAATCGCATCCAATTTGGCATGGACCCGCAGCAGGACAGGAACGCCCCATGATCGACCTTTATTACTGGAGCACGCCGAACGGCCACAAGATCACGATGTTTCTCGAGGAGACCGGGCTGCCCTACAAGATTTTCCCGATCAATATCGGCAAGGGCGACCAGTTCAAGCCGGAGTTTCTGGCGGTCGCGCCGAACAACCGCATCCCGGCGATGGTCGATCACGAGCCGAAGGGCGGGACCAAACCGATCTCGATCTTCGAATCCGGCGCGATGCTGTTGTATCTCGCCGAGAAGACCGGCAAATTCCTGCCCGCCGATATCTACGGCCGTTATGACGCGATTCAGTGGACGTTCTGGCAGATGGGCGGGCTCGGGCCGATGGCCGGCCAGAACCATCACTTCTCGAATTACGCCCCGGAAAAAATCAAATACGCCATCGACCGCTATGTGAACGAGACCAACCGGCTCTACGCCGTGCTCAACAAGCGTCTCCGGGATCGCGCGTTCATCGCCGGCGACTACTCGATCGCCGACATGGCGAGCTATCCCTGGATCGTGCCGTACAAGAACCAGAGCCAGAACATCGACGATTTTCCGCATCTGAAGCGCTGGCTCGAAGCCATCCGCGAGCGCCCCGCGACGCTGCGCGCCTACGCCAAGGCGAAAGAGGTCAATCCGAATTTCGGCCAGCCGGCGATCCGCACCGAGGAAGAGCGCAAGCTGTTGTTCGGGCAGACCGCTGCGGTGGTGAAGTAGCGCGCCTGGTGTCAGCGAAAGCGGAACCCGTCATTGCGAGCCAACGGGTCGCGCGAATGCGCGCCCGATGACAACCTCCGCGAAGCAATCCATGAGGCAACAAAGCGAGGAATGGATTGCTTCGTCGCTATCGGTGCTCGCTCGCGATGACGGTGGCGCCTAAGGCTGCGGGTTTTCGGACGCTTCCGCCGCCGCCTTGCGCAGACACTCCCGGCACAGGCAGTCCTCGCCCGTATCGGCCGGCATCGGCAGCCGCGCGGTTTCCTCGGCGCACCAGCAGGGTCCCGCCAGGCTGCAGGTGAACTCCGTTCCGCATCGGGAACAGGCGAGGCGGCGGGAGACCGGATTTTCTAACCGATTTGTCATCAATCGCACCGAATTCTCGCCGCGTTCTTCATGCCCGGTTCATGCCGAACCACAGTATATTCGCCGACCAATATACGCTTAAAGGACAATCCCAGGGAAATCCGGATGGCCCGCGATTCGCAAACCGCCCTTGTCGCGCTCAATCGTTTCGGATTTGGCGCGCGCGGCGGCGCCTCGGGCGATCTGGTCAATGCGGCGTCCGATCCGCGCGGCTTTGTCAAAGCCGACTTGAGCCGCCCCGATGGCGCGCTGCTGGAAATGCCCGGGCTGCTGTCGACCCCGGCCCTGGGGCAGGCGGTGTTCGCCTATCAGGCGGAGGTCAAGCGCGCGCGTGAGACCGCCGCGAAGGCGTCCGAGGCCAATCCGGCGCCGCCGGCGGCGGATGCAAACGCGCCGCGGCGAAGCCCTTCACTCAACAGCGTCGCTGCGGACGTTTCGGCAAAACCGCCTGTCATGCAGGCGCCGCAAAACGATGGCGCCGGCGCGGCGATGCAATCGCCCGATACCATGCAGCCAAACGTGGCGCAGCCGAACGCGCCAAAGCCGCCGCCACAACCGCTCAACGTCATTCAGAAAACCTACCGCGCCGAGGCGCTGTCACGGCTGCAGCGCGCGGTCATCGCCGATTGCGGGTTCACCGAGCGGCTGGTGGCATTCTGGTCCAACCATTTCTGCATTTCCGCCAACAAAGGAGAACTGGCGCGGATGTGGGCGGGTTCGTTCGAGCGCGAGGCGATCCGGCCTCATGTGCTCGGACGCTTCGGCGACATGCTGAAGGCGGTCGAGCAGCATCCGGCGATGCTGTTCTTTCTCGACAACCAGCAATCGTTGGGTCCGGACTCGCGCGCCGGGCAGAACCGCAAGCGCGGGTTGAACGAAAACCTCGCGCGCGAGATCATGGAGTTGCATACGCTCGGGGTAGGCGGCGGCTATTCGCAGGACGACGTGACCTCGCTGGCGCGCATCATTACCGGCTGGACCTTCGCCGGACGGGAGGGAAAACTCGGCGCGCCGGGCAGTTTTGTTTTCAATGCCAACGCCCATCAGCCGGGCGCGCAGCGGCTGCTCGGCAAGGTTTACGACGACAATGGCCTCGCGCAGGGCGAGGCGGCGCTGGCGGATATCGCCCGTCATCCCTCGACCGCGAAATTCATCGCCACCAAGTTTGCGCGCCATTTCGTGGCCGACGATCCGCCGCCGAATCTCGTGGCGCGGCTGCGCGATGTGTTCCGCAAATCCGACGGCGACCTCAGGGCCATGACAACGGCGCTGGTGGATGCCGACGAGGCCTGGCAGGCGCCATTGACAAAACTGCGCTCGCCTTACGAATTCCTGGTGGCGACCGGCCGGCTGCTGGCGAACATTCCCGACGATCCCGCACGATATCTGGGCGGCCTCAACCTGCTGGGCCAGCCGCTGTGGTCGCCGGCCGGACCGAACGGATTTCCCGATACCAATGCCGCCTGGGCCGCGCCCGAGGGCATGAAGCTGCGGCTCGACATCTCGGCGCAGGTCGCCGCGCGCCTCGGCGGCAACGTCGACCCGCGCGATCTGCTGGAACTCGCCGCGGCGGATGCGGCGTCGCCGGAAACGCGGCAAGCGATCGAGCGCGCGGAGACGCGACAGCAGGCGCTGGCGCTGTTGCTGATGTCGCCGGAATTCCAGAGGAGATGACGATGGACGCTTGCGAAAGCCTGACATCGCTGACGCCATCACGGCGCGCGCTGCTGCTCGGCGGCGCCTCGTTCGCCGCCTGGGCGCATTTGCCGAAATTCGCGCGCGCCGCCGACGGGCGCGATCCGCGGCTGATCGTCGTGATCCTGCGCGGCGCGCTGGACGGGCTTGCGACCGTCGCGCCGCTGGGCGACCCCGATTACGCCGGCCTGCATGGTTCGATCGCGCTGACATCGGATGGGCCGCACGCGGCGGTGATGCTGGATTCCTTCTTCGCGCTGCATCCGGCGATGCCGGAATTTTCGCGGATGTACCGGGAGAAGCACGCCGCCATCATCCACGCGGTGTCGACGCCCTATCGCGACCGCTCGCATTTCGACGGCCAGGACGTGCTGGAGAGCGGCTTTGCCGGGCCGGGCCGGGTGCAATCGGGCTGGCTCAACCGCGCGCTGGAAGGGCTACCGCGCGGCGACCGGGTGATGAGCGGGCTTGCCATCGGGCCGACCACGCCGCTGGTGCTGCGGGGTGCGGCGCCCACCGTCGGCTGGGCGCCGGTCGCGCTGCCGCAGGCCGATGATGACACCGCGACGCGTCTCGTCGATCTTTATCAGCATCGCGATCCCGCGCTGGCGCAGGCCCTGACGCAAGGTTTGCGGCTCGACAAGCAGGCCCAGGGCGACGACATGAAGTCGAGGCCCGGCACCAATCTTCCGGGCGTGATGCGGCTGGTGGCGCGCGGCGCCGCCAAGCTGATGGCGGCCGACGACGGCCCGCGGATCGCAGCCCTCGCCTTCGACGGCTGGGATACCCATGCCAATGAAGGCGGCCCGGTTGGTCGTCTCGCCTTCCTGCTGTCCGGCCTCGACGGCGCGCTCGCCGAATTCGAAGGCGGATTGGGCGGGCGCTGGCGCGACACCGTGGTGGTGGTCGCCACCGAATTCGGCCGCACCGCGCGCATCAACGGCACCGAGGGCACCGACCACGGCACCGGCACCATCGCGCTGCTCGCCGGCGGCGCGGTGAAGGGCGGCCGGGTGATTTCCGACTGGCCCGGGCTGAAGCCCGCCAGTCTCTATGACGGCCGCGACCTCGCGCCGACCGCCGATTTGCGCGCCGTCATGAAAGGCGTGCTGCACGACCATCTCGGTATTGCCGAGCGCGTGCTGGCGGAAACCGTATTCCCCGACAGCGCGCCGGTGAAGGGGATGCAGGGGCTGTTGGGGTGAGCACTCTTTAACCTCTCCCCGCGAAGGGCGGGGAGAGGGGGAAGAGAGTCACTTCGTGATCCCGTCGATCTCCGCGATATCTTCGGCGCTCAGCGTCCAGTCGATCGCCTTGACGTTCTGCTCGACCTGCTCGACGCGGGTGGCGCCGGCGATGACGCTCGATACCTGGGGCCGCGACGCCAGCCAGGAGAACGCCAGCTCCAGCATGCTGTGGCCGCGCGCTTGCGCGAAAGCCTGCAGCTTCTCGACGATGTCCTCGTTGCGCGGCGTGACATAGCGATCGCGCAACGCCGGCGATTTGCCGAAGCGGGTGTCTTCCGGCGCCGGCGTGCCGCGCTTGTATTTTCCGGTCAATAGACCGCTGGCGAGCGGAAAGAACGGCAGCAGGCCGAGATTGTATTGCCGCGCCGCCGGCAGCAGGTCCTTTTCGATCTCGCGCACCACCAGACTGTACTCGTCCTGGCAGGACACGAACGGATTGACGTTGATATGGCGCGCGGTGAGCTCGGCCTCGGCGATGCGCCAGGCCGGAAAATTGGAGTTGCCGATGTAGCGCACCTTGCCCTGCCGGATCAGGTCGTCCAGCGCCCGCAAGGTCTCCTCGATCGGCGTCAAGGGATCGTAATCATGCTGCTGATAGAGATCGATGTAGTCGGTCTTCAGCCTGACCAGGCTGGCCTCGACCGCGGACATGATGTAGCGCCGCGACGCGCCCTGTTTGGCGCCGTCCTTGCTCATCGGCTTGGAGTATTTGGTCGCCAGCACGATGTCCTTGCGCCTCGCGCCGAGCACCTCGCCGAGCACGGTCTCGGAGCCGCCCATGCCAGCATAGATGTCGGCGGTATCGAACAGCGTCACGCCGAGGTCGATCGCCCTGTGGATCACCTTGCGCGAGGCTTCGAGGTCGGTGCGCTGGCCGAAATTGTTGCAGCCGAGGCCGACGGCGGAAACACGCAGGCCGGAGCCGCCGAGATTGCGAATTTGCATGGACCTATCCTGTGGGTGGGGAGCGCGGGACGGAGCCATATTGTGGCCCGCGTGCCCTGAGGCCGCAAGGCGCAGCGCAACATGGCGTGAGCGCGCGGGACGCTGATGGCGCGTCCCTGGCAATGTGCGTCAACGCAGGCAAAAAAACGGCCCCGTCAGGCGCGGCGACTGACGGACCGCTGGGGGCGCGTGATCGATGATGGGGGGCTGATCAGACACGCGGGCGAAAGCTAGCCCCGCTTTGTAACACCGCCATGACAGCCGGACGTGTCCACTGGCCGTCCAGGCCAGTCATGCAACTGGTTCGAGCAGGCCTGTCACAACAGCTTGCGGTACACGACGAACCCGGAATGCTCCGCCACCTTGTCGTAAAGCTGCATCGCCGTGAGGTTTGTCCGGTGCGTCTGCCAGTAGACGCGCGGCGATCCGGCAAGCCTCGCCTGTGCGTAGACGCCCTCGATAAGTGCTCTGCCGACGCCTTTGCCGCGCGCCGCCTCGAGGGTGAACAGATCCTGCAAATAGCAGACGGGCTCGATCGCCGTGGTGCTGCGGTGGAACAAATAGTGGGTCAGGCCCAGCAACTGTCGGCCGCTTTCCGCTACCAGAGCATGGACCGGCTCATAGGCATCGAAGAAGCGCGCCCACGTCATCCCTGTTATTTCAGGAGCAAGCGCGGTCGCGCCCGACCGTCCGTAAAACGCGTTGTAGCCATCCCACAAGGCAAGCCATTGTGCGTAGTCCTGCCGGTTCACAAAGCGGATGGTCAGTTCGCTGGACATTCGAGGTCCTGCATTCATGAAAGGCGCACCGGCCCGGGCGCGCGGGGCTGCGATATCGTCTTTTCATTAGAGATACGGTCGGGCGGGATCAATCGCATTCGGCGCCTGACGCCGCGTCGGCGCTATTCGGCGGCGCGTAACTGCCGAGCCAGTGCGCGATAGCCGCTGGCGCGCAGCGACCGGTAATAGTCGGCGTTGGCGGGGTCGTCGGTATGGCGGACGAGGTCGGTCACCGGCGTGTAGCTCAGCATTCGCCCGCCATCGGGCAGCACCGTGCAGCTGAAGCGCAGGACCTGCCCATCGGCGAGATCTATGTTGATCGGCGTGGAATCGCCCGATCGCATCATCTCGGTGCGGCGTGCGATAAAGGCGCTCAACTCTTCTTCCGGCAGTTCGAAGGCGCCGGCGTCGCGGCCGTGATACATCAGCGCGATGAATGGCGGCCTGGAGTCGGCTTTCTCGTCCGGCAGCATGAAATAGCTTCGGAAGGCACGGTTGATGAATATTGCGCGGGTATCGGCATCGAGCAGCACGATGCCGATGTCGACCTGATCGAGCGCCGACGACAGCCGCTCCGCGGTGGCATGATGCCTGCGCTCCCAGGCAAACGCATCGATCATTCTTTTCCGCAACACCCCGGTGATCCCGGCGGTGCCGATCGCGGTCGCCGCCAGCATCGCCAGGCGAACCAGGTCGACTGTGTCATAGCCGGGCGCCGCACGGTGGTTGAGGAAGAACAGCGCTGAAGCCGCGACCGCGATAACAGCGCTGATCATGCCGGAGGCGAGGCCGCTCAGCGAGCCCGCGAAGGCGACGATGCAGACAAACAGCGGCGCCGGATTGGGAACGGCTATGAGGGTGCGGTCGACAAGGATGGCGATCAGAGCCGTCGCTGTCGTCAGGGCCGGACCGGATATTTCGCGCCAGTCAAACTGCATGCCTATTCCCGCCGCTCCACGAGAGTAAGGCGCAAGCTTGACCGAAAGTTACACTCGCGACCGGTTTTCCCGCGGCATCCTTAACAAGCGGTTTACCTGGGGACCGCGGTCTTTTCGGCTTGTTGGATCAAATGATATCGATCGCGACGGGGTTGGCCGCGTCAGAGCCACAACAAGCCAAAGGCAATAGTCAGGACGGTGAGCGGCGCGCCCACCTTGAAATAGGCCCCAAAATTCAATTCCACGCCTCGCGACTTCGCACGCTGGGCGACAATGAGATTGGCAACAGAACCGACCAGCGTAAAATTCCCGGCCAGCGTCGCGGCCATCGCGACCACAAGCCAGGCGCGTTGAGGATCCTGTAAATTCGGAACGAATGATTTCAGCAGAAGCACGGCCGGAACGTTGCTGACGAGGTTGGACAGCACGGCAGTCACGCCGGCCAGCATTGCTGGGTTATCGAGGTGTTGGCGGGCGATCGCAGCGCTGAGATCGGCCGTGATCACCGCCTTCTCGAGCCCGCCGATGACAACAAACAACCCGACGAACATCACAAGAAGCGGCCAGTCGATCTCGATATAAACCTTTTCAGGCCTCACGCGCCGCGTAAGCAGCAGAAAGGCGCCACCCACAATAGCCACCTTGGCGACGGGTTGGCCGAAGAAGAACAGCACGACCATAACCGCCATAACGACGATGGACTTCGCCAACAGCGGCCCATGGTAGCGGGCTGGTATCTCGATTTTTTCAAACCGGTCACGCGTAAAGAATTCGCCTCGATAGGATAATGCGATGAGAACAAAAGTGATCATGAGCCCGACGACTGCGACCGGCACCAGCGCCGCGGCGAAATCGCCGTAAGGAATACGGGAGAGACTGCCAATGATGATGTTTTGGGGATTTCCAGTGATCGTCGCGACACTGCCGATGTTGGACGCGGTCGCGATTGCCAGGAGGTAGGGAATGGGATTTCGCTTTAGCCGGATCACGAGTTCGAGCACGAGCGGGGTCATCACCAGGCAGATCGTGTCGTTGACCAGGAACGCCGAGAGAACCCCGGAGGAAAGAATTACCATTGCAAGCAACGTGATCGGCCGCCTGACGCGGGCTGCGATCCAGCGGGCGATGACGCGAAAAAACCCTGAAAGCCGGAGATTGGCGACGACAATCATCATGCCAAGCAGCAGCACGATCGTATTGAAGTCGACCGCTCGATACGCCTCTTCAAGCGACAATACGCCGGTAGCGACCATCAGGCTGCCGCCAAGCAGGGCCGCCCCAGCCCGGTCGATCCGGTACACAGGTATCTTGCCGAGGGCCACGACGGCGTAGGTCGCAAGAAAGATCAGCCACGCAGCGGCAATCGTTGTTTCAGGCATCCAGTTCATTTCTAACATCAAGCCTTCGCGTGGCGCCAAAGGCAAGATGCAAGCGATGTGCTGAATGCGAGGCGCGGGCCCGATGACCCGGCGGGCAATTGTTGCGGGGGGATTAAGCACCGCGAATCCGCCCGCGGTGAACGCACCTCACTGCTCGCGGTTCATGCGGCGCGGCGTCAGTTTCCGGCAGGGGAGTGAATTTGTCCGGCCGGACGGTCGGTCAGCGGCCCGCGCGCGCCTTCGCCGCGCGTTCCCGTGGCGATCAGGAGTGATGCCGCCAGCAGGATCGCCACCGTCAGCGTCACCGCAACAAGTACGACAGGTGCCTTCATCATTGCCCGGTCGCGATGCCGCGCATCGCGCGTTGTCGCGCAAAACTGCGAATGGCCTGAAAAATAATTTTTCGATTAAGCCGGCAGCGGCATCGCCATCGCGACCTTGATCGAAAGCACCGTGAGGGTGACGATCAGGCACAGCGACAGCGAGCCGATCGCGAGCGAAGTCGCGACGGCATGCGTCAGCCGGGACGAGGCAACAGGCGCGGAGCGGCCATTAAAGCCGGCTGCGCCGGGCGACCGTATCATGGTCCGGGATCCCTAAATGCGCGGGCGAATCACCCTTGGCACCCGAAATATCGCGGGAATCGCTGGCAATATTGGGGCGGGGACTGGCTCGAAAATGGCGGAAGAGAGGCGGCGGCTGCGGTGATGCCCGCTATTTTCCCCGCCTCAGGCCTCGGCGGCGATGCCGGGGGAATCGGCGACCTCGGCGCCCGGGCGCCAATCCATGTCGACAAAGCCCGGCGTCTGCTCGACCCGGCGCAGCCAGCTGCGGATCGCCGGGAAGGTCGCGAGGTCGTAGTCGCAGCGATCGGCGAGATGGGTGTAGCCGTAGAGCGCGATATCGGCGACCGTGAACTGGCCGGCGGCGAAATATTCATGGGTCTTGAGGTGATTTTCCATCACCTGCAACGCGGCATAGCCGCGCTCCATCCAGTCTTCCAGCGCGTGGGTCTGCAGGTCGCGGCCGCCCTTGACCAGCGCCAGCCAGAAATAGGCCGCGCCGATATTCGGCTCCAGCGCATGCTGTTCGAAGAACATCCATTGCAGCGCTTCGGCGCGCTCGATCCGCGATTCCGGGGCCAGCGGGGTGCCGCCGGCGACATACCAGAGGATGGCGTTGGATTCGGCAAGGTAGCGTCCTTCCGCGACTTCAAGCAGCGGCACCTGGCCGCTGGGATTCTTGGCGAGAAAATCCGGCGTGCGGCTTTCGCCGCGCAGAATGTCGATCTCGATCGCGTGATAGGGCGCATTCAGCAGGGCCAGCGCAAGGCGGACCTTGTAGCTGTTGCCGGAGCTCTGCATCGAATAGAGCTTGTACATTCGGATCCGTTCGGTCGGTGGGACATGCCCCGCATGCGCGAGGGCGATCACCTTGTCGTCCCGCAACGCGGCTAAACAATGATACCGATGCGGGTATGTCGCAAGGCCGGATTTTTTTTGGAAGGGCTGGAAAATTCCTACCGCACTGCAACCCTGGAGAAGACATTTCCACGCGTCCACAACACGCCGGAACAAATTGAATCACACTTGCGCGATTCCGTGGGCGGCGAATGCGAAGCCGGCGCGATCCAGCGCCGCGCGCCGCAGCGTGAAAACGTAAAGTGTTAGCAAGACCAGCAGGCCGAGCGGTATGCCGGTGACACCGGCGATGCTGCGCGACAATAGCGGCACCATCCAGGCCGCGGCCAGCAGGCTGATCTCGAAAGCGCGGAAGCCGCGACTCAGGCCGTGACGCACGAAGAATGCGATGCCGACCGCGATCACGACCAGATCGTAGTCGAGAACGTAGGGCGTCGCGAGCAGGCTGCCGGTCGCCAGCGCCGAGGCCTTGAGTTCGAATGCGGCATCGCTTCGCCACAGCCAGCCGAGACTTGCAGCCAGCATCAGCGCCAGCGCGATCTGCACCGCATAGGCGAGGGGAATGCCCGCGCCCCACATCCGCGCCGCCGAAAATACCGACTGGATTTTCTCCCAGCCGGTATTGCCCTGCTCGAGCACCACGGTCTGCGTGAAATTCATGGAATCGGCAAAGGCGTGCCAGACGCCGCCGCCAAGCGTGGCGAAGCTCAGCGCGAGCAGCGCCGCAACGGCGGCCGCGGCGGCGGCGATCGTCTTCCATCGCCCGCCCGCCACCAGCGCGATCGGAATCAGGACGCCGAATTGCGGCTTGTAGGCAAGGCAGCCGATCAGCAGGCCCGATAGCCAGGGCCGCCGATCCAGCAGTTGCAGCGCGCCGCCGAGCAATGCGGCGGTGAGAAATCCATTCTGGCCGTGGCCGATGTTGACGAACACGGCGGGGAAGGCCGCGGCGATCAAGAGCGTCTCCGGCCGGGGCAGGATCGCGCGGATTGCGGCGAGATAGGCGGCGAAGCTTGCCGCAAGCCAGATCGCAAGGCCCCATGCATAGGGAAACGCGGCCACGATGACGGCGACGGCAAAGAAGAACGGCGGATAATGCCAGCCGTAGAACGGCACCGCGCGGCCGCCGAACACGGCTTTCTCGGCGGCATGCTGCAGCGCCGGCACATAGGCCTGTTCCGGCCGACGCTGCCAGGTCAGCGCGCCCGCGGCGTAGACGTTGGAAAAATCGGTGCCGAGCGGCTTGCCGTTGCGATCGATCAGGCCGTCCGACAAGGCGATCCAGCCGGCCACGGCGACGGCCGAGATAGCGAGCAGGATCCGGCTATAGCCGCGCGCGCGCGCGGCGGTCAGCCATTGGCCGGATCGCAGCCCTTGCCAGATATGAGTCATTTCGCCGCTGAATTTTATGAATGTTGCGCCAGCCTAGCGGGCGCCTTTTAACGTTCCCTAAAGTTCGGCCGCTTCCGGCCAAGCTTCTTGCGATGCAGCGTGACCCGCTTTAGGGTGCCGCGATCCCAGCAAAAGAGTCGTGGATCACCGTGGCGGCGCCTGGTGTGCCGCGATGCCCGCAAGGAGATGATGATGCCGTTTCTGTCCGCCGCGCTCGACCGTGTGAAGCCGTCCGCGACCATCGCGGTCACGGATAAGGCGCGCGAGCTCAAAGCGGCCGGCCGCAACGTCATCGGCCTTGGCGCCGGCGAGCCGGATTTCGACACTCCCGCCAACGTCAAATTGGCGGCGATCCGCGCCATTGAGGCCGGCAAGACCAAGTACACCGCGGTGGACGGCATTCCCGAGCTGAAGCAGGCGATCATCGCCAAGTTCCAGCGCGAGAACGGCCTCACTTACAAGCCGAACCAGGTCATCGTCGGCACCGGCGGCAAGCAGGTGCTTTACAACGCGCTGATGGCCACCATCAATCCGGGCGACGAGGTCATCATCCCCGCGCCCTACTGGGTGAGCTATCCGGAAATGGTGGCGCTCGCCGGCGGCGAGCCGGTCGCCGTCGTGTGCACGGCGGAGCACGGCTTCAAGCTGCAGCCCGACGCGCTGGAAAAGGCCATTACGGCGAAGACCAAGTGGATCATCCTGAACTCGCCGTCGAACCCGACCGGGTCGGCCTATACGCGCGCCGAATTGAAGGCGATCACCGACGTGCTGGTGAAGCATCCCGAGGTCTGGGTCATGACCGACGATATGTACGAGCATCTGGTCTATGACGATTTCGAGTTCACGACGCCGGCCCAGGTCGAGCCGAAACTCTACGGCCGAACCCTGACGGTGAACGGCGTGTCGAAAGCCTATTGCATGACCGGCTGGCGCATCGGCTATGCCGGCGGTCCCGCCGAGCTGATCAAGGCGATGGCGACGATCCAGTCGCAGTCGACCTCGAACCCGTGTTCCATTTCGCAATGGGCCTCGGTGGAGGCCCTCAACGGTCCGCAGGATTTCATCCCGGTCAACAACAAGGCGTTCCGGGAGCGCAGGGATCTGGTGGTGGCGATGCTCAACCAGGCCAGGGGCATCGATTGTCCGCGGCCGCAGGGCGCGTTCTATGTCTATCCGTCCTGTGCCGGCACCATCGGCAAGGCCTCGCCGTCCGGCAAGGTGATTGCCAATGACGAGGATTTTGTCACCGAGCTCCTGGAGACCGAGGGGGTCGCGGTGGTGCAGGGTTCGGCGTTCGGGCTGGGACCTGCGTTCCGGATTTCCTATGCGGCCAAGAACTCCGATCTCGAGGACGCCTGCAAACGCATCCAGCGGTTTTGTGGCAATTTGAGATAGTCAAATCACGTCTCGAATATCCGCCGTCGAACTCATGATGTTTTGACGGCGGCTTTTCGCCCGCCGCCTTGTTTTGGACACGGCGCCTGCTTCCTGTCCGCTCCGCAAATTCAAAAATTCACGCGGAGATCAGACTTATGCGACTCTCGACACTTGGTATCGCCATCGCGGCGCTGGCAGCGCCGATCGCCAGCGCCAACGCCTTGCCCGCGGTGCGCGCCGGCGTCCTGCAATGTCAGGGCGGGCAGAATGTCGGTTTCGTCGTCGGCTCGTCGACCAGCCTGGAATGCGTGTTTCAGAGCGAAGGCCGCCGCCCCGAACCCTACATCGCAACCGTGCATCGCTTTGGACTGGATCTGGGGATCACCGACCAGACCAGACTGACCTGGGCCGTGAACGCGCCCACCGGGCGGGTCGGACGCGGCGATCTCGCCGGCAATTACGGTGGCGTCGGCGTCAACGCGTCAGTCGGGATCGGCGGCGGCGGCAACTTTCTGGTCGGCGGTCCGGCGAATTCCTACGCGCTGCAGCCGATCAGCGTGCAAGGCCAGACCGGGCTGAACGTCGCGGCCGGAGTGGCCAACGTCGAACTGGAGCCGGTGCAATTCGTGCATCGCGGTTATCGCCGGCTTCACCACCGGTATCGCCATCACGGCTGAAAAAATTACAAGCGCCAACGAAGAGGCCCGCCATCGCGGGCCTCTTTTTTGCGCGGCATTCCGGGCGTGTGGAGCGCGAACTACGATGCGTAGTTGCGCATCGGAGAATCCTTGGATTCCGGGTCTGGTCCTTCGACCATCCCGGAATGACGGTTATTTGCCGCAAATCTGGCACAGCCGCTGATGTTGTGTCATAGAAAAGCGAGCGCCCGGGGTCTGGGCGTCCTCCTGATTCCCTGTTTGCATCACATCTTTTCAGCCGGAGATTTCTTCATGCGCCGTTCAATCATTCTAGCCGGTGTCGCCGCCGCGCTGGTGGTATCCTTCGCGGGCGCCCACGCGCAGCAGCCGATGCAGCGGGTTCAGGTCGGCATTCTCGAATGCCGCGGCGGTTCAAGCGTCGGCTTCATCGTCGGCTCCGTAACCAACCTCGGTTGCGTGCTGCGGGTCGAGGGCATGCCGGAGGACCGCTATGTCGCGACCATCCGTAAAGTGGGCGTCGATCTCGGCATCACCGCGGAATCGGCGCTGGCCTGGGGCGTGTTCGCGCCGGTGGCGCGGCTCGGGCCCGGCGATCTCGCGGGCGATTACGCCGGCGCGCAGGGCAGCGCGTCGATCGGCGTCGGGGCCGGCGGCAACGCGCTGATCGGGGGCTCCAACAATACGATCGCACTGCAGCCGCTGAGCCTGCAGGGCCAGGTCGGCCTCAACATCGCGGCCGGGCTGGAAAGCCTGGAACTTCGGCCAGGAAGGTAAACGCGCGCGCCGCGTTTTCCGGACCGGCGAATACATCGGGGAGGGCAGCGGTGGCGGCCCATCCTGCGAACGGCAGTCAACGGTAAAGTCGGTGGGCGAGGCGCCGCAGCGACATTTTTCCGGCTTGCCAAATCCTCGACGGAGGGGGAGCATCACCCCTGCCGACCCAATCAAGGGCCGAGCTCCAAACAAGGAGGCGGCGATGGGACAAGACGTCAGAAGTCCCCGAGGTCCACGGTGCATTGCGCTGGTGGGCCCTTTCCAAAGCGGTAAAACCACACTTCTTGAAGCGATATTGGCGCGCACCGGCGCGATCCCGCGCGCCGGCAGTGTCGACGCCGGAAATTCCGTCGGCGATGCCACTCCCGAGGCCCGCCATCACAAGATGGGCGTCGGCTTGACCGCCGCCACAACGATTTTCATGGGCGACACTTATACCTTTATCGATTGCCCCGGCTCGGTGGAGTTCGCGCATGACATGCGCGCCGCGTTGCCGGCGGTCGATGCCGCGGTCGTGGTCTGCGAGGCCGACGAGCGCAAGCTGCCGCAGCTTCAGATTATCCTGCGCGAGCTCGAGGATCTCGGCATCCCGCGCTTTCTGTTTCTCAACAAGATCGACCGCGCCAGCAAACGCATCCGCGAGACGCTCGCGACCTTGCAGCCGGCGTCGCGGATTCCGCTGGTGCTGCGGCAGATTCCGATCTGGAACGGCGATCTGATCGCCGGCTTCGTCGATCTGGCGCTGGAACGCGCCTTCGTCTACCGCGAACACAAGGCTTCCGAAGTCGTGGCGCTGGAAGGCGGCGATCTCGACCGCGAGAAGGAAGCCCGCTTCTCGATGCTGGAAAAGCTCGCCGATCACGACGATGCGCTGATGGAGCAACTGCTCGAGGACATCTCGCCGCCGCGCGATGCGGTGTTCGACGATCTCGCCCGCGAATTGCGCGAAGGACTGATCTGTCCGGTGCTGCTCGGCTCGGCGGTGCGCGAGAACGGCGTGCTGCGGCTGATGAAGGCGCTGCGGCATGAATCCCCCGGCGTGGCCGAGACCGCCAGGCGCCTCGGCGTGCCCCAGACCAAGGACGCGATGGCCTATGTGTTCAAGACCGTGCATCTGCAGCACGGCGGCAAGCTGTCGCTGACGCGCGTGCTCGCCGGCCGCCTCGATGACGGCGCGACGCTGCAGTCCTCGTCGGGCGAGAGCGCGCGGGTGTCGGGCATCTCGAATGTGAACTGCGGCCTCGACAGCAAGCGCGCCTCCGCCGAGGCCGGCGACGCCGTCGCGCTCGGCAAGCTCGACGCCATCAAGACCGGCGACACGCTGTCGGCCGGCAAGACCGCGCCGAAAGCGCTGATCGGCATCGCGCCGTCGCCGCCGGTGCTGGCGATGGCGATCGCGGCGAGCGACCGCAAGGACGACGTCAAGCTCGGTCAGGCCCTGTTGCGGCTCAACGAGGAGGATCCCTCGCTGACCATGATCCAGAACCCCCGGACCCACGACATCGTGCTGTGGGGCCAGGGCGAGATGCATCTGCGGGTGGCGCTGGAGCGCCTCAGCGACCGCTTCGGCGTCAGCGTCAAATCGCATCCGCCGGCGATCGGATATCAGGAGACGATCCGCAAATCGATCACCCAGCGCGGCCGGCACAAGAAGCAATCCGGCGGCCACGGCCAGTTCGGCGACGTGGTGCTGGAGATCGCGCCGCTGCCGCGTGGCGGCGGCTTCGAGTTTCATGAAAAGGTCGTCGGCGGCGCGGTGCCGCGAAATTACATCGGCGCCGTGGAAGAGGGCGTGGTCGACGGGTTGCTGCGCGGGCCGCTCGGCTTTCCCGTCATCGACGTGAAGGTGACGCTGACCGACGGTTCGTATCACAGCGTGGATTCCTCCGACCTTGCGTTCCGCACCGCGGCGCGTGTCGGCGTCAGCGAAGCACTGCCGCACTGCCAGCCGGTGCTGCTGGAGCCGATCCATGTGGTGGAGATCGTCTGTCCGACCGAAGCCACTGCGAAGATCAACGCCATCCTGTCGGGACGGCGCGGGCAGATTCTCGGCTTCGACACCCGCGAGGGCTGGTCAGGCTGGGACCGCGTTCGCGCCATGATGCCGGAAGCCGAGATCGGCGAGCTGATCGTCGAATTGCGCTCGGCGACGGCCGGCGCCGGCAGTTTCACGCGGGCTTTCGACCGCATGGCCGAGGTCACAGGCCGCGCCGCCGATCAGATCATCGCCGCGCATCGCGTCGCGGCGTGAACGGCGACAATGCGCTGCCTCGCCCGCCGTTGCGGGGAGAGGTGGCGCGCCCGCGATCCGGATGGCGCGATCGTTGGCGCGACAATTCAGCTATTGCATTGACAGCCGACCCGGCTTGGCCGATTTGAGCAGCGATGACGCCCCGCAGTAAGGGGCGTTTCGACAGGACCCGTCATGACCGCCGAGACCAAAGCCCGCGCCGCATGTCTGATCGGATGGCCGGCGGCGCATTCGCGCTCGCCACTGATCCATCATTACTGGCTGCGGACGCTTGGGATCGAGGGCGGCTACAATATCGAGGCGGTGC
The DNA here is from genome assembly GCA_036266415.1 of Bradyrhizobium sp. Classification (GTDB taxonomy): domain Bacteria; phylum Pseudomonadota; class Alphaproteobacteria; order Rhizobiales; family Xanthobacteraceae; genus Bradyrhizobium. The sequence continues at coordinate 57,357 of DATANB010000125.1, read as the reverse complement.
CGCCCGAGGGCTTTGCCGAGTTTGTGCTGCATCTGTCGGCGCATGGCTTTGTCGGCGCCAACGTCACCATTCCGCACAAGGAGCGCGCGCTTGAGCTGACCATGCCGGACGCGCGTGCCCGCGCGGTCGGTGCCGCCAACACGCTGTGGTACGAAGGTGGCGAGCTGCGCTCGACTAACACCGACATCGAAGGTTTCATCAATAATCTCGACGCCTGCGCGCCGGGCTGGGACGCCGGCGCGGATGCCCTGGTGTTGGGCGCGGGTGGGGTGGCGCGCGCGGTGGTGTTCGGTTTGCTCGAGCGCGGCATCAAGCGCGTGCATCTGGCGAACCGGACCATCGCGCGGAGCCGCGCGCTGGCGGATCAATACGGAGCCAGCGTTGTTCCTGCCGCATGGGAGACTATCGGCGACCTACTGCCGCGCGCCGGATTGCTGGTAAACGCGACATCGCTCGGCATGCACGGCCAGCCCGCGCTCGAACTCGATGTCGGCCTGCTGCCGTCGCACGCCGTTGTCGCAGACCTTGTCTATGTACCGCTGGAAACGCCATTGTTATCGGCGGCGCGGGCGCGCGGACTGAAGACCGCCGACGGGCTGGGCATGCTGCTGCAGCAGGCGGTGCGCGGGTTCGAACTCTGGTTCGGACAGCGCCCCGAGGTCACGCCGGAACTTCGCGCGCTGGTCGAGGCCGATCTCACGAAGCTTTGAGCGGGAATACCGGGAAGTTGCCGGTGTCCGTGATACATGACACCAGCTGGAGAACAATTCATGCCCGTTCGTCGCTCGACGCTCACCCGCCCGCTTGTCGCAGTTGTCATGGTCGTCGCGTCGTCGCTGGGTGCGATCGCCCAGCAGCCGCCTTCGCCGTCGCGGGTTCGCGGCACCATAGAAGCCGTCGACGGCGATATGCTCGCGGTCAAGTCGCGTAGCGGCGAGAATTTCAAGCTGCGCATGGCCGGCAACATGCGGGTGGTCGGGATCGTCAAGATCGCGCTTGGTGACATCAAGGTCGGCTCCTTCATCGGCACCACCACGGTGCCGGGGCCCGACGGCAGTCCAAACGCGGTCGAAGTGCACGTATTTCCTGAAGACATGCGCGGCACCGGCGAGGGGTCGCGGCCGTTCGATCTGCGCCCCAACTCGACCATGACCAATGCGACGGTGGCCGAGAGCGTCATCGACAACGACGGACACGTCCTCACCATCAAATACAAGGACGGCGAGAAGAAAGTCGTGGTTTCCCCGGATACGCCTGTCGTGACCTATGTCCCCGCCGACAAGTCCGAACTGAAGGCCGGCGCCAAGGTGATCGCCTTCATCAAGAAGCTGCCCGACGGTTCGTTCGAAGCCAACCGCATCAGCGTCGGCCGCGATGGGCTGACGCCGCCGATGTGACGCGAAGCGTCATTCCGGGCGCGCAAAGCGCGAACTACGATGTGCAATTGCACATCGGAGAATCTCGAGATTCCCCGATGCGCAATTGCGCATCTGAGGTCCGGTCCTTCGGACCAACCCGGAATGACGGGAATTGTCTTGCTGGAATAGCCCGCGAGTTGCGGTGTTGCCCTTTATTGAAGAAGCCCCAGGGAGGACGAAAACCATGCCGAAGAAATCTTCGTTGATGCCGCGCGCGCTCGCGGTTTCGCTGACGCTCATATCCGTGCTGGGATCGGTGGCGTGGGCGCAGCAGCCGCCGCCGGTGCGCATCCGCGGCACCATCGAAAGCGTGGATGGCGCGGTGCTGATGATCAAGTCGCGCGAAGGCGCCGACATGAAAGTCCGCATGACCGACAATGTGGCGGTGTTCGGCGTCGCCAAGACCGAATTGTCGGAAATCAAGCAAGGTTCCTACATCGGCGTCACCGCGATGCCCGAGCCCGACGGCGTCCAGAAGGCGGTCGCGGTGCATATTTTCCCCGAGAACCAGCGCGGCGTGGCCGAAGGGTTTCGGCCCTGGGATCAGCGTCCGGGCTCAACCATGACCAACGCGACGGTGGCCGAGACGGTCAAGGGCACCGACGGTCAAAACATCCTGGTCAAGTACAAGGATGGCGAAAAGAAAGTCGTGGTGCCGCCGGGTACGCCGATCGTCACGTTCCTGGTTGGCGACAAATCCGAGTTGAAGCCGGGCGCCAAGATCATCATCTTCGGCGCGGTCAAGAAGGACGACGGCATGCTGGAAGCAAACCGCGTCAATGTCGGCCGCGACGGCATCACGCCGCCGATGTAACCGCAAAACACTTTCCCAACAGATCATCGCCGCCCGGTGCGCAATTGCGCACCGGGCGCGGCGGCCCACAACCTCAGCGTTTGCGATTACGCGCTGTCGCGCTCGCGATGCCCAATCGATCGATGGTCCCGGCCTGACTCGAAGCCTATGCTTGGCGGTGAGCCGGAAAGGGCCATCCCGCCAGTAGCTTGGACTGTACGGCGGATTAGAAACTCGGTAACATTGCCCGTCTTGGTGGCTTTCCGGCTGGGAGCGCTCACTCATGGCGAAGCGCGGGCAGATGGCGCGCAAGCCTCCGACCACGCGCAAGCGCACCGCAGCGCGCAAACGTGCGATCGCGTCCGTTGATCCCAAAAAAGAGATTTCGAATCTCAGGCGCGAGTTGACCCGATCACGTCTGCAACAGTCTGCTACCGCAGACGTGCTCAATGTTATCAGCCGCTCGACATTCGATTTGCAGGCGGTACTTGACAGGTTGACCGAGTTGGCCGCCCGACTTTGCAATGCCGACATGGCGGCTGTCACCCGTCAGGATGACGGCGGCTTCTATCACGCAACGAACTACAATTTTCCTGTGGATTGGGTAAAAGTCACTGACACCTTCCGAATACAACCCGGGCGTAGCAGTGTTGTCGGGCGAGTTCTGTTGGAGGCCAAGGCCGTACAAATCGCGGACGTGCTGACCGATCCCGAGTACACATATGCAGAGTTTCAGAAAGTAGCCGGTTATCGGACGCTTCTCGGCGTACCCCTTCTTCGTTCGGGACGGCTGATCGGGGTGCTCTTTTTGGGGCGCAAGAACGTCGAGTCGTTTACAGACCAGCAGATTGAACTCGTGTCGACTTTCGCTAATCAAGCGGTGATCGCGATAGAGAACGTGCGGCTGTTTGACGAAGTGCAGGCCAAGACACGCGACCTCACCGAGTCGCTGCAGCAGCAAACCGCGACCGCTGACGTGCTCAAGGTCATCAGCCGGTCGGCGTTCGATCTGCAGACGGTGCTCGATACGCTGGTTGAGTCGGCGGCGCGCCTCTGCCAGGCGTACGATTCAGTTGTTTTTCTTCGCAAAGGCGAAGGCCTCGGCGCCAGAGCACATTATGGCCCGATTCCGATGGACATCGCGGAATGGCCGATCGGACGCAAATGGGTCAACGGCCGCGCCTTCGTCGATCGCGCACCGGTTCACGTCTACGACCTTCAGGCGTCCGCCGACGAGTTCCCGGACGGCGCCGAGATGGCGCTTCGCCTTGGCCACCGGACGATTTTGGTCGTCCCTTTGCTGAGAGAAGACGAGGCCATCGGCACGCTCTCGGTCCGCCGTACCGAGGTGAAGCCATTCACCGAGAAGCAGATCGAACTGCTTACGACTTTTGCCGATCAGGCGGTGATCGCCATCGAAAATGTGCGACTTTTTGATGAAGTGCAGGCACGCACGGAAGATTTGCGTGAATCACTCCAACAACAGACCGCAACCGCCGATGTGTTGAAGGTGATCAGCCGCTCGGCGTTCGATCTGCAGACCGTGCTCGACACGCTGGTGGAATCAGCCGTTACCCTGAGTGGTGCCAAAACAGGCACGATCTTTCAAAAAAAGGACAGCCTCTTTCACCTCACAGCTCAATACGGTTACACGGCCGAAATGATCACGTACGGACGAGCCAATCCCATCGCGCCCGGAACGGGCAGCAATGTTGGGCGCACGGCGCTGCGGGGCAAGGTCGTTCAGATCCCTGACGTTCTGGCGGATCCGGACTTTCGCTCGCATGGATATCAGCGCATTGGTAATTTCCGCGCGATGCTGGGCGTTCCCCTGATGCGCGACGGCAAGGTTGAAGGTGTGCTTTCGCTTGCAAAGCCGGAGCCCGGGCCTTTTACCCAGCGTCAGGTTGCACTGGTCCAGACTTTTGCGGACCAGGCCATTATTGCCATCGAGAATGTGCGGTTGTTCGACGAACTACAGGCACGTACCGACGATCTGAAGGAATCACTGGATCAGCAGACTTCCACCACCGAGGTCCTGAAGGTAATCGGCCGTTCCGCCTTCGACCTGCAGCCTGTGTTCGACACTATAGCCGAGAATGCCGTCAAGCTGTGCGAAGCCGAGCGGGCGTTCATCTTTCGGTTCGACGGCAACGTCCTGCAAGCCGTGGCGTCCTATAACGTTGGCCCCGAGATGAAGGAATGGGTATATCGAAATCCCGTCACCCCGGGACGACACAGCGTCTCGGCACGCGCCGCGCTTGAACGGCGCACGGTGCAGGTTCCTGACGTTCAGGCTGATCCCGAATACGATTATGCGTTGCGGGATGTGGACCCAATTCGGACGATCCTGTCGGTGCCGATGCTCAAAGGTCACGACCTGGTGGGAATCATCACCATCTACAGACTCGAAGTGAAACCCTTCACCGACAAGCAGATCGCGCTCGTGGAGACTTTTGCCGACCAGGCGGTGATCGCTATCGAGAATGTCCGACTGTTCGACGAAGTGCAGGCGCGTACCGAAGATTTGCGTGAATCACTCCAGCAACAGACCGCGACGGCCGACGTGCTCAAGGTCATCAGCCGCTCGACCCTCGACGGAAAGCGCGATCTGGAATCCGTTCTGGAAACCTTGCTGGAAAGCGCTATCCGGCTCTGTGGCGCGACGCGTGGTCACGTCTATCGATATGATGGCGAGTTTTTGCGCTTTGCCGCCGCCTATGGCGCGTGGCCGGGATTTCGGGCCTGGTTGGAGGCGAATCCGTTGCGTCCGTCGCGAGGGTCGATCGCGGGAAGGGCTGCGCTTGATCTCAGGGTATGCCATGTGCCCGATGTCTTGTCGGACACTGAATATGAGCAGCATGAACTCCTGAGTTATCAAAGCTTTCGGTCTGCCCTCTGCGTGCCAATGCTGAGAGAAGGAGTGCTGATCGGAGTCATCGCGATCGTGAAACCGAAGGCTGAGCCCTTTAGCGAGAAACAGATTGAGCTGGTGTCGACCTTTGCCGACCAGGCGGTGATTGCGATCGAGAATGTCAGGTTGTTCGACGAGGTGCAGGCGCGCACGAGGGAACTCAGTCAGTCCGTCGACGAACTGCGGGCGCTCGGCGAAGTCAGCCAGGCGGTAAATTCGACCGTGGACCTGGAGACCGTCTTGAACACGATCGTGTCCAAGGCGACGCAGCTGTCCGGCACCGACGCGGGTGCAATTTATGTTTACGACCAGACGGCCCAGGATTTCCACCTGCGCGCAACCTATGGAATGGACGATGCGATCATCGCCGAGATCAAGGATCGTCGTATCCAGCTAGGTGAGACGGCAATAGGCGAGGCAGTGGAGCAACGCATCCCGCTGCAAATTCCGGACATTCAGGAGGATCTCGATTCGCCCGTCCTCGATATCATTGTCCGTGCCGGATTCCGTGCACTGCTGATCCTGCCGTTGTTGAGCGCCGATCGTACGATCGGCGCGCTCGTCGTCCGGCGCAAGCAACCCGGCGAATTCCCGAAACACACCGTCGATCTGCTGCAAACCTTCGCGGCACAATCGGTCCTCGCGATTCAGAACGCCCGCCTTTTCGAAAACGTTGAGGCGCGCACCCGCGAACTGGCACAGTCGCTGGAGGAGCTGCGCACTGCGCAGGACCGCCTGATCCAGACCGAGAAGCTGGCTTCGCTGGGACAACTCACCGCGGGCATTGCCCACGAAATCAAGAATCCGCTCAATTTCGTCAATAATTTCTCGGCGCTTTCGGTGGAGCTGGTCGAGGAACTGGACGACGTGCTCAGGCCTGCGACGTTGGACAACAAGACGCGGGAAGAAACCAGCGAACTGACGCAGATGCTGAAGGGCAATCTCGAAAAGGTCGTCCAGCATGGCCAGCGCGCGGACTCCATCGTCAAGAACATGTTGCTGCATTCGCGCGAAGGTTCCGGCGAGCGCAGGCCGGTCGACCTCAACGCCATCGTCGAAGACAGCCTCAATCTTGCCTACCACGGCGCGCGTGCCGAGAAGCAGGAGTTCAGCATCAGGCTGGAACGCTCGTTTGATCCCGCCGCCGGGATGGTCGATCTGTTTCCGCAGGAGATTACGCGCGTTCTTCTCAACCTGATTTCCAATGGTGTCTATGCGGCGATGAAACGGAAAGCGGAAATGCGGGATGGCTACGAACCAATTCTTGCGGCCTCCACCGGAGATCTCGGTGACCACGTCGAGATCCGCATTCGCGACAATGGCGGCGGCATTCCTTCCGAGGTTCGCGAGAAAATATTCAATCCGTTTTTCACGACCAAGCCGCCCGGCGAAGGGACAGGCCTCGGCCTCTCGTTGAGCCACGACATCGTCGTCAAGCAGCACGGCGGATCGATCGAAGTCGATACCCGGCCCGGCGAGTTCACCGAATTCAAGATCGTTCTTCCGCGTGCCGCAGCCACGAGCAAAGCGGGAGCGGGCGCCTGAGCTTTCCTATTCTCGTCGTTATGATGAATCCGACCTCGAGAGCGCCCGCGAGGTTCAGATCGCCAGCACGTGATCGCCGATCTCGGAGATCCTGTTAACGCCGCACAGGCCCATGGTCACGCTGAGTTCGTTGGCGATCAGATCGATCGCCTTGGTGACGCCGGGGCCGCCATAAGCACCGAGGCCGTAGATATAGGCGCGGCCGATCATGCAGCACTTGGCGCCGAGCGCGAGCGCGCGCATCACGTCCTGCCCCGAGCGAATGCCGCCATCCATCAGCACCTCGATCCCGGTACCTACGGCGTCGGCGATCTCCGGCAGCGCCTCGATCGACGACGGCGCGCCGTCGAGCTGGCGGCCGCCATGGTTGGACACTACCAGCGCCTGCGCGCCGGCCTTCACCGCCTGCTCGGCGTCCTCGACGTCGAGGATGCCCTTGAGGATCAGCTTGCCCGGCCAGATGCTGCGGATCCACTCGACGTCCTTCCAGTTCAGCGACGCGTCGAACTGCGAGGCGACCCAACCCGACACCGAGGCGAGATCCTGCACGCCCGACAAATGGCCCGCGATGTTGCCGAAATTCCGGCGCCTGGCCCGCAGGATGCCGGCGACCCAGGCGGGCTTGGTGGCGAAATCGACCACGTTTTTGAAGCTCAGCAATTGCGGCGGCACCGACAGGCCGTTCTTGATGTCCATATGGCGCTGCCCGATCACCTGCAGGTCGACAGTCAGCACCAGCGCGCTGCACTTGGCCGCGATCGCGCGCTCGATCAGGGCCTTGCAGAAGCCGCGATCCTTCATGACGTACAGCTGAAACCAGAACGGTTTTTCGACATTTTCGGCGACGTCCTCGATCGAGTTGATCGACATCGTGCTCAGCGTGTAGGGGATTCCGGCGGCCTGCGCGGCGCGGCAGGCGTGAATTTCCCCGTCGCCGAACTGCATGCCGGTGGAACCGACCGGAGCCAGGATCAGCGGCAGACTCGTCTTCTCGCCGATGACGGTGGTGGAGAGATCGCGGTGTGAAATATCGACCAGGATGCGCTGACGAAACTTGATCTGCTGCAGGTCCTCGCGGTTGGCGCGCAGCGTTTCCTCGGCGTAGGAGCCGCGGTCGACATAATCGAAAAATGCCTTCGGCACCTTTCGCATGTGGCGCTGCCGCAAATCCTCGATGCAGGTGATGTGCTTCATGAAACTTCACGGCCCTTCTTGTATTTTTGGCTTTCATGCTTCATCTAGCATTGCTTGGGGGTCCCGCAAAATCGCTGCGCGGGAATGAGCCGCCAGTCGGGAGGTATCCATGACCGGACCACGCTCTGATGCCAAGGACGCCAAGAGCGCCGAAAAGCGTCGGCTCGACGCGGCGCTCGAGGAGGGGCTGGAGGAAACCTTTCCGGGCTCCGACCCCGTGAACGTCACCCAGCCGGCACCCTCGAAACCGGACCGTTACGTCAAGCGGACCGACTAGTTTTCTGGCGGGCTATCCTGCGCTGCCGGGATAATACTTGCGTTAACAATATGTTAAGTGCCCGGGGCCGGATCGGCCGCCGGTAATGATTCATCATATTTTTTGAAGCCATTTTAGCGCCGAAAGCATTATAACCCCAGCACGCCAGCCAGGATGGCGGGCGTTCGAGGCTTCTTGCCGGACGGGTTAAGAGTCCTTGATAGCTGCTGGGGGATTTATGAGCCGCAAATATTTCGGTACGGACGGGATTCGGGGCCGTGCCAACGGTCTGATCACGCCGGAGCTGGCGCTCAAGGTCGGGCAGGCGGCCGGACTGGTGTTCCAGCGCGGCGAGCATCGCCATCGCGTCGTCATCGGCAAGGATACGCGCCTTTCAGGCTATATGATCGAATATGCGATGGTGGCCGGATTCACCTCGGTCGGCATGGACGTGCTGCTGCTCGGCCCGATGCCGACGCCGGCGGTCGCGATGCTGACCAAGTCGATGCGCGCCGATCTCGGCGTGATGATTTCCGCCTCCCACAACCTGTTCGAGGACAACGGCATCAAGCTGTTCGGCCCGCAGGGCTACAAGCTCTCCGACGACGTCGAAAAGCAGATCGAGCAGTTGCTCGATGAATCGCTCGACAAGAAACTGGCGCAAAGCGCCAGTCTTGGCCGGGCCCGCCGCATTGACGGCGTCCACGATCGCTACATCGAATTCGCCAAGCGCACGCTGCCGCGCGATCTCAGCCTTGACGGCCTGCGCGTGGTGGTCGATTGCGCCAACGGCGCCGCCTACAAGGTGGTGCCGGAAGCGCTATGGGAGCTGGGCGCCGATGTCATTTCGATCGGCGTCGACCCGGATGGATTCAACATCAACAAGGAATGCGGATCGACCTCACCGGAGGCGCTGTGCCGCAAGGTGCGCGAGATGCGTGCCGACATCGGCATCGCGCTCGATGGCGACGCCGACCGGGTCATCCTTGTCGACGAGCGCGGACACCTGGTCGACGGCGACCAGCTGCTCGCGGTGATCGCGCAAAGCTGGAAGGAAGACGGCCGGCTCGCCAAGCCCGGCATCGTCGCGACCGTGATGTCGAATCTGGGGCTGGAGCGTTTCCTCGAAGGGCAGGGCATCGAGCTTATCCGCACGCCGGTCGGCGATCGCTATGTGCTCGAACAGATGTTGAGCCGCGGCTACAACCTCGGCGGCGAACCCTCCGGTCATATCATTCTGTCCGACTACACCACCACCGGTGACGGCTTTGTCGCGGCACTTCAGGTGCTGGCGGTGGTACAAAAACTTCGCCGCCCGGTCTCGGAGGTCTGCCATCGCTTCGACGCGCTGCCGCAGATCCTGAAGAACGTGCGCTACCGCAGCGGCAAGCCGCTCGACGACGCCGACGTCAGATCGGCGATCGACGCCGGCGAAAAGCAGCTCAACGGCCATGGCCGGCTGCTGGTCCGTTCCTCCGGCACCGAGCCTGTGATCCGCGTGATGGGCGAGGGCGACGACCGCATCCTGGTCGAGGAGGTGGTCGATCGGATCGTCACCGCGCTCGGTCAAGCGGCGGCCTGATCATTCTGCCGCTCGTGCGGGTCTAATCGCATCGCAGCTATTTTCTAATGGTGCTGGTCACTGCCGCGCCGCCACCGTAGGAAGTGTGCGTCGCCTGCGAATCTTCCAGGATCAATCCGTTGAACAAGCCTCTCGCCGTCTCCGAAGAAGCGCTGGTCGCGCCGGTGCTGATGCCGGAGGCGACGTCCGCTGCATCCATGAATGCGGCCGCGACGGGCCCGGCCTACATCGTGCTCGGCGGCATCAGCCTTTCGCATTTTCTCAACGACACCATGCAGTCGCTGATCCCTTCGGTGTACCCGATCCTCAAGGCGAGCTATGCGCTCGACTTCGCGCAGATCGGAATGATCACGCTGGCGTTCCAGTTCACCGCGTCGCTGCTGCAGCCGGTGATCGGATATTTCACTGACCGCAAGGCACAGCCGTTCTCGCTGGCTATCGGCATGGGGTTTACGTTCTTCGGTTTGCTGCTACTCAGCGTCGCCCGGCAATATGCCGTCATCCTCGTTGCGGCGGCGCTGGTCGGCCTGGGCTCGGCGGTGTTCCATCCGGAGTCGGCGCGGATCGCGCGGCTCGCCTCGGGCGGGCGCTACGGCTTTGCGCAGTCGGTGTTCCAGGTCGGCGGCAATGCCGGAACGTCGATGGGGCCGCTGCTCGCGGCGCTGGTCGTGGTGCCGTTCGGGCAACCGAGCATCGCGTGGTTTTCCTCGATCGCGTTTGTGGCGATCGTTATCCTGTGGCGGATCGGGCAGTGGTACAAGCCGCAGATCACGACAACGAGAGCGGCGCCGGTTGACATTCATCCGGACGCGCCGAGCTCCCGCCGGGTCAAGATCGCGTTGCTGGTGTTGATGGCGCTGCTGTTCTCGAAGCAGCTCTATGTGTCGAGCCTTTCGAGCTATTACATATTCTACCTGATCGACAGGTTCGCCGTCTCGACCCAGGCCGCCCAGCTCTATCTCTTTATCTTCCTCGCTTCGAACGCGGCCGGGGCGTTGTTCGGCGGACCGCTGGGCGATCGCTTCGGCCGCAAATACGTGATCTGGTTCTCGATCCTCGGTGCGCTGCCGTTCACGCTGGCGCTGCCTTATGCCGGCCTGTTCGCGAGCGCGGTGCTGACGGTGTTCATCGGCTTTATCATTTCGTCGGCAACATCGTCGATCATCGTGTTCGCGCAGGAACTGATGCCGCACCGCTTCGGAATGATCTCGGGGCTGTTCTTCGGATTTGCGTTTGGCATCGGCGGTCTAGGCGCCGCGGTGCTCGGCAAGGTCGCCGACCATACCGGCATCGCGTTCGTCTATCAGGTCTGCGCGTTTCTGCCGGCGATCGGATTGCTCGCGGTGTTCCTGCCGAGACTGCCGAAAACCGCGCGCTGACGCGGCGCCGGCCGCATTGTCCTATCAATACTTTATTAGCAAGTATGGCGATTCCGCCATCTTTCGCGCCGCAGCGGATCGCGTGCAACGGATTATCAACCTTAATAATTAGGGTTAAGCGGCGCTTAAGCATTTGATGCCATCGTCCGCCGTGGGTTTTAGATGTGAGGCCTCTGTTGTCTGCCTCACCGGTGAAAAGGACGAAGCCAATGCGTTGTGTCAAGTTACTCGTTGCCGCCGGAGCGGCGTCCCTGTTGTCGTCGATGGCGTTCGCCGCCGACATGGCCATCGCGCCGCCGCCGGCGATGTATGCGCCGCCGGTCGAGGATTTTGGCGGATGGTATCTGCGCGGCGATATCGGATTCAGCAATCAGAAGGTCGAGCGGCTCAACAACGTGCTCGACGCCAACAACACGACGTCACAGCAGCGCCTCGGCTTCAACACCGCGGGCATTTTCGGCCTCGGCGTCGGCTATCAGTTCAACCACTGGTTCCGCGGGGATATCACCGGCGAATACCGCGGCAATTCGCAGTTCTTTGGCACCGACCTCATCAGCTATCCCGGCGGCGTCGGCATGGACATCTATCACGCCACCAAATCCGAATGGGTGGCCCTCGCCAATGCCTATGTCGATCTCGGCACCTGGTGGTGCATGACGCCGTTCGTCGGCGCCGGCATCGGCACCGCGCGGGTTTCGATCGCGAACTTCATCGATCAGGGCATCGCCAACAACGGCGCCGGCGCGCTCCCCGGGGTCGCATTCGGCGACAACGTGGCGAAATGGAATTTCGCCTGGGCGCTTCACGCGGGCGTTGCCTATCATGTCAGCCCGAACTTCACCGTCGAGCTTGCCTATCGCTATCTCAATATGGGCGACGGCCTGACCGGCGATCTGAAGACCTTTGACGGCACCAACAACATCGTCAACCCGATGACGTTCAAGAATATTTCCTCGCACGACCTGATGCTGGGCGTGCGCTGGAATCTCGAAAACCCGCAGGAATACGCGCCGCCGTTGATCCGCAAGGGCTGATCGAGCCTCCCATCTGTTAACGTTTGCTAACGGCGCGGGATCTTCCCGCGCCGTTTTGTTTTGCGTGCACGGCAATGATCCCGAAAAGCTGGAAGCGGTTTTTGAGCAAGATCATGCAAATCGGAGCTCCGCGACAACGATTGGTTAAGGTTAACGAGCGATGATCAGCGCCAAGTCAGGGTGTTTGATGGGAGCGTTCAATGCGTAGGTTTGTGCTGGCGGCGGTGATGTTCGGAGCGGCGTCCGGCGCCTGGGCGGCCGACATGCCCGATGTTCCGGTCTTGCGCGGGGCCTTCACCGAAGGGCTGTCCACCTCGAAGGTCAACTGGCAGGGATATTACTTCGGACTCCAGGGAGCCTACGGATCGTCCGACGAGAATTTCAGCGGCTCGAACCGGGACATGCTTGCCGCCCTGATTTCCAACAATGTCATCCAGGAGATGGGGGTCGCACAATGGAATCTCGGTTTCGGCAGACAATCGACGCGGGTGCCGGGCTACGGCGCCTTCACCGGATATAACTGGCAGTGGGATGACGTGGTCCTTGGCCTCGAAACGTCCTACCTGCACGGCTCGTTCGGGGGAGCGTCCACGGCATTCAAGGCACTCAGAAGCAGCGCGGCGTTGTCCGACGGATTTTTTCACAGCGTTTCGGTCACGTCATCGTCCGCGATCGACATTTCGGATATGGCGACGTTTCGCGGCCGCGCGGCCTATGCTTATGGCTGTTTTCTGCCCTACCTTTTCGGCGGGCTTGCGCTCGGCAATGCCAATATCTCGCGCTCTGTATTCGTCACGGACGGCGTGAGCCTCACCGCGTTGGGGCCGTTCATCCCGTTGCAGCCTTTGGCCGCCGACGACGCCCGGCACAATCACCTGATTTATGGCTATTCGGCGGGTCTCGGTGTCGACATCAATTTGATCGGTGGTCTGTTCATGCGCGCCGAATGGGAATATGTGCGTTTCACCGCCGACGTCGACACCAGCATCAATACGGTGCGCGCCGGCCTGGGTTACAAATTCTGATCGGCCGACGCCTGCCTCGCCCGTCAACCTGTTGACAGCATCGATCCCGCCTGTTGGTCTGCCACTCCGTTGAGGACGGCAGCGAACCATGAAAATCTACGGCGATCTCAATTCAGGCAATTGCCTGAAGGTGAAATGGGTCTGCGACCGGCTGGCGCTGCGCTACGACTGGATCGGCATCGACACGCTCAAGCGCGAGACCCGGACCACTCAGTTTCTCAGGCTCAACGGCGCGGGCCAGGTGCCGACGGTCGAATTCGACGACGGCCGGACGCTGGCGGAATCCAACGCCATCATCCGGTATCTCGCCCGCGGCAGCGATCTCATTCCCTCCGATACATTTGTTGCCGCGAAGATGGACGAATGGCTGTTCTGGGAACAATACAGCCACGAGCCCTATATTGCGGTGTGCCGCTTCCAGATGAAATATCTGGGCAAGCCGGCCTCCGATCTCGATCCGGACAAGGTCAAGCGCGGCTATGCGGCGCTGGCGCGAATGGAGCATCAACTGGCCGCGTCGCGATTTCTGGTTGGCGACAGCCTCTCGCTCGCCGACGTCTCGCTGCTGGCCTATACCCGCCTGGCGCATGAGGGCGGCTTTCACCTCGACGGCTATGCCTCGTTGCGGCGCTGGATCGGCGAGGCCGAAAAATCTCTCGGCTTGCCGCCGGCGCGCTAGGGATCCAATGGAATAACCATGACCACGATGTCAGCTGTTACCATCCGCCGCGCCGGCCGTGACGACGTCGGCGCCATCGTCGGCATGCTGGCGGACGATCCGCTCGGCAGCGCACGCGAACGGATCGAAGAGCCGCTGCCACCGTGCTATTTCCGAGCGTTCGAGACGCTCGAACGGGATCCGAATATCCAGCTCGTGGTAGCCGAGTCCGGTGACGGCACCGTGGTCGGCTGCCTGCAGCTTTGCATCCTGCCGGGGCTGAGTTCGCAGGGCGCCTCGCGCGCACTGATCGAGGACGTTCGCGTCGCCACCTCTTGCCGCAGCCGCGGCATCGGCGAGCAATTGGTGCAATGGGCTGTCGCGGAAGCGCGCGCCAGGGGCTGCAAGCTGGTCGAACTGCTCACGCATCACACCCGCATCGACGCGCAGCGATTTTACAAGCGGCTGGGATTTCAGCCGAGCCATGTCGGCATGACATTGCGATTTTGATTGGCCGCCGGCCGGCACGAATCCCGCAGTGCTTGCGACCATTGAGAAACCTGATTTGCAATTCATTCTCTTTAACGCCCGATAAACCAATCGGCGCTCCGTAATTGTTTTTGCGGGACGATCCATGACACGATGACGTATCCCTTCGGGCTCGGGCAGCTTGGGGACCGCACGTGAAGATTTATTCGATTATCAGGATCGGCAACGCCTACGTAGTGCGGGTGGGCGAAAAAAGTATCTTGAAAATCGCGAGCCGACGAAGAGCCGCGAGGCTTGTTACCGACGCGGCGGAATTGCTGGCGCAGCCGGCCCCGCCATTGTCGCCGGAAGCGGATGCGGACCCATCAACCGCCCGTGATCCCACACTTGATCCCGACGTCATCCCTGATCCCGGCGCCACGCCTGATCCCGGGGTAAAGCCTGATCCCCGGGTCATACCTGATCCCCGGGTCATACCTGATCCCTCCGAAGTTTCTTGACGATTCTAGTCGTTTCCCTTATGCACCGCGGCGGGACACCTCCCCCCAACGGGAGGCTTGCTATCTGGAAGGATAGATCATGACTGCAGCGAAGCCCGCTTCGCGGCCAAATGTGCCGCATTTTTCCTCCGGCCCCTGTGCCAAGCGCCCCGGCTGGAATCCCCAAAATCTCAAGGACGCAGCGCTCGGCCGTTCGCATCGCGCGAAAATCGGCAAGGCCAGGCTCAAGCTCGCGATCGAACTGACGCGCGAAGTGCTTGAAGTGCCCGCCGCCTACCGAATAGGCATCGTGCCGGCATCGGATACGGGCGCAGTCGAAATGGCGCTGTGGTCGCTGCTTGGCGCGCGGCCGGTGACCACGATCGCCTGGGAATCTTTCGGCGAGGGCTGGGTCGGCGATATCGTCAAGGAGCTGAAGCTCAAGGACGTCACCAGGCTGCATGCCGGCTACGGCGAAATCCCGGATCTAGCCAAGGCCGATCCGGCCTCCGACATCGTCTTCACCTGGAACGGCACAACCTCGGGCGTCCGCGTCCCCAATGCCGACTGGATAGCCGCGAACCGCGAAGGCCTCACCATCTGTGATGCGACCTCGGCGGCGTTCGCGCAGGCGCTCGACTGGCCCAAGCTCGATGTGGTGACGTTCTCCTGGCAGAAGGCGCTGGGCGGCGAGGCGGCTCACGGCATGTTGGTGCTGTCGCCGCGCGCGGTGGCGCGGCTCGAGAGCTACAAGCCGGCATGGCCGCTGCCGAAGATCTTCCGCATGACCAAGGGCGGCAAGCTCAACGAAGGCATCTTCGAGGGCGAGACCATCAACACGCCGTCGATGCTGTGCGTCGAGGATTATCTCGACGCGCTGAACTGGGCAAAGTCGATCGGCGGTCTCAAGGCGCTGATCGCGCGCGCCGACGCCAACACCAGGGTGCTCGCCGATTGGAAGGCGAAAACGCCGTGGATCGATTTCCTGGCAAAGGATCCGGCCGTTCGTTCCAATACTTCGGTGTGCATGAAAGTGGTCGATCCCGCGATCACCGCGTTGACCGCGGACGCGCAGGCGGATTTCGCCAAGAAGCTGGTCGCGCTGGTGGAGAAAGAGGGCGCCGGCTACGATTTCGCGCACTATCGCGACGCGCCGGCGGGCTTGCGCATCTGGTGCGGCGCCACGGTGGAAGCCAAGGACGTCGCATTGCTGACGCAGTGGATCGACTGGGCGTTTGCGGAGACCAAGGCTTCGCTTGCGAAGGCGGCGTAATTTCTCTCAATCGTCGTCCCGGGCAAGCGGCCCTGCGCCGCGCGACCCGGGATCCATAACCACAAGCGGGAGTATGGGTCCCGGCTCTTCGCGCCAAGCGGCGCTACGGCCGGGACGACGCTTCATTTTTCCAAAGGAAGACAGATGACAAAACCAAAGGTTCTCATTTCCGACGCCCTCTCACCCGCCGCGGTGCAGATTTTCAGGGATCGCGGCATCGATGTCGATTTCCAGCCCAACCTCGGCAAGGACAAGGAAAAGCTCGCCGAGATCATCGGCAATTACGACGGGCTGGCGATCCGCTCCGCCACCAAGGCTACCGCGAAAATCCTGGAAAAGGCGACGCGGCTGAAAGTGATCGGCCGCGCCGGGATCGGCGTCGACAATGTGGAGATTCCGGCGGCCACGGCCAGGGGCATCATCGTGATGAATACGCCGTTCGGCAATTCGATCACCACCGCCGAACACGCCATTACCCTGATGCTGGCGCTGGCGCGCGAGATTCCGCAGGCCGATGCCTCCACCCAGGCCGGCAAGTGGGAGAAGAACCGCTTCATGGGGGTCGAGATCACCGCCAAGACGCTGGGCGTGATCGGCTGCGGCAACATCGGCTCGATCGTCGCCGACCGCGCGCTCGGCCTGCGCATGAAGGTGATCGCGTTCGATCCGTTCCTGTCGCCGGAGCGCGCCAGGGATATCGGCGTCGAGAAGGTCGAGCTCGATGATCTGCTCAAGCGCGCCGACTTCATCACCTTGCATACGCCGCTGACCGAGAAGACCAGGAACATCATCGATGCGGCCGCGCTGGCGAAGACGAAAAAAGGCGTGCGCATCATCAATTGCGCGCGCGGCGGCCTGGTCGACGAGCAGGCGCTGGTCGATGCACTCAATTCCGGGCATGTCGCCGGCGCGGCGTTCGACGTGTTCGTCGAGGAACCGGCCATCTCAAACGTGCTGTTTGGCCATCCCAACGTGATCTGCACGCCGCACCTTGGCGCCGCCACCACCGAGGCGCAGGAGAACGTCGCGCTGCAGGTCGCCGAGCAGATGTCGGACTATCTCTTGAACGGCGCGATTTCCAACGCGGTCAACTTCCCCTCGATCACGGCGGAAGAGGCGCCGAAGCTGAAGCCGTTCATCGAGCTTGCCGAAAAGCTCGGCTCGTTCGCCGGCCAGCTCACCGAGAGCGGCATCCTGAAGGTGCAGATCACCTATGAGGGCCACGTCGCGGAAATGAAGATCAAGGCGCTGACCTCGGCGGCGCTGTCCGGGCTGCTGCGGCCGATGCTGGGCGACGTCAACGTGGTTTCCGCGCCGGTGGTCGCCAAGGAACGCGGCATGGTGGTCGACGAGGTGACCCGCGCGGCGCAAAGCGACTATGAGAGCCTGATCACCGTGACCGTGACGACGGAGCGGCAGGAACGTTCGGTTTCCGGCACCGTCTATCACGACGGCAAGCCGAGGCTGGTCGACATCAAGGGCATCCGCGTCGACGCGGAGTTCGGCAAGTCGATGATCTATGTCACCAACGAGGACAAGCCGGGATTTATCGGCCGCTTCGCCAGCCTGCTCGGCGATGCCAGGATCAACATCGCGACCTTCCATCTCGGCCGCAACAAGCAGGGCGGTGACGCCATCGCGCTGGTCGAGGTCGACGGCGCGGTGCCGGCGGAGGTGCTCGCCAAGGTGCAGGCGTTGCCGCAGGTCAAGCAGGCCAAGCCGCTGGTGTTTTAGCTGTTGGGGCCGCGCTCCATGCCGACCGGCTGCCAGCGGCGGAGCGAGGTAGTTTGCAGCACCGACGGATTGACGCAGCTCACCGGCCACATGCCCTGCAGCACCAGCGACAGCTCGAAACCGACACGCCGTTTGCGCGTTTCGTCGAAGCGCGCCGAGGCCGAGGCGACGTGCGCCGTCAGCGTGACGTTCTCCATGCCCAGCATCGGATTGTTGTGCGAGGCCGGCTCCTTTTCCAGCACGTCGAGCGCGGCGTGCGCGATCCAGCCTTCCTGCAGCGCCTTGATCAGCGCCTCCTCGTCCACGGTCGGACCGCGTCCGGTATTGATGAAGATCGCGCTTTTCTTCATCTGGCGGAAATGGGCTTCGCCCAGCATGTGGTGAACCTCGGGCCGCGCCGGCGCGTGCATCGAGACGAAATCGGACTGCGCGAGCACCTCCGACAGGGTCGCCGGAAGCACGCCGTGATCGGATATCAGCGTCTCCGCGATGAAGGGATCATAGGCCATCATCCGAAGCCCGAACGGTGCGGCGCGTTTGGCCACCGCGCGCGCTACCCGGCCGAACGAGATGAAGCCCAGCGTCTGTCCCATCAGCCGCGGAATTTTCAGCAGCGCCGGGCGGCCCTCGGCCCAGCGGCCCTGGCGGACCATCTTGTCCTGCTCGACCAGGCGGCGAAATCCCGCCAGCAGCAGCATCATGGCGTGGTCGGCGACCTCCTCGATGAAGGTGTCGGGGACGTTGGTGACGGGAATCCCGCGCGCGGTGGCAGCCTTGACGTCCACGCTGTCGACGCCGACGGTACCCAGGGTGATGACCCTGCAGTTCTCCAGCGCATCGATTATTTTTTTCGAGATCGGCATGCCCTTGGCATAGATCGCGTCGGCGGCCCGCGCCGCTTCGATGAATTCCGCCTCGTTGGCGGGCGCCTCGACGATCTCGGCGCCGATCGGATCGAGCGCTTCCTTTTCAATGGCGTAACCGCCACCGGCGACGGTAAAGCTCGCGCCTTTCGGCGTTACAATCCTGAACTTTGACATTTCTTCTCCCGATTGATCTTCGGTCTTTGATAGACACGAGTGGCAGGCTCCCGGCCGGGCAGGCTAGCCTGCCGGAAAGCAAAGCGGAAGCGGGTAGGGCGCCAGGCGGAAGCCCGGTTTCATGCCCGCGCCGATCCCTGCCGCGATGCGATGATCACGCCGGCGAGCACCAGCACGTAGCCGATCAGGTGAAACAGCCGAGGCTGTTCGCCGAGCAGCAGGATCGCCATCGCCGAGCCGAAAACCGGCACCAGATGCAGGAACGGCGCGGCGCGGTTCGGCCCGATCAGCGCGATGCCGCGGTTAAAGAACAGGTACGCCAGCGTGGAGGGAAAGATCACCACATAGATCAGGGTCGCGGCCGTCAAGGCGTCGAATTTCAGCGTGAAGCCGGCCGAGAATTCCCAGATCGAGAACGGCAACAGCAGCAGCGCGCCGCAGCCGATGGTGAAGGCAATCAGCGACAGTTGATGGGTCTTCGGCCGGCGCGGCATCAGCGCCGAATACAGTCCGAAGCTCAGCACCGCGCCGGCGAACATCACATCGCCCTTGTTGAACTGGATGCTGGCGAACGCGGCGAGGTCGCCGTGCAGGATGATGGTGAGGACGCCGGCCAGCGAAATGGTGATGCCGGCGAGTTGTGCCCGGGTCAGCCGCACGCCGAACAGCAGCAGCGACCACAACGCCACGAACAGCGGACCGGACGACTGGATCAGCAGCGCGTTCAGCGCCTGGGTATATTGCAGCGCCCAGTAGGAAAGCGCGTTGTTGAAGGCAAAACCCGTCGCCGACAGAACCACCATCAGCGGCAGCCGCGTCCGCAACGCCGGCCAGTCGCGCTTCAGATGCGGCCGGGCGAACGGCAACAGCATCAAAAACGCGCCGATCCACCTGACGCAGGACAGCGTCATCGGCGGCACATGGCCGGCAACGAAGCGTGCGAGCACGATATTGCCGGCCCAGAACAGCGAGGTCAGGCTGAGCAGCAGATAGGGCCGGTTGTTGAGCCATCTGACCGGATCGGCGGCAGGCGGCGGGCTTGCGGGAATCGTCATCGGTTCAGGCGCAGTTGCGCCGGATTCACGCCGCGCGACAAGAGCGGCGCCCGCAATGCTACAATGTTCGAATTGATCGAGAACAATGAAGGAGCCGGCCATGGCCGTGGATTTGCTGAATATCAGGGGTCTCAGGGAACTGGCGCATCAGGGTCCAATCGTGATGGTAAACCTGATGCGGTTCCACAAACGCTCGCTCGACGGCGACGGCAGCGGCTGGGATGCCTATCTGCGCTACAGCGCCCTGACCGTGCCGATGATCAAGGCGCGCGGCGGAACGTTGCTGTGGACCGGCGACGCCAAGGCGGTGGCGCTCGGCCCGCAGCAAGGCAATCAATGGGACTATCTGGCGCTGGTCTATTATCCGTCGGTGGCTGATTTCATCGACATGATGACGTCGGCGGATTACGAAAACCGCTGCGATCCGCACCGCCGCAACGGATGCGCCGAGCACGTGATCATCTGCACAAAGGAGGCCTATAGCAAATTCAAGATCGGCTAGAACTTTCGGACCAGGTCGGAGGTAACTTCGCCGATGCTTCGGATGCCGAGCAGCGCCATGTCGCGATCGACCTCGTCCCTGAGCAGCGTGAGCGCGCGCTGCACGCCGGCTTCGCCGGCGGCCACCGCCGCGAACAGAAACGGCCGGCCGATGAAAACAAACCGGGCGCCGAGCGCCAGCGCCTTGAGCACGTCGGTGCCGCGCCTGATGCCGCCATCCATCATCACCGTCATGCCACCAGCCTCGGCGGCGATCTCGGGCAGCGTTCGCAGCGCGGACACCGTATGGTCGAGCTGACGGCCGCCGTGATTGGAGACGATCACCCCGTCGACGCCGCTTTCCCGCGCGATGCGCGCGTCCGCCGGCGCGATCAGGCCCTTGATCACCAGCTTGCCTTTCCAGCGGCGGCGGATCAGCTCGACATGTTTCCAGGCAAGCTGGTCGCGTTTGCCGATGTTGCGAATCAGGTTTTTGGAAAGCACCGGCGGACCGCGCATGGCGTCCATGTTCTCGAAATGCGGCATGCCGTAGTTCATCAGCGTGCGCGCCCAGGTGCCCAACAGCCAGTGCGGATGGGTCGCCGTGTCCCAGACGACCCGCGGGGTGAAGGCCAGCGGGACCCGAAACCCGTTGCGGATGTTGTTCTCACGGTTGGACGAGACCGGCACATCGGCGGTGACGACAAAGGTGTCGTAGCCGGCATCCGCGACGCGGTCGACCAGCGGCTCGATGCGCGAATCCTCGCCCGCCAGATAGGCCTGATACCAGGCTGCCGGGTTTGCGCGCCGGACATCCTCCAGCGTGATCAGAGATGAGGCGCTCAGGATCATCGGCACGTTCATCGCCGCCGCGGCGCGTGCCAGCACGATGTCGCCCCGGTAGGCGCACAGCGCGGCCGAGCCCATCGGCGGAATGCCGAACGGCGCCGCGTAGCTCTTGCCGAACAGTGTTGTCGCCTGCTCGCGGCCCGAGACGTCGTTCAGCACGCGGGGAACAAAACCGTATTCGTCGAACGCGCGGCGATTGTCGGCAAGCGCGGCGTCGGTCTCGACGGCGCCGGCGATGTAGCCATGGATAAACCTCGGCAGCCGCCGCCGGGCGGTCGCCTCGAAATCGTCGAGCGATAGGTAGCGCCGCAAGCCGCGCGGAACGCTGCTTGCCGCGCGCTGCACCGTGGATGGCGGGGAAATCGCGGTTCTGTCATGCATGTCGGCGGTCCGTCTTTGAGCCTGCCGGCGATGGTCCGACAACGGCGAAGGGTGGTCAAGCGCTGTGGCGGTAATGGCAGGCAAGCTATCCCGTCTTCGCCTGCTTCCGCGAGGCGACGAAAACGCCTGTCAGCACCAAAGCGAAGCCGATGAAATGGAATAATTGCGGGCGCTCGCCGAGAAAGACGATCGCCATGACGGCTCCGAACACCGGCACCACATGAAAGAACGGCGCGGCGCGGTTGGCGCCGATCAGCCGCACGCCGCGATTGAAGCAGATATAGGCCACCGTCGAGGGAAACACCGCGACATAGAACAGCGTCAGCAGGTTCGTGGTATCGAGCTGCATCACCGGGCGCGCGGACAGTTCCCAGATCAACAGCGGTATCAGGCAGGCGGCGCCGCAGCCGAAAGTGAAGCCGACAAAGGACAGGCCGTGAATCTCCGGCCGCTTCAGCGACAGCACCGAATAGAGTCCGAAGATCGCCAGCGCGCCGGTGAAGATGACGTCGCCTTCGTTGAACTGGATGCCCGTCAGCGCGGTGAGGTCGCCATGCAGCAGGATCACCAGCACGCCGGTCAGCGACAGCACGATGCCGGCGGCCTGCGCCGGCGTCAGGCGGACGCCGAGCAGGACCAGCGACCATACCGCGACGAACAGCGGTCCGGCCGACTGCAGCAGCAGCGTGTTCAGCGCCTGGGTATATTCGAGCGACCAGTATTGCAGGGTGTTGAAGGCGCCGATGCCGGTGATGGAGAGAACGATCATCGTCCCGAGCTTCTGGCGGATCGCCGCCCAGTCGCGCTTGAGGTGCTTCCAGGCGATCGGGAGAATAATGAGAAACGCCAGCGACCAGCGCAGGAACGACAACGTCACCGGCGGAATGTGCCCGGCGGCAAGGCGGCCGACAATGGCGTTGCCGGCCCAGCACAGCGCGGTGATGCAGAGCAGGAGATAGGGCTGGTTGGCGAGCCAGTTGCTGCGGGCAGGAGGAGCGGGGGCTTGGTCGGATGCAGGCATCAGGTGCTGATTCCGGGTTCCCATGACGCCGCGGCATGCCCGGCACGATGCGCCAGGCCGATCCGGCCCGGTCCGCTCACCAACACGGATTCCCGGCCGGTATCAATGAGGCGAGATGCATCGCGACCATGCGCGGTGCGGCGTTGGCGTGCGTCCGTGCGGCCGGCTGGAAATGGCTGGAGCTGCCCTGACGCGCGGCGATATGGCGCGCCAAACCATGTAGCAACGACAAACCTCCCGCGGCGGAGCCGTCCGCCGCGGAAGCCCATGCTGTTATTAAAGCCTGCCGGTCAGGCGGCTTTGGTTTCGATCTGCTGGACGTTGGAAGCAGGCGAACCGCTGATTGCGATCCGTCGCGGCTTCATCGCCTCCGGAATTTCGCGGATCAGTTCGATTTGCAGCAATCCGTTGTCGAACGCCGCGCCCTTGACCTGGACGTAATCGGCCAGGTTGAACTGACGCCTGAACGGCCGCGACGAAATGCCCTGATAGAGGAATTCGCGCTGCGCCTTCTCGGCCTTGCGACCTTCGACCGTCAGCACATTCTGCTCGGCGGTGATTGCGATCTCGTCGGGCGCAAAGCCGGCAAGCGCCAGCGATATCCGATACTGGTCTTCGCCAAGCCGCTCGACATTGCAGGGCGGGTAATTGTCGTCGCTGCCCGGGTGCTGCGCCGCATCGGCCAGATCGAAAAAGCGGTCAAAACCGATCGTCGACCGCCAGAGGGGAGTGAAATCGTAGTTTCTCATAGCCAAATCCTCCGTTGAGCAAGATGGGTACGAGCAGGCGTCGGACACCGCCGGCGCCCGTCTCAGGCCGAGCCCCCGAGGGGCGCCCGGACCGCGTGTCGCGGCGGACTAGAAATTAGAAGGCCAAGTCGGTTTCAAGAGGGTCCGCATTTTTTGGTAAACCCCTTATTGCGCCATGCGGCGACCGACGCGCTCCCGGCCCTCGGCGGGCTGAAAACGGCCGTTCAAATTTTTTTCGGCATGGTCTTGAAATCGGTTTTCCGTTTTTCTAATTCGTTTTCGTCCCAAGACGAAAGGAGTGAAGGAGGACGACATGACCGACCCAGACCGCAGCTTTGATGAAAATGTTTACGATTTGAACGCCATTTTGCATCCCGCTTCGGTATTCGAACATCCCCGGGATGTGCTGGCCGATTCCACATTGTCGCGGGCCGAAAAAAGGGCCATCCTGGCCTCCTGGGCGTCGGACGCGGCGGCGGTGACATCGTGCCCGTCCTTGCGCGCCGTACCCGGAGCAAAACGGACGGTCTCGATCGACGAGATTCTCGAGGCGCTGTCCAGCCTGGACCATTCGCCAAGGAATCCGCCGGGTGGAAAACCGGCGCGGCTGAAGTCGACCGAACGGACATCGCTGGCGGCGTGATCGGCCGCCATTCGGACAATGTCCGGAATCGTACTTTGGTTTTCAGGTCGCCCTACGCGGCGGGCGCGCGGCGCCATCCGCGTTCATGTTCGCAAACGATCGCGTGAGTTCATCGCGTCGGGCTTTCATTGTTGCCCGGGATGGGGTAACTCCACAATCAAGGGACGATCGGTGGTTGCGTTCCAACCTCACGGTGCAAGGCCGGGAGAGAGGGCGCATCGGGGCAACCCTTCGCTCGGACAATAGCCATCTTGCGGATCGCGGTGGAATGGCGGCAGATGCGACCGCCGACGCGATCGGTTTGACGACAGAAAGGCGAAGCTATTGAAGGTACCGGCACCGATCGAAGAAACCCAGGCTGAGGCAGAAAAACGTCACCACTTCGCAGTTCGCGCCAATTCGATTCTGGCGTTTGTCGAATGCAACGAGGATCAGCGACCGAAATTGCGCGAGGCGATCGTCGAGGCGATGCTCTGGGCGCAGACTCAACCTAAATAGCATCCAGGTCCCCGCTGCTCAATCCGTCAGTACGTGCGCGACCGCGCCTGCCGCGATGGCCGCGTCATTGGGGTCGATCTCGATCTGCAGGCCGCGCTGTCCGCCATTGACGAATACGGTCGTGTGGATCAGCGCCGCTCGTTCGATCGCTACCGGCACGCGTTTTAGCTGTCCGAATGGACTGATGCCGCCGACAAGATATCCGGTGAGCCGCTCGGCGTCGGCCGGTCGCATCATGTGGGCGGTCTGGCCGGCAAAGGCGGCGGCGAGCTTCTCCATGCTGACCTCGCAGTCCGACGGCACCATGATGCAGATCGGCCGGCCGTCGACCTCCGCCATCAGGGTTTTCATCACCCGCCCCGGTTCGACACCGAGCGCTTCGGCCGCCTGCAGACCGATGTTCTCGGCATCGGAATCGTAGACGTAGGTGTGAAGCCTGAAGGCGATGCCAACCTTCCGGAGCGCAAGGGTAGCAGGCGTTGTCTTGGGCATGACGCTTGGCTCCGCCGTTGGCTGTCCGCGAAATTCAAATAGCAGTTTCGCAGGCCCGCCGTCACGCTCAGTCAATGTTTGGACATGGCCGGGCCAGCGCCGGCAGGGCGCACCGCGAACGGCTTTAGCAATTCGGCGCACACAAGGTAGACCAGGACGAGCAGGCCGATCCCGGCGAGCATGACCGGCGGCGGCGCCACGAAGCCGAACCATTCGCCGATCGGCGTGAACGGCAGGATCATGGCGACCGCCAGCGCGACCAGCGATGACGCTGTAAGCACCGGATGGGGACTGTTCTTCCAGGGCCGGCCGTTGGTGCGAATGATGAAGATCACGAGGATCTGTGTCGCCATCGATTCGAGAAACCACGCCGTCTGGAATTCCGCCGCGGCGGCGTTGAACACGAACAGCAGCGCGGCAAAAGTCAGAAAATCGAACACCGAGGAGAGCGGTCCCATGATGGCGGCGAACCGCATCAGCCCCCGCATGTCCCACAATTGCGGCCGCGCCGTCGCCTGCGGACTGACATTGTCGAAGGGGATGCCGAGTTCCGACAAATCGTACAGCAGATTGTTGAGCAGGATCTGCGTCGGCAGCATCGGCAGGAACGGCAGCGCAATCGATGCGATCGCCATCGACAGCATGTTGCCAAAATTCGAGCTTGCGCCCATGCGGCCATATTTGAGGATGTTGGCAAAGGTGCGCCGGCCTTCCTCGACGCCGTCGGCGACCACCTCGAGATCGGAGGCGAGCAGGATCATGTCGGCGGCGGCCTGCGCGACGCCGGTTGCGCCTTCGACCGAAAGCCCGATATCGGCGACCTTCAGCGCGGGCGCGTCGTTGATGCCGTCACCAAGAAATCCCACGACCTGCCCGTTGGCCTGAAGTGCCTTGACGATTCGGGACTTCTGGTCGGGCGCCAGCCGGCCATAGGCGTCGACCGATTGAACCTGAATCGCCAATGCGTCGTCGCCCAGCGCGGCGATGTCGCTGCCGGACAGAATTTGTTCGGCATTCAGTCCGACCAGTCCGGCAAGCCGCTTGACGACGACGGGATCGTCGCCGGACAAGATCTTGAGCCTGACGCCGGCGCCCGCGAGCCGGGCAATCGCCGCCGCCGCGGTCGGCTTGGGCGGGTCTGCGAAAGCGCACAGCCCCTCGAACACCAGCTCGGTTTCATCCGAGGTCTCGACTTCGCGGGTTGGCTCGGACCAGGGGCGCGAGGCGATGGCGACGGTCCGAAGTCCGTCTCTCGCCAGCGCCTGCACACACTGCGCCGCTGCGGTCCGTCCGCCGGCATCCATTGCCAGCACGTCCGCGGCCTTGCGCTGCCGGGTACAGAGCGCCAGCACCGCCTCGGGCGCCCCCTTGACGATCAGGATCGCGCCTTGCGGGCCGATGGCCAGCACCGATCCGAGCCGGCGGGTAAAATCAAACGCCTGTCTGCCGGCAAGCGCCCATTCGTCCGCCGCCCGCGCCGCGCAGGCAACCAGGGCTGCATCGAGCGAGCCGCGGTCCCCGCCAAGCGTGGCAGCGATCGCGCCGAGCTGCGCCGCGCGAGCATTTTCGGCGCCGTCGGGACCGAGGCTGCGCGCCAGCGTGATCTCCGCCGAAGTGAGGGTGCCGGTCTTGTCCGTGCACAATACCGACATGGCGCCGAGATCGTGGATCGAAGCCAGTCGCTTGACGATCACCTTGCGGCCGGCCATGCGCATCGCGCCGCGCGAAAGCGTCACGGTCGTGATCATCGGCAGCAGCTCAGGCGTCAGGCCAACCGCCAGCGCCACGGCGAACAACAGCGAATCCAGCACCGGCCGGCCGAACACGACGCGGGTTGCCAGAACGACAAGCACGAGCGCGAGGGTGAGGCGCGCGATCACGAGGCCGAATTCGCGCAAGTCGCGCTCAAACGGCGACGGCCCCACGGCCTGAGTCAGCGCCGACGCCGCAGCTCCGAATACCGTGCCACGACCGGTCTTGACCGCGATCGCGATCGCTTCTCCGGTTTGCGCCACTGATCCGCGGAATATCGCGCCCGAGCTGTCGTCGCGATCTATCACGGTGCTGGTGGCCGGGTGTTTCTGGACCGGATAGGGTTCCCCGGTCAGCGCCGCTTCGCCTGTCGTAAATGCGGTGCATTCGAGGATCAGCGCGTCGGCCGGGATGATGTCGCCGGCGCGTACGCGAAGCAGGTCGCCGGGAACGACCGCCTCGACCTCGATCTGCCGGAACGCGCCGTCGCGCTTGATTTCGGCCTTGAGCGCCACCGATCGCCGCAGGATTTCCGCAGTCCTCACCGCGTGGCCTTCCTGCACCGTATCGAGCCCGATCGAGAGCGTCAGGATAACGACGATGATCGAACCGCCGATCTCATCGCCGGTGAGAATCGAAATGATGCCGGCGGCCAGCAGAATCAGGGAAAGCGGTTCGAGCAGCCGGCGAAACACCGCGCGCAACAGGCTGTCGGCCCTGTCCGGCGCGTCGCTGTTGGGACCGTACTGCGCGAGCCGCCGGCTGGCCTCGTCGGTCCCCAGGCCTTCCGGCCCGCAATGAAGCGTCGCGCAAATCTTCGCGGGTGTGAGAGTCCAGAAACTGGTCCCGGCGCGCTCTAGACCATCCGCCACGGAAACGCTCCCCAAATATTCATGCAGTCCGATTCGGCGGGCGCGAATGCCGAAAGGGTTCGATAGCATGAAACATCGCGCGGCATCGGCACCAGCTTCCTGCTGGTCACCCACGATCTCGATCTGGCGCGCCGCTGCGATCGCATCATCGAAGTGGTAGACGGCCGCATTCAACCCTAGGCCGGGTCCGCTGCCATGCTGCCGACACAAATTTTCGGGGGATATCAATGGGTTGAACCCCGCCTCGTGCCGGGCCGAAGGCCGTTCTTGCTTGCGTCGATAGCCCGCTTCCTTTATCCGGTGGGGTGCCTCGCATGCGAGCGGCCCCGGCCGTGATTTAGGCTGGGCGCATGATCCGGAAACGGCCGGTAGCGGTTTTGCGAGCCGGTCATGCTCGTATGAAGTCGGTTGCAGAGGGAATACCAGCGAATGGCTAATGTTGTCGTCGTCGGCGCCCAGTGGGGTGACGAAGGGAAGGGCAAGATCGTCGACTGGTTGTCGGAACAGGCCGACATCGTCGTGCGCTTCCAGGGCGGCCACAATGCCGGTCACACCCTCGTCATCAACGGCGAAACCTACAAGCTGGCGTTATTGCCCTCCGGCGTGCTGCGGCCGTCCAAACTTGCCGTGATCGGCAACGGCGTGGTGTTCGATCCGCAAGCCTTCCTCGACGAGGTGACAAAATTGAAGGCGCAGGGCGTTGCCGTCAGCCCGGACAATCTGCGCGTCGCCGAGAACGTCACGCTGATCCTGCCGTTGCATCGCGAACTCGATGCGCTTCGCGAATCCTCAAATGCCGTCACGGCGATCGGCACCACACGGCGCGGCATCGGACCTGCCTATGAAGACAAGGTCGGCCGCCGCGCGATCCGCCTGATGGACCTTGCCGATCTCGATACGTTGCCGCACAAGATCGATCGCCTGCTGGCGCACCACAACGCGCTGCGCCGCGGGCTTAATCTGGCCGAGATCGACGGCATCGGGATCCTGAAGGAATTGACGGCGCTCGCCCCGAAACTCTTGCCCTATGCCGAAGCGGTGTGGCGGCTGCTCGATATCAAGCGCCGCGAGGGCAAGCGCATCCTGTTCGAGGGCGCGCAGGGCGCGCTGCTCGACGTCGACCATGGCACCTACCCTTACGTCACCTCGTCCAACACGGTGGCGGCGCAAGCGGCGACCGGCACCGGCATAGGCCCATCGGCGGTCGGCTATGTCCTGGGCATCTGCAAGGCCTATACGACAAGGGTCGGCGAGGGGCCGTTTCCGACCGAACTGGACAACGAGATCGGCCGCAGGATCGGCGAGCGCGGCCGGGAATTCGGCACCAATACCGGCCGCAAGCGCCGCTGCGGCTGGTTCGACGCCGTGCTGGTGCGCCAGACCGTGCGGACCTGCGGCATCAACGGGCTGGCGCTGACCAAGCTCGATATTCTCGACGGTTTCGACAGTATCGAGGTCTGCGTCGGCTATACGCTGGACGGCAGGGAATTCGACCATCTGCCCGCGGGCGAGGGCGCGCAGGCCCGGGTCAGGCCGGTCTACGAGACCATCGAGGGCTGGAAGGAGCCGACCGCCAATGCCCGTTCCTGGGCGGATTTGCCGGCCCAGGCCATCAAATATGTCCGCCGGGTCGAGGAACTGGTGGGCTGCCCCATCGCCCTGCTTTCCACCAGCCCGGAACGCGAGGATACTATTCTGGTCCAGAACCCGTTCGAGGCCTAACGAGATGTTACCGGAGCGCCCGCATTGTTGAGCAGAGATGGCTGATTACTACCCGCTGATCGCCCGCGCCATTGCCGGACTGGACCCCAGTGCTCCCGGCGAGAGCCGTCGCGCGCTTTATGAGCGGGCGCGCGCGGCGCTGATCGCACAGCTGCGCAGCGTGCAGCCGCCGCTCAGCGAATCCGAAATCACCCGCGAGCGGCTGTCGCTGGAAGAGGCCGTGCGCAAGGTCGAGTCCGAGGCCGCCCAGCGCGCCCGCGACGCCTCGCGCCCCGGCGGCAGCGACCGCGCCCGTGCCGGTGATGCGTTCCGCGCCAATAACCGTCCCGCGGCGCGGACGGCTGAGCCGGCGCCGCCACCGCCGGCCGGATCACAGCCTCCGGCGCCGCCGCTGCGTCCCCGTCCGCCCGCGCCGCCGTCGCGCAACGACCGGCCGCCGCTCGGACAGGAGGACCGCCCGCAGCGCAATCTTCGGGTCGAGGCGCCGCCGCCGCGACCGCAACCGCCGCAGCCGCAAGTCCCGATGCAGGACCCGCAGCTGCCGCCGACCCGCGAACGGTCGGGCGCGCCGCGCCGCGGCCCCGACAACAACGCCTCGCAGGCGCCGGGCATGCGCGGCTTCCGCGACATCGCCGCCGACGCCGACGATCTCGGTCGCGCCGCCGCCCAGGCCAACCGCGCCGCGCGGAAAACTTATGCCAACGTGCAATCGCCCTCGCCGGAGTTCGATCGGCTCGAGCCGAGCATGGAGAACCGCGGCGCCGATCCCGACGCGCCCTATTCCTATGACGAATCCGTCGAGGAGGCCGAGCGCTACGCACCGCCGCCGCAGGCGCCGCGGCCGCGGCTGGCCGCGGACCGCGAGCCAAAAAAACGCGCCCGCAGCGGCGCGGTGTTCCCGTTCAAGAGCGCGATCGCCGTCGGCGTGGTGCTGATCCTGGTCGGCGCCGCGATCCTGTGGGGCAAGTCGGTGGTGACGACCGTCAGCGGCCTGCTCAAGCCGCAGCAGACGGTGGAAGCGCCGAAGGACGCCTCGCCGCTGAGCAAGCCGAAGATTCCCGATCGCGTCGGTCAGCCGTCATCGACCGACCAGGTCGCTCCGGTGGCGCAGCGCGTGGTGCTGTATGACGAGGATCCCGCGGATCCCAAGGGCAAGCAATATGTCGGCTCGGTGATCTGGCGCACCGAACAGATCAAGGCTGCCGCCGGCCAGAAGCCCGATCTTGCCGTGCGCGCCGACATCGACGTCCCCGACCGCAAGTTCAAGATGACCATGTCGTTCCGCCGCAACACCGACACCTCGCTGCCCGCCAGCCACACCGCGGAACTGACGTTTATCCTGCCGGCGGATTTCACCGGCGGCGGCGTCGGCAACGTGCCGGGCATCCTGATGAAATCCAACGAGCAGGCGCGCGGCACGCCGCTCGCAGGTCTCGCGGTCAAGGTCACCGACGGCTTCTTCCTGGTCGGCCTGTCCAATGTCGACGCCGACCGCTCGCGCAACCTGCAGCTTCTGAAGGAGCGCTCCTGGTTCGACGTGCCGCTGGTCTATGTCAACCAGCGCCGCGCCATCATCGCCATCGAAAAAGGCGCCCCCGGCGAGCGCGCCTTCAACGACGCGTTCGCGGCGTGGGGGGAGTAGGCTAACTCCGTATACCTCATGGCTCGGCAGCAAGCGCGGGGGGAACATGAAGCGGTATCTGATATTCGCAGCGCTGGCGCCGCCGCTTGGCGGATTTTTCGTGCTGCTAGCCAGCACCGTGACGTCCGGCTACTGGAGCCACCCGCCGAGTATTTCGGAAACGGAAAAGCTGGTCGCGGTCTTCGTCAAGACGTTTCAGTACAGCTATCTGTTAGGCATCCTGCCGGCGCTGATGATAGGCGCGGTGGATGACATTCTCGTCCACTTCAAAAGAATCGGCTGGGCGGTCCGGGTTCTGATCGTTGGCGTGATCGCGTTTGCGGCGACCGAATTGCTCTACGGCTCCCGCGGTCCGGACAGTGGCGCACTCCAGTTCATCCTCTTCGGCCTTGTCGGTTTTATCCCGGCGACGATTTGTTCGTGGCTGTCGCATAGGACGATGGACAGGCCGGACGCGCCAGGACCAGGCGTGGCGACCGAATCGGAATCGAAGACCTGACCTCCATTGCTGCGCTCACGTAAAGCGCTCACGGGCGCGTTACCGAATTGACGGTCGGTCGCGGCAGTTGCTCGGCAATCTAAAAGAACCCCTCTTGAAAGCCCGTAAATAGGTCACGTCTGCTGACCGGCTTTTGTCCAAATATCAATGACGACATCGCAGCGCTATGCTGGCGGTCCAGCGTCAATCCAGTGGACGAGGACTGTCTCCCATCCGGAACCCGCCTTATCCAACTGGAAGCCCAACGAGAGGAGGGAGCCGAAGATGAGTACAAGCAGAATTCCGTATGTCACGCGACGCCGGTTCTTGAAGGGAACAGGCCTCACCCTTGCCGCCGCCGGTGCCGCACCGGTGATCTCCGCGCCATTTGTTTCGCGGGCGCTGGCCGACACCAAATCGCTGTCGATCGTGCAATGGAGTCATTTCGTTCCGGCGTACGACAAATGGTTCGACAAATTCGCCAAGGATTGGGGACAGAAGAATCAAATTCAAGTCACGGTCGACCACATCCCCGTGCAGGACGTCGCCGCACGCGCGGCCGCCGAGGCGTCGGCCGGATCGGGGCACGATCTGTTCGGGTGGAACGGCGCCGGGGGGGCGCATCTCTACCGCAAATTCCTCATCGATATGACGGATCTCGTCCAGTCGGTCGAGAAGAAGTACGGCAAGGTCAGCGTCATCGGCCGGCAGATCGCCTACAACCAGGACGACAAGACCTGGTCGGCATTTCCCGACTACTACATCAATTTCCCCGCGATGTACCGCAAGAGCATGTGGGACGAGATCGGTATGAAGCCGGACACGTGGGACAACGTGCGGATCGGCGGCGCCAAGCTGAAGGCCAAGGGTCACCCGGTCGGGATTTCGCTTGGCCACAGCAACGATCCGGAAACAACGTGGCGCGGCTTGTTGTGGAGCTTCGGCGGCGCCGAACAGGACGAGTCCGGCAAGAAAGTCGTGCTCGACAGCAAGGAGACGGTCGAAGCGGTCAAGTTCGTCACTGCCCTCTACAAGGAGGCAATGACATCGGACGTCCTCTCCTGGAACGATGCCAGCAATAACCAGTACATCGATTCCGGTGTCTCCTCGCTGATCGTCAACCCGATCTCCGCCTATCGGACCGCCCAGACACTCAACAAACAGGTGGCGGACGACATTTTCGTGATGAAGCCGCCCAAAGGTCCGGTGCGGCAGTTGATGGACGGTGGTCCGGAATTCTACGGAATCTGGAAATTTGCCAAGAACAAGGAAGCGGCGATCGAGTTCCTGAAATATTACGCCGATAACTGGGTCGATGCCTTCAAGGCGAGCTCGGGATACAACATGCCGATCTTTGCCAATCTCGTCCCCAAGCCGATGCCGCTTTTGTCCGACGATCCGACATCGACCCCGCGCGACAAACTGGCGATCCTGCAGACCTCCGACGAGTGGACCGCCGGCACCGGCTATCCCGGACCCTCCTGGCCGGCCACCGACGAAATCTACAACAACTTCATCATTGGCGACATGATGGCCAAGGCTGCAACGGGTCAGTTGACCGCCGAGGAGTCGGTCAAGTGGGCCGCGCAGCAGTGCCAGACCATCTTTGAAAAGTGGCTGCACAAGGCGTGATTGAGACCGCGGGCCCGGGACGGCGTTCTTGTGCGCGGTCCCGGGGCGGATCTGCGCGCGGTAGACTGGGCGGGCAGAGACGTATGCCTCGCCGCCCGGGGATCGGCGGGGCGGATTGCTTCCTTGAACTCAGGAATATGCAATGGCTGCGGTGTTTACACGGGATATCACCAAGAAATTTGATGAAGTTCTCGCCGTCAACGGCATTACACTGACCGTACCGGACGGTGAGTTCATGGTCTTGCTGGGGCCTTCGGGCTGCGGCAAGACGACCTTTCTGCGCATCATCTGCGGGCTTGAGAGGCAGACAAGCGGCGACCTCATGATCGGCGGAAATGTCGTCAACGATATTCCGCCGCGTGCCCGCGGCGTGGCGATGATGTTTCAGAGCTACGGGCTCTATCCGCATTACACCGTGCGCAAGAACATCGCGTTTCCGCTGCGGACCCAGCGCGTTCCCGGAACCGAGATCGAAAAAAAGGTCGAATGGGCATCGCAATTGCTCGGTATCGGGCATCTTCTCGACCGGCGGCCGCGCCAGCTCTCCGGCGGCGAACGGCAGCGCGTCGCGCTGGCGCGCGCGCTGGTGCGCGAGCCGACCGCGCTGTTGCTCGACGAGCCGCTCTCCAACCTCGACGCCAAACTGCGCGCATCGGCGCGCCTGGAGATCAAGCAATTCCAGCAACGGGTCGGGATCACGACCATCTATGTGACGCACGATCAGGTGGAGGCGATGGGCATGGGTGACCGCATCGCCGTCATTGACCATGGACGGGTGCGGCAGGTGGGAACGCCGACGGAAATCTACGACGACCCCGCCGATCGCTTCGTCGCGACCTTCGTCGGCACGCCGCCGATGAATCTGCTGGCCCGCAACGGCGGGTATCTCGGCTTCCGTCCCGAAAACTTCCTGCCCAGGGAAATGATCGACGACAGCGCCGTTGCCGAGTTTTCGTTCCGCGTCGAGCGCTCCGAGTATCTCGGCTCCGAGCGGATCGTTTATGGCGCTGTCGAAGGCTTCGACTCGGCGCAGGTGATCACGGCGAAATTGCCGCCGGCGCATGTTGCCGAGGAAAGCGTCCGGCCCGGCGAGTGGCATCGCTTTGCCGTGCGCAACAGCGCGCTGCGCTATTTCGGCGAGGATGGCAAGCGGGCCAGCCGCCACTGAAACGGGTTCTCTCCGATGGCCTCAATAGCTGAACCAGTCGCCAAACCGGCCTCGCGCTTTCGCTTCATCCTGGATCGGCGCGAGGTGCTCGGCGCCATCTTCGTCGCGCCCGCGATCCTTTACGTGCTGCTGCTGGTCGGTCTGCCGTTTCTGCTCGCGGTGTACTACTCGGTCAGCGCCTACACCATCTACGATCCCTCGTGGCGCTTCGTCGGCCTTTCGAATTTCAGGCAGATCCTGCAAAATCCGGTGTTTCTCGAAACGCTGGGCAATACCTTCCTCTTCACGTTCGGCTCGCAACTGCTCGGCCTCATCCTCGGCAAGTTCGGCGCGCTGTTGCTGTTGCGGCCGTTTCCCGGGCGCAAGATCGTCAGGGCGTTGATCATCTTGCCCTGGGCGGTGCCGATCGCACTCGCCAGCGTCGCCTGGGAGTGGATGTTCGATTCGCTCTACAGCGTCATCAACTGGACCATGATCGCACTCGGCATCTTCAATCGCGGGGAGGCGCCGAACTGGCTCGGCACCCCGCATCTGGCGATGCTGTGCGTGATCGTCGTCAACGCCTGGCGCTTCTTTCCGTTTGCGATCGTGGTCTTCCTCGCCGGCATCACCGCAGTCCCGCAGGACGTCATCGACGCGGCGACCGTCGACGGCGCCGGCTTCTGGCGCCGCAACTACCAGATCATCCTGCCGATGATTCTCCCGATTGTCGCCATCGGCCTGATTTTCGGCATCGTGTTTACCTTCACCGACCTTTCCGTGGTCTATCTCCTGACCAATGGCGGCCCGGTCAACTCGACGATGGTCCTGGGTTTCCAGGGTTTCCAGGTCGGCATCGTCTCCGGCGACGTATCGCATGGCGCCGCCATCTCGCTGTTCATGTTGCCGGTGCTGTTCTTCGTGGTGATCGGCATGTTGCGCTTCATCCGGCGGCGGGAGATCTGACATGCAGCGTATCGCCGGCAAGATCGCCAAGGAGACCGCGTTCTATGCGGGGGTGGCGTTCTTCGTCGTTCTGGCGACGTTTCCGTTCTACTGGATGCTGATCACCTCGCTGAAGAGCAATCCCGATCTCTACAACGTCACCAATATTCCCTTCTGGTTCAACGAGGCGCCGACGCTCGAGCATTTCCACTATTTGTTCGAACAGACGGAGTTCACGCAATGGCTGTTGAACTCGCTGATCATCGGCGTCTGCGTCGTCGTGATCACCCTCGTTACCGCCCTTCCGGCCGGCTACAGCCTGGCGCGGATGACCGGCCGCAATGGCGAAGCACTCGGGATCGGCGTCTTCCTGACCTATCTGGTGCCGCCGACCCTGTTGTTCCTGCCGCTGTCCCGGCTCGTCGCCAATCTCGGACTGCAGAATTCGATGTGGTCGCTGGTGCTGATCTACCCGACCTTCACCATCCCGTTCTGCACCTGGCTGTTGATGGGTTTTTTCAAGGCGCTGCCGCCCGAGATCGAGGAGGCGGCGATCGTCGACGGCTGCAGCCTGTTCGGCGCCTTCGTCAGGATGGTGATCCCGCTGTCGCTGCCGGCGATCCTGACGGTCGTCATCTTCACGTTCACGCTGACCTTGCAGGAATTCGTCTACGCGCTGACCTTCATTTCCTCGACGGCGGAAAAGCCCATTACCCTCGGGGTGGCAACCGATCTCGTTCGCGGCGACATCTTCTTCTGGGGCGAGATCATGGCCGGTGCACTGATCGCCAGTATTCCGGTGGCGATCGCCTACAACCTGTTCCTCGATCGCT
Source organism: Bradyrhizobium sp. (assembly GCA_036266415.1). Classification (GTDB taxonomy): domain Bacteria; phylum Pseudomonadota; class Alphaproteobacteria; order Rhizobiales; family Xanthobacteraceae; genus Bradyrhizobium. The sequence continues at coordinate 21,353 of DATANB010000125.1, read as the reverse complement.
TCATCTCCGGTATCACCGGCGGCGCCGTCAAATAAACGGCGTCGCAACCTTCGTTCCCCTTAAATCATGAGGATGCCGCCGCGGCGGCCTGTCGCAACTTGCGGCGGCCTTGCGCGTTACCCATGTGATGACGATGTCGAACGAAGATATCCTGATCCCCAATCCCTCGCGCAGGCGCGGGAAAGTCTCCAGCGCCGGTGTTCGCGGGGCGGAGGCGCGTGGCCCGATCATCGATCAGGAGGGGCGAGAAATACCGGAGGAATCGCTAGGGCCGCAGTCGCATGGCTTTCGCATCGATTTCGGCAATGCAGGCGGCAATCCGTTCGGCAATCTCACCCGAGAGCAGCGGCTGGCACGGCTCGATGCGGTGGCGAAGCTTCTCGACATCGCCTTCATCCTGCCCGGCACCAACATCCGCTACGGCATCGACGGCATCATCGGTCTGATCCCGGTGGTCGGTGACGTCATCGCCACCGCGCTGTCGCTGTGGCTGGTGCGCGAGGCGCGCGCGCTCGGCGCGCCCTGGCACATCACGGCACGGATGCTCGGCAATGTCGCGATTCAGGGTGTGGTCGGAACGGTGCCGGTCGCCGGCGACGCGTTCGACGTGCTGTTCCGCGCCAATATCCGCAACGTGCGCATGCTGCGGCGCTGGATGGACAAGCAGCCGCGTTAGCGCATGACTGGATTTGTAACTGCGGGCCGCGCTTAAGAGCTACGCGGCGTCGGCGTCCGCCTTGTCGGTGGCAGGCGCGGGCTCGGGCGCGCGGGGGCGGCGCGGCAGAGGAAAATCCTGGCTCTCATACAGCGTGCGGATGCCGCTCTGATCGAAGCGGGCTTCCTCGACCTGCAGATAGGCGCCGTTCAGCGAATCCGCCGGCAATTCCTCGATCGCGAAGCGAACCGCTTCGGCCGCGGTGCCAAAGCGCCGATACGCGAATCCCGCCCGTTTCTTCTTGCGGATCGCGGCGGGAAACAATTCGGCAGCAGTGTTGAAGCTGAAGGAAGCCATGGTCAGGGACCTCTGATCTTTTTAGTGAGAACGCGATTTCGTAATCGCGAACGGATCGTACGGGCGCAACCAAAGCGGCGGCGCGCCAGCACACGTCATTTCAGGACAGCCTTTAATATAAGCTCGTTTGCCAGAAATGCGACTCCTGAGCGGCCTGATGATGAATCCGGGCAGCCAACGCCGAGTTCCGAAATAAAGTCTTTTATTTCAATGCTTTGCGTGGCCTAGAGTTTGCCGAGCAGCAACAGGATGATCAGCACGACCAGAATAACGCCGCCGATGCCCATTCCGGAATGGCCCATGCCATAGCCATAACCGCCAAACCGGCCGCTGAAGCCGCCCAGCAGGTAAATGATCACGAGGATGATAAGTATCGTTCCGAGCGTCATGGCACTCTCCCCAACCGGCGGTCGGCAGACGAAAATCCGCCATTCCGCACCTGGAGAAAAGCATATCCCCGGCTTTGGTTCCAGTGAGGGAACCGAAAACGTGCGCCTCACTGCGAGCAGCGACGCTGTCATTCCGGGACGATGCGTAGCATCGAACCCGGAATCTCGAGATTCCGGATCTGGTCCTGCGGACCATCCCGGAATGACAAACGACAGGCCTATTTCGGCTGCAGTTTCAGCGCGGCCGAATTGATGCAGTAGCGCAGTCCGGTCGGGCCGGGTCCGTCCTCGAACACATGCCCGAGATGGCCGTTGCACTTCGAACAAAGCACCTCGGTCCGGATCATGCCGTGGCTGATGTCGCGCTCCTCATCGACATGGCCTTCCACCGCGGGCGCAGTGAAGCTGGGCCAGCCGCAGCCGGAATCGAACTTGGCATCGGATTCGAACAGCGTCTGGCCGCAGCCGGCGCAGGTGTAGGTGCCCGGCCGCTGCTCATGCTCGTACTCGCCGGAGAACGGCCGCTCGGTCGCCTTTTCGCGCAGGACCGCGTACTGCATCGGCGTCAATTCGCGGCGCCACTCCGCCTCGCTCTTCTCGATCTTGCCGGTCTTTGTCCTGGTGTCGGGCATTGAGCGTCCTCACAAATCATGAAGCCGCCGTCAGTTGGTGGCTTTTGCACTGCTCACCAGCGTCGGCTTCTCGATGTAATTATCGGCGAAAATCCTCTTCAGGTTCTCGACCTTCGGAATATCGTTGTAGGCAATATAGGGCTGGTTCGGGTGCAGCGTCAGGTAGTCCTGGTGATAGGCCTCCGCCGGAAAGAACCCCTCCAGCGGTCCCACCTTGGTCACGATCGGCTTCTTGTACACCTTGGCGGCGTTGAGCTGGGCGATGTAGGCATCGGCGACTTTCTTCTGCTCGTCAGAGGTGGTGAAGATCGCCGAGCGGTATTGCGTACCTGAGTCCGGTCCCTGCCGGTTCAACTGGGTCGGATCGTGCGCGACTGAGAAGAAGATCTGCAGGATCTTGCCGTAGCTGATTTTCTTCGGATCGTATTTGATTTCGACGGACTCGGCATGGCCGGTCGCCCCGGTGGAGACGACGGGGTAGGAGGCGGTGGCCTTGCTGCCGCCGGCATAGCCCGACACCGCATTGACGACGCCTGAGGTATGCTGGAACACGCCCTGCACGCCCCAGAAGCAGCCGCCGGCGATGACGGCGGTCTGTATTCCGCTGGCGGGAGGAACGTCGATGGCGGGTGCGGGGATGACCACGGCATCCTCCGCGGCCAGCGTCGGCGCCACGGCAAGGGCAGTGATCGCCAGCGCGCCGAGCGCGGCGGCGCAGAACGAAAGGCGACTGGATGAGCGAGGGGACATGGGGCTTCCTCTTATCGGCGAAATGAAGGTCAGTCTAAAGCGGCGGCCGCCGATCGCAATCGGCCTGCCCGTCAGATGTCCCCCAAGATACGCGGCGGGAGCGGCGTTGTTACATCAGGATACACACGAGTTCGTGAATAAAACAGCGTCTGGCCAAGGCGTTAACGCCGAAGGGAACCGCCTGTCGCAGCGCGGCGTTGGGGTCGCAGCGACCAATTGTTCAATCAGCAAATCGGGAACGGGGCGATGGCACCGCTCGACGTCCGCAAAGGAATGCCTTCCGTTGAATTGACGCGCGAGGCATTCGAAAGGCGCTACCGCAGCCGCTTCACCGATCCCGCGTTCAAACCGTTGCAGCGGGAGATCGAGGCCATCGTGGCCGCCGCCTGGGACGGCTACATCCAGGCACGAAAGGCGCCGCTCACGCGCAAGGCGGGACCGGGTTTTGCCGATCCGGATTACGAGATTTCCGTGGACTGGCTCGCGGCGCGCGAGGCCATCCTCGCCGCGCAGCGCCGTCATGACGACGCCGAGCAAACGCCGCGAATCCTGCTGATCAACGGCTCCTCGCGCAGCGAGCACACCTGCCCCGGCGAGATGTCGAAGACCTGGCGGCTGGTCAAGATCGCCGAGCCGGTATTTCGGGAAATGGGACTGGCCGTCGACATTCTCGACCTCAGCCGGCTCACGTCGGAATTCGGCAAGCGGATCCACCCCTGCAAAGCCTGCGTTTCGACCTCGATGGCGCTGTGTCACTGGCCATGCAGTTGCTATCCGAACCATGCGCTCGATCAGACCGACGACTGGATGAACGAGATTTACCCGCTGTGGGTCGCGGCCCACGGCATCATGATCCTCGCGCCGGTGAACTGGTATCACGCGCCGGCCGGATTAAAGGCGATGATCGACCGGCTGGTCTGTGCCGACGGCGGCAATCCCGATCCTTCCTCGACCCATGGCAAGAAGCCCGACGAAGCCAAGGCGCTGGAATTAAAGGGCTGGCCCTATCCGCGGCACCTGGCCGGGCGACATTTCGGCGTCGTGGTTCATGGCGACAGCGCCGGCGCCGAAACGCTGCGGCGCTCGCTGGTGGACTGGCTGACCGACATGTCGCTGGTGCAGGCCAGCCGGACCGCGGAAGTGGACGGCTACATCGGCTATATGGAACCTTATGCGACGGCGCATCAGGCGCTGGATGAGGACAGTGACTTCCAGGAGGAAACGCGCAATGCGGCGCGCGCGCTGGCCAATGCCGTGAAACTGAGCCGCGCCGGAAAATATCAAAGCCCGGACGAGGGGCTGCGCGATCCGAATCCGAAGTGAAGCGCGAAAGGGTTTACAGTGAGTGCGCATCCTCCCCCGCAGGCCGCGCAGTGGCCGGAAGGCGCGATTTTTACCCTGGGTCATTCGACACTGCCCATCGATCGCTTTATCGCCTTGCTGCAAGCGTACAGCATCGAACGCCTCGTGGACATCCGCACGGTGCCGCGTTCGCGTCATAACCCGCAATTCAACGACAGCGCGCTGGCCGACTCGCTGAGTGCTGAGCACGTCGAATACGTCCCCATGCAGGCGCTGGGCGGGTTGCGGCATGCCCGCAAGGATTCGCCAAACACCGGGTGGCGCAACGCCAGCTTCCGCGGCTATGCCGACTATATGCAGACGGAACAATTCCAGGCCGCGCTCGAGGCGCTCATTGCGATGAGCCGCCAAAAGCGCACGGCCATCATGTGCGCCGAAGCGGTGCCATGGCGATGTCACCGTTCCCTGGTTGCCGATGCGCTCGGTGCGCGCGGCGTGCCGGTGATCGAGATCTTATCCGAGAGCAGTTATCGCCCACACAAGCTCACTCCGTTCGCGCTGGTGGAGGGAATGCGGGTGACCTATCCGCCCGAGCAGGCGAAATTGTTGTAGCAGCTCAAGCCGATTTATTTCGCGAGCTTCCTCAAGGCCGATCCTTTGTGTGCGGCGATATGGTCGGTTTTATCGCTCTTGATTTCATATTGCGGCTGATCGGAACTGGCGTGGTGCGTGTGCCCTTTGTAGTCGAAGTCTCGCGTATGCACTTTGATAATCCTGCCGCTGACGCGTCCGGCCTCGGAATTCCAGGCGACGTGGTCGCCGACTTGAAAGGTTTTCGCCATTTCATTCGCTCCGACGTGCGGGCCTACACCACCACGCTCAGCCGCTTCGCCGCCCGCGTAATGCCGGTGTAGAGCCATCGCGCACGGCTATCCTGGAACGCAAAACTCTCGTCGAACAATACCACGTCGTCCCATTGCGAGCCCTGCGATTTGTGCACGGTGAGCACGTAGCCGTAGTCGAACTCGTCATAGGGCTTTCGTTGCTCCCACGGAATCGTCTCGATCGCGCCGCCAAAGCAGTCGCCGCGTACCGAAACTTTCGTCACCTTGTGGCCAAAATCCTCGTCCGGCGACAGCCGCATGGTGATGATCCTGGATTTCGACTGCGCGCGTGACTTCACCCGCCACAGCCCGCCGTTGAACAGGCCCTTCTTGCGGTTGTTGCGAAGACAAACCAGCTTGTCGCCGGCCACCGGCAAGGGATCCTCGATGTGCTGCTTTTGCCGCACCCGCATGTTGTAGGAGCGCCGCGTGTTGTTGCGCCCCACCAGCACCTGGTCGGCGCTCATCACCCGGTCCGGATCGAGCTCGGCGCGCGATACGACCTGGCTTTCGCCGTAGCGGCCGATGTCGAGCTCGCGGCCCTCGCGCACGTCCATCGACATCCGTATGATCGGATCGTCCTGCGCCTGGCGATGCACCTCGGTCAGCATCACGTCGGGCTCGCAGTCGGTGAAGAAGCCGCCACCCTGGATCGGCGGCAGTTGCGCGGGATCTCCGAGCACCAGCAGGGGACATTCGAACGACATCAGGTCGCGCCCCATTTCGGCGTCCACCATCGAGCACTCGTCGATCACGATCAGTTTTGCTTTTGACGCCGGCGCGTCGTCCCAAAGCTCAAAACTCGGCTGCTCGACGCCGGATTCGCGCGCGCGGTAGATCAGCGAATGGATGGTTGAAGCGTTGTCGCAGCCCTTGTTGCGCATCACGAGCGCGGCCTTGCCGGTGAAGGCCGCGAATTTCACCTCGCCGTCGACCCCCTCGGCGATGTGGCGGGCCAGCGTGGTCTTGCCGGTTCCGGCATAGCCGAACAGCCGGAACACTGGCGGGGCGCCGTTCTTGCCGGGTTTTGACTTCAGCCAATCGGCAACGGCCTTCAGCGCGGAATCCTGGTGCGGCGTGAAAACGGGCATGGGGTCTCAAATGGGGGAGGGCCGTGCACTTAAGCCACGACTCGCAAGCTCCCGAAACTAACCATTCGCGCGGTCAGCGCAAGCCGCCTTCCGCCGCGCGGAATAGTCGAGGCTGGACTTAGGCCTACCCGCGAATACACTGCATCAAAACGGTAAGCCGGCCCTCGGGAGCGACAATGAAATTCGGCATCTTTTATGAACTGCAATTGCCGCGCCCGTGGCAAGCCGGCGATGAACTCAGGCTTTACCAGGACGCGCTGACGCAACTGGAGACCGCCGACCGGCTTGGCTACGACCATGCCTGGGTGGTGGAGCATCATTTTCTGGAGGAATATTCGCATTCGCCGTCGCCGGAATCGTTTCTTGCCGCAGCCTCCCAGCGCACCAAGAACATCCGGCTCGGCCATGGCATTTTCCAGCTCACCACCAATCATCCGGCCCGCGTCGCCGAGCGCATCGCCGTGCTCGATCTGTTGAGTAACGGCCGCGTCGAGTTCGGCATGGGCGAGAGCGCCTCGATCACCGAACTGACGCCGTTCGGCCGCGACATGGAAACCAAGAAGGAAGTGTTCGAGGAAGCCGTCCGCGCCATCTTCCCGATGTTTGGGGAAGGCGGCAGCGAGCACCACGGCAAGTATTTCGATATTCCCCTGCGCAATGTGGTTCCGAAGCCGGTGCAGAAGCCGCACCCGCCGCTGTGGATGGCGTGTTCGCAGCTTCCGACCATCGAGCGCGCCGGCCAGAACGGTTTCGGCGCGCTCGGCTTCCAGTTTGTCAGCGCCGACGCCGCGCACGCCTGGGTGCACGCTTATTACAACGCCATCACCAAGCGGCTAAGGAAGCTCGCCGATTACCAGATCAACCCGAACATGGCGCTGGTGTCGTTCTTCATGTGTGCGAAAACCGACGAGGAGGCCCGCGCGCGCGCCGATGGCGCCACTTTCTTCCAGTTCGCTCTGCGCTTCTACGGCGCGTCGCAGAACCGCCAGCGCCCCGATCCCGGCACCGTCAATATGTGGGACGAATACAACAAGTGGAAGCGCGAAAACCCGGAAGCGCAGGAGGCGGCGCTGCGCGGCGGCCTGATCGGCTCGCCGGAAACCATCCGGAAAAAACTGCGGCGGTTCCGCACCTCGCACATCGACCAGGTGATCCTGCTCAACCAGGCCGGCAAGAACAGCCACGAGCACATTTGCGACTCCCTGGAACTGTTCGCCCGGGAAGTGATGCCGGAATTCCGCAGGGATCCCGAGCACGACGCCTGGAAGGCCGGCGTGATGAGCGGCGCGATCCAGCTTGAGGAGATCGATACCCAAGCCTTCACCGATCGCTACGGCAAGCTGGCGGTAACCGTCGCCCCGAAGCCGCCCGTCGCGGCGGCGGGATAGTCGCCCCGAGTCAGCCCTGCAATGCCGCGAGCAGCTCGTCCGGCCGTTCCGCCATCATCATGTGGCCGGCGCCGCGCAGCACGACGGTGCGCGAATTCGGCAGCGCGGCTGCGAGCGCCTTGCCCGCTCTTGCAGGCGTCATCATGTCGCGTTCGCCGAGAATGAACGTGGTCGGGACGGTAATTCGCGCGGCGGCGGCGAGCGCCCCCTGGTAGGCATTGCACGCGGACAGGTCGTTGAACAGCACGCCGGGCCGGCACTGTTCCAGCACCCGCTGTGCGCCGCTATGCATCCACAAACCAGGTGCGAGGCTGCCACCCAGTTCCGCCTGAAAGCCAAGACCCCAGATCGAGACCATGTCGACGGCCGAATGGTCGTTGGCTTCTGCGGCCTTGAGCAGATCGGGTCCCACGGTCATGGCTGCCGCGGTTCCGATCAGGCTGAGCGCGGAAACTCTTGCCGGATGCCGCGCGGCGGTCTCCAGCGCGATCAGCGAACCCATGGAATGACCGACCAGCCTGGCCCTGGCGGCGCCGGCGGCGTCGAGCAGTGCGGCGGTCCAGTCCGCCATCTCGGCGATCGTGCGCAGCGGCGCGCCGAGAGAGCGTCCACGGCCCGGCAAGTCCGGCGCCAGCACGCCATGGCCGTGGTGGGCGAACCAGCGGCTGTGCAGCGCCCAGGTGGTATGGTCGAAGCCGGCGCCGTGCAGCAACACGACGGTCGGCTGCGACAAATCGAACTCCCGGCCGCCGGTGGCAACGAAGGTCTCAAGGCCGTTCACGGACAGCTGCATGGATCACGCCTTCTGCGAAATGCGGAGCGCCTGGCCGAGATCGTCGATGATATCGGCGGCGGATTCGATACCGACCGACAGCCGCACCAGTTCCTCGCCGATTCCAGCGGCCTTGAGCTGGGCCGCATCCATCTGCTGATGGGTGGTGCTGGCAGGATGAATGACCAGCGTCTTGGCGTCGCCGACATTGGCGAGGTGGCTGATCATCCGCAGCGACTCGATGAATTTCTTGCCAGCCGGGCGGCCGCCCCTGATTCCGAAGCTGACGATGGATCCGGCGCCGCGCGGCAACAACCGCTTCGCCAGCTGATAGTCGGGATGGCTCTCCAGCGCAGGATGCAGCACCCACTCGACCGCCTTGTTCGCGGCGAGGGCCTCGAGCACCGCATGGGTATTTGTCATGTGACGATCCATGCGGACGCCCAGCGTCTCCACGCCCTGCAGCAACTGAAAGGCATTGGTCGGCGACAGACAGGCGCCGAAATCGCGCAGGCCTTCGGTGCGCGCCCGCATGATGAACGCGGCCTGGCCGAATTGCTCATCGAAGACGATGCCGTGATATCCGGCATAGGGCTCGGTCAGCACCGGAAATTTTCCGGAAGCGCGCCAATCGAACCGGCCGCCATCGACGATGACGCCGCCGATCGCGATGCCGTGGCCGCCGATCCATTTGGTGGTCGAGTTCATGACGATGTCGGCGCCAAGCTCGATCGGCCGGCTGAGGTAGGGCGTTGCGAAGGTGTTGTCGATCAGCAGGGGAATCTTCGCGTCGTGCGCGAGCCGCGCGACCTCGGGAATATCCAGCACTTCGAGACCGGGATTGCCGATGGTCTCTCCGATCAACAGGCGGGTATTAGGGCGGATAGCGGCGCGGAAGTCGTCCAGCGCGCGCGGCTTCACAAAGCTCGTGGTGATGCCGAAGCGCGGCAGCGTGTGGGCAAGCAGATTGATACTGCCGCCATACAGCGAGGAGGACGCAACGATATGGTCGCCGGCATTGAGCAGGGTAGCGATCGCCAGATGCAGCGCGGCCATTCCGCTCGCCGTGCAGATGGCGCCGACGCCGCCTTCGAGCGCGGCAAGCCGCTCCTCGAGCACCGCCGTCGTCGGGTTCGATATTCGGGTATAAATGTGTCCCGCGCGCTCCAGATTGAACAGCGCGGCGGCGTGGTCGGAATCCTGGAAGACATAGGAAGTGGTCTGGTAGATCGGGACAGCCCGGGCGCCCGTGACGGGATCCGGATGTTGCCCGGCATGCAGGCTCAGGGTCTCGAACGCAGGCGGCTTGGGTGCTGGCATGTTGGACTCGAAGGCGACGCGGTTTACCGGATCTCCCGGACTGCAGCTCCATTTGCCACAAATATTCTTCGATTGTTAGCCCCGAGGCGCGCGGCGTCTCCGCCTCTTTCGCCGCTGTAACCACTGCCGAACGCGCGTGCGTGGCTCGGCCGCTTCGGGAGAGGTGGCCTTTTTTCCGGTCGCGGACTAAAAGCCTTTTTGCGCCTTGCAATGCAGGGACCGGAGTGGAGCTCACGCGGTGGAAGGTAAATTTCTTCAAATCATTCTCGCCGGCAGCGCCGTGAGCTGATGAAACGCATCGCGGTCTGGGCTTTCTACGGGATAGGCGCGGTCGCGATTCTCTACCTCGCGCTCTACGCATACGCGGCGTTCACCGGACGCGGCCTGCAGCCGGGCGACCCGATTCACATCTTCCGCAAGCCCGACGCGCCGAATTATTCGTGACGCATCTCGGAAATATCGCCGTCATTCCGGGGCGGTGCGAAGCATCGAACTCGGAATCTCGAGATTCTCCGATGCGCAATTGCGCATCGTGATTCGCGCTGGCGCGCTCCGGAATGACGGAATCTGAATCATACCGAGGCGGCGGCGCGGTGATACTCGCCAGCGCCAGCCGGCGTGATCGGCAATCCGCCGTCGGCGTATTCGTTCAGCTTGTTGCGCAGCGTGCGGATCGAGATGCCGAGGATATTGGCGGCGTGGGTGCGGTTGCCGAGGCAATGCTTCAGCGTCTCCAGGATCAGGTCGCGTTCGACGTCGGCTACGGTGCGCCCGACCAGCGCGCGGGTCACCTGCTCTGCGGCGAAGGTGGCGTGCGCCACCGCCGGCACGGTCTTGGGCGTATCGAGGCGGTCACCGTCCGGGGTCAGGATGGCATCGACGCCGATCTCGTCGCCCTGCGCCATCAGCACCGAACGATGCATGGTGTTTTCGAGCTCGCGGACGTTGCCTTGCCAGCGGTTGGACGTCAGCACCCGCCGCGCATCGGCGGAGATCGGCCGCAGCGGCACGCCATTGGCGTCGGCGTATTTCCGGGCGAAGTGCTGCGCAAGTTCGAGAATATCGGCGGGGCGTTCGCGCAACGGCGGTATCTTCAGGTTGACGACGTTGAGCCGGAAAAGCAGGTCCTCGCGGAAGGAGCCTTCGCGCACGGCGTCGGCCAGGTTGCGGTTCGAGGTGGCGATGATGCGGATATCGACCGGCACCGGCCGGGTGCCGCCGACCCGGTCGATCACCCGTTCCTGGATGGCGCGCAGCAGTTTGGACTGCAGCCGCACATCCATTTCGGAGATTTCGTCCAGCAGCAGCGTGCCGCCGGTGGCTTCCTCGAACTTTCCGATCCGCCGCGCAATGGCGCCGGTGAACGCGCCCTTCTCGTGGCCGAACAGTTCGGATTCCAGCAGATGTTCCGGGATTGCCGCGCAATTGATTGATATGAACGGCCTCTTGGCGCGGTTCGAGCGGGTGTGGACGTAGCGCGCCAGCACCTCTTTGCCGGTGCCGGATTCGCCGGTGATCATCACGGAGGCGTCGGAGCCGGCGATCTGCTGCGCCAGCTTGATCACCTTGGCCATCGCCTCGTCGCGGTAAACCAGGTCGCGGGAATCGTTGGCGACGGCGGCGAGCACCGCGGCGATCAGTTCCGGATCCGGCGGCAGCGGGATGTATTCCTTGGCCCCGGCGTGGATCGCGGCCACAGCCGCGCGGGCGTCATTGGTGATGCCGCAGGCGACGATCGGCACGTGAATGTGCTCGGCATCGAGCCGCATCACCAGGTCGCGGATGTCGAGGGCGACGTCGACCAGCAGCAGGTCGGCGCCCTTGCCGCCGCGCAGCACCCGCATCGCCTGTTCGTGATCCTCCGCGTGGGTCACGGAAGCGCCATTCTCCATGGCGATCTTGGTGGCTGTCGTAAGCTGGCCCTTCAGTGTGCCAACGATGAGAAGCCGCATGGTAGTCTCCTGTCGGTCTGTTCGCGCCCGTCGGACGCGGTATCGCTAAATGCGCCCTAGATGCGTTCCGCCTTGATGATTTCCGTCATGGTCACGCCGAGCTTGTCTTCCACCAGAACCACCTCGCCGCGCGCCACCAGCCGGTTGTTGACGTAGATGTCGATGGCTTCGCCGACGCGGCGGTCGAGCTCGAGCACGGTGCCGGGCCCGAGTTTCAGTAATTCGCCGATATCCATCTTCGAGCGGCCGAGCACGGCGGAGACCTGTACCGGCACGTCGAATACGGCCTCCAGGTCGGCGGCGATGCGCGAGGCCTGTTCGTCTTCGTTATAGGCCACGTCATCGATCGCCGGTACTTCGGCGGCGTTGAGATCCGGAAGCGGAACCTGTGTGTCGGTGTCGCTCATGTCTAAATCCTCATGGCCTCACGTTGTGGCCTGATTGCGGGACGCCATGTAGCGCCCGACAAGTTCGTTGATCTTGGCTTCGATCGCCGCGCGCTCCAGCACGACGCCGCCATCGGCCCACTCGATCTTGCAGTCGCCGCTCTCGATTTCCGGCTCTGCCAGAATGACGAGCCGGCCCTCGAAGCCGCTTTGCTTCGCCAATCGTTCGATCCGCTCGCGCGCGCGATCGCAAAGCTGTTCGTTGATGCGGACCACGAGATGCGGCATCGATACCAGGTGGGAGAAGCAATCGCTCACCAGCGCGGCGATCTCACCAAGGGGCTCGCCGGAAATCAGCTCGCTGCACAGCTTGCGTGCCACCGCGACAGCGACGTCGACGGCTTCGGTTTCCATCCTGGTCTCGACCCCGGAGAAGCGCGCCGCGATGTCCCGGATGGAGATGCCGATCTCCTCGAGCGCCAGCGCGGTGCGGCGGTCGCTTTCCGCCTTCGCCTCGCGCTGTCCGGCGTCGTAGCCGTCGCGATAGGCACGGCCCTCGGCGGAAGCGATTTTCTGGGCGATTTCCGACGGCGTCGCGGCCCGCTCGCGCGCCTTGGCGGGCGCCGAGAAGTCCATGTCGAACAGGAATTTTGCGGGCGCGGCCATCAGTACACCAGCTCGTCATCGGCGCGGTTCTTGGTCAGCATGATCTCGCCCTTGGCCGCGAGGTCCTTGGCGAGATTGACGAGCAGCGCCTGGGCCTCGTCGACGTCGCGCAACCTGACCGGGCCGAGCGCGGCCATGTCGTCGAGCAGCATCTTGCCGGCGCGCGACGACATGTTGCCGAGGAAGAAGCCGCGGACTTCCTCATTCGCGCTCTTCAACGCGATGCCGAGCTTGTCCTTGTCGACATGGCGCATCAGCGTCTGGGCGGAGGCGGAATCCAGCTTGACCAGGTCGTCGAAGGTGAACATCAGCGCCTTGATGCGCTCGGCGGACTCGCGGTTTTCCTCTTCCAGCGAGGTGATGAAGCGGGTTTCGGTCTGACGGTCGAAATTGTTGAAGATCTCGGCCATCACCTCGTGGGCGTCGCGACGCCTTGTCTGCGACAGGTTTGACATGAATTCGGTGCGAAGCGTCTGTTCGACCCGCTCGATCACTTCCTTCTGCACCGCCTCCATCTTCAGCATCCGGCCGACCACGTCGAGTGCCATCTCCTCGGGCAGGATCGCGAGCACGCGAGCGGCGTGCTCCGGCCGCAGCTTCGACAGCACCACGGCGATGGTCTGCGGATATTCATTCTTGAGATAGTTGGCGAGCACCTCTTCCTGGACGTTGGAGAGCTTTTCCCACATGTTGCGGCCCGCGGGTCCGCGGATTTCGTCCATGATGCCGGTGACGCGCTCCGGGGGCAGGTACAGTTGCAGCAGCCGTTCGGTGCCGTCGAAAGTTCCCATCAATGCGCCGGATGCCGACATCCGCGAGACGAATTCGAGCAGCAGGTCTTCCACCACGTCGGCCTCGACGGTGCCGAGCGTCGACATCACCATCGACAGTTCCCGCACTTCATCGTCGTCGAGCAGCGACCAAACCTTGCCGCCATATTGTTCTCCCAGCGCCAGCATCAGAATCGCGGCGCGTTTCGGGCCGTTCAGCGGAGGGCCTTTCGGGCGGTTGCCCTGCCGGCTCGCCAGCGTGGCGATGACGCTGGTGATATCCTTGGCGTTTACGGTTTGCGGTACGGCCATGTCAGATCACGCGGGTTGCTGTTCGCCGAGCCATTGACGAACAATGGACGCGGTTTCGTTCGGGTTTCGCTCTGCCAGTTCGCCGACGCGATGCACCGATTGGGCATGGACCTGACCCTGAACCTGGGCGACGTCGATCATCTGCGCGGTGGCGTTGGGAACCAGGTTCTGGCCGGTGGCGCCGGGTGCCGGCGCGCTGCCGTCGGTCAGCGCTGGCATCGGTGCGTCGCCAATAAGGGAAGCGACCTCCTCGGAAGCGAGAATGCGCTTGACCAGCGGGCGGATCACCATGAACACCACCACGAGGCTGAGCAGCATCATGACGCCGAGTTCGATGACGTACATCACATCGTCCTTGGTGAACTGCAGCATGCCGAGCAGCCCGGCCGGCTCGACGACGGGGGGAACGACCGGCGCCTCGGCGAATTTGAGGTTCACGACCTCGACCTGGTCGCCGCGCTTCTGATCGAAGCCGATCGCCGAGCGCACCAGGGCTGCGATGCGGTCGAGCTGCTCCTTGCTGCGCTCCTGATAGACCATTTCGCCTTTGTCGTTCTTGGCATAGCTGCCATCGACCAGCACCGCGACCGAGATACGGTTGACCCGTCCGGCCTCGGTCACTTCGGTCTTGGTGGTGCGGGAAATTTCGTAGTTGTTGGTTTCTTCGGTTTTCTTGCTCTGGTCGCGCGTCGGCGTCGCATTGTCCCTGTTCTGACTGCCCGGCAGTTCGTTGTTGACCGTGACCTGACCGCTGTTTTCCGCAGTCGCCGAAGATTCCTCCCGGGTCTGGCTCGAGCGCAGCACCCGGCCTTCGGGATCGTAACGGTCCGAGGTCTGGGTGATCTTGTTGTAGTCGAAATCGGCCGATAGCTGGACGCGGGCGCGGCCGGCGCCAACCACCGAGGACACGATCGCCTCGACCTGGTTGCGCATCCGCTTCTCGAAGCCGCCGCGGCGCTCGTCCGCGACGGCGTTGTCGGCATCACCACTGGCGCCGTCGGCGAGCAATTGACCGGCTTCATCGACAATCGACACCCGCTGCGGCTTCAGGCCGTTGACGGCGGAGGCGACCAAATGGCGGATGGCCCTGATCTGCTGCGGTTCGAGCGTGCCATGGACGCGCACCACGATCGAGGCCGATGGTTCCGGCATTTCCCGGGAAAACAGCGGCCGTTCCGGCAATACCAGATGGACCCTGGCCGCCTGGACGCGGTCGATGGCGCGGATGGTGCGGGCGAGCTCGCCCTCGAGCGCGCGCAGATGATTGATGTTCTGGACGAAGCTGGTGGTGCCGAGCGCATCCGATTTGTCGAAAATCTCGTAACCGACGCCGCCGCCCTTGGGCAGGCCGCCCTCCGCGAGCTTCATGCGCAGCCGGGTGACCTTGTCCTTCGGCACCATGATCACGGCGCCGTCGTTGCGCAGTTCGAAGGCAATGGCCTGGCGCTCCAGGTCCTTGATGATGGCGGAAGAATCCTCGACGCTGAGGTCGGTGAAGAGCGTGGTCATCTGCGGCGTGGTGACGCGCATGATGACGAACGCGAAGAACGCGACCAGCGCGGTTGTCACCGCGACCATCGCCATCAACCGCGAAGCACCCAAGCCTCTAAGGAAACCTATCAGACCCTGCAAGCCAACCGCCCCCGAGATTCGGCTCCTGGAGCCGACTGGGCAATTATTGCCTATGGGATGGTTTCGATATGGTTAACGATGGTTAAGGGCTGCAGCGAAAGTTCATCATCAAAAAAATCGGCTTCGCGGAACGAAGCCGATTTTCGTCAAATGCGGTCGGTTCTGGCGGGCGCTTATTGGCGATATTGCTGAATGCGGGTGGTGCGCAGTCCGGCAAGGCCATGCTGATCGATGGAAAACTGCCAGGAAAGGAACTCATCGACCGTCAGCGTGTAGCGGCTGCAAGCCTCCTCAAGGGAAAGCAGGCCACCCCGAACTGCCGCAACGACTTCCGCCTTACGGCGAATAACCCACCGTTTGGTGCCGGGTGCGGGCAGATCCGCAATTGTTAACGGACTACCGTCAGGCCCGATGACGTATTTTACCCTCGGGCGATGGGGTTCTGTCATGGTGTACTCACAAACTCTCAACCACTGAACTCACGCTAGCAACCTACGCCCCGCTACTTAAAATTTGCCTAAGCCAAAGCCTGCAATACGGATCTCCTTGAAAATGCCGCAAAAAGCTTCGGCCCGGCGTCTGCCAGACGCCGGGCTGAAGCAGGCTGTAAACGAGCGGATGGTCGTCGTGGCAGGCCTGATCGCGCGGCCTGTCGCAACCGGTAGCCTGGAACGCGAAATTTGCTACTGGGCGATGCTCTTGATCTGGTTGACCGTGTAGGTCTGGCCGTTGATCGACAGCAGGGGCGGCGACTGGGTGAGGTCCACCGAATTGACCACGCCCTGGACCTGCGTGGATACCGCCACCGCATTGCCCGAGGTGTCGACCGCGGTGGCGGTCAGCTTGTAACTGCCGTCCGGCCATGGGGTGCCGTCGTTGCCCTTGCCGTCCCAGGTAAAGGGCTGGTTGCTGCCGGCGTTGACGGCGTAGTTGCCGGTGAACACCGTCTGTCCGGTGCTGTTGGCGATCGAGATCGTCACGTTGGAATTTGTCGGAACACCCAGATTCCAGGTGGCCGAAGAGTTGCTCAGGGCGGCAGTAGAGCCGTCGACCACCGCGGTCTTGCCGACGAAGGTCAACGCCTGCGTCGATTGGGCGGTCTGCTGTAGCGAGACCAGTGTGGTCAGCTCATCGTTGGTCTTGAGCTGCTGCTCAACTCCGGCGAATTGCACCAGTTGCTGGGTGAACTGGTTGGTGTCGAGCGGATCGAGCGGATTCTGGTGCTGCAATTGCGTCGTCAGCAGCGTCAGAAATGCCTGAAAGTTCCCGGCCAACGTGCTGCCGCTGGTCGAACTCAGCGAAGCTCCCGAACCGGATGATGTGGTCGGAAGCGGCGTCGTTCCCGAAACCACCGGGCTGGCCACGCCTGTTGCTGCTGTTGTCATGTCCGTCTCCTCAGACCCTGATGTCGACGCCGCTGCTCGATCCGAGCACGCGGCCATAGGTTCGCCCGGCGATCGCCGCCGGAATTGTATCTTCGTCGCCGATCACCAGCCGCTGCGCATTGCGGCCGGTCTCGTTGTCATTGTTCCGTCCGGAAAAGGACTGGTCGCGCAGGCTGAATTGCAGCCCGCCGTCGCCGGTCTTGACTCCGGCATCGTCCAGCGCGCGTTGCAGCTGGGGTGCGTCCTGGCGCAACAGCGACAGGGTTTCCGGCTTTTCGACCGTCAGATGCGAAGTCACCTGGCCGTTGCGATCGACATCGATGCGGACGTCGATGCGGCCAAGGTCGGCCGGATCGAGCCGGATATCGAAACGGCTCTTGCCGCTTCGCGCCGAGGCGACGATCTCGAGCGCGAGCCCGCCGAGCGGCACCGGCGCATTCGTTGCGGCCGTCACGCTCAGGGGGCCGACAGGAGCGGCCGCGGCCGCTGCTGCGGGGAGCTGCGGCTGAATCGTACCCGTCGCCTGGGCGCCGGTTTCAGATGAATCGGTCAGCAGATGGCCCGTCGCTGCGGCCTGCGAATGGTCATGGACCGGCGGCGTAGCCGCGGATGCCGACGACGCGGAGGCGTCTGCTTTCGTGGTGTCGACAAGGTCATTGCCGGCTTCCGGCCTGGAAGTGACGGCCGGTTGTTGCCCGGGTGCGCCGCGTGCCGCCTCGGCTGGCGCCGCCGTTGCCGACGGATCCGATGCGCCCGGCCCGGTATCTGCGCCGGCCGACGCCGCGGCTTTCGCCGGCGCGGCGAGCGGGGCCTTGAGCAGAGTGGCTTTGGGCAGCACGCCCGCTGTCACAATGACGGCCGCGGTCAGTGCCCCATTGGTTGGCGCGGCGGAATCGGTCTGCGCGGTCGGCGGCTTGACCGGCGCGTTGATGCTCTCGCCGGCCGCCGCTTGAACGGCGATCTTTGCGGTCGCCGTCGTCGCTGACGTATTCGCGGTGGTGGTTGCCGACGCCGTATCATCCGCCGATGCGGTCGCGGGCGCTGCCGCGGTTGCGGCGGTGGCGGCGTCTGAATCGATCTTGATCGGCGCTGGCGGAGCCTTCGCAGTCGACGGGGGCGGAGCGCTGGCTGCAATCGCGCCCGCCGCAATGCCAGCCGCGGTGGCGCTGCCGGAGGTCGGGGTTGCAGCGGGAACGTCCGTCGAGATGACAGGGACAGCGATTGCAACCGCGACCGGCGGTGTCAATGGCGGTGCGCCCGGCGACGCCGAGGCGGCCTGATCGGCTGCGGTGGCGGCGTCCGAAGAGGGCTTTTCGGTGGTTTTCCCCGAGCCGGCTTTCGCGGCGCCGGACTTCGCGCCGGGGCGCTGGACGGTCTCAGCGTTGGCGCTGGCGTCGGCCGCGGCGTTAGCCTGATTGGCGGCGGCGTCGCGATCGTCCGAGGCGTTTTTCGCGGCACGGTCGGCAGACCCAGTGTCGCGCGATCGCGAATTGTCGGCGTTCGCCGCGTCGTCGGCGCGGCGCGGCGATGCGGATTGCGGCTGCGCCGGCGGGACGGCGCGGTCATTGCTGGTATCGGGGGGTGCATTTGAATCGACCAGCGCCCCGAAACTATCGGCTTGCGGCGATTGGTCGGGGCGCGCGGGCTTCGGCGGCGCGGTCTGGAAAGCCACGCTTGCTGCTGCTTCTGACGTCACACTGAACACGGGGCGCGGCCTCTGGCAATGAACCTGGACCCTGAGATCAGCAAGGACCGGGCCACCCCGGTCCGTAAAAAATGCATATATATTTCAATGTGTTGAGAGACGGTGAGGTCAGGCTGGGGCTTCGGCGGCGTCCTCCTTTTCTGCCCGGCGGCAAGATTTGCCGTTCGGGGCATGCAAAAGCCGTGAGCGTGATTGCCTGCGGAGAATACGGCCTATATTAAAGAGCGGGCTTTCAGCCGTTTCCGGCAGAGCGAGCAGCGCTTTGGTGGAACCGCTTCAGAGCTTTAAATTACGGGCCGCAAAATGGCTCCCTGATCGCGGAAAGCGGTTGACGCCGCCGCGATCGCATCTATGACCGGCACCATGCTCAATAGTCTGGATCTTGAAGGCCGTCCCCAGGACACAAGAGTTGTCGTTGCCATGTCCGGCGGCGTCGATTCCTCGGTGACGGCTGCGCTGTTGAAGTCCGAGGGTTACGACGTCGTCGGCATCACGCTGCAGCTCTACGATCATGGCGCGGCCACCCATCGCAAGGGCGCCTGCTGCGCCGGCCGCGATATCCACGACGCCCGCAATGTCGCCGAACGGATCGGCATTCCGCATTACGTGCTCGATTACGAAAGCCGCTTTCGCGAGTCGGTGATCGACAATTTCGCCGATAGCTACGTCTCGGGTGAGACGCCGGTGCCTTGCATCGAGTGTAACCGCTCGATCAAGTTTCGCGATCTGCTCAAGACGGCGCGCGAGCTCGGCGCCGCCGCGCTTGCGACCGGGCATTATGTTTCTTCGCGCCGCATGGACGACGGATCGCGCGCGCTTGTTTGCGCCACCGACGCCGATCGCGACCAAAGCTATTTCCTGTTCGCGACCACGCGCGAGCAGCTCGACTATCTGCGCTTTCCGCTCGGCGACATGACCAAGCCGCAGACCCGCGAACTGGCGCGGCGCTTCGGTCTCACGGTCGCGGACAAGCAGGACAGCCAGGACATCTGCTTCGTGCCCAGCGGACGCTATACCGACATCATCGGCCGCTTGCGGCCGAATGCGGTTCTGCCGGGCGATATCGTCGACCTTGACGGCGGCATTATCGGCCGGCATCAGGGCATCGTTCATTTCACCGTCGGCCAGCGGCGCGGACTGGGCATCGCCTCCGGCGCGCCGCTCTATGTGGTGCGGCTTGAAGCCGCCAGCCGCCGCGTCGTGGTCGGTCCGCGCGAGGCGCTGCGGATGGATCGCATCGCGCTGCGCGACGTCAACTGGATTGGCGACGGCCCGCTCGATCGCGCGGTCGGCGATGGGCTCGAGATCTTCGTGCGTGTGCGATCGGCCCGCGCGCCGCAGCCGGCGTGGCTGCGCGCCGCCCATGGCGGCTATGAAGTCGAACTCGTCGCCGGCGAAGAGGGCGTATCCCCCGGCCAGGCCTGCGTGTTCTACGATGCACCTGCGGGCCAGGCGCGCGTGCTCGGCGGAGGCTTCATCCAGAGCGCGACTGCAAAGGGCGCCCTGGCCAAAGGCGCGATGCGCCTGGCGCCGCTGGTCGAGGCCATGCGCGGATAGGAGTTTCAGGGCGGGGGCATGGCTGCAGATATTGACCGCGCGGGGGTCGCAAAGGCTTATGGGCGCTGGGCGCCGGTCTACGATCTGGTATTCGGCAAGGTTTTCGATCACGGCCGCCAATCCACCATCGCCGAAGCCGACAAGATCGGCGGCCGGATTCTCGATGTCGGCGTCGGCACCGGATTGTCGCTGTCGGATTATTCGCCGAGCACGAAACTGTACGGAGTCGATATCTCCCTACCGATGCTGCGCAAGGCGCAAGCCCGCGTGCGGGCGCTGGGTCTTCGCAACGTTGAGACGCTGGCGGTGATGGACGCCAAAAATCTGGCATTCAGGGATTCGTTCTTCGACGCGGTGGTGGCGCAATATGTCATCACCGCGGTGCCCGATCCGGAAGCAACGCTGGATGATTTCATCCGCGTGCTGAAACCCGGCGGCGAACTCATTCTGGTCAATCACATCGGCGCCGAAATCGGCCCGCGCCGCATCTTCGAACTGGCGTTCGCGCCGCTGGCGCGCCGCCTCGGCTGGCGGCCGGAATTCCCATGGGCGCGGCTGGTCAACTGGGCCGCCAGACACGGCGGCATCACCCTCACCGAGCGCCGCCCGATGCCGCCGATGGGGCATTTCTCGCTGATCCGCTACCGCAAATCGTGAACGTTCCGATTCGGAGCGGAACTTGCGCGCGCCCCGGCCGTTTCCCTGGCATGCAGAGCAAACACTCACTGCTTCTCTTGAGCGTGCTGATCGCCGCGCCCGGGGCGGCCAGCGCGCAGGCTCCGCCGACGCCGACAACGCCGCCGGCCCAAACCGCCCCGCCGGCGCCGGCGCGCGTCAGCGACTGCGCGCCGATGCAGCCGATGCAGCCGGTGCCGCCGCGGGGCAGCATCGCGCCGGAGGGCTCGACGACCGGTCAGCGGGCCGAGCCGCTCGGCGACAAATTGGCGAAGTCCGATGGCGTGTTGTGCCCGCCCGCGGGCGTGGACCCTGAAATCCGCGCACCGACCCCCGATACCGGCAACACCCCGGTGATCCCGCCGCCCGGCAGCCCCGGCGGCGATCCCAACGTCCGGCCGAAATAGCGTGGTTTGCCGGTGCTTGGTGCAACAGCAAAAGAGCCGAAACGGCTCCGATTGGGTTTGCTTGACATGCCCAAGACCTGCTTCTTATATGCCGCGCGTTCGCGACCGCGGTAGGTCAAGCCAAAGACGACGGACGCTGTGGCGGGGTAGCTCAGCTGGTTAGAGCACGGGAATCATAATCCTGGGGTCGGGGGTTCGAGTCCCTCTCCCGCTACCATCATTAAAGTGTCCGGCCCGGAGACATAGGTAACAGGTCGTACCTAAGACATGGGTGACAACCTCGTGCCGAACGGGTTGTCGAGAGGTTGCAGGGTTTTCTGCTCCAAATCGAAGTATCCCAGATCATAGCGCATGAAGCTTGCAAGC
>DATANB010000124.1:0-8735 GCA_036266415.1 Bradyrhizobium sp. | reverse complement strand
AGCCGACCTCTCCCCATCGGGGAGAGGTAAAGCAGGCCGCGGCGTTCGGAAGTCACTTCTTCTTCCCCCGCAGAATATCCGCCACCTGCGGAATGTCCTTGTCGCCGCGACCGGAGAGATTGACCACCATCAGGTGATCCTTTGGCCGCTTCGGCGCGAGCTCCATCACCTTCGCGATGGCATGCGCCGGCTCCAGCGCCGGGATAATGCCTTCCAGCCGCGACAGCAACTGGAACGCGGCCAGCGCTTCGTCATCGGTGGCGGACAGATACGTCACCCGGCCGGTTTCATGCAGCCAGGAATGCTCCGGTCCGATGCCGGGATAATCCAGCCCCGCCGAAATCGAATGCGCGTCCTGGATCTGGCCGTCATCGTCCATCAGCAAATAGGTGCGATTGCCGTGCAGCACGCCCGGCCGGCCGCCGGCGATCGAGGCCGCGTGCAGCTGGGTGAGCCCATGGCCCGCCGCCTCGACCCCGAAGATCTCGACAGAGGGATCATCGAGGAAGGGATGAAACAGCCCCATCGCGTTGGAGCCGCCACCGATGCAGGCGATCAGCGAGTCCGGCAGGCGGCCTTCGGCCTCCTGCATCTGCGCCCGGGTCTCGATCCCGATCACCGACTGGAAGTCGCGCACCATCATCGGGTAGGGATGTGGACCGGCGACGGTGCCGATGCAGTAGAACGTGTTGTGCACATTGGTGACCCAGTCGCGCAGCGCGTCGTTCATGGCGTCTTTCAGCGTGCGCGAGCCCGACTGTACCGGGATCACCTTGGCGCCCAGCATCTCCATGCGGATGACATTGGCCTGCTGCCGCTCGACATCGACGGCGCCCATATAGACCACACATTCAAGCCCGAAGCGGGCGCACAGCGTCGCGGTGGCGACGCCGTGCTGGCCGGCGCCGGTCTCGGCGATGATGCGCTTCTTGCCCATGCGCCGCGCCACCATGATCTGGCCGAGCACATTGTTGACCTTGTGGGAGCCGGTGTGGTTGAGCTCCTCGCGCTTGAAATAAATCTTGGCGCCGCCGAGATGCCCGGTCAGGCGCTCGGCGAGGTACAGGGGCGACGGCCGGCCGACATAATGCTTGAGGTAGCCGTTCATTTCCGCAGCGAATGCCGGATCGGCCTTGGCCTCAGTGTAGGCCCGCTCCAGATCGAGAATCAGCGGCATCAGGGTTTCCGCGACAAAGCGGCCGCCGAAAATGCCGAAATGCCCGCGCTCGTCGGGACCGCTGCGGAAGGAATTGGGTCTGGCGAGACTCATCGAACCATCAGCTCTTCTGTTGCGCGCGCCGCGCGAATGAAAGACCGGATCATTTCGGGATCCTTGACGCCAGGCATGCGCTCGACGCCGGAGGAAACATCGACGCCGCCGGCGCGCGTGACCTGAACGGCTTCGGCGACATTTTGGGCCGTGAGGCCGCCGGAGACCATGAACGGCAGCTTGAGGTCGAGCTTCTCCAGCACATGCCAGTCGAATACCGTGCCGAGACCGCCCGGGCGGGTGGCTTGCCTGGGCGCCCGGGCATCGAACAGGATACGGTCGGCGACCCCAGCGTAACCGGGCAGCGATGCGAGGTCGGCCGTGGTCTCGACCGCGATCGCCTTCATGACAGGCAAGCCGAATTTCTGCCTGATGTCGCGCAGCCGTGCCGCGGTTTCCTTGCCGTGCAGTTGCAGGATATCAGGTTGCAGCGCCTCCACGATATCGGCGAGCGTCAAGTCATCGGCATCGACCGTGAGCGCAACCTTTAGCGCGCGGCCCCTTGCCTGCTTGCCGAGATCACGCGCCATTGCCAGGCCGAGATGCCGCGGCGAGGGCGGAAAGAACACGAACCCGACCATATCCGCGCCGGCATCCAGCGCGACGTCGAGCGTCTCGCGCGTGGCCAGGCCGCAAATTTTGACGATCAGGGACATGTTTCAAGGCACACGGTCAGGGGCGGCGACAAGCGACGAATAGCGGTTGCGATCGGGCGCGTTCTACAACGTCGCGCCCTGCTTGTCTCGCCCGCTTACGCCATATAGGCCGCCCTGCTGCGGGGCGGAAAGGCGCTGCGGATCATACCGCGGGGGCGCCGTGCGCAAATCGGCCAGTTGCGCCCGTGCAGCCCGTGCATCGGCCTCGTGCCGCCGCGCCGCGCGCCGCCAGTGGCGCTGCCGGAACCAGGTCGCGGAGCCGCCCGCCAGCACGCCCGCGATCGCCACCGCGATGATAACGACAAACAGCGGCAGCGTGATCGCGATCGACGGGTCGGTCGAATTGAAGGGATCGAACGACACCGTCACCAGGTGCCGGTTGGCGACTGCGAACACGACAAAGATCAGGCCCAGCGGAATCAGCACCACAGCCGTGAAAAACTTGCGCATGACCCCTCTCGCATTGCCAGAGATCGGCTTTTCGCAGCCCGAAAAGGCGCCAGTTCTGCGGCCAGACGACGCGCGATCAACAACCGCCTTACGCGCCGGCCTCGGGTGCTCCGCCCTCGCGGTTCAGCCGCTCGCGCATTTCCTTGCCCGTTTTGAAGAACGGGACGCTCTTCTGGTCGACCGGTACATGCGCGCCGGTACGCGGATTGCGGCCGGCGCGGGCCGGGCGGTGCTTCACCGAGAACGCACCAAAACCGCGCAGTTCGACCCGGTCGCCGCGCGCCAGCGCCGCGACGATCTCATCGAGAATCGCATTCACAATGTTCTCGACATCCCGCTGATAAAGATGCGGGTTGTGCTCGGCGATACGCTGAACGAGTTCGGATTTAATCATCGAGACTGGGACCCGGGACTGCGGCGATATCCATTTCCGTGAAAATACCTTGAGTTGTCAAGACGCTAAATCAAAATTGGACGCCGCGAAATCGCGTGACAAACGACCGGATTGGGGATTGTGACGCCACCGCAATGCGGGAAGCCGGATTTATGCGGTTCAACGGGTGCCGGCGGGTTGCCACAACGCCAGCATGCCATCGAGGCCAAGGCGATCGACCGCCTGCGCGACGCCGGCCTGCTCGATTTGTCGCGCAATCGGGCCGAGGCCGAGCGTATCCAGGGCAATTGAAGCCGCCGTTCGCAGAAAAGTCAGGTCGCCGAAGCGCGGCGACAACTTGTAATCGCGCACCGGCAGATCGGCCTTGACGCCCTTCTGCGCGACCAGCCAGGCGACGGCGGTTTTCTCGTCGCCGAGCTGATCGATCAGCTTGAGATCGACCGCCTGGTGGCCGGTGAAAACCCGTCCGTCCGCGACTTTTTCAAGCAACGCGTCGTCCATGCCGCGCCGCGCCTTCACCAGGCCGCGAAACCAGGCATAGGAGTCCTTGACCAGCGAATCCAGCGCCGCGCGCGCTTCCGGGCTGGTCGGTTCATAGCCGTTGGGGGCCGCCTTCAGCGGTGAAGACTTCACTTCCTCAACCTTGACGCCCACGGTTTTCAGCAGATCGGCAAAATTCGGAAACTGAAACAGCACGCCGATCGAACCGACCAGCGAGGTCTGTTGCGCGACGATGTGATCGGCCGCAATCGCGGTGATGTAGCCGCCCGAGGCGGCCAGCCCCTCGACGACCACGACCAGCGGCTTCTTCGCCTTCAGGCGCACCAGCGCGTCGAACAGCTGTTCGGAGCCGGCCGTGGTGCCGCCGGGCGAGTTGATATGCACGACGACCGCCGCGGCGGCCGATTTTTCCAGCTGTTCCAGCGCCTCGACACGGTCATTGTCGCTGCGGATCAGGCCGTCGATATGGACACGAGCGATCGAACCCGATGTCGTGAACGCGCCGCGCCCGCCCGGTGTCACGACCACGCCGACGGTGACGATCGCTCCGATCGCGACCAGTATGGCTGCCACGCGCCAGAACGTCAGCTTGCGGCGGATCCTGCGGCGATCGACGATCACATCTGAATCAAGCGACATCGAAGTTCTCCCGAGAGACGGTCATTTGCACGGTGTTATCTTCACAGCACCAATATGCCGTGTCCCAATTACATCAATTGCGACGTAATATGAAGAAAACAAGGCCCTTTCTTTCCTCCTTCTCCCCTTGTGCGAGAGGGAAAGAACATCGCGGTGCATGCTTCCCAGGACAAAAAGGGCCCCGGTGGAAACCGGGGCCCCGTCTTGATTGTGATGCGAGCGACTTACTTGTCGGTGCGCTGCTTGAGCGCGGTACCGAGAATGTCGCCCAGCGTCGCCCCCGAATCGGAGGAGCCGTATTGCGCGATGGCTTCCTTCTCTTCGGCGACTTCGAGCGCCTTGATCGAGACCTGCACCTTGCGGGCCTTCTTGTCGAACTGGATCACCCGCGCATCGACCTTTTCGCCGACCGCGAAACGCTCGGCGCGCTGATCGGAGCGCTCGCGCGCCAGCTCGGACCGCTTGATGAAGGTGGTGAAATCGGTACCGGAGATCTTCACCTCGATGCCGCTTTCCTTCACCTCGAGCACTTCGCAGGTCACGACCGCGCCCTTCTTGACGTCGCCGGGCTCGGCGAACGGATCGCCCTCGAGCTGCTTGACGCCGAGCGAGATGCGCTCCTTTTCGACATCGACATCGAGCACCACGGCCTTGACCATGTCGCCCTTCTTGAAGTTGTCGATCACCTGCTCGCCCGGAAGCTTCCAGTCGAGATCGGACAGATGGACCATGCCGTCGACGTCGCCCTCGAGCCCGAGGAACAGGCCGAACTCGGTCTTGTTCTTGACCTCGCCCTCGACCGTCGATCCCACCGGGAACTTTTCGACGAACACTTCCCAGGGATTGCGCATGGTCTGCTTGAGGCCGAGCGAAATCCGCCGCTTGACCGAATCGACCTCGAGAACCTGCACTTCGACCTCCTGCGAGGTCGAAACGATCTTGCCGGGATGCATGTTCTTCTTGGTCCACGACATCTCCGAGACGTGGATCAGGCCTTCGATGCCAGGCTCCAGTTCGACGAAGGCACCGTAGTCGGTGATGTTGGTGACACGGCCGGTGAAGCGCGCATTGAGCGGATACTTCGCCTCGATGCCCTGCCAGGGATCGTCGAGCAGTTGCTTCATGCCGAGCGAGATGCGGTGGGTCTCGTGGTTGATCTTGATGATCTTGACCTTCACGGTCTGGCCGATGGTCAAGACTTCGGTCGGGTGATTGACCCTCCGCCAGGCGATATCGGTGACGTGCAGCAGGCCGTCGATGCCGCCGAGATCGACGAACGCACCGTAATCGGTGATGTTCTTGACCACGCCGTCGATGACCTGGCCCTCTTCCAGGTTCTGCACCAACTCCTGGCGCTGCTCGGCGCGGGTCTCTTCCAGCACGGTGCGGCGCGACACCACGATGTTGCCGCGGCGGCGATCCATCTTGAGAATCTGGAAAGGCTGCGAATTGTTCATCAGCGGAGCCACGTCACGGATCGGGCGGATATCGACCTGCGAGCGCGGCAGGAAGGCGACCGCGCCGTCGAGATCGACAGTGAAGCCGCCCTTGACCTGATTGAAGATGACGCCGTGCACCTTCTCGTTGTTGTTGAACGCCTTCTCGAGCTTGCCCCAGCTCTCCTCGCGGCGCGCCTTGTCGCGCGACAGCACGGCCTCGCCGAGCGCATTTTCGATGCGATCGAGAAACACCTCGACCTCGTCACCGACCTTGAGTTCGCTTTCCTTGCCGGGTCCTGCGAATTCGCGCAGCGCCACGCGGCCTTCGGTCTTCAGGCCGACGTCGATGACGGCCATGTCCTTCTCGATCGCAACAACAATACCCTTGATGACGGAGCTTTCCTGCAGATTGCCGCCGGCAAAGCTCTCGTCGAGCATCGCGGCAAAATCGTCGCGGGAAGGATTATAGGAAGTAGCAGTCGAAGCCATTTGTTCTCCAGATGCGGGTATCGCCGGCCATTGGGGTTAGGGGGCGTATCGGGCGTGAAGTGTCAGTGGTCCGCAAACCCTAACGACCGCCTCGCAAATGTCGCGAGAGCGGGCCGGCAGCATGCCTGCACGTTCGATACGTTGATTCATCCGGAGCCTGAACGAGGCAAAGCGGCCTCGGGATATCGATGTTCAAGACCTGGAGCGGGCTTTCCTCCAATGACGGCAGCGGTTTCGTTCGGAAGCCTTCCAATGAAGGCGTTCAAACCCGCTGCCGGCCCGCTCGGACGGCCTCGACAATGTCGATGGCGGCCCGGACGCCGCCTTCTATATCCAAATGCGAGTTATCGAGCAAGTAAGCATCTGCGGCCGCTTTTAAAGGCGCGGTGGCCCGGTTCTGGTCGCGTTCGTCGCGTTTGAGGATATCGGCCAAGACCGCGGCCTCATCGGCATCCTCGCCGCGGGCCCTGGCTTCCAGGGTCCGCCGGCGGGCGCGGACCTTGGGGTCGGCGATGACGAAGATCTTCACATCGGCGTCCGGGCAGATCACGGTGCCGATGTCGCGGCCGTCGAGCACCGCGCCGGGCGGATCGGCTGCGAATTGCCGCTGAAAATTGACCAGCACCTCCCGCACCCCCGGGATGGCCGAGACCAGTGAGGCGGCATCGCCCACTTCCTGCGTCTTGAGCGCGGGATTGCCGAACTTTTCGGGATCGAGTTCCAGCGCGGCGGCGACCGCGCGGGCCTCGTCGGTGAGATCGGCGCCGGCGTCCAAGAGCGCCTTGGCCACCGCGCGATAAATCACCCCGGTATCGAGGTGACGATAGCCGTAATGGTGCGCGAGCCGCTTGCCCAGCGTGCCCTTGCCCGAGGCGGCCGGTCCGTCGATGGCGATAATCATGAAAACTCCGCGCCGAGCCCGCGCATCATCGGGATGAAATCCGGAAACGAGGTGGCGATGAAGGCGGTGTCGTCGACCTTCACCGGTTTGTCGGAGGCCAAGCCCATCACCAGGGCCGACATCGCGATGCGATGGTCCATGTGGGTGGCGACCAGGCCTCCGCCCGGCACATGGCCCCTGCCCTCGACGATCAGGTCGTTGCCCGAGATTTCCACATTGACGCCGTTGGCGCGAAGCATGGCGGCGGTGGCTTCGAGCCGGTCGGATTCCTTGACCCGCAATTCCTGCAGGCCGCGCATGACGGTGGTGCCCTCGGCGAAACTCGCCGCCACCGCCAGCACCAGATATTCGTCGATCATCGAGGGTGCGCGTTCGGGCGGCACCTCGACGCCGCGCAGTTTCGAGGCGCGCACCCGCAACTGCGCCATCGGCTCGCCGGCATCGCCGCGCAGCCCGGTTTCCTCGATCGACGCACCCATTTCGCGCAAGGTCGCGAACAGGCCGGTGCGCAGCGGATTGGTCATGACGTCTGACAGAACGATGTCGGAGCCTTCGACGATCAGGGCCGCCACAATCGGAAATGCCGCCGATGACGGATCGGCCGGCACCACCACATCGGCGCCATGCAATTCGGGCTGCCCTGCCAGCGCGATTTTGCGGCCGTGGCTGCCTTCCCGCGTCGAGACGATCTGCGCCCCGAAATGAGCGAGCATCAGTTCGGTATGGTCGCGGCTGGCCTCGGTCTCGATCACGGTGGTGGTGCCCGGCGCGGCCAGCCCCGCCAGCAGCACCGCGGACTTGATCTGGGCCGAGGCCACCGGCGTACGGTAGAGGATCGGCAGCGGATCGCGCGCGCCGACAAGCGTCAGCGGCAGCCGGCCGCCCTGCCCGCTAGAGCCCACTTGCGCGCCCATCAGTTCCAGGGGATCGAGCACCCGCCGCATCGGTCGGCCGCGCAGTGAGGCATCGCCGTCGAAAACAGCCGTAATCGGGCAGCCAGCTACAGCGCCCATCACCAGCCGGCAGCCGGTGCCGGAATTGCCGAAATCAAGCGGAACCTGGGGATGGGCGAACCCGGCCACGCCGACACCCCGCACCAACCAGGTGAAATCGCCGGTTCGTTCCACTGCCGCGCCCAGCGCGCGTATCGCTTTGGCGGTATTTAGAACGTCTTCGCCCTCAAGCAGGCCCGAAACCCGGGTTTGGCCGACCGCGAGCGCGCCCAAAATCAGGGCGCGGTGCGAAATCGACTTGTCGCCGGGAACGCGGATCTTTCCGGCGAGTGGACCGCTCGAACGGGCCTCAAGCGGCGCGGGATGATCGGCGAGGCGTTCTGAATGGGTCAAGATTGTGTCCTCTGGTCTCCCAATTCTAGCATTCGCATCCCGTTTCAGCGAAATCCGTTGCGAATGCTGGAACCGCAGGAGACCAGCAAATACAGGATTCCAGTGCGGTTTTTGGATTTGACAGGCGCGATGACGGTCCGCCGGGAGACCGCGGTGCGTGCCAGATTTCAAGCACCTGTGCCGGCGGCAGGTACCACATGGGCCGCACCGCGTCACGCAGGCACCAATCTCCCGCAAACCGCTATTGACAGCAGCGCGGCAACTAGCCAAGTGAAGCACCGTTTTTCAGAAATTCCCAGGATTCCACACGTGGCAAAATCCGATCTCGGAACCAAGCGCATTTGCCCGACGACGGGTAAGAAATTTTACGACCTCAACAAGAGCCCGGTGATTTCACCCTATACCGGCGAGGTCGTGCCGATTGCGCCGATCCCGCCGCCGCGAACCCGCGCCGACGCTGCAGCCCGCGCCAGCGCCGCGGCGGCCGCCTCCGCGGCCGAAGCAGCGCCGGAGCCGGTCGAGGCTGAAGAGTTGGTGCCGCTCGAGGAAGCCGACGCCGAGGAGAATACCGGCAAGGTCAAGGCCGTGGTGCCCGAGTCGGAAGACGACATCGAGATCGACGAGACCATCGAAGACGACGACGATGACGA
>DATANB010000123.1:0-28655 GCA_036266415.1 Bradyrhizobium sp. | reverse complement strand
GCTGCCCGGTGCCCAGCGGGCTCTGGCCGGGGCGCTCATGAATGTGTGGGGCAGGCTCAGAGGTAGGTGATCAACAGTCACGTTTCCGTATGACTGCTAGCGTCCCCTGAAGCGCGGCTTGCGGCGTTCGAGGAAGGCTGCGACGCCTTCCTTGTGGTCCTCACTAAAACTCGCCAGCGCGAACTGGTCGACGTCCATGTGGCTGGCGAGATCGTCGAGGGCATGTGCCAGGCGATTGACGGTGAGCTTGGTCATCGCGACCGACAACGGCGGCTGCGCTGCGACTTTGGCCGCCAGCGCCATCGCGGCGTCGAACGCCTTGCCGGGATCAACCACTTCCTCCACCAGGCCCCATTCGAAGGCCTCAGCGGCGCTGATGCGCTGGTCGGCCAGGATCACCGCCTGCTTGGTTCGGGCCGGTCCGATCAGGTGCAGCATGCGTGGGATGCTCTGCCAGCTCATGTTCATGCCGAGCCCGATCTCGGGGACCCGCAGATAGGCGTCGCGGCCCATGATGCGAAAATCCAGGGCCACCGCCAGCGCCACGCCGCCGCCGATGCAAAAGCCCTCGATGGCGCCGATGGTGATCTGCTCCATCTCGTGCCAGGCCCCGGTCAGCCGCGGTCCCAGCTTGAGGTGCCGGCGCAGCGCGCCAAGATCCATGGTCCGGCGCAACCGGCCTTCGGCGTCCTTGAGGTCGAATCCCGCGGTGAACGCCTTGGCGCCGCCGGCGAGCACCACGACCGAGGTTTCGCCGTCGTCCTCGAAACTGCGCGCGGCATTGGTGAGTTGGCGCATCGCCTCCGGCGACAGCGCGTTGATGCCGTCGCCACGGTCGAAGCGCACCACCGCGATACGGCCCTCAGGCCCGAGGCCTTTTTCGATGGCTACAAAATCGGCCACGCTCACACTCCTTGCTCGTTAAGTTTTGAACGATAGCTTACAAATGTCCGGTCCGTTCCCGCGCGGGTTTGCCTCCCGGCACCGGAAACCGGATCGTGGTCCCGACCGTGATCCAGTTGGCGTTTTCGCCCGTGATGTTACGACCATAGATGAAATCGACCGAGAATATCTCGTTGGGCCGGTAACGCACGCCGGTTTGAAATCGCGGCCGGACGGCGCTTGAAATATCGGCCGCGCCAGCCTGTCCGAATGCCTCGATCGTCCATTGCAGCACTTCGGTGAATTTCCAGTCGAAACCGAGGCCGTAAGTCAGGTAATGCCGGTCGACCGTTCGGTCCCACAACCAGCCGCCATTGATGTTGATCCGCATGGTTTCGGAGAGCCGGAAGGTCGCAGGCACGACCGCGAACGCGGTGAGGTTTTCACCGGTCAGCGCGTCGAACTGACCGCCCGCATAAAATGAAAAACCCCATTTTCCGATCCCCGTCGGAACCAGGTTGGTCTTCGCCTTCGGCGCGATCGTGGTGCTCCAGTCGCCCTCGCTGCGGGAGCGGTTGGTCAGGAGGCTCAATTCTACTGGCTTGAAGATATCCACCACGCAGGACGGATTGGCCACCGCCGAAAAATCGGTGTTGCTGGCGGTCGAAATCCAGCTTTCGACCTTGCAGGATCCGGGTTCGGAGATATCGGCGGCATCCACCACATAGGCGCCGTTGGCCGCCCCCGCATCGTTCGGCGCCGCCAGCGACAGTGAAATCGCCATTGCCGCGGCAAATGCCGCCCATTTTGACCCATGCGCCATACGCAAAGGCTAGCAGAGTCGACGCCTCGACATCCGCGGAATAATGCGATTATCCTGCCGATATGACCGATCACCATGACCACGACCACGATCATTCGGACTTGTCCGAGACCGAACTGCGCGTGCGCGCGCTCGAGACGATTCTGACCGAAAAGGGCTATGTCGAGCCGGCCGCGCTCGATGCCATCATCCAAGCCTACGAAACAAAGATCGGCCCGCACAGGGGCGCGCGGGTCGTCGCAAAAGCCTGGTCCGATCCTGTCTTCAGGCAGGCCCTGCTGGATGACGCCACCAAGGCCGTGAGGACGCTCGGTCATTCCGGACGGGTCGGCGATCATCTGGTCGTCGTCGCCAACACGCCGCAGCGCCACAACATGGTCGTGTGCACGCTGTGCTCCTGCTATCCCTGGGAAATGCTGGGGCTTCCTCCCGTCTGGTATAAGGCCGCCCCCTATCGTTCCCGCGCCGTGAAAGACCCGCGCGGCGTGCTCGCCGACTTCGGCGTCAGCTTGCCGAAGGAAACCGAGATCCGCGTGTGGGATTCGACCGCAGAGACGCGTTTTCTCGTGTTGCCGATGCGCCCGACCGGTACCGAGGATTGGAGCGAGCAGCAGCTTGCCGAACTCGTCACACGCGACTCCATGATCGGCACCGGATTTCCCAAGACGCCAGGCGCGGCTTGATGAACGGCGTGCACGACATGGGCGGCATGGATGGCTTCGGCAAGGTCGAGCCCGAGCCGAATGAGCCGGTTTTTCATGAAAAATGGGAAGGCCGGGTAATGGCCATGGTGCGCGCGCTCGGCGCGCAAGGGGCTTTCAACATCGACGCCGCGCGGTTCTATCGCGAACTCCTGCCTCCGCTGGATTATCTCGGCAGTTCCTATTACAAGAAGTGGTTTTTGGCATTTCAGAACATGCTGGTCGCCAACGGCTTCGTTGATGCCGACGAAGTGAAGGCCGGCCGCGCCCTGAAGCCGACAAAGGCCCCGCGACGTGGCAAGTTTACCGTGAAGGATGTTGAGCGCATCATGACGCGCGGGGCATATAGTCGCGCGGCGCCGGCGGCCGCGAAATTCAGGGCCGGAGACCTCGTGCGCGCGGTCAACTTCCATCCGGTAACGCATACCCGCCTGCCCCGATATGTGCGGGGTCATGTCGGCGTTGTTGAGCGTGACCACGGCTGCCAGGTTTTTCCCGATAGCGACGCGATCGACGCCGGCGAAAACCCGCAATGGCTCTATACCGTCGTATTCGAAGGCACGGAGCTGTGGGGCCGGGATGCGGACCCGACGCTGAAGGTCTCGATCGACGCGTTCGAACCATACCTAGAGCCGGCGTGATGGACCTCGCGACAGCACACCTTGCAACCGGCGCGGTGCCGGGCATTCCCCGCGATGCCGAAGGGCCGGTTTTCCGCGAACCATGGGAAGCGCAGGCGTTTGCGATGGCTTTGGCCTTGCACGAGCGCGGCGTCTTTACCTGGCCGGAATGGGCTGCCGCCCTCGCCTCCGAAATCAAACATGCGCAAGCCGCGGGCGATCCCGACACCGGCGAAACCTACTACCGGCACTGGCTCGCGACGCTGGAGAGGCTGGTTGCCGAGAAAGGCGTGGCCTCCCCCGAAACCCTCGTCCGCTATCGCGATGCCTGGGACCACGCCGCCGACCGCACGCCGCACGGCTCGCCGATCGAATTGCGGCCGGAGGATTTCACAAGTTAGGCTGCGCCCGCCGCATATTCCCGCCAGCCTTTCGCGCGCAACGCGCAGGCCGGGCATTCGCCGCAGCCATAGCCCCAGTCGTGCCGCGCGCCGCGTTCGCCGAGATAGCAGGTGTGGGAATGCTCGCGGATCAGGTCGACCAGCCCTGCGCCGCCGAGTTCGTTGGCGAGCTTCCAGGTGCCGGCCTTGTCCAGCCACATCAGCGGCGTGTGCAATTCGAACCGCTTGTTCATGCCGAGATTGAGCGCGACCTGCAACGCCTTGATGGTCTCGTCGCGGCAATCCGGATAGCCGGAATAATCGGTCTCGCACATCCCGCCGATGATGTGATTGATGCCCCGCCGATAGGCCAATGCGGCCGCGAACGTCAGAAACACAAGATTGCGTCCGGGCACGAAGGTGTTGGGCAGGCCGTCCGCGCCAATCGCGATCGCGACATCGCGCGTCAGCGCGGTATCGGAGATCTCGGCCAATGTCGGAATCGCCAGGGTGTGGCTCTCGCCGAGTTTTTCCGCCCAACCGGCGCGGAGCGATCGCATGCCGGCGAGCAGGCGGTCGCGGCATTCGAGTTCGATGGCATGACGCTGGCCGTATTCGAAACCGAGCATCTCGACACGCGCGAAATGCTGCAGCGCCCATGCCAGGCACGTCGCGGAATCCTGTCCGCCGGAGAACAGCACCAGCGCGGTTTCGTGCAAGTGATCGCTCATGGGCTGCCCTTAGCACTCCTCCGCGCGCAGGCCAACCGGTGGAAAGTGTGATCCGCTCGGCGCGTTTTGCTGGGATCACCTCGCGTCTTGCGGCATATAGGTCTGATCCTTCCTGGACCCGGTGCACGATGACCCCTTCCCGCGATATTTCACGCCTGCTCGAAATCATGGCGATGCTGCGAACGCCTGGCTCCGGCTGCCCTTGGGACCTCGAACAGAATTTTGCGACCATTGCGCCCTATACCATCGAGGAGGCTTATGAAGTCGCGGACGCCATCGCGCGCGGCGATCTCGACGACCTCAGGGACGAACTCGGCGATCTCCTGCTGCAGGTGGTGTTTCATGCCCGCATGGCGGAAGAGGAAGACGCCTTCTCGTTCGGCGACGTGGTCGATGCGATCACGCGCAAGATGATCCGAAGGCATCCGCATGTCTTTGCCGACAGGGACGGAAAATTAACGCCGTCGGACGTCAAGGGCGCGTGGGAGCGCATCAAGGCCGAAGAGAAGGCCGAACGTGCGGCGCGGCGTCCAGTTGAGGAGCCGCGCAAATCGCAGTTGTCGGGCGTCAAACCCGGGCAACCGGCGCTGACACGCGCCATGGAATTGCAGCGCAAGGCCTCGCAGGTCGGCTTCGACTGGAACGATCCGCGCGCGGTGCTGCACAAGATTCGCGAGGAGGCCGACGAGATCGAGGCGGCGCTGGACGGTGGCGATGCCGACGAACTTGCGGAAGAAACCGGCGACCTCCTGTTCGCGCTGGTCAATCTGGCGCGCCATGTCGGCGTCGATCCGGAATCGGCGCTGCGCGGCACCAACGCGAAATTTGAGCGCCGTTTTGCCTATATCGAACGCGCGCTGGCGGCGCAGGGACGCCCGCTGGAGCGCGCGTCGCTCGCCGAGATGGACGCGTTGTGGAACGAGGCGAAAGAGAAGGAGTGAAGTGTGACAACCGCAACCGTCATTGCGAGCGCAGCGAAGCAATCCACGAGTTAAACGAGTGAACCTGGATTGATTCGTCGCTTACGCTCCTCGCAATGACGGTTTTCCAGCCTGACGCTGATGTTGCTCGATGGAGTTGTTCACACCGCGCGCGGCACGGCGTCGAATCTGGCGACCACGATGGCGCGCTTGGTTTCATCAACCCGCACCGTCATGTCGAAGCGGCCGTCGTGGAATTCCTTGTTGAGAATTTCAGAATTGCGATGCAGCCAGCTGATGCCGGCGCCGTCGGCCGCGTCGATCGACAGGTCCAGCGTCATCCGCGTGACCGCCAACCGGTCCTCGATCGCGGCGAGCAGCGCGTCGATCCCCTCCCCGGTTTCGGCGGAAACCAGGAAACACGGGCGCTCCGGCGGACGGCGGGCGGCGATATTTTGCAGGTTTTCGCGCGCGTCGGAATCAAAACGGTCGATCTTGTTCCAGACTTCAAGAATACGGACGCCCGCCTGCGGATCGATGCCAAGCTGGCGCAGCACGGTATCAACATCGCGCTGCTGCGCTTCCGCGTCTTCATGCGAGATGTCGCGGACGTGGAGAATGACATCGGCCTCCAGCACTTCCTCAAGCGTCGCGCGAAACGCCGCGACCAGCTGCGTTGGCAGGCTGGAGATGAATCCGACGGTGTCCGACAGCATCGCCTTGCCGCCATGCGGCAGGTTGAGCGCGCGCAAGGTAGGATCCAGCGTTGCGAACAGCATGTCGGCGGCCTGGACGTCGGCGCGGGTGAGGCGATTGAACAGCGTCGACTTTCCCGCATTGGTGTAGCCGACCAGCGCCACGACGCGGTACGGCACCCGCTGCCGGCCGGCGCGATGCAGCCGCCGCGTCGCCCGCACCTTCTTGATCTCGTTCTCAAGGCGCGTGATGCGCTCGCCGATCAGGCGGCGGTCGGCCTCAATCTGGGTTTCGCCGGGGCCGCCCATGAAGCCGAAGCCGCCGCGCTGGCGCTCCAGATGGGTCCATGACCGCACCAAGCGCGAGCGCTGATAATTCAAATGCGCGAGCTCGACCTGCAGCGCGCCCTCCCTCGTCTTGGCGCGGCGGCCAAAGATCTCGAGGATAAGCCCGGTGCGGTCGAGAACCTTGGTGTTCCATGCCTTCTCGAGATTGCGCTGCTGGATCGGCGACAGCGCGCAGTCCATCACCACCAGTTCGATGTCGTGTCCGGTAATGAGTCCTACGATTTCCTCGACCTTGCCCTTGCCGAGATAGGTCGCGGGCCTGATCTGCGCGACCGGCGCGACCAGCGCGTCCGCGATTGAAAGATCGATGGCGCGCGCCAGCCCGATGGCCTCCTCGAGCCGCGCCCCGGTATTGCGTGTGGCATCACTGTCCGTCTGCGCCTCGGAATCGCCGCGGCGCACACGCAGATAGGGGCCGATGACGATCACCCGCCCGGTTGCTTTAGCCCCTGCCGGCCGCGGACGGTCGGCGCCCCCTTGCGGATGTCGGGGTTCCAATCAGATCACTCTCAAGCCGGAGCATCCTCGCCGCCCTCGAACAACTGGATCGGAGCGCCGGGCATGATGGTCGATATCGCGTGCTTGTAGACAAGCTGCGAATGACCGTCGCGCCGCAGCAGCAGGCAGAAATTGTCGAACCATGTGACAATCCCCTGCAGCTTCACTCCATTGACCAGAAAGATTGTCAGTGGCGTTTTGGTTTTGCGAACGTGATTAAGGAAAGTGTCCTGTAGGTTTTGTGCGCGGTCTGCCGCCATTGTTTTTATCCCGCCGTCTTGTTGGCTTCTTCTTTATTGAACCGATGGCTACTCCTGTTTCGGAGCGCCGCCGGTTGCCTGCCTCACCCGAGATCCCCCTCCGGGAAGCGCGACGGCACGATTAGAAGGCAGGCGCGGTTTTTAGGCAAGCCGGTTCGCACCCCGGCCGCGGGGAAGACCGGCGTAATTCCCGGGAAAAGTCCGGAAGGACCGCTGATTTCTCAAGCAAATGCATGAATATGTCGACGGGTTCGTCTCAGCCGACCCCGAGCGCCTTGAGTTTGCGATGCAGGGCCGAGCGCTCCATGCCGACGAATTCCGCTGTGCGAGAGATGTTGCCCGAGAACCGGCTGATCTGGGCGATCAGGTAGTCGCGCTCGAACACTTCGCGCGCCTCGCGGAGCGGCAGGCCCATAATATGCTCGCCATTGTTGCTGGTCGGCATCGCCGGCACCATCGAGCCGACGTCCTGCGGCAGCATATCGGCGGTGATGATCACCTCCGGACCGCCGCCCGCCAGGATCATGACGCGCTCGACATTGTTGCGCAGCTGCCGGACGTTTCCGGGCCAGATATGCGACTGCAATACGGCCATCGCATCCTGGCCGATCTGGCGTTTCGGCAAACCGGTAGCGATCGAAATCTGATCCATGAAGTAATCGATCAGTTCGGGAATGTCCTCGCGGCGTTCCGACAGCGGCGGCACGCGAATCGGCACCACCGACAGCCGATGATAGAGATCCTCGCGGAATCGACCTTCGGCGATCTCCTCTTCCAGATTGCGCGCGGTTGACGAAATGATGCGAACGTCGACATTGACCTTGGTCGTGCCGCCCGCCCGCTGGAACGTCTGATCCACCAGCACTCGCAGGATCTTGTTCTGGGTTTCGCGCGGCATGTCGCCGATCTCATCGATGAACAAACTGCCACCATGAGCTTCTTCCAGCGCGCCGGCCTTGCGTTGATGCTCGCCGTTGGATTGCTCGACACCGAACAGTTCGACCTCCATGCGTTCCGGCGTGATCGCCGCGGCGTTGATGACGACGAAGGGTCCTTCGGCGCGGCCCGAGGCATTGTGCAGCGTGCGCGCCGCCAATTCCTTTCCCGAACCGGATGGGCCGACGATCAGGATGCGGCTGTTGGCTTTGGCGGCCCGCTCGATGGTCTGACGGAGTTGATTCATGCAGGCGGAACGTCCGGTCAGCACGCTCGCCGCCGGGGCAAGTTGCTTGAGTTCCTTCACCTCGCGCTTCAGCCGCGAGGTCTCCAGCGCCCGCGTCGCCACCAGGATCAGGCGGTCGGACTTGAACGGCTTCTCGATAAAATCGTAGGCACCGCGTTTGATGGCGGCGACCGCGGTTTCGATATTGCCATGGCCGGAGATCATCACGACCGGCAGATCGGCATGGTCGCGCTTGATCTGTTCCAGCAACTGCAGCCCGTCGAGCTTGCTGCCCTGCAGCCAGATGTCGAGAAACACCAGATGCGGCCGGCGATTGGCGATTTCCGCCAGCGCCGAGTCGCTGTCGCGCGCGGTCCGCGTGGTAAAGCCCTCGTCGTCGAGAATGCCGGCAACCAGGTCCCGAATATCTGCTTCGTCATCGACAATCAGAATGTCACTTGCCATGGGTCACGCCCTGTCTCAGTTGCCGGTTGCGGCTTCGATTTTTGCTTCATTGTTGGTCGCGTCTGCCAGCTCGCTGGTTTCGGATGCCGGTTGTTTTGTTTCGGCCTGCGCCTTCGCTTCGGCCTTCGGTGCATGGCCCGATATGGCAAAGCGCAACCGCATCCAGGCCCCGCGCTGGCCCGGACGGATGTCCGCCGCATCGTTGAGTTCGATCCGGCCGCCGTGGTCTTCCAGAACGCGACCGACGATCGCCAACCCAAGGCCAGTGCCCTTTTCACGCGTGGTTACGTAGGGCTCGAGCAGCCTCGCCCGGCTCACCTTGGGCAGGCCGATTCCGTTGTCGATGACGTCGATCACGATGTCGTCGTTTTCGCGCGCTGCGATGACATCGATGCGACCCTTGCCAAGTTGCTCCGGCGGCAGGGCATCGATGGCCTCCGTCGCGTTCTTGATGATGTTGGTCAGCGCCTGTGAAATCAGCCGCCGGTCGAACTGCGCCCGCATCGGCTCTTCCCTGATCTCGGCTTCGATATCGATATCGGGATGTCCGACCCGCATCAGGAACACGGCCTGCCGCACGGTGTCGGCGACGTCCTCGCCTTCGATCACCGGTTTCGGCATCCGTGCGAAGCGCGAGAATTCATCGACCATCCGCCTGATATCATCGACCTGGCGCACGATCGTATCGGTGCACTGCTCGAAAACGGCCCTGTCCTCGGTGATGACCTTGCCGAATTTGCGGCGGATGCGCTCGGCCGAAAGCTGGATCGGGGTCAGCGGGTTCTTGATTTCGTGGGCTATTCGGCGCGCCACGTCGGCCCATGCCGAGGTGCGCTGCGCGGAAACCAGTTCGGTAATGTCGTCAAGCGTAATGATGTAGCTGTCGCGGGAGTGACTGGTCTGCTCGGCGCTGACACGAACCGAGAGATTGCGCTCATGACCGTCGCGGGTGATCGTGACCTGGCCCTGCACCAGCCGCTGCGTGCCCTCGCGGGCGGTTTTCATCATGTCGTCGAGTTCGGGCAGCACATCCGACAACGGATGGTCCAGCGTTTCCGATTCGGCGTGACCGATCAGTTTTTCGGCGGAGCGATTGAGAATCCCGACGCTGCCGGAGGCATCGACGCCGATGATGCCGGCGCTGGCCGACGACAACACCGCCTCGATAAAACGCCGGCGGCTGTCGATCAGGTCGCTCGCGCTTACCAGCTCGTCGCGCTGGGTGCGCAACTCCTGCGTCATCTTGTTGAAGGTTTCGCCGAGTTGCGCGAGATCGCCCTCCGACTTGTGCACGGGCACCTGGACATGCAGGTCGCCGGTCGAAACGAGATTAGCGGCGCCCATCAGCCGCCGGATCGGAACCACTAGCCAGTTGGCGAAATTCAGTCCGATGAGAACGGAGGCCGTCAGGATGGTCAATGCGATCACCGCGAACATCAGGGCGAAATTCACCTGGATGCCGAGCCGGCGCGATTCCAGCTCGGCATATTCGGCAACGCCAGTCTCAGTCTGGCTGAGTTGGGCGACCACGCCGGGGTCGAGCGGACGCGCCACGTAGAGGAATGTTTCGTTGAAGGCGCGGAGCCGGATCACCGCCGCAACGTAATTTTCTTCGGGGATCACCGAGATCTCGGGCTCGGTCTCGTTAACATTGCTCAGAAGTTCCGACGGCGGCGGCGCGAAGGTCAGTTGAATGCCGGTTTCGGCCTTTTCCAAAATATTGCGATCCTTGTCGATCAGCATCGCGCTCGGCAGATTGCGGGCGGCCGCGCTTGCCGTCAGCAGCTCGCGGAATGTTCTGCGATCCTGGTCGTACAATGGCCGGGCATGGGCGATGTCGTTGGCCATTCCCAGAATGTCGCCGCTGATAAGCTGGGCGTGCTCGTTGGTATAGGCGCGGGCAATGCTCAGCGAATTCTGGATCACCGCGCGCATCGGGCCTGAAAACAGCCGGTCGAGGCCCCGATCGATGGTCACGTTGGCGACGATCGCCACCAGCACCATTGGCAACACGGCTATCACGGAAAACAGGCTGACGATCTGGATGTGCAGCCTCGCCGCCGCCCTGCCGCGCCGGCGGGCCTGGACGACCTGCCAGACTTCACGGACGATGATGCCGAGCAGCACAAGGATGGTTGCCGCATTGATCAGAAGGAAGGAGTTGACAACCGCGGGTGTCAGTTCAATTCGGGTGAGGCCGGTGAGCACCACGAAGGTGAGGAAGGTCGATAGCAGAGCGAGGCCAACCGCAAACGGCGCCAACCACCTCCGCAGGGAAGAGCCCTTGGATTCGACGAAGGACGGATTGAACGATGCGGCCGAGCTGTCTGCGCTGGTCATTCCGGCAAGGGGTAAGCTGAAAGCCTTTCCGTCCGCCGACTTGATGCCGGCAGCGGACCTGATGCATTCATATCACATTGTTGCCGAATTGCGACAATTCCGCGGCGTGTCAAATCCGCATTTTGCGCTGCAACGCCATTAATTGCCGCTCCGATAGACCTGAATGTCCAGATCGCGGATCTTCTTGCGCAGGGTATTGCGGTTGAGGCCCAGCAAGTCGGCGGCCCGGATTTGGTTGCCCCTCGTCGCCGCCAGCGCGGCGGTGAGCAGCGGCACCTCGATTTCCTTGAGAATCCGGTGATAAAGGCCCGGCGGTGGCACGCCGTTGGGGAAGCCCGAGAAGTGCGACGACAGATAGGCTTCGACCGCGCCGCCGAGATTATCGCCCCCGTGGTGAACGCCGCCGCCCGACGTCACCGCCGGCGGCGCCAGTTCGCCGTCAATCACCGAGCCGGTGATCACGTCCTGCGGATATAACGCCGCGAGCCGGCGCGCGAGGTTTTCGAGTTCGCGCACATTGCCCGGCCAGCGGTGTTGCTTCATGCGCTCCAGCGCCAGCGCATCGAGCTTCTTCGGCGGCAGGCCGTCCTTCTCGGCCAGCGCGAAGAAATGCCGGATCAGATCGGGCAAATCCTCGATCCGCTCGCGCAAGGGAGGCAGCCGCAACGGCACCACGTTGAGGCGGAAGAACAGATCCTCGCGGAACAGGCCCTGCTGGATCAGGATGCGCAGATCCTTGTTGCTGGCAGCAACGATGCGCACGTCGGTCTTGATCGGAGTGCGGCCCCCAACGGTGGTGTATTCGCCCTGCTGAAGCACCCGCAACAGGCGAGTTTGCGCCTCCATCGGCATATCGCCGATTTCGTCGAGAAACAGCGTGCCGCCTTCGGCCTGCTCAAACCGGCCGGATGCGCGGGTGTTGGCGCCGGTGAATGCGCCGCGCTCATGGCCGAAAAGCTCGGACTCGATGAGATCGCGCGGGATCGCCGCCATGTTGACGGCGACGAACGGTCCGTTGCGCCGCTTGCCGTAGTCGTGCAGCGCGCGCGCCACCAGTTCCTTGCCGGTGCCCGATTCGCCGGAGATCATCACCGTAAGGTCGGTCTGCATCAGCCGCGCCAGCACCCGGTAGATCTCCTGCATCGCCGGTGAGCGGCCGACCAGCGGAATCGCATCGAACTCGGATTCGTCGATCTGGCTGGAGACCCGCTCCTTCGGCTCGGCCAGCGCCCGGCCGACGATGGCGATCAGCTCCTTGAGGTCGAACGGCTTGGGCAGATACTCATACGCGCCACGCTCGGAGGCGCGGATCGCGGTCATGAAGGTGTTCTGCGCGCTCATCACGATGACGGGAAGATTCGGCCGCATTTTCTTGATCCGTGGCAGCAGATCGAAGGCGTTCTCGTCCGGCATCACCACATCGGTGATGACCAGATCACCCTCGCCCTGGCTGACCCAGCGCCACAGCGTCGCCGCGTTGCCCGTCAACCGCACCTCATACCCGGCGCGCGAGAGAGCCTGGTTCAGAACCGTGCGGATCGCCGTGTCGTCGTCGGCGACGAGTATGCTACCTGCGGGCATTGTTTTTCCTCATCTTGCGTCCTGTGAGGCGTGCAACGGCGTCCCCGAAACGTCCTCGCGGTCGCTTTGATCGAAATGCTTGGCCGTATTGAACATCGGCAGCAGCACCCGGAAGATGGTTTTTCTCGGCTGTGATTCGCATTCGATGATGCCACCGTGATCGCCGACGATCTTGGCCACCAGCGCAAGACCGAGCCCGCTACCGGTCGGCTTGGTCGTGACGAAGGGATCGAACAGGTTGGGCAGCAGGTCCTCCGGCACGCCGGGGCCGTTGTCCTTGACGCAAAATTCAAGCGGCAGCGACACCCGCGATTTCTTTCCCGGCACTGAGAGACGAACGCCGGGACGGAACGCGGTGGTGAGTTGAATCTCCGCGTCGCTGCCGAGATCGGCCACCGCCTCGGCCGCGTTCTTCACCAGATTCAGAAACACCTGGATCAGCTGATCCTGATTGGCCAGCACCGGCGGCAGCGACGGATCGTAGTCCTCGGCGAAGCGGATATTGCGGGCAAAGCCGGATTGCGCGAGCCGCTTGACGTGATCGAGCACGGCATGAATGTTGACTGGGCCGCGGGCCACCGGCCGGTCATCGCCGAACACTTCCATGCGATCGACCAGCGTGACAATACGATCCGCCTCGTCGCAGATCAGCCGGGTCAGCATGCGGTCTTCCGACGAGGCGG
This sequence comes from Bradyrhizobium sp., assembly GCA_036266415.1. Lineage (GTDB taxonomy): Bacteria > Pseudomonadota > Alphaproteobacteria > Rhizobiales > Xanthobacteraceae > Bradyrhizobium. The sequence continues at coordinate 15,566 of DATANB010000123.1, read as the reverse complement.
CTTGCTCAAGGAGCTGCGCCGCACCGCGGATGCCGGACAGCGGGTTCTTGATTTCGTGTGCCAGCATCGCGGCCAGCGCGATCACCGAGCGTGCGGCACTTCGATGCGTCAGCTGCCGGTCCATCTTGTCGGCGATGGTGCGTTCCTGCAGCATCACGACGATATGGCCGGGCCGCTCGGTGAGCGGCGCGACATGGAGATCCACAAGACGATCGCCGCCGATCCGCGGCGTGCCCAGATCGACCTTGTACTCGTTGACCGGCGAGCCGCTGGAGCGCACCTGATCGATCAGGGCCAGCAGCGGACTGCCGAACGGCACAAGCTCCTTGAGCGACTGGCGTTGCAGGAATTGGGTTGAAATCTCGAAAAACGATTCCGCGGCCATATTGGCGTCGACGATCCTGCCGTCGGGCGCGACGAGCAGCACCGGGTTGGGCAAGGCATTCAGGATGGCCTCGCCATCGGAAGGTGCCGGCCTGCGATGTTCTGCGGCTGGCGTCATGCAGCAGCGCTCCATGCAAAGTCGTCAAACGCATCCTGAAGGGATCGATGCACCCGGTTCGGATCATCCGATGTCAGAATCCGCTCGCGCCAGGCCTTGAGCGTGGTCGCAGGCGCACGGCTGCATCGGCCGGCAATCTCCAGCGCCCAGCCGAGATGTTTGCGCGCATGACGCAAACCGATGCGCAGTCCATAGTGACTGCAAACTTCATCATAAAGCGCGCGGATGTAGCCGAGCTGCTCGGTGAGCGACGGCGGAGCTTCGATGGTGCCGGTTTCGAGGCGGCGCCCGATCTGGCCGGGCAACCAGGGCTGGCCCTGCGCGCCGCGGCCGATCATGACGGCGTCGGCACCCGACATTTCAAGTGCGGTGACAGCCTGCCCGTATGATGTGATATCGCCGTTCACGACCAGCGGAATACGAATCATATCCCTGACCGCGCGCACCGCGCCCCAATCGGCGTCGCCTTTGTAGAACTGACAACGCGTACGACCATGCACCGAAATCATCTGCACACCCGCGGCCTCCGCGCGGCGAGCCAATTCCGGCGCGTTGAGCGAACGCTCGTCCCAGCCGAGCCGCATCTTTAACGTCACCGGCACTTTCACCGCCGATATCGTCGCCTCAATCAGCCTCAACGCGTGGTCGAGGTCGCGCATCAAAGCAGAACCGGACTGGCCGCCGGTCACGTGGCGCGCGGGGCAGCCCATATTGATATCGATGATTTCGGCGCCGGCGGCTTCGGCGATCCGCGCGCCTTCCGCCATCCAGATGGTCTCGCAGCCCGCGAGTTGAACCACATGCGGGCCGATTCCGGTCGCCTCGCATCGCAGCTGCGACATTGGCCGACCGTTGACGAGATCATCGCTTGCGGTCATCTCGGAAACGACGAGTCCGGCGCCAAGCGCAGCGCTCAGACGTCGAAAAGGCGCATCCGTGACACCCGACATCGGCGCGAGAAGGACCCGGTTGGCGAGCTTAATGTCACCTATTCTCAATGGCTTAAAGGTTGGGTATTCTGAGCCGGTCACGGACTTCTCATTTTCTGGCAGGCGCCTTCCTGCGCCTACTAAAGGTCATTTGGCACAAAACTTGTGCAGCCAAGATTCTTGCCTACACTTTAGACAGTTCTGGCAATCTTGCAAGTGCACTGCACCAAAATATGCTTTTCCCGCATCAATCGGGAATCGCTCTGTTTTCGCGCTCAGAGCGTGATAAGGGCTGTGCGGCCGTCATCAATCCCTTGGTCTCCAATTGAGTCAGATGTCGAAATCCGAGCGGACTGCAGCCATCCTTGTCGCAGCCGGACGCGGCCTCCGTGCCGGCTCGGGAAGCCCCAAACAGTATCGCTCGATCGGCGGGCGGACCGTGATTTTTCGGGCGATGGAGCCGTTTTGTCGCCATCCACAGATTTTTGCGGTGCAGCCGGTCGTAAATCCCGACGACACGGCAATTTTCCACGACGCCGTCAGCGACTTGCGCCACGAGCCCCCCGCCGGGGGCGGCGCGACGCGCCAGGCCTCGGTGCATGCCGGACTTGAGGCGCTCGCCAGCCACCAGCCCGATGTTGTCCTCATTCACGACGCCGCGCGGCCATTCGTGTCGGCGGCGCTGATTTCGCGCGCGATCGAGGCCGCCAGCCGCACTGGCGCGGCAGTCCCCGCAATTCCGGTCGCCGACACCATCAAGCTGATCGACGGAAGCGGAAACGTCGAAGCCACGCCGGAACGGGCCCGCCTGCGAATCGCTCAAACGCCGCAGGCATTCCGGTTCGATGTGATCCTCGACGCCCATCGTCGCGCCGCGCGCGAGGGCCGCAGCGATTTCACCGACGACGCCGCGCTCGCCGAATGGGCGGGATTGACGGTGGCGACCTTTGAGGGCGATCCTGCGAACATGAAACTGACTACCCCGGAAGATTTCGTCCGCGAAGAGGCCCGCCTCGGCGCCATGCTCGGCGATATCAGAACCGGAACCGGTTACGACGTTCACGCTTTCGGCGACGGCGATCACGTCATGATCTGCGGCATCCGCGTGCCGCACAGCCGCGGCTTCCTCGCGCATTCCGACGGCGACGTCGGGCTCCACGCGCTGGTCGACGCCATCCTCGGCGCGCTCGCCGACGGCGATATCGGTTCGCATTTTCCGCCGAGCGATATCCAATGGAAGGGCGCGGCGTCCGACAAATTCCTGAAATACGCGGTCGATCGGGTGACCGCGCGCGGTGGCCGTATCGCCAATCTCGAAGTAACCCTGATCTGCGAGCGGCCAAAGATCGGTCCCCTGCGCGACGCCATGCGCGCGCGTATCGCCGAGATCACCGGGGTGAATATCTCGCGCGTCGCGGTAAAAGCGACCACCAGCGAGCGGCTCGGATTCACCGGCCGGGAGGAAGGCATCGCCGCCACGGCGAGTGCCACCATCCGCCTGCCCTGGAGCGACTGACATGAGCGGCAGCGACGCTCGCGCCCTCTCCCGCTCGCTGCTCGACCTTTGCCGAATGCGCAAGCTGACCATTGCGACCGCGGAGTCCTGCACCGGTGGGCTGGTGGCCGGCGCGCTAACCGATATTCCAGGCTCATCCGACGTCATCGACCGCGGTTTTGTCACTTATTCAAACGATGCCAAGCGGGCGATGCTCGGCGTTAAGCCCGCGACGCTTTCGACCTTCGGCGCGGTCAGCAAGGAGACCGCGACCGCAATGGCGATCGGCGCGCTGGAGCGGGCCGGCGTCGACCTTGCCGTGTCCGTCACCGGCATTGCCGGTCCGGGCGGCGCGACCCCGGGCAAGCCGGTCGGCCTCGTGCATCTTGCGGTCGCCGCCCGCGACGGCAGAATTCTGCATCGCGAATGCCGCTTCGGCGCGATCGGCCGCAGCGCGGTGCGCCAGCGCTCCGTCGTCGAGGCCTTGCGCATGCTGATGGAACTGGCGCGCGGACCGCAGGCGCCCGTCAAGCCGCGCCGCGAAACCCTTAGCCGGTTGCATCCGCGCAAGGCACGTTCCCCGCGGCGCAGCGCCGTCAAAAGGCGGCGACCACCGCGCGCATAATCAGCTCCGGTTTGCAATTCGCGGTCTTCCGTAAATCATGTCCGCGCGCTTTTCGAACGCTGCCGCGAACCGCTGGAACGCGGTATCGAACATGGTACCCATCAGAATCGCCAGCATCCGGCTCTTGAATTCGTAAGCGAGGTAAAACCCGACATCGCAGGCGCTGTCCGACTTCGGTTCGAACGTCCAGCGGTTCTCGAGGTTGCTGAACGGCCCCCGCAGATATTCGACCAGGATTCTTAGATTCGCTTTGTCCAGCGTCACCCTCGTGGTGAAGGTTTCGCGCACCAGCTTGAACGATACCGTCATCTCGCTGATCACGATCTCGGTGCCGTCGGGCTTTGGTGTGCGCTGGCGGACCTTCAGTGCGCTGCACAGCGGCACGAATTCCGGGTAGCGCTCCATGTCGGCGACCAGATCAAACATCTGCGGCGCGCTGTGGTTGACCGGGCGCCTTGAGTTGAATTTGGGCATCGCCTTGCCGCTTCAGCGAGATATTGCCGCGCGCGCCGCCCGCAGCCTGGCGAAATCGTCGCCGGCGTGATGCGAGGAGCGGGTCAGCGGGCTCGCCGACACCATCAGGAAGCCCTTGGTATAGGCAACCTTCTCGTAGCCCGCGAATTCATCGGGCGGCACATAGCGCATCACGGCGTGATGCTTGCGGGTCGGCTGCAGGTACTGCCCGATGGTGAGAAAATCCACGTCCGCCGAACGCAAATCGTCCATCACCTGCAACACTTCGTGGCGCTCCTCGCCAAGGCCAACCATGATGCCGGACTTGGTGAAGATGGCGGGGTCGATTTCCTTGACCCGCTGCAGCAGCCGGATCGAATGGAAGTAACGCGCGCCCGGCCGGACGCTGAGATAGCGCGACGGCACCGTTTCCAGATTGTGGTTGAACACATCGGGCTTGGCCGCCGCCACGATCTCGAGCGCGCCGTCCTTCCGCAGGAAATCCGGCGTCAGGACTTCGATCGAGGTGGCCGGGCAGCGCGCCCGGATGGCGCGGATGGTTTTTGCGAAATGTTCGGCGCCGCCATCGGCGAGATCGTCGCGGTCCACCGAGGTGACCACGATATGAGCGAGCCCGAGTTTGAAGGTGGCTTCGGCGACGTGTTCCGGCTCATCGGCCTCGAGCGCGCCTGGCAGGCCGGTCTTGACGTTGCAGAACGCGCAGGCGCGGGTGCAGGTGTCGCCCATGATCATGAAGGTGGCGTGCTTCTTGTCCCAGCATTCGCCGATGTTCGGGCAGCCCGCCTCCTCGCACACCGTGACAAGGCCGTTTTCCCTGACGATGGCGCGGGTATCGGCGTAGCCGCGCGTGGTCGGCGCGCGCACCCGGATCCAGTCCGGCTTCGGCGGCGACAACGCGTCGGGCCGGTTCACCTTTTCGGGGTGACGCGGGCGCAGCGGCGTAGCTGAAACGGTATCGACGACGACAACCATCGAATGTCCATATCCCCTAGAGGCTTAGCTAATCCGCTTGAAGGGGTATAGCAACCGCCCGGCTTGTTAGCAGCCATGCTTTAGCATATTGCCATCCCCGACGCATTTCCGCCCTCCCCAGCCCCGATTTGCAGCCCCGATTTGTATGGCCCAAAGGCGCATATCCACAACTTCGGCTGCGCCTCGCCTGGGCAAGCCGCTTAGGCGCGCGTTCTTTGCCCGCAGCGTGCATGAGGTCGCGCCCGACCTGATCGGCGCGACGCTGCTGGTGAAGGGGGTCGGCGGCATCATCGTCGAGGTCGAGGCCTATCATCACACCGATCCAGCCGCGCATTCGTTCCGCGGGCCGACGCCGCGCAACCAAGTGATGTTCGGTCCGCCCGGCTTTGCCTATGTCTATCGCTCCTATGGCATCCACTCGTGCGTCAATTTCGTCTGCGAAAAAGAGGGCTCGGCCAGCGCGGTGCTGATCCGCGCGCTTGAGCCGACCCATGGCGTCCCCTTGATGCGCCGCCGCCGGCGATTGCTTGACGAGCGATCTCTGTGCTCGGGCCCGGGCAAGCTGACGGAGGCGCTCGGCATCACGCACGCGCTTAACGGCCTGCCGCTCGATGCCCCGCCGATCGCGCTGCATGCGCGGGTCGGCAAGGCCGAAGTGGCGGCCGGTATACGCATCGGAATTACCAAAGCTGTAGATTTGCCCTGGCGATATGGGCTCAAGGGTTCGAAATTTCTCAGCAAGCCGTTTTGATGGGCGGAACATGGAACCGTCGTTGCGAGGAGCTACGCGACGATGCAATCCATTCTTTCTTTGTGCGGCAAGATGGATTTCTTCGCTTCGCTCGCAATGACAATTCTGTGGATTGGACATGCGTTTAACTCCCGCGGCGCGATACGCCCGAGTCTTGCAAGACCTTCCGCCCTTGGGAGGGCGTGGGGAATGCCGGGCGCCAGCGCACCCGCAGCCGCGCGTGGTGTGTAGAAGACACGCGCGTTAGTCACCACGAGTCCGCCGAAACACCCGGCATTCCCGCACGCGAATGGTTTTAACGGTTTCCTTCGTGATCTCCCCGGCGATCGGGCTTTCTTGTCACCGTCGCCTCACAGGTATCTCCTGCGAGGCTTGACGCCGGCGTCGAGGCGTCAGGACCACACGACTTCGCCGTCCGCATCAGCGCCGCTCGTCTGAAGGCGCCTCCCGCGTCCACCGCATCCCGCCCCGCGTTTCGCGACGATCATGATACGCCCCTCGGTGGGGCGGGACGGCTGACGTTTTACACCTGATTTGGTTTCGGAAAAACAGAAATATTTTTCCTGAGGGGGCTGGACAGGCGGGTCGACAAATGGCCCGGACGGGCAAATCAGGTCATGCCTTCACCCCTCAACGACCGGACGAATTATCGCGAGAAGGGTTCGGAGAATTTCTTACGACTGCCGGCCTGAAAGTTGCGGCGGTAACGTCGGCATGATCCGTGCGGAAACCCATGCCAATATCGGCCGGCCGAACACGCTGGCCAGTCCGGCGATCAGCGCCGCCACGCCGAGATTCCAGATCAGGATCATGATGGTCGCGTCGAGATTATGGATAAGCGAAAGCGCAAACGACGTCATCGCCGCGATCGCCAGCCCCCCCGCGGCGCTCACAGCGGTCGGCCGCAGCAAGGCCGCGTGGCGAAGCATGATCAGCATCGCGATCGAGAGGGGTACGCTGGTCAGCAGCAGGGTGGCAAAGCATCGAACCGCCTCACCCATGCGCACGCCGTCAGGACTCATGACGACCCAGTCCGTCAGGCATCCGTAACCAATGGTCGAGACCCACACGGCAAGCGCGGGGGTCGGCAGCAAAAGCCACCAACGCGAACTGTCCGGCAGGCTCAATCTGAACGAAGCCAGCGCCGCCAGCACGGCTGTGGCGAACGCCCCGATCATGCTCGTGACGAATACCGGCTGCTGCAATCGCATCGAAATGTCCGGTCGCACCCCGTGGGCGACGCAAAGCAGCCCCAGCACGCCCACCGCAAGCGCAAGCCAAAGGGTGGCACGCAGCGACGGTGGACGCAGACGCCGGACCGGGGTTGCTGAATCGACGAGCGCATCAATGAGGTCGGATGTTCTCCTCATGATGGTTCGCCTTTCAACAGTTGACGCAAGTTCTTGATAGCGCGGTGGGTTGCGACTTTCAGCGCCGCGATGGATCGGCCGCTGGCCTTTGACGCCTCCTTGAGGGACATCTCGTTGAGTTTCAGCATTCTGATCGCTTCGCGTTGATCTGGCGGCAATTTGTCGATTGCGCCAACCAACGCAATCTCTGCCGAGATATGATCGAGGTTCGCTGGAACCTCGGCAAAGGTTTCATGTTGAGGAGACAATTCGATTTCCCGGGCCTTTTGACGGGTATGACGACGCAGCCGATCGATGATACGGCGATTGGCGATAGCGACCAGCCACGGGCCGAATGGCCGCCTGGGATCGTATGTATTCCTGACGGCATGGACGGTCAGCAACACATCCTGAACGACATCTTCCGCGTCGGCCGGCCGGCTGAAGCACCTGCCGGCTATCGATCTGACGTAGGGTTCAATTTCTTTGAGCAATGACCGATAGGCGCTGCGGTCACCATCCTGCGCCCTCGCCATCAGCATCGACCAGTCCGACTGGCCGCCGGTCCGCATTTCTTCCGACGTGGTCGAGGTAACAAGCGTCAACCTTGGCGTATTGGGATATGGAGGATTTTCCTTGCCGCAACTCGGCATATCATCTGCCTGTCTTCGAAACCCTGACAGTCGCGGCCGTCGGCAAACCCGCTTTCAGCGATTGAATACACCTCCCGCGTTTACGGCGATAGCAAAGAATTTTTTTCGGGTAGGCTAACCTTTCTCGACGTGCCGTCGAACCTCGGCATGTGAGTTCCGCAATGGGACACAACTGGAGAGGAAGACACATGAACCGTCGTATGCTTGCCATCTCGACTTTGACGACCGCCGTTGGCCTCGCGCTTGCGATGCAGGCTCCCGTCGTTCACGCCCAGGGGATGGCCAATCCGCCCCAGGTCGTAAAAGACAATATGGAACGCATGGCCAAGAACAAGCTTGAAAAATGCTACGGCATCAATGCCGCGGCCAAGAACGACTGCGCGGAAGGCGCGCATTCCTGTGCCGGCCAGGCGACCCAGGCGCGCGATCCGAAGTCGTTCGTGCTTCTGCCGGCAGGCGACTGCGGCAAGATCCAGGGCGGCAAGACCACGGCGACCTGAAGTAAGCTGATGGGCGCCTCAAACATCAGCCAAGCGAGCCTGATCCCGGCGAAAGCCGGGATCGGGTTGCGCTTTCAGCATCACCAGGCCGTGCTCGACACCCCTCCGGACGTGGCATGGATGGAGATTCATACCGAGAACTACATGGGCGGTGGTACGCCGCTGCGCTATCTGGACGCCATCAGGCGTGACACGCCGATTTCGCTGCATGGCGTTGGGCTGTCGCTTGGGAGCGCCGAAGGAATTGATCCGGCGCATCTCGAGCGCATCCGAAAGGTCGCCGAGCGGATTGAGCCCGGCCTGATGTCCGAGCATATCGCCTGGAATGTCGTCGGCGGAACCTATCTTGCCGATCTGCTTCCGCTGCCGATGACCGAGGAAGCGCTTGAGGTGGTCTGCCGCCACGTCGACCAGACGCAGAGCTATTTGCGGCGGCGCATTTTGGTCGAAAACCCCTCGACCTACATCGCCTTTGGCAACTCAATCATTCCGGAATGGGAATTCATGGCTGCTGTTGCAGTCCGTACCGGTTGCGGCATCCTTTGCGACGTCAACAACATTTGCGTCAGCGCCCACAACCACGGCTGGGACGCCTCGGCCTATATCGCCGCCTTGCCCTCCGAAACCGTCGGCGAAATCCATTTGGCCGGGCACAGCATCAAGGCTCTCGCTGACGGAAGCACCCTGCGCATCGACGATCACGGTTCCCGGGTCAGCGACGAAGTCTGGTTGCTTTACCAGGAAGCCATTGCGCGCTTCGGTGCTGTTCCCACCCTGATCGAGTGGGACAACGACGTGCCGCCGCTGGATGTGCTGCTGCAGGAGGCCGACCGCGCTGCAGGCTTCATCACCGGCGCCGAAGGAGCCCGCCATGCCGACGCTGCTTGAAATGCAGACCGCGATGCAGGCAAGCCTTGTTCACCGGCACAACGCGGCGGTTTCTGCGATGCTCGCCGGGCACATAACAGCCGACAGGCTGGACATTTATCGCAATACGTTCATCCACACCTTGACCAAGGCGCTTCGGCTCTCTTTTCCCGTGACAGAACGCCTGGTCGGTGAGGAGTTCTTCGAAGGTGCCGCCCATTTCTTCATTGCCGAACATCCGCCGAGGGAAGCGTGGCTCGACCGGTTTGGCGATGAGTTTCCCGATTTTCTTCGGACTTTCCCCCAGGCGATGTCGATCGTTTATCTGGGCGATGTCGCCGAGTTGGAATGGGAGGTGAACAGCGCGCTGCACGCAGCGGATGTCGCACGGCTTGACGTTGCTGCGCTCGGAGCGGTTAAGCCAGAGGATCAGGGCCGAATATGGTTCGTTGCCCACCCCTCGGTCAGCCTTCTGCGGCTTGCATATCCGGCAGATGCGATCTGGCGCGCGGTTCTGACGGGCGATGATGAGGCGCTCGGGAAAGTCGATATCGAGTCCGGGCCGGTCAATCTGTTGGTCGAGCGCCGCGAAACCGGCATCGAGGTGGAGCGCCTCGATCGACAGTCGTGGCTTTTCTTGTCGAAGCTTTGCGCGGGGCAACCGATCGAAGCGGTTCTCGGCACGGCCGGCGATTTCGACCGCTCGGCAGCGCTCGCGGAGCATCTGGCGCTCGGACGTTTTTGCCGGTTCGACCTCGCTCCGGCAATTTTCGGGTCTATCGATCAAGGGACGATGACATGACCGGCGACGTGTCCGCAAATCGTACATCTGCGCTCGCCGCTGGGATGCTCGGACGCATCCGGGCGGTGCTCGAGGGTGTTTCGTATAGCTGGCTCGCGCTGCCATTGCGGTTTGCGGTTGCGACCGTGTTCTGGAACTCCGCGATGGCGAAACTAGCCAACTGGGATACGACGCTAGCGCTATTCTCCGACGAATATCAGTTGCCGCTGCTGCCCCCGGAAATCGCCGCCTATGCGGCGGCAACGGTTGAGCTGACGACGCCGGTTCTGCTGGTGCTGGGCCTGCTGACAAGGCCGGCTGCCTTCGTCCTGCTCGGAATGACCGCCGTCATTGAAATCTTCGTTTACCCGCAGGCTTGGCCGACGCACATCCAGTGGGCGGCGATGCTGCTCGTTCTGCTTTGCCGCGGCGCGGGTGCGCTGTCGATTGATCATCTGCTCTGGCGCTGGTTAGACCGGTAGTTCGGGCGGCGCGCGGTAAGGAACGAGAAATTTACTGATGCGCCCGCTCGGCGTCGGCGGTGGCGGTGGCCATGTATTTCGAATAGAAATGAGCGACCCGCTCGCGCCACATTCCGACGAACGCCTCTGATGTCAGCTTATCCACCGATTTCCACGTGTCTTTGACGGCCGGAAGGGTATTCCGCCAGATCGCGCGTTTGCACCATTTTTCGCCTTTCTCCCTGCCTTCGCTGGTGGCACACATGGATTTCCAAGCGATGCGATCAGGTCGGCCGATGTGCTCGGCGGCGCCTTCCCAGCCTTGTTGATGGATCAAGTAAAGATCACTCAAGGTCGGCTTCTTCTGCGTCACCCACTCGAACAGAACGCCTTCGGTAATGAACTTGTAGGCTGCCGCAATGGCATTGTCGCGAGAATCAAGAATCTGCCCGGAGCCGAATTTGTTGAACTCGTATTTGCTCAGTTGGAACAGGCCGATATACGATCCGGTGCGTTGCTTGGGGTCGAAACCGGACTCGATCTTGGCAACCGCTTTCATGAAATTGAAATCCAGACCGAAAGCGTCGGAAGCGCGTTTGATCTCTTCGACCGGCGTTCCGACCGGGGTGTCCTTGAGCGAACGCAAGACGATAGCCGCCGGCTTCTCGGCAGGCGGCAGTTCGGACCAGACATAATAAATGAGATACCGGAAATCCTGCGTCACCGGCGCCGGGTTGGAGGCATCGCCGGATGCATCGCGCGCTGACGGCGCCGGTTGAGCGGTAGCAAGGTGTTCCGAGTCCACTGGTTTTGTCTCGATAGGACCGTCGCCGATTTCGGCTGGGGCCATCAACGGCGAACGGGAAAACGTCGCGGTCACCGAGCCAAGCGCGCGTCCCGGTTCGGCAGTTGCTTCCGGCACGGCGGCGGAAAGCGCATCAGGCGTTTTGGCGCTCACAGCCGCTTCGGGCACGGTCGTGCCTGGCGTGTTTCCGCCAACCAGATAGATCATCCCCGTGAATGTTATGGCACTCACGATGCAGGTAGCCTGCAAAACTTTCATTGCCCCCAACTCCGCGGCATGGTCCCCGAGAGAACGCTACACGCATGTTCCCCGTAGTCCAAGGTGAGTCCGCCAGGCCCGACGTTTTTAGTGGAGTGTCCCAAAGCAAAACGACGGACAACTTGGCCCCGACACCCCGCTGCGATGCTCGCCGTTCGCCTTTGGATCTGACCGGCCGCACGGCATGTCCGCTCTACCCCGATATTGTTGCAAAAGTCGAAAATCGAACAGTCCTAAAAATCTCGCGAAAGCTGATTTTTGGACTTCTCTGCCGCTGCGTCGCTTTTCAAAGCCACTACGGAGGTCCGTGATCGATTTTGGATGAAACGATATGGTCCCTCACGTCACCGCTTGTAAAACGTATCAGCGGCTCTAAGAATTTTCGTTCGCTACCCCAAAAAGACTTTTGCAACAATATCCCCCAGCAGCAGACATCGGCAGGTTACACGCTCAGGTCCGTTCGATGCCGATAGGCGACATCGACCGCAGCTCGTTGGTGGAAAAGACGCGTTCTTCGGGACGCTATTTCTGCTCGATGCGCGTTACCCCAGAAGGCCCGTTGCCGCCGACCACCTGGATAACAACCTCACCTTCCTTGGCCCAGACAAAATGCGGCTGCTTGGCCGGCTCAGTCCAAACGCTTCCTGCCGGCATGGTCTTCATGGCGCTCTCATCGAATTGTTCGCCGTAGCCCATGTACAAGGTGCCGGACACTACGGTGACGACCCGCTCATCAGGATGGAAATGAGGCTGAACCTTGAAGTTGACCGGAAAGCGGACGCGATACATGTACATGCCGGGCTTTTGCTCGTCTCCCACAAGGTTCACCCGCTGACCCCCGACCGGCGTCGGATTCCACTTGAACTCATCAGGTGCTAACCGTGTCGCCGAAAGCGGCTCCGTTTGCGCGGATGAACCCCAGACGATCAGGGCGAGCGCGATGCACCCTGCCACTCGGAAGTTGTTCGCCTTCATTCTTCTGCCCCCCGGTTAAAGCCTGTCACGTTAATCGTATCAGTAATCAACTCAGCCAAGAAGGTCCGCTTCGGGGTCAAAACCGGAAAAGCTCAATGCAAGAACATGTTTTCCGCTCTGCCCCGGTTAGCCCAACGGGTCCGCGCAAGGCGTGGCCCGATGACAGGCTCCGGCGTAACCCGCCACCGAAGGAAAGCAAGATGGCGGAATACGCTACGCAATTCCGCCCTACCCGCTCCCGCCGCGTTATCCGATGGAAGTTGAACAAACTCCCCTTTGCGCGCACGTTACATTTGTTGTGCCCGAACCATTTGGGCGCATGGTTCGACGATGTCCGCCCTGATCCCGGCAGGAGAAGCCTTATGAAACCAAGATCGCTCGCGCGATTGATCTCCGTGCTGGGGATGGCCCTGTCGTTGGCGGGCGCGGCCGCAGCCGCCGATGTGCGCGTGATGATCTCGGCCGGCTTTCACGGGGCTTATTCCGAGCTCGGTCCGGCCTTCGAGCGCGCGAGCGGTCACCATCTCGTAACGACGCGCGGTCCATCCATGGGTGACTCTCCGGAATCCATTCCGGCCCGGCTGGCTCGAGGCGAAGCCGCCGATGTCGTGATCCTCGATGGCGGGGCCGCCGACGAACTGGGCAAGCGAGGATTGGCGCGTGCCGGCAGCAAGATCGATCTCGCCCGTTCGCTGATCGGCATGGTGGTGCGCGCCGGGGCGGCAAAGCCGGACATCGGCAGCGTCGAGGCATTGCGGAGCACGCTGCTGGCGGCAAAGTCGATCGCGTATTCCGACAGCGGCAGCGGCACCTATCTGTCGACCATATTGTTCCCCCGGCTGGGCATCGCAGGCGAGCTCGCGGGCAAGAGCCAAAGGGTGCGTGGCCCTCCCTCCGGCGAGCCGGTGGCCGCGGTTGTCGCACGTGGCGAGGCGGAGATCGGCTTCCAGCAGGTCGCCGAGCTGATCCATGTACCCGGAATCACCTTCATCGGCACGATTCCTGCCGAGCTCCAGCCAACGATTTTCTTCGCCGCTGCGCTCACCAGCACAGTGCAGCAGCCCGAGGCGGCCAGTGCGCTGATCCGCTTCCTCGCGTCTCCAGAGGCGGCGCCAGTGATCACCAGGGCCGGGCTGACACCACTTTCGGGACGATAGCCTAGACCGCCTGATGACAGACGGCTTCGATCCGGTTGCCGTCGGGATCCCTGAGGAACGCGGCATAATAGGACGCGTGGTAGTTGCCGCGCACACCGGGCTGACCGTCGTCGCTGCCGTCGGCCGCGATGCCGGCATCCCAGAAGGCATCGATCTGGGTGCGCCATTTCGCCTTGAAGCACCAGTGGCGGCCGAAGGCCTCTTCGGGTTTTGGCCCCTTTCGGATCGAGATGTAGACCCGATCCGGGTAAGCCGGCCGCGATCGCTCGCCATATCCCAGCCAGTCGTCGCGGCGACCGACCTTGACGACGCCAAGCACCTTCATGATCGCATCGTAGAAGCGCTCGGCGGCCGGGATATCCGACACGGTGATGGAGACGTGGTCCAGCATCATGATTCCGTTGACGTGCATTCACGCGTATTCCTCGGCCTCATGGTTCGAGACGGCGCAACGGCGCCTCCTCACCATGAGGTTCAGAGACCTCATCCTGAGGAAGCCGCAACGCGGCCGTCTCGAAGGATGAAGCTCCGAACCGGACGATACTTTACGCGGCGTTTTTTAACCGCTCCAGCGCCTCAAGGATCTTTGCCTTCCGAGCCACGGCGGCGTCGCGCTTTTCCTTTTCCTCTTCGACGATTTCTTCCGGCGCGTTGGCGACGAATTTCTCGTTGCCGAGTTTGGCGTCGACGCGCTTGATGTCGGCTTCGGCCTTCGCCAGTTCCTTGTCGAGCCGGGCCTGCTCGGCCGAGAAATCGATCACGCCCTTGAGCGGCAGGGCCGCGACCTCGCCGCGCACCAATAGCTGGACTGCGCCTTCGGGGGCCGCATCGGCGAAGGAAATGTCCGACAGCCGCGCCATCCGCCTGACGACGTCGTTCCAGCGCTGTGCGCGCCCTTTGGTTTCCGCCGATGCGCCTGAAAGCACCAGCGGCGTCAGCGTCGCCGGCGGAATGTTCATCTCGGCGCGCACCGAGCGGATCGCGGTGACGAGATCGACCACCCAGCCGATCTCGGCCTCGGCGGCCGTATCGGTGAATTCGGCGGCATCGAACGCCAGCAGCACCGGCGGAATCAGGGGATCACCGGGGCTGGTGGTCGACATCAGCGCCAGTTGCTCCGGCGTGAGCTCATCGGCCTTGCGCGACCATGGCGCCAGCGCCAGCAGGCCGTCGCGCCTCGCCGTCACCGCCCATAGCTCCTCCGTGATGAAGGGCATGAACGGGTGCAGCAGTTTCAGGATCTCGTCGCGCGCCCATGCCACCATGGCGCCGGTCTCGGCTTTGGTCTCGCCCTCCTCACCCAGCAGCACCGGTTTTGCCAACTCCAGATACCAGTCGCAATAGACGTTCCAGACGAAACGATAGATCGCGCCGGCGGCATCGTTGAAGCGGTAGGCTTCGATGGCTTCGGTCACCTCGCGCGTGGCGCGCGCGGTCTCGTGCGCGATCCAGCGGTTCAGCGTTTGCTTCGCGCCGGTCGGATCGAAGCCGGCGGGCAGCGCGCAGGCATTCATCTCGGCAAAGCGGCAGGCATTCCACAGCTTGGTCGCGAAATTGCGGTAACCCTCGACGCGCTGGGCCGCGAGCTTGATGTCGCGGCCCTGCGCCGCCATCGCGGCCAGCGTGAAGCGCAGCGCATCCGCACCGTAATCGTCGATCAGATGCAGGGGATCGATGACGTTGCCCTTCGATTTCGACATCTTGGCGCCCTTCTCGTCGCGAACGAGCGCATGGATGTAGACGACAGGGAACGGAACGTCCTTCATGAAATGCAGGCCCATCATCATCATCCGGGCGACCCAGAAGAAGATGATGTCGAAACCGGTAACCAGCACGTCGGTCGGATAATAGCGCTTCACGTCGGTGTCATGGTCGGGCCAGCCGAGCGTCGAGAACGCCCACAGCGCGGACGAGAACCAGGTGTCGAGCACGTCCTCGTCGCGCAGCAGGAACGGCTCGCGGCTCTCCGGGTCGAGCGCCATGTCGTGGGCCTGCATCGGCGTGATCGCCTC
>DATANB010000122.1:0-30274 GCA_036266415.1 Bradyrhizobium sp. | reverse complement strand
AAGACCGGCACCTTCGAAGTCGCCTATCCGGACTCGCTCGTCGGTACCGACTCGCACACCACCATGGTCAACGGCCTCGCGGTGCTGGGCTGGGGCGTCGGCGGCATCGAGGCCGAAGCCGCGATGCTCGGTCAGCCGCTGTCGATGCTGCTGCCGGAAGTGGTCGGCTTCAGGCTCAAGGGACAGCTCAGGGAAGGTGTCACCGCCACCGATCTGGTGCTGACCGTGACGCAGATGCTGCGCAAGCAGGGCGTGGTCGGAAAATTCGTGGAGTTTTGCGGCCCCGGTCTGGATAATCTATCGGTGGCGGACAAGGCGACCATCGGCAACATGGCGCCGGAATACGGCGCGACCTGCGGTTTCTTCCCGGTCGATGCCGAGACTATCGATTATCTCAAGACCTCGGGCCGGTCCTCCGCGCGGGTCGCGCTGGTGACCGCCTATGCCAAGGCACAAGGCCTGTTCCGGACCGCCAAATCGCCCGATCCGGTGTTTACGGAGACGCTGACGCTCGATCTCGGCGATGTCGTGCCCTCGATGGCCGGTCCGAAACGGCCCGAAGGCCGCGTCGCGCTGCCCGCGGTCGCGGAAGGTTTTGCGGCGGCGATGACCAGCGAATACAGGAAGGCCACTGAGGCCTCGAAGCGCTACGCCGTCGAGAACCGCAATTTCGATCTCGGCCATGGCGATGTGGTGATCGCGGCGATCACCTCGTGCACCAATACCTCCAATCCGAGCGTCCTGATCGGCGCCGGACTTCTGGCGCGCAACGCCGCCGCCAAGGGCCTTGCCGCAAAGCCCTGGGTCAAGACCTCGCTGGCGCCGGGCAGCCAGGTGGTCGCGGAATATCTTTCGAACTCCGGGCTGCAGCTCGATCTCGACAAGGTCGGGTTCAACCTGATCGGCTTCGGCTGCACCACCTGCATCGGCAATTCCGGGCCGCTGCCGGAAGAGATCTCGAAATCGATCAATGACAACGGCATCATCGCCGCCGCCGTGCTGTCGGGCAACCGCAATTTCGAAGGCCGCGTCAGTCCGGACGTACAGGCCAATTACCTGGCCTCGCCGCCGCTGGTGGTGGCCTATGCGCTGGCGGGAACGGTGACGAAGAATTTGGCCGTGGAGCCAATCGCCAACGGCAAGGACGGCAAACCGGTTTACTTGAAGGACATCTGGCCGACGACAAAGGAAATCAACGCCTACATGAAGAAGTTCGTGACCGCGTCGATCTTCAAGAAGCGTTATGCGGATGTGTTCAAGGGCGACATCAACTGGCGCAAGATCAAGACCGTGGAGAGCGAGACCTATCGCTGGAACATGAGCTCGACCTACGTTCAGAACCCGCCTTACTTCGAGGGCATGAAGAAGCAGCCGGAACCGATCGTCGATGTCGTCGACGCGCGCATTCTGGCGATGTTCGGCGACAAGATCACCACCGATCACATCTCGCCGGCCGGGGCGATCAAGCTGACGTCGCCTGCCGGGAAATATCTGTCGGAGCATCAGGTGCGCCCGGCTGACTTCAATCAATACGGCACGCGGCGCGGCAATCATGAAATCATGATGCGCGGCACCTTCGCCAACATCCGGATCAAGAACTTCATGCTCAGGGGTGCCGACGGCAATATTCCGGAAGGCGGCCTTACAAGGCATTGGCCCGACGGCGAACAGATGTCGATCTACGACGCCGCGATGAAGTATCAGGCCGAGAAGGTTCCGCTGGTGGTGTTTGCCGGCGCCGAATACGGCAACGGCTCGTCGCGGGACTGGGCTGCGAAGGGCACCCGGCTGCTCGGCGTCCGTGCCGTGATTTGCCGGAGCTTTGAACGTATCCATCGCTCCAACCTGGTCGGCATGGGTGTGCTGCCGCTTACCTTCGAGGACGGCGCGTCCTGGCAGTCGATCGGCATGAAGGGCGATGAGACGGTGACGATACGCGGGCTGCAGGGCGAGCTGAAACCCCGCCAGAAGCTGACGGCGGAGATCGTGTCCGGCGATGGTTCGCTGCAGCGGGTTTCGCTGCTGTGCCGAATCGATACTCTCGACGAACTCGAATATTATCGAAACGGCGGCATCCTGCACTATGTGCTGCGCAAACTGGCGGCATGATGCGGGTTGCCATTGGTGCCTCACCGCGAAGTGAGTAGCGATTGATGGGGAGGCGGCCTATGAAAGGGCCGCCTTCTTGCGTTCGCGGGGCCGGTGATGTGATGCCGCAAGAGTATCACGCAAGAATACACGCGAGAGTACACGTAAGGACATCATGAAAATGAACGGCGACGATGCGGGGACTTCCCGGTTTCCGGTATGACAGCGATGATGGCCTATAACTCTATTTCGCGATGGTCGGGCGCACTTGGCGTCTGCGCGATCATTGCCGTCATCCGCCCGGCCCATGCCGACCCGCGTGCGGTGATAGAGCTGTTCACGTCGCAGGGATGCTCGTCATGCCCGCCCGCCGACAGGATTCTCGGCGAACTGGCCAAGGATCCCTCGGTGATCGCGCTGAGCATGCCGATCGACTACTGGGACTATCTCGGCTGGAAGGATACGCTTGCCGATGCGCGCTTCAGCGCCCGCCAGAAAGCCTATTCCCAGGTGCGCGGCGATCGCGAGGTTTACACGCCGCAGGTTGTCGTCAACGGATCGGCGCATGTGATCGGCAGCGACCGCGCCGGTATCGAAGGCGCCATCGACATTACCAAGAAGGCCGATGGCGTTATGTCGGTGCCGGTTACGATGACGCAGTCGGGCAGGCAGCTCAATGTTTCGGTGGCGGCCTCCGGCAATGGGCCGGCGGCGTTGCACGGCGAAGTCTGGATCTGTTCGATCTCGAAGGCAGTGCCGATTTCGATCGGGCGTGGCGAAAACCGTGGCCGCGAAGTCACCTACCACAATGTGGTCCGCAACCTGCTCAAGGTCGGCGACTGGAACGGGACTTCCGGCAGCTGGACCGTGCCGCTGGAAAATATCTCCCGTGAGGGCGTCGATGCCGCGGTAGTCTATGTCCAGGACGGCAGTCGCGACAAGCCCGGTGCGATGCTGGGGGCGGCCTTCACGCCGCTGCAGTAAATCCCCTTTGTTATTTCCGGATTGGTCCGAGGCAGCTGATCCCGGATGTGCAGTTGCGGCGCGCCACTGAATCCAGCCCCCAAAAACAAAAAGGACCAACTTGCGTTGGCCCAGTATGGATACATTCTTTTGCGAACAGGCCCGATCCCGACGACCCCGGGGGGCTGGGGGCTGAGGAATCCGGAACCGAAAGGACCGGGCCAACGCAAGTCAGTCTTTTCGCAATTCAGCAGGGCGGGCGCTGGGCGGAAGTGGGGCGGTATTATGATTCCGCTAACGATCCCGTGACGTTATTTCCGGGCCGAAGAGGCCCCCGGCGGACAATGCGCCGCGTGCAAATCCGGAGGTACTCGCCATGGCCCTCTTGCAGCCGCCTGCGGTTGGCGCAATCATGTCTCTGACAGCACGATCCCAAAAAGTGGAAACCGGTTTCGCGGCAAGATCGTGCCTGTAATGCCAAGGAGGCGCTCCATGAGTTCGATGTCGGAGGAAGCCGATCCAAGCGAGAGCCGCGCAGCGGCACGCAATGCCGCTGCGGGTCCTTTGCCAAGCCGGGTGACGTTCAATCGTGTCGAACTCAATCGCATCCTGAATCTGTACGGGCGCATGGTCGCCGATGGCGAGTGGCGCGACTATGCCATCGATTTTCTGCGGGATCGCGCCGTATTCTCGGTATTCCGTCGCGCCTCGGAAGTGCCGATCTACCGCATCGAAAAAGATCCGCGGCTCGCGCGCAAGCAGGGCATCTACAGCGTCATCTCGGCGAGCGGGCTGATCCTGCGCCGCGGCCACGAGCTTGAGCGCGTGCTCCTGGTGATCGACCGCAAGCTCGCGGTGGTCTAGCCAATATCCCGTCATTCCGGACCAACGCGCAGCGCTGGATCCGATCCATCCGGGCTCGCGCTGACGCGCGCGCCCTGGAACGACGTTGAAACATTATCCGGAGGGCAGCGTTGCCGCCCCGTCGCCGAGCGCGCGCTGCATCATCACGGTATCGAGCCAACGGCCGAACTTGAAGCCGACATTGGGATGGGTCCCGATCATCTGGAACCCGCATTTGGCGTGCACCCCGATCGATCCGGCATTGGCGGAATCGCCGATCACCGCGATCATCTGCCGATAGCCGCGCGTTTCGCATTCGCCGATCAGCCTTTGCAGCAATTGCAGACCAATTCCGCGCCGATGAATCGCCGGCTCAAGATAGACCGAGTTCTCCACCGTGAAGCGATAGGCTGGCCGCGGCCGGTAGGCGCCGGCATAGGCGTATCCAACCACGCGGCCCTCAAGCGAAGCCGCGAAATAGGGAAAGCCGCCGTCGATCAGCGCGTCGAAACGTCGCGCCATCTCGGCGAGATCCGGCGGGATCAGCTCGAACGTCGCGGTGCCGTAACGGACCGCATGCTCGTAAATCCCGGTAATGAAGGGCAGGTCGGCCGCGTTCGCGGGCCTGATTTCGAACGAGGGCATCATGGCGAGGAGACTATTTTTGCTCACCGCAAAAGAAAAGCCCCGGCCGCAAGGCCGGGGCTTGAATTCGTCCGCCGATGCGAGAGCGGTCAGTCGCGCTGACCGAGCAGTTGCAACAGCAGCGTGAACAGGTTGATGAAGTTCAAATAGAGCGACAGCGCGCCGGTGATGGCCGCACGCTCCGCAATGTCGCCACCCTGCGAGGCATAGCCGTAGATGTAGTCGTTCTTCAGCCGCTGGGTATCCCAGGCGGTGAGGCCCGCAAATACCAGCACGCCGACCACCGATACGACGAACTGCAGCATCGAGCTGGCGATGAACAGGTTGACCAGGCTCGCGATGATGACGCCGAACAGGCCCATGATCAGGAACGATCCCATCCCGGTCATGTCACGCTTGGTGGTGTAGCCGTAGAGGCTCAGCGCGCCGAAGGTGGCCGCGGTGATGAAGAACACCCGCACGATCGAGGTGTGCGTGTACACCAGGAAGATCGAGGACAGCGAAATGCCCATCAGCGCCGAGAACACCCAGAACAGCATCTGGGCCGTCGCGGGCCGTAGCCGGTCGATGCCGGCCGAGATCACGAACACCATGGCGAGCGGCGCCAGGATGAACAGCCATTTCAGCGGGCTCACGAACATCGCGTAGCCGAACGGCGTCAGGAAGGCGTTGCCGATCTTGGCCGCGGCGCCGGAGGGATCGGTGGTCACCGCCGCCATATAGACGCCAAGCGCGGCGAGGCCGGTGATGGCCAGGCCGATGCTCATGTAGTTGTAGATGCGCAGCATGTAGGCGCGCAGACCGGCGTCGACGGCCGCGGCGTCCACGCGCCCGGCGGCCCGGCCGAAAGGAGAAGCATAATTGCGGTCTAGGTCCGACATGGTCGAATTCCCGTTGGTTGTCCGGCGGAGCGCAAGGGGTTTGCGGCGCCGGCGAAGAAATCTATCTCAGAAACCGGCATTTGCTGACATTAATTTCGCGTCATCAACCCGGCATCTGACCCAGCCTGTATGTGGGAAACTAGCACATTCAATGCAAGCCGCCATGCGCGGCTGAATGTCGCTCCGCGGGCGGGCCTGCGCACGGGGGGGCGGGCGGGCAGGCGGGGCCGCGGACTGTCTCAATTTGTCATAAATTCCGCAGCACCGTGGCCGGCTTCTGGTTCAGGGCCAGCAGCGTGCCGGCCAGCCCCAGTCCCACCGTGACCACCAGCGCCGCCGCGACCACGCCGGCGGCGCTTCCGGCCTGCCAGACGAAGCTCAGGGTCATCAGCCGGGTCACGATCAGCCAGGCCGCCACCGAGCCTGCGATCACGCCGAAAACGGCGGTCGCAAAGCCGATCATCAGATATTCCAGCGCATAGGCGCCAAGCAGCCGCGCGCGCGTCGCGCCGAGGGTCTTGAGAATGACGGCATCGTAGACCCGATGGCGGTGTCCGGCGGCGAGCGCGCCGCCCAGCACCAGAATGGCCGATATCAACGTCACGGCGCTGGCGCCGCGGATCGCCAGCACCAGATTGGTGACCACGGTGCCGATGGTCTCCAGGGCCTCGCGAACCCGCACGCTCGTCACCATCGGGAACGCATCGGCCACCGATTTGATGATCCGGGCGTCGCCGGCGCCGTCCGGATGGGTTTCGGTCAGGGTTGCGATATGGCTATGCGGCGCGCCCCTGAAAGCGTTGGGCGAGAATACCAGCACAAAATTGATGCCGAGGCTCTGCCAGTCGATCGTGCGCAGATTGCCGATGGTCGCCGGAATGTCGCGGCCGAGCACATTGACGACGATCTGGTCGCCGATCTTGAGTCCGAGGCCGTCGGCGATCTTCTTTTCCATCGAGACCAGCGGCGGGCCGTCATAGTCGGCGCTCCACCATTGGCCCTCGACGATCTTGGAGCCGCGGGGGATTTCGCCCGTATAGGTCAGGCCGCGGTCGCTCTGCAGCACCCATTCGGAGTCGGTCGAGGCCTTGAGGTCCTCCGCTTTGACGCCGCGTGCCGCGACGATGCGGCCGCGCAGCATCGGTACATCCTCGACGGTCGATTGCGGCGCGGTAGCTTTGAGAAATTCGCCGAAGCGGCCGGCCTCCGCGGTGGGAATGTCGATGAAATAGAATGACGGCGCGCGATCCGGCAGCGCCGCCATGAATTGCCGCCGCAGATTGCCGTCGATTTGCGTGATCGTGACCAGCACCGCCAACCCGAGCCCAAGCGACATCACCACCGACGGGGTCAGGGCGCCGGGCCGGTAGATATTGGCGATCGCCAGCCGCAGCATGGTGATGCGGGTGCGCGGCAGCCGGCGCGCCAGCGCCATCAGGCCGGCGGCGATGCCGCGCAACAACGCGAACACCACGACCGAGGATGCGACGAACACGGCCGCGACGCGCTTGTCGTAGGCGAGCCCGATCACGACCACGATCAGTAGGGCGATCACCACGGCCATGAAAGCGAGATAGCGCCAGCGCGGCCGATGCCATTCGCTCGCCACCGCTTCGCGAAACAGCGCCGCCACCGGCACGTCATGGACGCGGCCGAGCGGCCACAGGCCAAAGGCGAGCGCAGTCAAAAGACCGTAGACCAAGGAAAGGGCGAGTTCATGCGGGTGCAACGCCGGCACCACCGGCAGCGGCAACAGTTTGCCGAACAGCCCGACGATGATGAAAGGCAGCGCCGCGCCGGAGGCAAGCCCGATAATGGAGCCAATTGCGGCGAGCACGATGACCTGGGTCAGATAGATCGTGAAGACGTCGCGGCCGGTGGCGCCCAGCGCCTTGAAGGCCGCGATGACGTCGCGGCGGCGATCGATATGGCTCTTGACCGCATTGGCGACGCCGACGCCGCCGACCAGAAGCGCGGCAAGGCCGACCAAAGTGAGGAACTGGGTGAACCGGCTGATGGTGCGCTCAAGCTGCGGAGAAGCATTGCTGCGGCTGCGGATCTCCCAGCCGGCTTGCGGCAAGGCGGTTCTCACGTCGTTGATGATCGCGGTGGCTGCGCGATCGTCAGCCGCGTTATCCGGCAGCTTGAGCCGATAGATCCAGCGCACCAGGCTGCCGGGCTGCAACAGCCCGGTGGCGCGCAAGGCCGCTTCGCTGACCAGGAATCGCGGACCGAGACCGACGCCGCCGGCAAGCTTGTCCGGCTCGGTGTCGACGACGCTGCGGATTTGAAAGCTCGCGCTGCCGATGCTGACGCGGTCGCCGATCTTGAGGTCGAGTCTTGCCAGCAGCGTGGAATCGGCCGCCGCACCGAACGCGCCGTCCTGCTCGGCGAAAAGATCGGCCACCGGCAGCTTCGGATCGAGCGTCAGCTCGCCGAGCATCGGATAGGCGGCATCGACGGCCTTGAGCTCGACAAGCGCGAGCCGGTTGTCGCCGGTGCGCGCCATCGCGCGCAATGTCGCCGCGACCGACAGCTGTCCGCGCGCACGCAAAAACGCGACTTCGTCCGGTCTGGCTTCGCGCTGGATCAGGGCGAAGGCCACGTCGCCGCCGAGCAGCGCGCGGCCCTCGCGCGCCAGTCCTTCGCCGAGGCTCGCCGCCACCGAGCCGACGCCGGCGATCGCCATCACGCCGAGCGCAATGCAGGCGATGAAAACGTAGAATCCGCGCAGGCCTCCGCGCAATTCGCGCAAGGCGAAGCGAAGCGGCAAAAAGGCCGCACGGTTGCGGCGAGCCGGTTCGGGAGCAACACTCATGAAGCCGCTTTGCGATCCCCGGCTGGATTATCGATCCGGCCCGAGCGCAGCCGCACCACGCGGTCGCAGCGCTGCGCCAGCGCGGTGTCGTGGGTCACCAGCACCAGGGTCATGCCGCGCTCGGCGTGTTTGGTGAACAGGAGATCGACGATCTGCCTGCCGGTGGCCTCATCGAGATTTCCGGTGGGCTCGTCGGCCACCAGGATGGCGGGCTCGGGCGCCAGCGCGCGCGCCAGGGCGACGCGCTGCTGTTCGCCACCGGACAATTGGGTCGGATAGTGGTGCAGCCGGTCGCCAAGGCCGACCGAGTTGAGTTCCTGCGCCGCGCGCTGCGCCGCATCGGGATTGCCGGCCAGCTCCAGCGGCACCGCGACATTTTCCAGCGCCGTCATGGTCGGGATCAGATGGAATGACTGGAACACGATGCCGACCTGACGGCCGCGAAATCGCGCCAGCGCGTCCTCGTCGAGGGCATTGAAAGGCGTGCCGTCGACCACCACCTCTCCGCTGTCGGGACGCTCCAGTCCCGCCATCACCATCAGAAGCGTGGATTTGCCCGAGCCCGAGGGCCCGATCAGTCCGATCGCTTCACGCGGCGCCACGCGCAGGCTGATATCTTTCAGGATATGGACGCGCGCCGCGCCCGAGCCGAGCGAGAGATTGACGTTCCGGATCGAAATGGTGTCCGGTTCGAGGCCGGCCAACGACGAGGGTTTGATGAGACTGTCCATGGCTCGGTCATATGGCACTTTCGCAAGGCAGGTCGAGAGGCGGCTGCCGGCGTTCGTGCACATACTCGTGTTGGGCGTCGCTTTGATGACAGCGGCAACCGCGCTGGCACAAACCCAGGCTGCCGCCGAGGCAAAGCCGATCAAGATGGTCGTATTGGGCGATTCGCTGAGCGCGGGCCTTGGCCTCTCGGCGTCCGCGGCATTTCCGCAGCGGCTTCAAAAATCCTTGAAATCCAAGGGGATGACGGTCGACATGATCAATGCCGGGGTCTCCGGCGATACCAGTTCCGGCGGCCGCGACCGGCTTGACTGGTCAGTGCCCGAAGGGACCGAGGCTGTCATCGTCGAACTCGGCGCCAACGATGCCTTGCGCGGCACCGACCCGGCGGTCACCCGCGCGGCGCTAGCGGACATTCTGACGCGGCTGAAGACGCGCGGGGTGGCGGTTTTGCTGTGCGGCATGGTTGCGCCACCGAATTACGGCAGCGACTATTCGGCTCGTTTCAACGCGATTTATCCGGACCTCGCCAGATCGTTCGGGGTGCCGCTGTATCCGTTTTTCCTGGAAGGCATCGCCGGTGACGCCCGCCTCAATCAGGCCGACGGCATGCATCCGACCGCGGAGGGGGTCGATGTGATCGTCAAAAATATCCTGCCCACCGTGCAGGCATTTCTTGGTACGATATCCCGGCAACGCAGTTGAAAAACGCGCAGCAATAACCGTAACACCGTGTTATCCCGGCCCTGTGGGCTGGATGCTTCGCAGAGTCACGTAACTACGGTAAAAATATCCGTCGGTGATTCGTCACCGGGCTTTGTTACAGGACCTGATCTTTCCCGGGGTCACGCCTCAGCATCGGGAGTCTTGCGATGCCGCGTTTGTTCACTGGACTGGAAATCCCGGCCGAGATCGGCCAGACGCTTTCCAATTTGCGTGGCGGCCTGCCGGGCGCGCGCTGGATCGACCCCGAAAATTATCACGTTACCTTGCGCTTCATCGGCGATATCGACGGCGTCGCGGCGAACGAAATCGCCTCGCTGCTGTTTCGGATCAATCGCAAGCCGTTCGATGTCGCCCTGCAGGGCCTGTCGAGTTTTGGCGGGAAAAAGCCACGCGCGGTGGTAGCCCAGGTGGTGCCGAGCCGGCCGTTGATCGAGTTGCAGGCCGAGCTCGAGCGGCTGATGCAGCGCTTCGGGCTCGATCCGGAGGGGCGCAAATTCACCCCGCATGTGACGCTGGCGCGGCTGCGCGACGCCTCGAACCAGGATGTCGCGGATTACCTGTCGGTGCGCGGCTATTTCCCGACCAGGGTGTTCACCGCCTCGCGCTTTGTGCTGTTCTCGTCCCGGGCCTCGACCGGCGGCGGGCCCTATGTGGTCGAGGATTCCTACGCGCTGAGTGCGTGAGGGCGGGCGGCGGATCCGCGAGCCGTCGCGACCCTGCCCTTTGTCGGCTCCGGCTCCGCGGGGGCATCGTGGAGGACGCCACGCCGCCTCCGGAACACGGGATACGCATACCCCCGCGCCAATTCACGGCTTGCAATTTTCTTCGTGTTAGGGCCGTAAGGGGGCCATGCTGACGACCCCCTCCGCCTCGTTCCGCGCCCATTATCAGGCCCTCGTTTCCTCCGGCGTCATCGAACCCGACGCCGCGCAGGCGGAGGCCGCCGAGGCATTGGCCGAGCTTGAGCAGCGGCTTGCAAGCTATAATCCGCTGCGCAGGCAGGGCCTGCTTGGCCGGCTGTTCGCCGACAAGGATGCGCCGCCGCCGCGCGGCCTCTATGTTCATGGGGAAGTCGGCCGCGGCAAGACCATGCTGATGGATCTGTTTTTTCAGCACAGTTCGGTCGTACACAAGCGCCGGGCACATTTCCACGAATTCATGGCCGAGGTGCATGAGCGGATCTACGGCTATCGCCAGAATATCGCCCGCGGCGAGATCGTCGATGGCGACGTGATCGCGCTCACCGCCGCCTCGATCTTCGGCGAGGCGTGGCTTTTGTGTTTCGACGAATTCCATGTCACCGACATCGCCGACGCGATGATCCTGGGACGGCTGTTTGCAAAGCTGTTCGAACTCGGCACCGTGGTGGTGGCGACATCCAACGTCGCGCCTGAGGATCTCTACAAGGGGGGTCTGAACCGGGCGCTGTTCCTGCCCTTCATTGCGCAGATATCCTATCATATGGAGGTGCTTCGGCTCGATGCGCGCACCGATTTCAGGCTGGAGAAGCTTGCGGGCATAAAAATGTGGCTGGTGCCGGCGGATCGCGCCGCGGACGCCGCGCTCGACAAAGCCTGGCTCAGGATGACTGGCAATGCCAAAGGCAGGCCGCGCGACATTTCGATCAAGGGCCGCATCCTGCACGTGCCGTGCTCGGCGGACGGCGTTGCGCGATTTTCGTTCGCGGATTTGTGCGAAAAGCCGCTGGCGGCTCCCGACTACCTCCGGCTCGCGCACGACTATCATACTATCATGATCGACCGCATTCCCGTGATGGATGACCCCGAGCGCAACGCCGCCAAGCGGTTCATCGCGCTGATCGACACGCTTTACGACAACGCGGTGAAGGTGATGGCGTCCGCCGAGGCCGATCCGCTGTCGCTGTATCTGGCGAGCGAGGGTTACGAGGCGAACGAGTTCAAACGGACTGCGTCGCGGCTGATCGAGATGAGCTCGGAGTCCTACCTGGCGCTGCCGCACGGCCACAAGGACTCCGCGGCGAGCGGGTCGAGTACTGGGCTGGTGGAGACGTGAGACCCACCTTCGTCGTTCGGGGGCGCGCGTAGCGCGAACCCGGAATCTCGAGATTCCGGGTCTGGCCATCCCGGAATGACGAGGGTGCGCTGATCGCAATCAAGGCAGGGCCGACAATTGAGCATACCCTGACTTGAACGGCTCCCGTGAAAGGGATAACCAGCCACCCAGCTTCCTACCACCCTCCTCCTTGACCTCTAAAGGACGGTTTCCCATGGCGCGCGACAAGATTGCTTTGATTGGCTCCGGCCAGATCGGCGGAACGCTGGCTCACCTCATCGGCCTGAAGGAACTGGGCGACGTGGTGATGTTCGACATCGCCGAGGGCGTGCCGCAGGGCAAGGCGCTCGATATCGCGCAATCCTCGCCGGTCGACGGCTTCGACGCGCATTTCACCGGCGCCAATTCCTATGAGGCGCTCGACAACGCCAAGGTCTGCATCGTTACCGCCGGCGTGCCGCGCAAGCCTGGCATGAGCCGCGACGACCTGCTGAGCATCAATCTCAAGGTGATGGAGCAGGTCGGCGCCGGCATCAAGAAATACGCCCCCGACGCCTTCGTCATCTGCATTACCAATCCGCTCGACGCCATGGTATGGGCGCTGCAGAAGGCCTCCGGCATGCCGCACAAGAAGGTGGTGGGCATGGCCGGCGTGCTGGATTCATCGCGCTTCCGCTATTTCCTCGCCGACGAGTTCAACGTCTCGGTCGAGGATGTCACCGCCTTCGTGCTGGGCGGCCATGGCGACACCATGGTGCCGCTGGTCCGCTATTCCACGGTGGCCGGCATCCCATTGCCCGATCTCGTCAAGATGGGCTGGACCTCGCAGGCGCGGATCGACGAGATCGTCGACCGCACCCGCAACGGCGGCGCCGAGATCGTCAACCTCTTGAAGACCGGCTCGGCGTTCTATGCGCCGGCTGCTTCCGCGATCGCGATGGCCGAGAGCTTCCTCAAGGACAAGAAGCGCGTGTTGCCGTGTGCCGCCTATCTCAACGGCGAATATGGCGTGAAGGACATGTATGTCGGCGTGCCCGTGGTGATTGGATCGAAGGGGGTCGAGCGCATTGTCGAGATCGAGCTGGCCGGCAGGGATCGCGAAGCGTTCGACAAGTCGGTCGGCGCAGTGCAGGGTCTGGTCGATGCCTGCAGGAAGATCGCGCCGGATCTGCTCGGCCGCTGATCGCATCCAATCCAGCCGCAAGGTTCAAGGGCTTTCGAAGGGCCGTCTCATGAATATTCACGAATACCAGGCCAAGGCGCTGCTGCATGAATTCGGTGTGCCGATTTCGAAGGGCGTGCCGGTGCTGCGCCCTGCCGATTCTGACGTCGCCGCGAAAACGCTCCCCGGCCCGGTCTGGGTGGTAAAGAGCCAGATCCACGCCGGCGGCCGCGGCAAGGGCAAGTTCAAGGAAGCTTCCGCCGGCGACAAGGGCGGCGTGCGCATCGCCAAATCGGTCGCCGAGGTCAATGAGTTCGCCAGGCAGATGCTGGGCGCGACGCTGGTTACGGTGCAAACCGGGCCGCACGGCAAGCAGGTCAACCGGCTCTACATCGAGGAAGGCTCCGACATCGACAAGGAGTTCTACCTGTCGATCCTGGTCAACCGCGAAACCTCCGAAGTGTCCTTCGTGGTCTCCACCGAGGGCGGTGTCAATATCGAGGACGTCGCGCACAACACGCCGGAAAAGATCGTGACCTTCTCGGTCGACCCGGCGACCGGCGTCATGGGTCACCACGGCCGCACCGCCGCCAAGGCGCTGGGTCTTTCCGGCGATCTCGCCAAGCAGGCGGAACGGCTGGTGGCGCAGCTCTATACAGCCTTCGTCGCCAAGGACATGGCGATGCTGGAGATCAACCCGCTGGTGGTGACAAAACAGGGCGATCTGCGCGTGCTCGACGCCAAGGTGTCGTTCGATGACAACGCGCTTTATCGCCATCCCGAACTGGCGGCGCTGCGCGATGAGACCGAGGAAGACCCCAAGGAAATCGAGGCGTCGAAATACGATCTCAACTACGTCACCCTCGATGGCAACATCGGCTGCATGGTCAATGGCGCAGGCCTTGCGATGGCGACGATGGACATCATCAAGCTCTACGGCATGGCGCCGGCGAACTTCCTCGATGTCGGCGGCGGCGCCGACAAGGCCAAGGTCACGGCCGCCTTCAAGATCATCACCGCCGATCCCAATGTGAAGGGAATCCTGATCAACATCTTCGGCGGCATCATGAAATGCGACATCATCGCCGAGGGCGTGGTTGCCGCGGTGAAGGAAGTCGGCCTGAAAGTGCCGCTGGTGGTGCGGCTCGAAGGCACCAACGTCGAAGCCGGCAAGAAGATCATCCGGGAAAGCGGCCTCAACGTGCTGTCCGCCGACAATCTCGACGACGCCGCGCAGAAAATCGTCAAGGCCGTGAAGGGGAACTGACCCCTCTACCGACCGTTCGCGAAAGCAAATGCAACCATGTCCATCCTGATCGACAAGAATACAAAAGTAATTTGCCAGGGTTTTACCGGCAAGAACGGCACGTTTCATTCCGAGGCGGCGATCGCCTATGGCACCAGAATGGTCGGCGGCACCTCGCCGGGCAAAGGCGGTGCCACGCATCTCGGTCTGCCGGTGTTCGACACCGTGGCCGAGGCGCGCGACAAGACCGGCGCCAATGCATCCGTGATCTACGTGCCGCCGCCGGGCGCGGCCGACGCGATCTGCGAAGCGATCGATGCGGAGATTCCGCTGATCGTTTGCATCACCGAGGGCATTCCGGTGCTCGACATGGTGCGGGTGAAGCGCTCGCTCTCGGGCTCGAAATCGCGGCTGATCGGGCCGAATTGTCCGGGCGTGATGACGGCGGGCGAATGCAAGATCGGCATCATGCCGGCCAACATCTTCAAGCCCGGCAATGTCGGCATCGTTTCGCGTTCGGGCACGCTGACCTATGAGGCGGTTTTCCAGACCACCCAGGAAGGCCTCGGCCAGACCACCGCGGTCGGCATCGGCGGCGATCCGGTCAAGGGCACCGAATTCATCGACATGCTCGAGATGTTCCTGGCCGACTCCAAGACCACCTCGATCGTGATGATCGGCGAGATCGGCGGTTCGGCGGAGGAGGACGCCGCCCAGTTCCTCAAGGACGAGGCCAGGCGCGGCCGCAAGAAGCCGATGGTCGGATTCATCGCCGGCGTCACGGCGCCTCCCGGCCGCCGCATGGGCCATGCCGGCGCGATCATCTCCGGCGGCAAGGGCGACGCCGGCTCCAAGGCCGCCGCGATGGAATCGGCCGGAATAACCGTTTCGCCCTCGCCCGCACGGCTCGGAAAGACCCTTGTCGAAAAGTTGAAGGACTAATTCACTCTTTGGTTCTTTTCGGGGCGGACATTCGCCCTAAATAGGATAAAACGCCCATTATCATGCTGATCCGGTGCTCGGATCGGCTGTCGCGCCGTTTTCCACGCGCGAATCGAAATCACCAGGACGCCATTATGTCTCGCCAGGACGCGAACGCCGCCTTTGCTCTCTCCTCGTTTCTGCAGGGCACAAACGCTCCCTACATCGATGATATCTACGCCCGCTACGAGAAAGACCCGGCCTCGGTCGACGCCGAATGGCAGGAATTCTTCAGGAGCCTGAAGGATCAGCCCGCGGACGTCCGCAAGAGCGCCGAAGGGCCGTCCTGGGGCCGGGACAACTGGCCGCTGACGCCGCGCGACGAGCTGACCTCCGCCCTCGACGGCAACTGGGCCGAAGCCGAAAAATCGGTCGGCACCAGGCTTGCCGCCAGGGCGCAGGCCAGGGGAGCCGAACTGACGGCGGCCGATATCCATCAGGCGACGCGCGATTCCGTGCGCGCCCTGATGCTGATCAGGGCCTACCGCATGCGCGGCCACTTCCATGCCAAGCTCGACCCGCTCGGGATCGAGCCGCCACGCAACCGCGAGGAGCTCGACCCGCGCTCCTATGGCTTCGTGGAGGGCGATTTCGACCGCAAGATCTTCCTCGATCATGTGCTGGGCATGGAATACGCCACCTTGCGGGAAATCGTCGCGATCTGCGAACGCACCTACTGCCAGACCCTCGGCGTCGAGTTCATGCACATCACAAACGCCGCGCAGAAAGGCTGGATCCAGGAGCGTATCGAGGGGCCGGACAAGGAGATCAGTTTCACCCGCGAAGGCCGGCGCGCCATCCTGATGAAGCTGGTCGAGGCCGAGGGTTTCGAGAAATTCTGCGATCTCAAATTCACCGGCACCAAGCGGTTTGGCCTGGACGGCGGCGAATCGCTGATTCCGGCGCTTGAACAGATCATCAAGCGCGGCGGCAATCTCGGCGTGAAGGAAATCGTGGTTGGCATGCCGCATCGCGGTCGGCTCAACGTGCTGACCCAGGTGATGGGCAAGCCGCACCGCGCGCTGTTTCATGAGTTCAAGGGTGGTTCGGCCAATCCCGACGTGGTCGAGGGATCCGGCGACGTCAAATATCATCTCGGCGCATCGTCGGACCGGGAGTTCGACCACAACCGGATTCATCTGTCGCTGACCGCCAATCCTTCGCATCTGGAGATCGTCGATCCCGTGGTACTCGGCAAGGTGCGCGCCAAGCAGGATCAGCATGGCGATCCGCCGGACCAGCGCATCTCGGTGCTGCCGCTGCTGATGCACGGCGATGCCGCGTTCGCGGGGCAAGGCGTGGTGGCGGAATGCTTCGGGCTGTCCGACCTGAAAGGCTACCGCACCGGCGGTTCGCTGCATTTCATCGTCAACAACCAGATCGGCTTCACCACCTATCCGCGTTATTCGCGTTCCTCGCCCTATCCGTCCGATGTGGCGAAGATGATCGACGCGCCGATCTTCCATGTGAACGGCGACGATCCGGAAGCCGTGGTGTTCGCCGCCAAGGTCGCGATCGAATTCCGGCAGAAGTTCCACAAGCCCGTCGTCATCGACATGTTCTGCTACCGCAGGCACGGTCACAATGAGGGCGACGAGCCGGCCTTCACCCAGCCGGTGATGTACAAGAAGATCGCCAACCATCCGACCACGCTGGAGATATATGCCAGGCGGCTGATCGCCGAAGGCGTGATGACCGAGGGCGAAGTCGAGAAGGCCAAGGCCGACTGGCGCGCGCGGCTCGATGCCGAGCTCGAGGCCGGCGCGGGCTACAAGCCCAACAAGGCGGACTGGCTCGACGGCAAATGGGCCGGCTTCAAGTCGGCGGATCAGGAGGAGGACCCGCGACGCGGCGTCACCGGCGTCGATGTCGCGGTGCTCAGGGATGTCGGCCGCAAGATCACCAGGGTGCCCGACGGGTTCAGGATTCACCGAACCGTGCAGCGGTTCCTGGAAAACCGGGCCAAGGCGATCGACAGCGGCACCGGCATCGACTGGGCGACCGGCGAGGCGCTGGCGTTCTGTACGCTGCTGCAGGAAGGCCATCGCGTCCGGCTCTCCGGACAGGACTCCGAGCGCGGCACGTTCTCGCAGCGTCATTCGGTGCTGATCGATCAGGAAGACGAAAGCCGCTATACGCCGTTCAATCATCTCGGCGGCGAGCAGGGCCACTACGAAGTCATCAACTCGCTGCTCTCGGAAGAGGCCGTGCTCGGTTTCGAGTACGGCTATTCGCTGGCGGAGCCGGCCGCGCTGACGGTCTGGGAAGCGCAGTTCGGCGATTTCGCCAACGGCGCCCAGGTGCTGTTCGACCAGTTCATCTCGTCGGGTGAGCGCAAATGGCTGCGCATGTCCGGCCTCGTCTGCATGCTGCCGCATGGCTATGAGGGGCAGGGACCGGAGCATTCCTCCGCGCGGCTCGAACGCTTGCTGCAGATGTGCGCCGAAGACAACATGCAGGTGGTCCATGCCACCACGCCCGCCAATTTCTTCCACGTGCTGCGGCGTCAATTGCATCGCGAGATCCGCAAGCCCCTGATCCTGATGACGCCGAAGTCGCTGCTGCGCCACAAGCGCGCGGTCTCGAGGCTCGACGAACTCGGTGCCAACACCACGTTCCACCGCATCCTCTACGATGACGCGGTGATGCTGCCGGACGAGAAGATCAAGCTGGTGGGCGACGACAAGATCCGCCGCGTCGTCTTGTGCTCGGGCAAGGTCTATTACGACCTCTACGAGGAGCGCGAAAAGCGCGGCATCGATGACGTCTACCTGATGCGCGTCGAGCAGCTCTATCCGGTGCCCTTGAAGGCGCTGGTGCAGGAACTCGGGCGCTTCAAGCGCGCCGAACTGGTCTGGTGTCAGGAAGAGCCGCGCAACATGGGCGCGTGGCATTTCATCGAACCCTATCTCGAATGGGTGCTGAACCAGGTCAACGCGCCGAACAAGCGTCCGCGCTACGCCGGCCGCGCGGCGGCGGCGGCGACCGCGACCGGTCTGATGTCGAAGCATCAGGCGCAGCTCAAGGCCCTGCTGGATGAGGCGCTGAGCTAGCATTTTGCTCAAATCGTCATGCCCGCGCTGGTCGCGGGCATCCACGTCCTGGTTTTGAAAACGGATTGAGGCGCGGATGGCCGGGGCGAGGCCGGCCATCGACGCAAAGGGGAAACAGGCAATGACTGAAATTCGCGTTCCAACGCTCGGCGAATCCGTGACCGAGGCCACCATCGGCCGCTGGTTCAAGAAGGCCGGCGATGCCGTCGCGGTGGATGAGCCCCTTGTCGAGCTCGAGACCGACAAGGTCACCATCGAAGTTCCGGCGCCGTCGGCCGGGACGCTCGGCGAAATCGTCGCCAAGGATGGCGAAACCGTCGCGGTCGGCGCGCTGCTCGGACAGATCACGGACGGCGCGGCGGCAGTCGCCAGGCCGGCGGCGCCGCCCAAGTCAGCGACCCCGGCCGCGCCGCCACCCTCCGCCGCCGCGCCGGCTGCGAAGGCTCCGCCCGCTGACGCGCCGCTGGCGCCGTCGGTGCGCAAGATCTCCGCCGAAAGCGGCGTCGATGCCGCCACGGTGCCGGGCTCGGGCAAGGATGGCCGGGTGACGAAAGGCGACATGCTGGCCGCGATCGAGAAGGCTGCCTCGGTGCCGACGCCGGTCAATCAGCCGGCCGCGGCGGTGCAGGTCCGCGCGCCCTCGCCCGCCGACGACGCCGCGCGCGAGGAGCGCGTGAAGATGACGCGGCTGCGCCAGACCATCGCGCGCCGCCTGAAGGACGTGCAAAACACCGCGGCGATGCTGACGACCTTCAACGAGGTCGACATGAGCCACATCATGGCGATGCGGGCCCAGTACAAGGATGTGTTCGAGAAGAAGCATGGCTCGAAGCTCGGCTTTATGGGCTTCTTCACCAAGGCCTGCGTGCAGGCGCTGAAGGACATTCCGGCGGCCAACGCCGAGATCGACGGCGCCGACCTGATCTACAAGAATTATTATCACATCGGGGTCGCCGTCGGCACCGACAAGGGTCTGGTGGTGCCTGTGGTGCGCGACAGCGACCGCAAGTCGATCGCCGAGATCGAAAAGAGCATCGCCGATTTCGGCCGGCGCGCGCGCGACGGCCAGCTCAAGATCGACGAGATGCAGGGCGGCACCTTCACCATCACCAATGGCGGCATCTACGGCTCGTTGATGTCGACGCCGATCCTGAACGCCCCGCAGTCCGCCATTCTCGGCATGCACAAGATCCAGGATCGCCCGATCGCGATCGGCGGCAAGGTCGAGATCCGCCCGATGATGTATCTGGCGCTGTCCTACGATCACCGCGTCATCGACGGCAAGGAAGCGGTGACGTTCCTGGTGCGGGTCAAGGAAAGCCTTGAGGATCCGGCGCGGCTGGTGCTGGATCTGTGATGGTCGCGATGCCAGTGCGGGTTTTCCAATAGGGTGCGTCCGGATTTTGGGGAGAAGACTTTGACCGACAAGGTTGTGATCATCACCGGCGGAAGCCGCGGTATCGGCCGCGCCACCGCGCTCGCCGCCGCGGCACGGGGTTTCCGGGTCGTCGTCGGCTACGCCAGCAACGAAGCCGCCGCCCGCAGCGTCGTCACGGCCATCGAGGCCAGCAACGGCAAGGCGATCGCGGTGAAGTGCGATGTCGGCAGCGAGCATGATATCCTGGTGCTGTTCAGGGCCGCCGACGAGTTCGGAACGCTGGGCGCGCTGATCAACAATGCGGGCATCGTCGGCACGACCTCGCGGGTCGACGAAATGTCCGCCGAGCGGATCCAGCGCATGATGGCAGTCAACGTCACCGGCAGCATGCTGTGCGCGCGCGAAGCGGTGAAGCGGATGTCGACGCGCCATGGCGGCAAGGGCGGCGTCATCGTCAACCTGTCGTCGGTTGCCGCAAAACTCGGCTCGCCCAATACCTACGTCGATTACGCCGCGTCGAAAGGCGCGATCGACTCCTTCACGATCGGCCTCGGCTACGAAGTCGCCGGCGAAGGCATTCGCGTCGCGGCGATCCGCCCCGGCCTGATCGATACCGAGATTCATGCGAGCGGCGGCGAGCCCGACCGCGCACACCGGCTTGCCCATGCGGTGCCGATGAAGCGCGTCGGCACCGCCAACGAGATCGCCAACGCCATCGTCTGGCTGATGTCGGACGAGGCTTCCTACGTGACCAGCGCCATCCTCGATGTGTCGGGCGGACGCTGATACCCCGTCACCGTCTTTAGCTGCAGGACGTCAATCATGGCCTCTTACGATCTTGTTGTCATCGGCACCGGCCCGGGCGGCTATGTCTGCGCGGTGCGCGCAGCGCAGCTCGGCATGAAGGTCGCGGTGGTCGAGAAGAACGCCACGCTCGGCGGTACCTGCCTCAATGTCGGATGTATGCCGTCTAAGGCGCTGCTGCATGCATCCGAGATGTTCGAGGAGGCCGGGCATTCCTTTGCGAAAATGGGCGTCAGCGTCCCCGCCCCAAAACTCGATCTGCCCGCGATGATGAATTTCAAGCAGCAGGGCATTGACGGCAACGTCAAGGGCGTCGAGTTCCTGATGAAGAAGAACAAGATCGATGTCATCAGCGGCAACGGCAGGATCCTCGGCAGCGGCAAAGTCGAAGTCACGGCCGGCGACGGCAAGACGCACTCTGTCGAGACCAAAAACATCGTCATCGCCACCGGCTCCGATATCGCGCGGCTGAAGGGCGTCGAGATCGACGAGAAGCGCATCGTGTCGTCGACCGGTGCGCTGTCGCTGGACAAGGTGCCCCCGAGGCTGTTGATCATCGGCGCCGGGGTGATCGGGCTCGAGCTCGGCTCGGTGTGGCATCGTCTTGGCGCTGAGGTCACCGTGGTGGAATTTCTGGATCGCATCCTGCCGGGCATGGACGGCGAAGTGGCCAAGCAGTTCCAGCGCATCCTGGAAAAGCAGGGTTTTGCGTTCAGGCTCGGCACCAAAGTCAGCGGCGTCGACACCTCGGGCAAGAAGCTCGTCGCGCAGATCGAGCCGGCCGCCGGCGGCAAGTCCGAGACGCTGGATGCCGACGTGGTGCTGGTGGCGATCGGCCGCGTCCCCTACACCGCGGGCCTCGGCCTGAAGGAGGCCGGCGTCGCGCTGGACGATCGCGGTCGCGTTGAGATCGATTCGCATTTTGCCACCAATGTGAAGGGCGTCTACGCCATCGGCGATGTCGTCGCCGGGCCGATGCTCGCGCACAAGGCCGAGGACGAAGGCGTCGCGGTGGCGGAAATTCTCGCGGGCCAGGCCGGTCACGTGAATTACGACGTCATACCGGGGGTTGTGTATACAACGCCCGAGGTATCGGCGGTTGGCAAGACCGAGGAAGACCTCAAGCAGGCGGGCGTGGCCTACACGGTCGGCAAATTCCCCTTTACCGCCAATGGCCGCTCCAAGGTCAACCAGACCACTGAGGGATTCGTGAAGATTCTCGCAGATGCGAAAACCGATCGGGTGCTTGGCGTGCACATCGTCGGCCGCGAAGCCGGCGAAATGATACATGAAGCGTGTGTCTTGATGGAATTCGGCGGCTCCGCCGAGGACCTGGCGCGTACCTGCCATGCCCATCCGACCCGCTCGGAGGCGATCAAGGAAGCAGCGCTTGCAGTCGGCAAGCGCGCGATACATATGTGATTTGCGCCCAGGAAACGGGTGGGGACAATACGGGATGATTCGCCGACTTCTGCAACCGATATGGGTCTTGCTCGCGGTCATCTTCCTGATCGAGGCCTGGTTGTGGGATCACCTCGAGCCAGTCGTGGCGTGGTTCGTGGCGCTGATTCCGCTGCGCGCTTTCAAACAATGGCTCGCCGAGCGCATCGATACGCTGTCGCCGGCGATGACGCTGATCGTGTTCATCGTGCCGGTGCTTCCGCTGTTCCCACTGAAGCTGGTCGGCTTCTGGCTGCTCACCCATGAATACTGGATCAGCGCCATCCTCACCATCATCTTCGCCAAATTCCTCGGCGTCGGTGTGGCCGCCTTCATCTTCGATGTGACGCGGGACAAGCTCTTGGAGATGGACTGGTTCGAGACGCTCTACGAGTTTATCCTCGAGCTTCGGGCCAAGGCGAACGCGCTGGTTGATCCCATCAAGGCGCGCATCAGGGACGCGCTACGCGGTGACGGCAGCGGGTGGTCGTCGCGCATGCTGCGGCTGATCCAGCGCTTCCGCAAGAGCGTGCACGAAGCGCGTTAGAAACACATCGAGAGCGATTTTTTCTTCGTCATGGCCGGGCTTG
This sequence comes from Bradyrhizobium sp., assembly GCA_036266415.1. GTDB lineage: Bacteria > Pseudomonadota > Alphaproteobacteria > Rhizobiales > Xanthobacteraceae > Bradyrhizobium. The sequence goes on along the minus strand of DATANB010000122.1, from coordinate 7,893 downwards.
TCCGGGCCACGACGAGCTTTGCGATCAAACGTCGCTAATGCAGATGCAACAGAAGCGGCGTGAACGCGCCGAGCGCGGTAAATGCGATGCCCGCCAGCGTCAGCAAGCCGGCGACCCAGGCCAGAGCGATGATGCCGGTGATGATGGTCGCCGACGCCAGCACGATGCCGATCTGGAAGGCGGCGGAGGCGAGTTCGAAGTGGTGATACTTCGCGGTCGCAAGGTTCCGCTCTTCTTCGGCATGCCTGGCGCGTTCGGACAGTTGCTCCGTCCCTTCGCCGGTCTCGGGCTCGGAGCGGTAGCGCGCCGCGGTCTTCTGCCAGTCGTCGATCTGCTTTTGCAGCGCGGCCTTGGCGGCGGCGTCGCCGACCTGACTCAGGCTCAGTTTGGATTGGTCCGAAGCGGTCTGGACCACCGTGCGGCGGATGCTCTTGGCCTGAAAGAACGCCCACAGGTTCGACGCCTCGACATTCTTGCTGATGGATTCGGTCTGGGCGCCCTTGCCCAGCGTCTCCGACAAGGCGAGAAACAGCGCGATCACGGCGATCAGCAGCGCGATCTTCCTGTTTTCGCCCGAAGCGTGTTCGGCGTGCTCGGCTTGCTCCATGCTTTCGTGTGCGCTCATGATTTTTCTCCGGCTGCTCGATCGGCCAACGATTGACCGAACAATACCATCTGCGCAAGGGCCAAGCGGATGTGACCGAAGTTTGTCAGGGTTGAGAGCCGAACGATCTCAGGCGCGGGGATGCGCCGTGCGGTAGACCTCCAGCAGCCGTTCGCTGTCGATGCCGGTGTAGATCTGCGTGGTCGAGAGCGACGCATGGCCGAGCAGTTCCTGGATCGCGCGCAGGTCGCCGCCGCGGCTGAGCAGATGGGTCGCGAAGGAATGCCGCAGCGCATGCGGCGTCGCGCTGTCGGGCAGGCCAAGCGCGCCGCGCAACCGTGCCATGGTGAGCTGAATGATCCGGGGACTGAGCGGGCCACCGCGCGCGCCGACGAAGATCGGTCCCTCCGCGGGCAGCGGATGCGGGCAGAGCGCCACATAGTCCTGAATCAGGCTCAGCACGTTCTGCAGCACCGGCACCATGCGGGTCTTGTTGCCCTTGCCATTGACGATGAGCACGTCGCCTGCGCCGGGCAAGGGCACGTCGCGGCGCCGCAGGCCGAGCGCCTCGGAGATGCGCAGGCCCGATCCGTACAACAGCCCCATCACGGCGGCATCGCGCGCCCAGATCCAGGGGTCGCGGGCCTCGCCGGCGCGCTCGTCGGCATCGGCAAAACGCTTGGCCGCCGTTATCGAAACCGGTTTCGGCAGGCTCTTGCCGACCTTCGGCGCGCGAATGGCGGAGAGCGCCCCGACCTTGCCCTTGCCTTCGCGTTCGAGATATCGACCGAACGAGCGCAAGCCCGCCAACGTCCGCATCAGCGAGCGTCCGCCAATCTCATCGGCGCGCCGCATCGCCATGAAAGCCCTGACGTCGCTGGCCTCGAGCGCGGCAAAGCGCGCAAGCGTCACCCGCGTGCCCCAGTGTCCGGCCAGAAATTCAAGGAATTGGCGGAGGTCGCGGGCATAGGCTTCCAGGGTCTTCGGCGACAGCCTCCGTTCGCTGCGCAAATGCCCCAGCCAGCGCGTCATCTGCAGCGCGCTGCCTTCATCGGTGCAGTCGAGTTCGACGGGCTGGACTGCGGAAGCTGGTTTGGCCATCGGCTGGTCTCTGAGGCCGTTCCGGGCGCGGGTGATTCCCGGCGATTATATCGCACCTCTTTCGTTTACCGTTCGCTAACTTGCCCGGCGGCGGTGCGGACACTGGCCCCGACCTGCCCGCAGCCTTAAGTTAGCGCCGGCCTTCCGCCTGCGAGCCTGATTCTCCGATGGACCATTCCACGCGCGCCAGCACGTCATCCGCCGCATCGACGCGCGTCGTCGACGTGCTGGTGCCGGTCGCGCTCAACCAGAATTATTCCTATCGCGTGCCGCGCGGCATGGAGCTCAAGCCCGGCGATGTGGTCTGCGTGCCGCTCGGCCCGCGCGAGGTGGTCGCGGTGGTGTGGGCGGAGAACGCCAATCCCGATCCGCGGCTGCACAACCGCCTGAAAGACATCGGCGAAAAGCTCGACGTGCCGCCGCTGAAGGAGGAACTGCGCGCGCTCGTCGACTGGGTCGCCGGCTATACGCTGTCGGCGCGCGGCATGGTGCTGCGGATGACGCTTCGGATGGGCGAACATCTCGGCCCGGAGCGGGTGCGAATGGGCGTGCGCCTGACCGGCGAAGTACCCCGGCGCCTCACTCCGGCGCGGCGGCGGCTGCTCGAGGTGCTGTCGGACGGTCTCCTGCACGGCAAGTCCGAAGCCGCGAAGGAAGCCGGCGTCAGCGCCGGAGTGGTCGATGGCCTGGTCGATGAAGGCACCGTGACGACGGAAGCCATGCCGCGCGCGCTGCCGCCGCCGGCGCCCGATCCGTCATTCGCAACGCCCGACTTTTCACGGGCGCAGCGCACCGCCGTGGACGCGATGCGCGTGCTGGCTGCGAATGGCAGCTTTCACGTCGCCCTGCTCGATGGCGTCACCGGTTCGGGCAAGACCGAAGTCTATTTCGAGGCGATCGCCGAAGTGATCCGCCGCGGCAGGCAGTCGCTGATTCTGATGCCGGAGATCGCGTTGACCGGACAGTTTCTCGACCGCTTCGCCCAGCGTTTCGGGGTGCGGCCGATGGAATGGCATTCCGAACTGACTCCGCGCACCCGGCAGCGCAACTGGGCCGCGATATCGGCGGGTGAAGCGCCCGTGGTGGTGGGCGCGCGCTCGGCGCTGTTTCTGCCCTATGCCAATCTCGGGCTGATCATCGTCGATGAGGAGCACGACCAGGCCTACAAGCAGGACGAGGGCGCGCATTATCACGCCCGCGACATGGCGGTGGTGCGCGCGCACATTGCCAAGATTCCGGTCGTGCTCGCCTCGGCGACACCGTCGGTCGAAACCGAAGTCAACGCCCGCAAGGGCCGCTACCAGCGTGTGGTGCTGCCGGCGCGCTTCGGCGGCCAGCACATGCCGCATATCGAGGCGATCGATCTGCGGCGCGAGGCCCCGCCCCGCGGCCGCTTCATTTCGCCGCGTCTGGCCGAAGAGATCAGGATCGCGGTCGAACGGCGCGAGCAGGCGCTGTTATTCCTGAACCGCCGGGGCTATGCCCCGCTGACGCTGTGCCGCGCCTGCGGGCATCGCTTCGCCTGCACCATCTGCGACGCCTGGCTGGTCGATCACCGGTTTCGCCAGCGGCTGGTCTGCCATCACTGCGGCTTCTCGATGCCGCGCCCGCGTGTCTGCCCGCATTGTCAGGCCGAGGAATCGCTGGTCGCCGTCGGTCCCGGCGTCGAACGGCTGCAGGAGGAAGCCGCACAATTGTTTCCGGATGCGCGCACCCTCGTGCTGTCCAGCGACCTGATCACGTCGATCGAGAGCATGCGCAGCGAATTGAACGAGATCGCGGAAGGCCGCGTCGATATCATCATCGGTACCCAGCTGGTGGCCAAGGGCCACAATTTTCCCCGGCTCAACCTGGTCGGCGTGGTCGACGCCGATCTGGGCCTCGGCAATGGCGATCCGCGCGCCGCCGAGCGCACCTTTCAATTGCTCAACCAGGTGATCGGGCGCGCCGGACGCGATCAGGGCCGCGGCGTCGGGTATTTACAGACCCACCAGCCCGAACACCCCGTGATGAGGGCGCTGGTGGCGTGCGACCGCGAGGCGTTTTATGCCTGCGAGATCGGCGCGCGCGAGCGCACCGGCTATCCGCCGTTCGGGCGGCTGGCGAGCCTGATCGTTTCCGCGGGCGACCGGCCTGCCGCGGAAAGCTTTGCGCGCAAGCTGGCTGCGATCGCGCCGATCGACCCACGGATTCAGGTATTGGGACCCGCCGAAGCGCCGCTGGCGGTGATCAAGGGCCGCTATCGCTTCCGGCTATTGGTGAAATCCCTGCGCAATGTCGATCTGTCGGAATATTTGCGCGAATGGCTCGCGGCCGCGCCCAAGACCAAGGGCAATCTCAAGCTCGAGGTGGACGTCGATCCGCAGAGTTTTTTATAGTGGAGGCCGTCGTTCGGGTTCGATACTGCTCATCGCCCGGGAACGATGAACCGGGACGCCGTCTCGATAAAAAAACCTGCCGTCATTTGCGACGGCAGGCCAGTTTTCGGCCTGCAGCGTGCGCTGCGGCCGATACGCGACGCAACGCTTACCGGGTTTGAAGGATCGGCGAGGCGTTCAAACGTCCTTAGGAAATAACCTCGGCGGTCACCCGGCCGACGCCGGCGCCGGTCAACCCGACCGCACGCGCAGCGGCGGTCGAAAGGTCGAGGACCCGGCCGCGGACGAACGGGCCGCGGTCGTTGACGGTGACGACGACGCTGCGGCCGCCATGGGTCACCCTGAGCTTGGTGCCGAACGGGAGGGAACGATGGGCCGCGGTCAGGGCGTTCTGATTGAAACGCTGGCCCGAGGCGGTCCTGCTGCCGGATTCATTGCCGTAGTAAGAGGCCATCCCCGAAAAGCTGCGTCCGAAACCCGACGACGGGGCGATCGCGGCGTTGGCGTTGCGCCAGAAGCCGGTGGACGAGTTGCTCGCGTGATGGGAATGGCGATGGCCATCATGATGCCGGTGGGATTTGGCCGAGGCTTCGGAGACGCTTCCGCCGACCAGGAGAGTTGCGGCGAAAACAGCGAGCGCCGTGCGCGACTGGGTTACAGTTCCCAGTGTCGGTTTTTTGAATTTTAGCATATATCGGTACCTCAAGAAAGTATTGCCACATATGTGACAAGTGGAACCCCCGTCCCATTTGGTGAGGCCGCCGTTTGGTGGGCTAATGAGGCATAAAAGGGGCAGTAATACCTGTTTGTCTCTCGTTGAAATATCTTGTGACCGAATTAACCTAATCCTCAAAAGTTCCGTAACAGGGTAAATTAATAAATTATTTACCATATATTACTTGGAAATACTGACGAGCAAAGTCTTCGCCTGAGAAGACGACATTTAGCCAAGTAATGCGGTTGTTGGAATGGCCCGGCGACACCCGCGTTCCCCGCGAATGGCTCATGCAGCCATGCGCCGGGTGGCGGAACAAAATCCGGCGGCCGATTCGGCGAGGCATCAGGACCGACTGGATAAACACGGTCAATTTGCGTGACCGCAAGCGCAGAAAAATCGACGCGCGTCCGTCACGAGACGACGAGTTGCGACAAGGCAGCTCCAGCCACGGCCGTCATGTTGCACCTGCGCTCTCGCTATGTTAGCAAAGCCGCGATTTCAACGGTCCCGGTGCCTCTCGTACCGGTCGAAAATCGAAGTCCCGCTTGAATTCCAAGGGCTTGGATCGCCGGGCGCCGCATCGTGGCGACGATTTTCCCCTTGCGAATTTGAACAGCAAAAAGAGCGCGCTCGTGGCTGCTGAAGATCCGTCCGTTTCGGGAGTGTCCGGCCGTTATGCAACGGCCTTGTTCGAGCTGGCGCGCGATGAAAAGTCCATCGACGCGGTCAGGGCCGACCTCGATCGATTCGGTGCCATGCTGGCTGACAGCGCCGACCTCAAACGCCTGGTCCGCAGCCCGGTTTTCGCGGCGGAGGCGCAGTCCAAGGCGCTGACCGCGGTACTCGACAAGGCCGGTATTTCCGGCATTTCCGCGAATTTCCTGAAGGTGCTCACCGCCAACCGCAGGTTGTTTGCGGTCAGCGACGTAATCCGCGCGTTCCGCGCGCTGGTGGCCAAATTCAGGGGCGAGGCGACCGCGGACGTCACCGTGGCCGAAACGCTCAGCGACAGGCATCTCGACGCCTTGAAGACCGCGCTGAAGTCGGTGACGGGCAAGGACGTCGCGCTCAACGTGAAAGTCGATCCCTCGATCATCGGCGGCCTTGTGGTCAAGCTCGGCAGCCGAATGGTGGATAGTTCGCTTCGCACCAAACTCAATTCGATCAAGCACGCGATGAAAGAGGCAGGCTGATGGACATCCGCGCCGCGGAAATTTCCGCGATCCTCAAGGATCAAATCAAGAATTTCGGCCAGGAGGCTGAAGTTTCCGAAGTCGGACAGGTGTTGTCCGTCGGCGACGGTATCGCCCGCGTCTACGGGCTGGACAACGTCCAGGCCGGCGAGATGGTCGAGTTCGAAAACGGCACCCGCGGCATGGCGCTGAATCTGGAGACCGACAACGTCGGCATCGTGATCTTCGGCGCCGACCGCGAGATCAAGGAAGGCCAGACCGTCAAGCGCACCCGCGCCATCGTCGACACCCCCGTCGGCAAGGGCCTGCTCGGCCGCGTCGTCGACGCGCTCGGCAATCCGATCGACGGCAAGGGCCCGATCCAGGGCGACAAGCGGATGCGCGTCGACGTCAAGGCGCCCGGCATCATTCCGCGCAAATCGGTCAACGAGCCGATGGCGACCGGCCTGAAGGCGATCGATGCGCTGATCCCGATCGGCCGCGGCCAGCGCGAATTGATCATCGGCGACCGCCAGACCGGCAAGACCGCGATCGCGCTCGACGCCATCCTGAACCAGAAGCCGCTCAACGCCACCGGCGACGAGAAGATCAAGCTGTATTGCGTCTATGTCGCGATCGGCCAGAAGCGTTCGACGGTTGCCCAGTTCGTGAAGGTGCTGGAAGAGCAGGGTGCGCTGGAATATTCGATCATCGTCGCGGCCACTGCCTCCGATCCGGCGCCGATGCAGTACATCGCGCCGTTCACCGGCTGCACCATGGGCGAATATTTCCGCGACAACGGCATGCACGCCGTCATCATCTATGACGATCTGTCGAAGCAGGCCGTCGCCTATCGCCAGATGTCGCTCCTGCTGCGCCGTCCGCCCGGCCGCGAGGCCTATCCCGGCGACGTGTTCTATCTGCATTCACGTCTGCTCGAGCGCGCCGCCAAGTTGAACGACGAGCATGGCTCCGGTTCGCTGACAGCGCTGCCGGTGATCGAAACCCAGGCCAACGACGTGTCGGCCTATATCCCGACCAACGTGATTTCGATTACCGACGGCCAGATCTTCCTCGAGACCGATCTGTTCTTCCAGGGTATTCGACCCGCCGTGAACGTCGGCCTTTCAGTGTCGCGCGTCGGATCGTCGGCGCAGACCAAGGCGATGAAAAAAGTCGCCGGCAAGATCAAGGGCGAGCTCGCGCAGTACCGCGAAATGGCGGCGTTCGCGCAGTTCGGTTCCGATCTCGACGCCTCGACGCAACGCCTGCTCAACCGCGGCTCGCGCCTGACCGAACTGCTGAAGCAGCCGCAGTTCTCGCCGCTGAAGATGGAAGAGCAGGTCGTGGTGATTTATGCCGGCGTCAACGGCTATCTCGATCCGCTTCCGGTCGCCAAGGTGCGTGCCTTCGAGGATGGCCTGCTGACGCTGGTGCGCGGCAAGAACGTCGAGATTCTCAACAGCATCCGGGACAGTCGCGATCTCAGCGACGATATCGCCGGCAAGCTGAAGAATGTGGTCGAGGCTTACGCCAAGACGCTTGCTTGATAAGACGCTTGCTTGATTTGCCGTTGCGGCCCGGCAAATTGGCCGGGCCCGATGAAAGAGAGGTTTGCGGTCGGGTTCTCAAGGACCTGATCGCCGGGGTGAACGAAGAATGGCTTCACTGAAAGACATGCGGGTCCGCATCGCCTCCACCAAGGCGACGCAGAAGATCACCAAGGCCATGCAGATGGTCGCGGCCTCAAAATTGCGCCGCGCGCAGAGCGCCGCCGAAGCGGCGCGGCCCTACGCCGAAAAAATGGATGCGGTGATCTCCAACATTGCGACCGCTGCTGCAGCATCGCCCGGCGCGCCGGCGCTGTTGGCCGGCACCGGCAAGGATCAGGTGCATTTGTTGCTGGTCTGCACCGGTGAG
>DATANB010000121.1:0-1779 GCA_036266415.1 Bradyrhizobium sp. | reverse complement strand
GAATGCCTCGCGCGTATGGAGAACATGGTGATGATGTCGGACATCAAGGTCCCGAAGGAAGCGATCAGCCGCCAGATCGCGGACTCGGTCGACCTGATCGTCCAGGTGAAACGTCTCCGCGACGGTTCGAGGCGTACGACCAACATCACCGAAGTGATCGGGATGGAGGGCGACGTGATCGTCACCCAGGAGCTGTTCAAGTTCGAATATCTCGATGAAACAGCCGACGGGAAGATCCTCGGCGAATATCGTTCGATGGGCCTGCGCCCATACACGCTTGAAAAGGCCAAGCAGTTCGGCTTCGACCAGCCGTATCTCGAGGCCTGCCTCTAGAGTCCTGGCGCTACCGCGCGATTGGGCGCGCGGCATGAATCTTCGGTAATGTATGATTCATTCGTCTTGCTCGGCTGTTATGGGCACAGCTGACGACGGGCGGATGCAGGACTCGCTAGACTATGTGCGGAATTGCAGGCTGGTACAGGCGCGGCGGACGGCCGGTCGACCCCGCCGTGATCGAGCATCAGTGCAACCGCCTGATCCACCGCGGCCCCGACGACTTCGACAGCCTCATTGACGGCGATTTCGGCTTCGGCATGCGCCGCCTCAGCATCATCGACATTGCCGGCGGTCGACAGCCGATCACCAGCGCCGATGGCCGTTATGCGATTGTTTGCAATGGCGAAATCGTCAATTACCGCGAGCTGAGGCGAGAACTCCGCGATTATCCGTTCCGCACCCGCAGTGACGTCGAAGCCTTGCTTGCCGGCTATCTGCGCTGGGGCAATGGCGTCTGGCTTCGCGCCGAAGGCATGTTCGCCGCCGCGATCTGGGATTCCAAGAAGCGGAGCCTTTGCCTCGCCCGCGATGCGTTGGGTATCAAACCGCTGTTCGTGACCGAGCAGGATGGCGGCCTCGCCTTCGCGTCGGAAATAACCGCCCTTCGCGAAATCCCCGGCTACAGGTTCGACATCGACGAGCGGGGGGTGAACGACTTCTTCTGCTTCGGTCACGTGCTTGGCCCGCGCAGCATCTTCAGCCAGGTGCGAGCCCTTCCGCCAGGCCACGCGCTGCACGTTGGTCCCCGCGGGGAGACGCAAGTTGAACGCTTCTGGGAGCCGCGACTTCAGGTCATTACGGGCCGCAGTGAAGCCCATTGGGTGGAAGAAACGCGCGAACGTGTGTTGAATACTGTCAGGCAGCACATGATCGCCGATGTGCCTGTCGGCACCTTCCTCTCCGGCGGGATCGACTCCGGGGCCGTGGCGGCTGGCATGACCAGAGCTGCCGGGCGCGGGATCACCGCCTTCACCGCGGGATTTCCTGGATCGACCATCGACGAGACACGCGCCGCCCGCGCAGTCGCGGAGCATCTCGGTTGCAACCATGTCATCCTGCCGCTCGAACCACAAACGGCTGCCGACGTGCTGCCGGCGGTGCAGCGCGCGTTCGATGAGCCGTCGGCGGCCAACTCCGCCGTTCCGCTCTGGTATCTTTCGCGGACTGCAGCTCAACACGTGAAAGTCGTCCTCTGCGGTGAAGGGGGCGATGAACTGTTCCTCGGCTACAACCGCCAGCGGTGGGCGGAGCGCATGCGCCGCTGGTCGGCGACCGTAAGGGCGGTCGGCGGTCTCCGCTTCCTCGATCATGTTGGCGATCTTCGCGTCCGCAAGCTCAATTATCTGCGCGATTACGCGCTGCGCTTCCGCGACGGCGCCATGCTAAGCGATGGCTTCGAACGGTTTTTCGCGGCCGTCACGATTACCCCGCCGCACACCCGGG
>DATANB010000120.1:0-121168 GCA_036266415.1 Bradyrhizobium sp. | reverse complement strand
CGTTTTGCCCATGTTGATCGAGGTCGATAGATGGACCACCATTGCGCCGCCGCCAACCAAAAGCCCGAGAGAAGGCGCGACAAGAGGCGAGGACACGCATGAACAAGCTCCCCGGTTTCGGCCTGATCGAGCGCGCCCGGGCACTGGCGCCGCTGATCGTGCGCGAAGCCGACGAGATCGAGCGGACCCGGCGTCTCACCGAGCCCGTGGTTGCCGCGCTGATCGAGAACGGGCTTTATCGCGTGCTGCTGCCGCAAAGTCTTGGGGGCGCCGAGGCGCCGCCCGAAATCTTCATGCAGATGCTGGAGGAGGTCGCAAAAGCCGACGCCTCCACGGCGTGGTGCCTCGGCCAGTGCTCGGTGTGCGCCATGACCGCGGCCTATCTCGATCCCGACGCGGCGCGCGAGATTTTCAATACGCCGCCCGGCATCCTCGCTTGGGGCGCGATCGCCCACGAGGTGCAGGTGGTCCCCGGTGGCTATCGCGCGACCGCGCGCTGGGATTTCGCCTCTGGATGCCGCCAGGCAAGCTGGCTTGGCGCGCACGTCAGGATCGTCGAGTCCGACGGCACGCCGCGGCGCAAGGCCAACGGCGCCCCGGAAGTGCGCACCATCCTGTTTCCAGCGACCAGTGCCACGATGTACGACGTCTGGGACGTGATCGGCCTCAACGGCACCGGCACCGACTCCTATTCGGTCGACAATTTGTTCATTCCGGAAAAATTCGTAGCGCTGCGCGATGATCCCTCGGCGCTACGCGAAAAGGGACCGCTTTACATAATTACCACCTACACCATGTTTGGACTGGGCTTCGCCGCGATCGCGCTTGGCGTCGCCCGTGCGACGCTGGATGCGGCCATCGATCTGGCGCGCGGCAAGGAATCGGTCGGTCTTACGGCCATGCGCGAGAATAACGCGGTTCAAGCGGCGATCGGCCGCACCGAAGGCAATTTGCGCGCAGCCCGCGCCTATCTCTATGCGACGGCCACCGAGGCGTGGGGCGATCTCACGCAAACGGGAGAGCTTACCGAGCACCACCGCGCGGCGCTTCGTCTCGCCTCGACATGGACCATCCATCAATCGGCGTCCGTGGTCGATGCCGCCTATCACATGGCCGGCGCCACCGCCGTGTTCAGCGCCAACAAGTTCGAGCGCCGCTTCCGCGACATGCACGCCATTGCGCAGCAGATCCAGGCCCGCGATAACCATTACGAGGACGTCGGCAAGGCGATCCTGGGCACCGCTCCGGTCTCACGCGGTTTGGGGCGCGATTGATCACGTTAGCGTGCTACGCCTTGCGCCATATCGAGTGACCCGATGAAGTCCCGCCTGATTATCACAGTCCTGCTGTTGTCCGCGGCTGTTGTCATTGCCACTGCCGCGCCGGCGCAGGACAAGGGCGATTCAAAGCCGCTGCCGCCGCTGGCCAATCCAAACGATCCCAAACTGGGAGCAAAGGAACTGTTCGGCCGCAAATTGCTGCCGGCGGCGATGCCGACGCGGGTGATCGGTTTCTATGCCCATGGTTGTCTCGCGGGCGCCGAAGCACTGCCTGTCAACGGCGACACCTGGCAGGTGATGCGGTTGTCGCGCAATCGCAACTGGGCGCATCCCCAAATGGTCGCGCTGCTGGAACGGTTATCGGCCAAGGCCCATAAGGACGCGGGCTGGCCGGGAATCCTGGTCGGCGACATGTCGCAGCCGCGCGGCGGTCCGATGATCACCGGGCACGCCAGCCATCAGGTCGGGCTCGATGCCGACGTCTGGCTGACGCCGATGCCAAACCGGCGATTGTCGCGCGAAGAACGCGAGGAAATGTCCGCGGTCATGATGGTGCGCCCCGACCGGCTCGACGTCGATCCGAAAGTCTTCACGCCGGGCCATGTCGCGGTCATCCGCGACGCCGCGCAGGAGCCGAGCGTGCAGCGCATCTTCGTCAACGCCGCGATCAAGAAGGCGCTGTGCCGCGAAGCCAAGGGCGACCGCAGCTGGCTCTCCAAGGTCAGGCCGATGTTCGGCCACGACTATCACTTCCATATCCGCATCAAGTGTCCCCCCGGCAGCGGCGAATGCGAAAGCCAGCCCGAGCCTGCGGCAAGCGAAGGCTGCAAGCCCGCCGATCTGGCTTTCTGGTTCAAGGATTCGATTATCCACCCCAAGCCGCCGAAAGTGCCGCCGAAGCCGCGACCGCCGATGACCATGGCGCAACTGCCGGCCGCCTGTCGCCAGGTGCTGGCGGCGCCGGATGCGAAGCAATAGCGGTCTGCGGCCGGCTTGACCTGCGCCAGTCTTCCCCTTCAAATTCAACGTCTATAAACGTCAATCGGAGAATGCCGACATGCGTCTCAGAATAGCGACGATGGCAGCGCTGCTCGCGGGGTTTCAGTGTTTTGCCGGTAGCAATGCGTCGGCGGACGAAACCCCCTGGCCGACGAAAGCGTGGCAGGTTTCCACTCCCGAGGAGCAAGGTATGGATTCAGCCAGCCTTGCCCGGCTGATCGAGACCGTCGGCACCTATAAACAAGACAGCCTGATGATCGTACGGCATGGAAAGATCGTGGCTGAGGCTTACTATGCTCCCTATGTCGCCGGCATCAGCCACGATTTGAGGTCGGTGACCAAAAGCGTCGTCGGCACGCTGACCGCCATCCAGCTGCAAAAGGGCAACCTCGATAGCGTCGACCATCCGGTGATCGATCTGTTTTCCGACAAGCAAATTCAGAATGTCGATGACAGAAAAACGGCGATGACGGTTCAGAGCCTGCTCGACATGACATCCGGCATCGAGTGGATAGAGAAAGCCTACACGCCGGACGAGACGATCATGAGGATGTATAAAAGCCCGGATCGCGCCGCCTTCGTGCTGAACCAACCGATGGCTGCCGCGCCAGGCGCCAATTTCAATTACAATGGCGGCAACCCCTATTTGCTCTCCGCCCTGATCAACAGGAAATCCGGGCAAAATGCCCTCGATTTCGCCAAGAAGGAGCTGTTCGAGCCCCTTGGCATCAAGAGCGCCAAATGGGGGTCTGTCGATGCACAAGGTATCACCGACGGCGAGGCCGGGCTTTTCCTTTCGCCTCACGACATGGCGAGAATTGGCTATCTCTACCTTCACAACGGAACATGGGACGGCAAGCAGATCATCCCATCATCATGGGTCGACAGGGCGAAAGCCGGAGGCGTCGCGGCGACTTTCGGGTTCCACTATGCAAACCTGTGGTGGTCGTATCCCGAAAAGGGCGCCTACATGGCGCGCGGCCGCCATTCGCAGCTGATCCTCGTGCTTCCGAAACTTGACGTCGTCGCCGTCATGACCGGCGTTTTGAAAGATACTGAATTCTATTCGGCCTCCGCGCTGATCGACGACATCTCCAGCGCGGTCAAATCCGACACGTCATTGCCTGCCGACCCCATTGCACAAGCTCTGCTCGCCACGACGATCCGCCAGGCCGCGACGGAAAAGCCGTCTGCCGTGGGTGGCACGCCTGAACTGGCGAAGGCCGTTTCCGGCAAGACCTATCAGTTCGATGACAACGTATTGCGTGTGAAAAATTTTACGCTGAATTTTTTCGACACCGATTCGTCATGGGTGATCACCACCAATACGGGAAAACCGGACCGACCGACTGACCGATTTACCGGGCTGGTCGGGCTCGATGGACTCTTTCGTAAAAGTCCTCCGGCACCTTACGGCATCAACGCCGCCAGGGGACGCTGGATCAACCAACATACGTTTGCGATGGAACGCCGGATCCTGGGACGCGGCGAAATCCAGACCTGGGCATTGACCTTCGACGGCGACAAGGTGACGGTGAACTTTGAAAACACGGACGGCTTCAAAGCGGAACTGCACGGCGAAGTGATGGATTGAGCAAAACGCGGCGTGAGGTAATTCCTTCGGCTCGAGGAGAGCCGCCATGCGCATCAGTGCACGCTCCGAATGAGCGGGGATGGGTTGTTTCCCGCGAGCAGAGCGCCGGCGCGGAGGCCTTGCCTCGGCGCAGGGATGCTGTAGGCTTGATGCTGCGATGTCCGGACGGATCGTAAATCCTTTCGGACCCGCGGAACGGCGCTTCCGCCTGTCGCACTCCATCACAGCCAACGCCTGAGTTGCGCGCGCGAGCAGCGCCCGCGCACACGTCTGGAGCGCCACCATGCATCGCCTCGCCGGAGTTTTCGCCGCCTTCGTTATCCTGTGCGGAGCGGCCTTGTCGCCGGCGCTCGCCCAGGACAAGAGCCTCACGGTTTTTGCCGCCGCTTCGATGAAGAACGCGCTCGACGACGTCGATGCCGCCTATACCGCCAGGACGGGTGTCAGGGTCGTCGCCAGCTATGCCGCCAGCCCGGCACTGGCAAAACAGATCGAGCAGGGCGCGCCGGCGGATATTTTCCTGTCGGCCGACACCGACTGGATGGATTATGCGATCGGCAAGAAAACCATCAACGAATCGACGCGGGTCAATCTGCTCGGCAACAGCATCGTGCTGGTCGCGCCGAAGGATTCCAGGATCGGCAATGTCGCGATCGCGCCGGGCTTCGATCTCGCAAGACTCGCCGGCGACGGCAAGATCGCAACCGCCGACGTGAAATACGTGCCGGTCGGCAAATATGCCAAGGCGTCGCTGGAAAAACTTGGCGCCTGGACCGCGGCTGCGCCGAAATTCGCCATGACCGAGAACGTGCGGGCCGCGCTTGCGCTGGTGGCGCGCGGCGAAGCCGTTCTCGGAATCGTCTATTCGACCGACGCCAGGGTCGAGCCCGGTGTCAGGATCGTCGGCACTTTTCCGGCGGATTCCCACCCCTCGATCGTCTATCCGGTGGCGGCGACCACCACCGCGAAAGCGGAAGCCGCCGATTATCTTGCCTTCCTGCGCTCGTCGGCCGCCAAGGCGATCTTCGAGAAATACGGCTTCTCGTTCCTCGTCAGTCCGACAACCTGAACCGCATGTTCGAAATCTCGCCCACGGAATGGATGGCGATCCAGCTTTCGCTGCGGGTCGCCACGGTGGCCACGCTGGTGGCGACGCCGCTCGGCATCGCCATGGCCTGGCTATTGGCGCGGCGCGATTTCTGGGGCAAATCGACGCTGGATGCGCTGATCCATTTGCCGCTGGTGCTGCCGCCGGTCGTTACCGGTTATCTCCTGCTGCTGACGCTCGGCAGGCGCGGCATCGTCGGCGCATGGCTCGCCGACCATCTCGGCATCGTGTTCGCGTTCCGCTGGACCGGCGCGGCGCTGGCCTGCGGCATCATGTCGTTTCCGCTGCTGGTGCGGCCGATCCGGCTTTCGATCGAGGCGGTGGACCGGCGGCTGGAGCAGGCCGCGGCAACGCTGGGCGCGGCGTCCTTCCGGGTGTTCCTGACTATCACGCTGCCGCTGGCACTGCCGGGCGTGCTGGCCGGGATGGTACTCGGCTTTGCCAAGGCGATCGGCGAGTTCGGCGCGACCATTACTTTCGTGTCGAATATCCCCGGCGAAACCCAGACCATTTCCTCGGCGGTCTATTCGCTGATCCAGACCCCGGACGGCGATAGCGCGGCGCTGCGGCTGGTGGCGGTTTCCATTGTCATCGCGCTTGCGGCGCTGATCGCTTCCGAATGGTTCGCGCGGCGCGCGACAAAACGCCTGCACGGGAATTGACCATGCTGCGCGTCGACGTCTCGAAACGGCTTGGAGAATTCGAGATCGAAGCCAGCTTCGCCAGCGAGGGCCGGGTCACCGGACTGTTCGGCGCCTCGGGCGCCGGCAAGACCTCACTGATCAACATGATCGCGGGCCTGCTGCGGCCCGATCGCGGCAGCATCGCTGTCGACGGCGAGGTGCTCGACGACACCACGGCGCGCCTGCATGTCCCGGCGCATCGCCGCCGCATCGGCTATGTGTTCCAGGATGCCCGGCTGTTTCCGCATCTCGATGTCAGGCAGAATCTCGACTACGGACGGCGCATGAATGGTCTTGCCGACGATCCCGCGCAACGCAAGCGCGTCACCGATCTGCTCGACATCGGTGGCCTGCTGGATCGACGTCCCGGAAAACTTTCCGGCGGCGAGCGCCAGCGCGTGGCCCTGGGCCGCGCGCTGCTGGCGCAGCCGCGGCTGTTGCTGCTGGACGAGCCGCTGGGGTCGCTGGACGAGGAGCGCAAGGTGGAGATCCTGCCCTACCTGGTGCGGCTGCGCGACGAGGCCGGCGTTCCCATGGTCTATGTCAGCCACGACGCCGGCGAGATGCGACAACTGGCAACGCAGGTCGTGATGTTCCGGCACGGGCACGTGACCGCCTTTGGCGGCACCGAGGTGCTGCCCGGCGCGGCATAGCCGCTCCGGTATCTGCCAGCGCGTTCAACATCCCGCTGGCAGCGCGTCCACTATCCTGTAAGCTTGCCGCCGGACTGGCCCGCACCCAGGCCGCCGGACCGCAACAAAAAAAGCAAAATTTGGAGGAATCTCATGTCAGCTCCCAGGAGCCGCGTCTCGTTCAATCGCCGCACGCTTTTACGTGCGGGCGCCGGCATGGCCGGCATACTCGCCACCGGCCGCGCCCCGGCATTCGCGCAGACCCAGCCCAAGAAACTCGTCTTCGCGCACATCAATGCCGTCCCGGAATCGGCTGCGGTCGCGTTCAACTGGATGGCCAAGGAAGTCACCGCGCGGTCGAAAGGCGCGCTGGAGATGCAGTTCTTCGGCAAGACCCTGATTCCGCAGGAGCTGGAGGTCATGAACGCGGTCAAGTCCGGCAGCGTCGCGATGGGCAGCCCGGCCGGCGCCGCCGCCACCGTGTTTCCGGAAATGGGTGCGCTCCTGGTGCCCTATCTGGTGAAGGATTATGCCTCCGCCTACGCCATGCTCAACGGCAAGATCGGCGACAAGCTGAGCAAGGGCATCGAGGACAACTACAAGCTCAAGGTGCTCTGCTATTTCGACTACGGCTTCCGCCATTTCTGGACCGCGAAGAAGCCGATCGTGGAGCCGAAGGACCTGCGCGGCCTGAAAATCCGGGTGCAGCAGGCCAAGGTATTCGGCGACACCATCACCGGGCTCGGCGGCAACGCGGTGCCGATGGCCTTCGGCGAGGTCATCACCGCCGCCAAACAGGGCGTGATCGACGGCGGCGATTTGCCTATTGTCAACATGAAGGCGCTGAAGATTTACGACGTGTCGAAATATGCCTCGATGACCTATCACAATTACGGCCCGACCAACGCGGTGATGAACCTCGATATCTGGAATTCCTTGGCGCCGGATCAGCAGAAGCTGATCATGGAGCTGTCGCGCGCCGCGCAGGAGAAAATCCGTGAGGCGACCGAGTCAGTCGACAATTTCGCCAAGGCCAAGTCCGAGCTGGAGCCGTTCGGCATGACCGTAGTGGAAGCCAAGGTCGAGGAATTCCGCAAAGTCGCGCAGGCGAAGATATGGCCGGCCTACAAGGCCCAGTACGGCGCCTTGTGGGACGAGATCGAAGGTTTCAAGGCCTGAGTTAGCAGCGGGCGCCGGAGCCTGGCGTTGAGCCAGTTCTCCGGCCTCTCCCCATCCCATCCATCTCCGGAATTTCCCTGCGCATGTTGCGGTTCCTCTCAGCCGTCCCGAAACTCACGGTCACGGCGCTGATCATCCTTGCCATCGTCAATTTGCTGGTCGGCGTGATCCTGCGCTATTTCGTCGGCGCCATCACCGACTGGCTCGATGTCGACCCGGTGCCGTTCACCTGGGTCGAGGAAGTCGGCGAGCTCTCGCTGGCCTGGCTGACGCTGATCGGGGCCGCGATCGGCATCCGGTCACGCACCCATTTCACGCTCACCGTGTTCGTGCACCGGCTGCCGGAGACGGTGCAGCTCTGGATTCACCGTTTCAATCACGCGCTGATCGCGGGCGTGGGCGGACTTGCCGCATGGTATGGCTTCAAGCTTTGCATGCTCAACAGCACGCTGACGACGCCGGGGCTGCAGATCAACCTTGCCTGGCTCTACGCATCCTCGGTGGTCGGCGGCATCCTGATTGTCGTCTACGGCCTTGCCATGATGATCTCCCCGCTGCCGCAAGGCGAGCCCCAGCACTGAGGCCGGACCGTCCATGCTGCTTACGACCGTCGCCATTATCTTCGCCGTGCTGGTGCTGCTTTCGATGCCGATCGTGTTCGCGCTGGGCATCGCCGGCATCGCCGGACTTTGGCTCGGCGGCTATCCGATGCAGCAGCTTTCCTCGGCGCTGGTGTCGGGCTCGCAGAGCTGGGTGCTGCTGGCTATCCCTGCCTTCGTGTTCGCCGGCAATCTGATGGAACGCTGCGGCATGAGCCACGCGCTGGTGGAACTGGCGCGCGCCATGATCGGCTGGGTCAAGGGCGGGCTCGGCATGTCCGTAATCGTGGTGGCGTATTTCTTCTCCGACATCTGCGGATCGAAAATGGCCGAGGTATCCGCGCTCGGCTCAGCGCTGATGCCGCCCTTGACCAGGGCCGGCTATGACAAGCGGGATTCGGCCTCGCTGATCGCCGCCGGCACCGCGATGGGCATGCTGGTGCCGCCCGCGATCTTCATGATCGTGATCGCCCAGGTCACCAATACTTCGGCGGTGGCGCTGTTCGTCGCCGGCTTCGTTCCGGCCATGGTCATCATGCTGTGCCTGATGGCGGTGGTCTACATCCGCGCGCGTCAGAACGACTGGCCGATCGATACCCGGCCCAGTCTCGCGCGCCTCGGCCACGCGGCGCTGCACGCCGCCGTGCCGATGGTGGTGCCGTTCGTGATCCTCGCCGGCTTCATCCTCGGCATCATCACCGCGACCGAGGCCGGCGCCGTGGTCGCCGGTTACGCCTTCCTCGCGGCAAAACTTTACTACCGCAATGTCTCGTGGCGCGAGATGGGAAAGATCGCCTACGACAGCGCGCTACTCACCGCGGCGGTGGTGTTCCTGCTCGCGGTCGCCTCGGTCTACCAATATTTGATGGGCGTCAGCGGGGTGCCGCAGTTGCTCGGCGAGTTGCTCGGGCCGCTCAAGACGCACCCCTGGCTGTTTCTGATCGGAACCGCCGTCATGACTTGCCTGTTCGGGATGCTGCTGGAGGGCCTGCCCGCCGCGGTCGTGCTGATCCCGGTGGTGTTTCCGATCTCGGAGGCCATGGGCATCGACCCGATTCACTTCAACATCGTGCAGACCGCGGCGGTCGGCATCGGGCTGTTCCTGCCGCCGATGGGCGTCGGGCTGTTGATGGCGCTGCGGTTCGCAAACCTCAGCGTCGGGCAGCACTTCCGCACCTACGTACCGTACATGCTGGCGCTGTTTGCCGGGCTGTTGCTCATCATCTGCATCCCGGAGATCAGCCTGACGCTGCCGCGGCTGGCGGGGTTGATCAGATAAGGCTCAGTCTCGCTGGATCGAACCTGCCGCCGCTGAAGTGGCACGAAGTAAATCAAATCAATCAAAGATTGATCTTTGGACATTGACGTCCTTGTAGTCGAATAGATCCGGGAATATTATCCGAGTGGGGTATAGCAGGCACCCCATCAGACGCTCGCCGTCCAAGCCCTGCGCAATGCTCGCTGTGTCGAGGAAATTGCGCATGGACAGAACTCTGCATTGGAGATCTCCAAGTCGATCTCCAGGTCAAACTTCAAATCGATCGACGCGGAGCGATCCGCAGCGGCGGCAAACGCCTTTGCCGGGGCGAAATGCCCTGCTGCCCTGCCTCCTTACGCCCTTGAAGCGCAAATTCTGTCGCCGATTGATCCTGTCAGGAGTGACCGGCCGAAGCTGATGCGCGATCCCCTTTTTTTTATGGCCGCGACCCGGCCCCGTCGAGAGTGGAGTACCGATCATGCCGCTTAATGAACTCCTCCCGGGTTCCAATTCCGCCCGCGATGACGTCCAGCAAACCGACCTCGCTTACGACGTGGTCGGCCGCTACGTATGTAACAACTGGCAGGAGATCGAAGCGGCGCAAGGCCCTGGCGCGTACCCGTTCGACGTTGTCGTCATCGGCGCCGGCATGTTCGGCGGCTACTGCGCCGAAAAGCTGTATCGGATCGGCGGACGTGGCGCGCTGCGAATCCTCATGCTCGATGCGGGCGCCTTCCTGCTTCAGTCGCATATCCAGAATTTGCCGCAGCAGTTGGGCGGCAAGGTCGGCGGTCCGAATTATCTGCGTTCGCGAGACGACGCTTCGGGCACGCAAAACATCGTCTGGGGAATGCCCTGGATCAGCAATGAAGGCTTTCCGGGGCTGGCTTATTGTGTCGGAGGAAGATCGCTCTTCTGGGGCGGGTGGTCGCCGCCGCTCACGGACTCCGACCTTGCGAATTGGCCCGGTGATGTATCGGCCTATCTCAAGGGACCGACGGGATACGCGACGACCGCGCAGGAAATCGGCACGGCGACGACGACCGATTTCATTACAAAAACCGCCCTGTACGATGCGCTGCTTGGAAGAATCCAGGCCGCGCTTCCGCTTGCGGGCGTTACCGAGGCCGGGGAAGCCCCGCTTGCCGTGGTCGGGGCGCCCCCAAGGTCGGGGCTGTTCGCATTCGATAAATTCAGCAGCGCTCCCTTCATCATGGACGCTATCCGCAACGATGTGGCGGTAAACGGCGGCTCGGGCGACCCAAGCCGTCGCATTTTCCTGGTTCCGCGGGCGCAGGTGCATCGGCTGAACCTCAACGCTGCCGGCGACGCGGTCGGTTCCGTGGACCTCAGCATCGCGGGCGCACGCCAACAGCTAGCAATATCCAAAGGCGCCGCCGTGATTATCGCCGACGGAACCATCGAAAGCACGCGGCTCGCATTGGAGTCGCTTGGCATCGGATCGACGCAGTTCGGTTCTCCGCGCGTCGGCAACCTGATGGCGCATCTGCGCAGCAACATCACGGTGCGGATCAAGCGCACCGCGCTGGGCCTGGCCGCGCCCGGCGATCTCGAGACCGTGGCATTGATCGCCCGCGGTAGTGCGTTTGGCCGGCGGTTTCACCACCAGATCACCGCGGCCGACGTGGCCGGGCCGAACCCGGAATCGACGATGTGGAGCATGGTGCCGGATATCGACGTAGTCGACAGCCTGCTGGCGAATCAGGATCCGACCTGGATATCGATCACCTTCCGCGGCATCGGCGAGATGGAAGACCAGCGCGTGGTCGACAACATCGACCCCGCCAGAAGCTGGATCGATCTCAGTCTGGAGAGCGACCAGTGGGGTATGCGCCGCGCCTATGTAAATCTCGTGGCAACGCCCAACGACCGCAAACTATGGGCTGCGATGGACCAGTCGGCGTTCGATCTGGCTTTCGCTGTCGCCGGCAACAACCCCGCGAACATCGAATATTGGAACGCCCAAAGCAATCAGTGGCAGGCGGCGCGACCGCAACCCGACGCGAGCGGCCGCGGTTTCTGGCAGGACCGGCTCGGCACCACCCACCATGAGGCGGGAACGCTATTCATGGGTGCGCCGGGCGCATCGATTACGGATACCAACGGCAAATTCCACGGCAAGGCCAACGTCTATGCCGCCGGTCCTGCACTGTTTCCCAGCCTGGGCTCGGCCAATCCGTCGTTGACGGGGCTTTCGCTGGCCCGCCGCACCGCGAACGCCATCGTTTCGACAGCGGCGCAGGCTCCCGCCCCGGGCTTCGCGCCGCTGTCGCTGGCGCGCGCGGACTGGCAGATGGTGAAGCAGCCGGGCAGTCCCGCCACCATCATCCATTACGGCAGCGTGCTCGAGACCTCCGGCTGGTACGGGCTCTACTGGTACACCAAGGAGCAGTTCGGCAACTTCGTATTGTCGATCGAATGGCGGATCAGCCGCCGCGAGGAGAATTCGGGAATCTATATCCGCATTCCGGCGCCGAACGTTGCCAATCCGTTGCAGGCCGCCGACGCGCAGGGGCACGAAATCCAGATCGACCAGCGCGGCTTTGACTCCAACACGGGGACGGAAGGTCATCCGCTAAAAGTCACCGGCGCCATTTACGATCTGCAAGCCCCATCCGCGTCGACCCGGGTTCAGATCGGCGAGTGGAACAAATATGAAATCGAGGCCAATGGCGCCCGGATTCGGGTGACCTTGAACGGTCAGCTCGTAAATGACTACCAAAGCCCGCGGCAGCAAACCGGATTCATCGCGCTGCAGGCGCATGACTTCCTGTCCCGGACGCAGTTTCGCAACCTGCTGATCAAGAAACTACCCTGAGCAAGCGCGCGCCGGCGTACACTCCGCCCACCGCTCGGACGACACCGTGCGCCGGGCTCTTGCTCATCATCTGCATCCCGGAGATCAGCCTGATGCTGCCCGCGGCTGGCGGGGTTGATCAGATAAGGCGCGGCGTTCCGCGGACAACCGCTTCCCATGCATCAGATCAAATCCCCGCGACCGAACGCCAGAATTCCGACAGTTTGCGCCTGAGGGAGCCCATCCGCGTCAAGGGCGCTGCCGCTTCTTCCTCCTCCGGCAGCCGCAAGCCGACGACATTGACCCGGCCGCCCGAAATGCTGCGCGCCACCAGCACGATGGGGTCGAGCTGCAACGTCGCGCCTTCCTTCGGCGCATGGTCGAGATGAACGTCGAAATAATCGGCCAGCGTCAGTTTTTGCTCTTCACCTACCGCCACGCCGTAGATCTCGGCAAGTTCGCCGAGCGTGTGCTCGCCGGACACGGTAAAATCCCCGAGCAGATGCGGATCGGGCGCCGAGCCGGGCTGCATGTCGACAAAGAAGCGGTCCAGCGCCTCGGCTTTTTCCGGCGGCGCGAGCAGATAGATGTAATCGCCGGGGAGCACAGGATCGGCCTCCGTGGGCGAGAGAATGCGCGCGTCGCGGATCACCAATGTCGGCTTCGACCAGGAGGGAACGAGGCCGCGCCTGAAATACAGGCTCTTCGGGCGCACGGAATAGCCGACCAGCTGCTGTTCGAGCTGGCCGGGCAGATCGAGCTCGATGCGTCGCGGCCCGCGATCGGTGCGCGGCAGCGCCACATGCAGCCGACGGGCGGCGGCGGCCAGCGTCCAGCCCTGCAGCAACAGCGAGATGATGACGACGACAAAAGCGACATCGAAATAGAGATAGGCCTTCGACAGTCCGACCAGCATCGGGATCGACGCCAGAAAGATCGCGACCGCGCCGCGCAGGCCGGTCCAGGCGATGAAAATCTTCTCCCGCCAGTTGAAACGAAACGGCGCCAGACAGAAAAACACCGCGACCGGGCGCGCCACCAGCATCAGCACCAGCGCCACGATCACGGCAGGGATGATGCTGACGACCAGCCGCTGCGGCGAGACCAGCAGCCCGAGCAGTACGAACATCACGATCTGCGCCAGCCAGGTCGCGGCGTCGAGAAACGTCACCACCGAATTATGCGCCCGCGTCGGCCGGTTGCCGATGATGATGCCGGCGAGATAGACCGCCAGAAACCCCGAAGCGTGCCCGATCTGCGCCGCGCCGAAAATCACCAGCGCGGCCGTGGCGACGAACGGCGCGTGCAGGCCCTGCGGCAGCGCCACGCGATTGAGCGCCAGCACCACCAGACGGCCGCCAATGACGCCGATGATGCCGCCGAGCACGGCTTCGCGGCCTAATTCCAGCGCAACATGCCATGCCGAGCTTTCACCGACCGAAATGAGCTCGACCAGCATCAGGGTGAGAAACACCGCGAAGGGGTCATTGGTGCCGGACTCGGCCTCCAGCGTCGCGCCGACGCGGGGACGCAGGCGCAGGCCCTGGGTGTGCACCAACAGAAACACCGCGGCCGCGTCGGTGGATGCCACCACCGCCCCCACCAGCAGCGCCTCGGTCCAGTTCAGATCGAGCACATATCTGGCGACCGGTGCGGTGATCAGCGCGGTCAGGAGCACGCCGACCGTCGCCAGCACCATCGACGGCGCCAGCACGGTGCGGATGCTTTGAAATCGGGTTCGCAGGCCGCCATCGAACAGGATCAGCGCCAGCGCGACCGATCCCACCATATAGGTGGTGCGCACGTCGTCGAATCTGACCTGGCCGGGGCCGGAATCGCCGGCCAGCATGCCGATCAGGAGAAACACCAGCAGCAGCGGCGCGCCGAAGCGCAGCGCGAGCAGGCTCGACAGAATGCCGGCCATCACCAGAGCGGCGCCGAGCAGAATGGTTATGCTGACGGAATCGAGAGACGCCATGGGCCTTCGCAAATACGGGCAAATCCTTGCAATTGCATCCTTATCGCCGCCTTACTTCGACGCCAACCCAATTCTGCTGCTAGCGGCAATGTGTCCGATTTTCCGGCGCAGCCCGCCTCCCCGGCGCGTCGTCGCGATGGCGCCGGAACCGCAGTTATGGGAATCTGCCGGATATTCGAATCAAGTTTGTGACTTGAGATGAGATTTTGACGATGCAGCTGCACGACATCACCGAATTCCTGCACGCCGCGGCGCGGTCGGTCGGCGCGGAGGTGACATCGCCCTGGTTCTATCTGCAACTAGGGCTGATCCTGGCCGGCGCCGGCATCGCCTTCGCCACGGGAGCCGTAATTCGCTCGCGGATCGACATGACCGCGCTGGCGATGGGCTGGCCGACACCGTTGCGACTGTTCATGCGCGTACTGGTCAGCAGCGCGCCCACGGCGGTGTTCGCCGCGGAGATGACGCTGGCGCGCGTGGTGATGCTGGCATCGACCTGGCCCAGCCGCAGCTATCTGCTCAACGTCGCCGCCAATCTTGCCCTTGCCTGGCTGATCATCCGCCTCATAACGTCAGTCATCCGCAATAGCTTCATAGTCCGGCTGGTGTCCCTCTTGGCGTGGCTGGTGGCGGCCTTGAGCATCCTCGGCCAGCTCGGGCCGACCATCGACGCACTCGACTCGGTCTCGATCGAGCTCGGCGGCCTGCGGCTGACGCCGCTGCTATTGATCAAGCTCGGCCTGCTGCTGATCGTGGCGCTGTGGCTGACCAACATCGCCAGCAACTTCGTCGAAAGCCGGATCACGCGATCCGACGATCTGACCCCGTCGATCCAGGTGCTGCTGGTCAAGATGACCCGGCTCGCGCTGATGATCTTTGCCGTCGCGGTGGTCCTGAGCGCGGTCGGCATCAACCTGTCGGCGCTGGCGATCTTCTCCGGCGCCGCCGGTGTCGGCGTCGGCTTCGGCCTGCAGAAGATCGTCGCCAATTTCATCAGCGGCATCATTCTGCTGGCGGATAAATCGGTGAAGCCGGGCGATCTCGTCACCATCGGCGACAGCACCGGCCGCATCAGCGAGATGAAGACGCGCTATATCTCGGTCGCCGCCGGCGACGGCCGCGAATTCCTGATCCCGAACGAGGATCTGGTAACGCAAAAAGTCACCAACTGGACCTACACCGACAAGAATACGCTGGTGAAGGTCAATTTCGGCGCCAGTTACGACGCCGATCCACAGCTGGTCTGCAAGCTGGCGCTCGAGATCGCCGCGACCGCAAAGCGCGCCATCAAGGGCAAGCCGCCGAACTGCATCATTACCGAATTTGCCGAAGCCGGCGTGAAGTTTTCCCTGAACTTCTGGATCGCCGATCCGGACGGAATGGACAACGTCAAGAGCGAGGTGATGCTGTCGCTGTGGGAGGTCTTCAAGCGCGAGGGCATCCGGATGCCCTATCCGGTGCGGGAGCTCCTCATCCGCGGCGGCGCGCTGCCGGTCGAGGTTTCGAGCTGACTATGCGCCTTGCTGTTGCCAAATTTAATCCGGGGATCGTGCCGGGATTCCGGCCCGGCGATCCAGCCGGCTTGCTACCGCCCGCCCCGATCATTAAATTAAGGCAGCAAATCCGCCTCACCAACGAAGATACCATCAGCCCATGAGCTACATCGAAGCCTCCGACACCTCGTTGCGCAAGACCGGCCAGATCAAGCTGCATGGGCCGAGCGGCTTCGCCGGCATGCGCAAGGCCGGCGCGCTGGTGGCAAAATGCCTCGATGAACTCACCGATATCGTCAAGCCGGGCGTGCCGACCTCGCGAGTCGACGAATTCGTCCGCGACTTCGCCTTCAGCCATGGCGCCTATCCGGCGACCCTGATGTACCGTGGCTATCGCTATTCGACCTGCACCTCGATCAACCACGTGGTCTGCCACGGCATGCCCGGAGACCGGGCTTTGAAGGAAGGCGACATCGTCAATATCGACGTCACCTTCATCGTGGAGGGCTGGTACGGCGATTCCAGCCGGATGTATGCGGTGGGCCCGATCGCGCGCAAGGCCGAGCGGCTGACCGAGGTGACCTATGAGGCCATGATGCGCGGCATCGCGGCCGTCAAACCCGGCGCCACCACCGGCGACATCGGCCACGCCATTCAAGGCTTCGTCGAACCGCAGGGCATGAGCGTGGTGCGCGATTTCTGCGGGCATGGCCTCGGCCGCATGTTCCACGACGAGCCGAACATCATTCATATCGGCAGGCCCGGTGAGGGCGTGGTGCTGAAACCCGGCATGTTCTTCACCATCGAGCCGATGATCAATCTCGGCAAGCCGCATGTGAAGATTCTGTCCGACGGCTGGACCGCGGTGACGCGCGACCGTTCGCTGTCGGCGCAGTTCGAGCATTCGGTCGGGGTGACCGCAACCGGCGTCGAAATCTTCACGCTGTCGCAGCGCCATGGCGAGAAGCCGCCGGTCGCCGCATAATTCCTGACAGCCGAGATGCCATATCAGTCCCCGCCTCTTGCGCGGCGACCAAGCTCGCGTGCTTCGTAGTTTTCACCGATCGACATGGCGCAGATGCGCGAGAGATGGACGTAGGGAAGACCGGTTTGCGTGGCCCAGGCATTGAACTGCGCCTGCACCTTGGCGAGGTCGGTCTTCGATTTGACCTCCTCGGCGATGTCGAGTCCCGCGTCGCGCAGGCAGGCGACGACGTCCTTCGATGTCACAAAGCCGTCCCAGCCGAGAAAACGCAGCAGCATCTGACCAGTATTGCCCCCGAGCCGGCTGCCTCGCTTGGTAAGCAAGTTCAGCAATCCGACCTCGTCGGCGGATGGCCACCTCGCCAGGAACCGGCCAAAGCCACCGTGTTCGCCCGCGATCTCCTGCACGAAGCGGGCGTTATCGCGCACCGACATGATTTTTGCGCCGTTGCGCACGATGCGCGTATCGCTCGTGAGCGCCTCCCAGAATTCGTCGGGTTTGAATGCCAGTGTGGCCGGCTGAAAGCCGAGAAAGGCTTCCTCAAAGCCGGGCCACTTTGCCTCGATCACGCTCCAGGCGAAGCCCGCGCAGAACACCCGCCTCGCCATCTCGGCGAGGACGCGGTCATCACCAAGTTTGATCAGGGATTGCGCGCCCGGAACGGGCGGCAGCAGCTTTTTGAGCGCCGGCGCCCCTCCCTTGCGTTTCTCGGCGCGGGCACGAATGTCTTTGAAGGGAGTCATGCGGCGCTTCTTTCTCGTGGCGGAAGCAGGTGCGACATGCCTCTATCCTAGCGCCGCGGCGGCTGCGATCAATGTGGCCAAGCCGGAGGCCGTCACGGGCTCGAGCGTCCGCCACCGGGCTGACTTGAGGCGACCGCAGGCGTCGGGGTTCGCACGGCGCCCATTTTCCATCCCTGATCGGCCGTCGGCACGACACTTCAGGGTTGCAAAACCTGACCGGCGCGGCATGCTCATCGCCGATGCCCGGCAAGACCAGCAAACCCCAGGGCCCGCCTGCCGAAACGCCGCATTACCACGGGCATCGCGAGCGGCTGCGCGAGCGCTTTCGCTCAGCCGGCGCCGATGCCCTGAGCGATTATGAGTTGCTCGAAATGGTGTTGTTCCGTGCCTTGCCGCGGGGCGACGTCAAGCCGCTGGCCAAATCCCTGATCAAGAAGTTCGGCTCGTTCGCCGAGGCGGTTCACGCGCCGGAAGCGCGGTTGCGCGAAGTCGAGGGCGTGGGCGAGGCGACGATTACCGAAATCAGGCTGATCGCGGCCACCGCCAGTCGGGTGGCGAAAGGCCAGCTCAAGCAGCGCACCGCGCTGTCGTCATGGAATGACGTGATCGACTATTGCCGGACCTCCATGGCGTTCGCCGACAGGGAGCAGTTTCGCATCCTGTTTCTCGACAAGCGCAACCAGCTGATATCGGACGAGGTGCAGCAGACGGGCACCGTGGATCACACGCCGGTGTATCCGCGCGAGGTGATCAAGCGGGCGCTGGAACTGTCGGCCACCGCCATCATGCTGGTGCACAATCACCCCTCCGGCGATCCGACGCCGTCAAGTGCGGATATCCTGATGACGCGCGCGATCGTCGACATCGCCACTCCGCTCGGCATCGCCGTGCACGACCACATCATCGTCGGCAGGAACGGACATGCCAGCCTGAAGGGCTTGCGGTTGATTTAGGATCGACGTGA
Organism: Bradyrhizobium sp.; assembly: GCA_036266415.1. Classification (GTDB taxonomy): domain Bacteria; phylum Pseudomonadota; class Alphaproteobacteria; order Rhizobiales; family Xanthobacteraceae; genus Bradyrhizobium. The sequence goes on along the minus strand of DATANB010000120.1, from coordinate 102,855 downwards.
TGAGAACCGGTCTTGCAGTGATCGCTTCGGTCTGGCTGAGCGGCCTCGTTGTCGGCAGCGCGCGGGCCGAGCCGCTGGCTTTTGCCGGCTTCGACCGCACCATGGATCTCGCTACCCTCCTCGACCGATACCCGCGATCCCGGCATGAGCTCAGCCCCGGCGCCGACGTTCGTAAAGCCGGGTCGCAAGAGAATCCCAGGGAATGGATTCGGGAATTCTTTCACGCAGGGGGATCCGGCACGTATGTTCTGCGATTGACGCCCGGCGAATCGTTCGATCACGTGTATTACATCCAGGCGAATGTGCGTGAGGGGGTCACAGAGCGCCTGTGGCTGCTGCTCGAGACACCCCTTGATATGGTTCGCCCCCGACTGCCGAGGAGAAACAACGAAGCGCGCCATCCGGCCTGTAACGGGGTGCTGAGACCGTTCATGGCGAAATACGGAAAACCGGAGGTTCTCGCACCGCGCTGGGAGGAAGCCCTGCAGTCTTTCGACTATGTCTGGACTCGCCCGCCCGAGGCGATGAAACTTGAATGCGGCCGCTATCAGGGCCGCAAGGCCGTTTTCGCAATCGGGGTGACATTCGAGCAAGCGGCCGCGCGCTGAACGCGATCGGCAACCCTCGCTAATTAGTCCTGGCCCGGCCTGGCGGGCCAAGGACGGTGCGGTGTGCGCAAAGCTCGGCCGCGCCGCGAGATGGCTGCCGCCGAGAGATTTACTGCCGCAGCATGATCAGGGGGTCGGCGCTATCGGGCACCTTTCGCCACTGCGCGTTGTCGTCGGCCTCGAACTGCCAGGTATCGCCGCTCTTCGACATCAGCAGCATCTGGCCGTGCTCGAGCCGCCATTCTGTCGGCGCGAATGCCGCAATCGCCGGGTCGCATTTCGGCTTGAGAAACACCTGGAAGTTATCCGGGCTCGCCTCGGTGTTGGTCAGGGTGAGGCCGCAGACGACCTGGCCGTTGCCGTGAACCATGGACCAGTCGCCGATCATCTGATCCATCGATTTCGCCAGCGAGCGCGCGGCGGCGAGATTCTGCAGGATGTAGATGCCCTCGCCCTGTCTCAGGCCTTCCAGAATTCCGCTCTCGACTTCGGTAAAATCGATCACCGGCTGACCCGCGGCGTCCTGCAGCCGGACGATATCCAGTCCCTTGATGCTCCAGCCGGTGATTTCGCGGGTGAACGGCAGCGCCGCGGCACAGCCGGGCTCGAGTTCAAGCTTCAACCCCTGCGGCGTCGCATCGCCCTTCAGGGTGACCACGCAGGTCTTGCTGCGTTCGGTGGTCGAGAGCTCCCATTGGCCGACCATGTTCTTTTTCAGGGTCGCGGCATCCTGCGCCCGCGCCTGATACAGACAGGCGACCAGCATCCACAGCGCCGCAAGCGCGGTGCTGCCAAGCGCGGTTCCGAGGCGGCCGGTAATCACCTGCTCTTCACCGGGGTTTCCGACACCGGCGTCAGCGGCGGTTTGCCGGCGAACCAGGCCTTGAGATTGTCGACCACCAGTTGATCCATGGCATTGCGCGTCACCACCGAGGCCGACCCGATGTGCGGAAGCAGCACCACGTTCTGCATGGCCCGCAGCTCATCCGGCACCGTCGGCTCGTTGGCGAATACATCGAGTCCAGCGGCCAAAATCGTCCCCGACTTCAGCGCCGATATCAGCGCCGGTTCGTCGACCACCGAGCCGCGCGCCACGTTGATGATCACCCCGCGCGGACCCAGCGCCTTCATGACATCGGCGTTGATCATTTTCGCCGTCGCCGCGCCGCCGGGAACGATCACGACGAGCGTATCGACCGCCTTCGCCATCTCGATCAGGTCGGAATAATGCTTGTAGGACACGCCCCCGGCCGGTTTGCGCGAGTGATAAACCACGGGCACGCGGGAGGCATCGAGCCGGCGCCCGATCGCCTGGCCGATTCGGCCCATGCCGACGATGCCAACCTTGCGGCCGCGCAACGATCCGACGCTCAACGGATAGTTCTGCGTCGCCCAGAGGCCCGAGCGCAGATAGCGGTCGGCCTTGACGAATTCGCGCAGCGTCGCGATCAAGAGTCCCATCGCCACGTCGGCAACTTCTTCGGTCAATACGTCAGGCGTATTGGTGACGACAACGTTGTGTTCACGGGCGTAAGTGGAATCGACATGATCGTAACCGACACCGAAGCTGGCAACGATTTCGAGTTTCGGAAAAAGCGCCAGCACCGTCTTGTCGGCAGGGACCGTGTGGTAAGTTACCGCGATGCCGCGGACTTTCCCCACGATGGAGGGCGTCAATCGCTCGAGGTCATGCTTGGTTTCAGCAGTGTGCAGGACGAACTGGTCGGAAAATCCGTTTGCGAGGATGGGCCTGCTCGGTCCATAAATCAGCAAATCGATCTTCTCGGAAGAAATATTCCCGCCAACCATCAATTTTCCTTTCCAAGCGCACTCTCGTGCCAGCGTCGCAACACCAGATGCGAGGTTAGCGCCAGCAGCCCATAAATGACAATCCCGGCGGCCGAGAGCAACAGCAACGCCGCGAACATTCGGGGAATGTTGAGGCGATAGCCGGATTCGGCGATCCGGTACGCCAGGCCTGAACCGGCGCCGGCGGAGCCCGCCGCGATCTCGGCGACCACCGCGCCGATCAGCGACAGGCCGCCGGCGATCCGCAAGCCGCCGAGGATGAAGGGCAAGGCCGAGGGCAATTTGAGATACGCAAGTGTCTGCATCCGCGACGCGCCGTAGAGCCCGAACAGGCCGGCCAGATTGCGATCCACGGAATTCAGCCCAAGCGTGGTGTTGGAAAGCACCGGAAAGAACGCGACGATCCAGGCGCAGACAATGACGGCGGTCTGCTGCGGAAGATAGATCAATAGCAGCGGCGCGATCGCAATCACAGGCGTCACCTGCAGGATCACCGCATAGGGAAACAGCGCATATTCCAGCCATCTCGACTGATTGAACAATAGCGCCAGCACGATGCCGCCGACCCCGGCGGCGGCGAAGCCCTCGAACGTGGTCTGCAGCGTGGTCAGCAGCGACCGCGACAGCACCGGCCAATCGCCGACCAGCGTTCGGAACACCGCGATCGGTCCCGGCAGCACATAGGGCGGAATATTGTCAAGGCGCACCACGAGCTCCCAGACCGCAAAGCCGGCCGCAAGCACGACGATTGGAAGCAGGATCCGCGACAGCCGCAAGCCGCGACTTTCGGGCGCCGCCTGCCCGGCGGATAATGGCGGCGTCTGCAGGGAACTCATGATGGGGCTCGCCCGGCATAAGAGGGCGCCAGCGCGCGCGAGACCTCGCGGCAATAGCCGCCATAGGCGGCGGAGGTTCGAAAGTCCTCTCCGCGCGGCTCGGCCGTGTCGATGCGAATCTCGGCACTCAGGCGGCCGGGCCGCGACGTCATCACGATCACCCGCTGCGACAGATACACCGACTCGAACACCGAATGCGTGACGAAGATGACGGTCTTGCGCAAATTGCGCCACAGCGAGAGCAGATCGTTGTTGAGTCGGAAGCGGGTGATCTCATCGAGCGCGGCAAACGGTTCATCCATCAGCAGGATATCCGGATCGGTGACCAGGGCGCGCGCCAGCGAGACCCGCATCTTCATGCCGCCGGATAATTCGCGCGGGTATGCGTCGGCGAATTCGGAAAGACCCACTTGCTGCAACGCCTCGGCGACGCGTGCATTGGCCTCGGCACTTGGTGCATGTGCAAGCTTCAGCGGCAACCGCACGTTCTTCCGGACCGTGGCCCACGGCATCAGCGTCGGTTCCTGAAACACGAAGCCGATTGGCTGGCCCGCGCGGATCTGAGCGGGCCGATGAGCGACGCCGACGGTGCCGGATGTCGGCGCGTTGAGGCCCGCGATCAACCGCAAGGCCGTCGACTTTCCGCAACCCGACGGCCCGAGCAATGACACGAACTCGCCCTTGCGTACGTCAAGATCCATTGGACCCAGCGCCGCGACGCCGCTGTCATAGACCTTGGTGACGCCGCGCAGGCTCACCGCAAGGCCGGCAGGGCCGGAAACGGTTTCGGACAAGGCTGTAGGCTCCGCCATCTGCCCGCGTCCTAATTCTTCGGCCGCAGGTCGAGGCCGACGCCTTTGTTGACAAAGCGAAGCGTGTAGGCCTTGCGGAAATCGATGTCGGGCCGGACCACGCCAGCGCGCACCATCTTGTCGAAGAAGCTGGCCGAGCGCGCGTCGCTGATGGCGCCGATGCCGTCGCGCAAGCTATCGCCGGAATCGACAATGCCATATTCTTTCATCCTGGCTACCGAATAGGCGAGCAGTTCGTCGGTCATTTCCGGATTGAGCTTCTTGATCAGCGCGTTGGCCGGCGCGTTGTCGCCATAGAGATAATTGTACCAGCCGATGATCGAGGCATCGACGAAGCGCTGAACCAGATCCGGCTTTTTGTCGGTCAGCTCGCGGCGTGTTTCGATCAGGGTGGAGTAGGTGTTGAAACCGTAGTCCGCCAGCAAGATGATGCCCGGCTTGAACTTGGCGGCTTTTTCGATCGCGAACGGCTCCGAGGTGACATAGCCCTGCATCGCGCTCTGCTTGTCGGCGATAAACGGCTGCGAGTTGAAGGTGTAGGGCCTGACCTTTTCCTCGCTGAATCCATATTCGGATTTCAGCCACTGGAAATAGCTGGAAATGCCTTCCTTGGACACGAACAGCGTCAGCGGCTTAAGCTCTTCGAGTTTTGTAACCTTCGATTCCGGATGGGTCAGGAAAACCTGCGGATCCTTCTGGAAGATGGCAGCCACCGTCACGACCGGCACCTTGTTGACCACAGCATCGAACGACATCAGGGTGTTCGCGGCCATGAAGAAGTCGAGCTTGCCGGCGATCAGCAGCATGCGATTGTTGTCATTGGGGCCGCCCGGCACGATGGTAACGTCGAGCCCGTATTTCCTGTAGGTGCCGTCGGCCAGCGCCTGGAAAAAGCCGCCGTGCTCGGCTTCCGGGACCCAGTTGGTTCCGAACGAAACCTTGTCCAGCGTGGTCTGGGCGCCCGCGGGCAATATGGCCATGCCAAGGGCCACGAGGCCGGCGGTTAACGCTCGCGGCAAAAGAGCCGGGTTCATGATTGGACTCCGTCGATCGTTCTGGCCCATGATAGGAAGCATCGGACGCGGGTTGCGTCCTCGCAACGATACAAACTACCCTGCAAATCCGCTTAAAGAAACATTTCGCTCGATGGCCCCTTTGCTTCCTCCCCGCGACTGGACCGACATCCACTGGCCTGACATCGCCGCCGCAGAACCGGCGCGATGGATCGCGGTCTTGCCGCTGGCGGCGACCGAGCAGCACGGTCCGCATTTGCCCCTCGGCACCGACGTCATGATTGCGCAGGCCCATCTTGAGCGGGTGCGCGAGCTCTTGCCTGCCGCCATTCCGGCGGTCTTCCTGCCCATTCAGCCGGTCGGGATTTCCACCGAGCACATCGGCTATCCGGGCACGCTGACCTTGCCGACTGATGCCGCCCTGAAGAGCTGGATGGCGCTCGGCGAGAGCGTCGCGCGCGCGGGCATCAGAAAACTCGTCATGGTCACGAGCCATGGCGGCAACAGCGCGGCCATGGCGCTGGTGGCGCAGGATTTGCGCGCGCATCACGGACTTCTCGCCGTCACCACCGGTTGGTACCGGTTCGGCGCGCCGGAGGGATTGTTTTCCGCGGAAGAACTGCGGCACGGCATCCATGGCGGCGCGGTCGAGACATCGATCATGCTGGCGCGATATCCGCAACATGTGCGTGGCGAAAAGTTCGCCGATTTTCGCTCCGCCGGCATCGCGATGGAAATGGAATTTCGCTGGCTTTCGGCCAATCGACCGGCACCTTTGGCGTGGCAGGTCCAGGACCTTCACGCGAGCGGCGCCGTGGGCAATGCGACGCAGGCGTCGGCGGAAAAGGGCCAGCGCATGCTCGATCACAGCGCACGCGCGTTCTGCGAGTTGCTCGCCGACGTCGATAAGTTCGACGTAAAGAAGCTTCCGGGTGGCCCGGATATTTCCTCCAAGCAATTATTTTAACTGCAAAATTTTTGATCGACCGGACCCCCGGCGCGCCATCCCGTGTCGCACCCGGCCCGCCCGGACGTCCCGCCGGGCGGGTCAACCTTTTCCGGATGATTTCATTATCCCGGACGTCGTCTCTCTTCGATTGACATAGCATAGGGGGGTACCCTATAAAGTACCATGGCACACACGATCCGGGAAAAGAAAAAGCTGCTTGCGCGGGTTGGCCGCATCCGCGGTCAGATCGAGGCGATCGAGCGGGCGCTGGTGGAAGAGGCCGAATGTGAGCGCATCATGCATATGATCGCCGGCGTTCGCGGCGGCGTCGCCGGCCTGATGGGCGAGGTGGTCGAAGACCACATCCGCACCCATCTGGTCGACCCCGAACGGAATGCGGGCGCGCTTAACGCTGACGCGGCCGATCAACTCATCGAAGTGGTCCACACCTATCTGAAGTGAGGAACACCATGTCCGACGCCGAATCGTCCCTTCAGCTGCCACCGCACGACCACGTGTTTCTGGGCAAGGACCACGACAAGGCGGAGCGCCGCACCTGGGCCGTGATCGTGCTATGCACCGTCATGATGGTCGCCGAAATCATCGGCGGCGCCCTGTTCGGCTCGCTGGCGCTGATTGCCGACGGCTTGCACATGTCGACCCATGCCGGCGCGCTGCTGCTGGCGGCGCTGGCCTACACCTATGCCCGCAAATATGCCAACGATCGCAGTTTCTCCTTCGGCACCGGCAAGTTCGGCGATCTCGCGGGATATTCCAGCGCCATCGTGCTGGCGATGATTGCGCTATTGATCGGCTATGAAGCCGTGGAGCGCCTGCTCAATCCGGTTGCCATCAGCTTCAACGAGGCGATCCCGATTGCGGTGCTTGGTCTGGTGGTCAATGTCGCCAGCGCCTGGCTGCTGTCCAGCGGACACCATCACCGTCACGGCCACGATCATCCACACGGGCATGATCATGACCACGCGGAAGCGGCTGGCGAGGCGCACGAAGGCGAACTGGAGTTCGGAGAGCACAATCACCACGATCACGGGTACGTCGCCCATCACCGCGACAACAACATGCGGGCCGCCGTCATTCACGTTCTGGCCGATGCCGCGGTATCCGTTCTGGTCATTGCCGGGTTGGTTCTGGCGCGAGCCTTCGGATGGCTCTGGATGGACCCGCTGGCCGGCTTCATCGGCGCGCTTGTGATCGCCAACTGGTCGGTGGGATTGCTGCGCGATACCGGCGGCATCCTGCTCGATCGCACGCCGGATCCGCGCATGGCCGAGCGGGTCCGCAAGCTGATCGAGAGCGAAGGGGATCAGGTCACCGACCTGCATCTCTGGCGTCTGGGGCCCGGGCATCTCGGCGCCATCGTCTCGGTCGCCACCACGGGCACGCGCGAGGCGGCGCACTACCGGCGGCGGCTGGCCAAATTCGCCGACCTGTCCCATGTCACCGTGGAGGTTCAGCACCCTCGTTCGGTAAGGGGCTAACCCGGCCCGGTTTGTGTTGCACGCGCGTCACTAGGCGATGCCATTCAACGGCGTCGGCGGGGTTCGTTCTTCCAATTGCGAATGGCCTGCAATAGGGCTGGAGGGATGAATGATGCCTTTTCTTGATCCAGCCATTGACCGTAACGATCGGCGATAACCGACCGCCTGATTTCTCCGGTGGCAGCGCGCCTTCAAATCTGCAGGGATGACGGAAGAGACCGCCCGAATGATCGCGTTGGAAACACCCCGACCATGAACCGCCGCGGCCGATCCCCCAGGTGGGCATTTGCTGGCCTGAGCCTGCTCGCCTGCGACGGCTCCGCGCTGGCGGCGGACCTGCCGGTCAAGGCGCCGCAACTTCAGACGGTCTACGACTGGACCGGCCTCTATATCGGCGCGCATGCCGGCTTCAGCCGCGGCTCCTCGAGCGCCGTGCTGTCGGACCCCACAGCCAGCGCAACCGGCAACGTCTTCGACGGCATGATCGGCGGAGTGCAAGCCGGCTACAATTATCGGCTGCGCTCCGGGCTGCTGTTTGGAGTCGAAGCCGATTTCACTTTCCCGAATTATCTCACCTCGAATTCGGTGGTCTCCTCGCTGGCGACGGCGCGCTCCGGTGTCGTCGAGCAGTGGGACTACGTCGCAACCGCGCGCGGCCGTGTCGGTTACGCCGCCGGGCCCTGGCTGACTTACGCCACGGGCGGGCTCGCATTGACGGGCGAGCGCTTCCTCAACGCCCCTGCCGTCGGCAACGACGAAAAGGTACTGAACACCCGGCTCGGCTGGACCGCCGGAGGCGGCGTGGAGTATGCCTTCGCCCCACACTGGAGCGCGCGGCTGGAATATCTCTACGCTCAGTTCGGAAAGGCCGACATCGGCTTTCCCTCGGGCACGCGCTACGCATCGACGCTGGATTTCCAGACGCTAAGCGTCGGCCTCAATCGCAAGATCGACTGGCCGGGCTCGCCCGGATATGACCCGAAGAGCTCGCTGACGGATCCGGAATCCGGTCGCTGGGAAATCCACGGTCAGTCGACGTTCCTGCCCGAGGGCTATCCCGCCTTCCATGCGCCCTACAGCGGCCCGAACAGCCTGACGCCGGCGGCGCAGCTTCAGGAAACCTGGAGCAACAGCCTTTACCTCAACGCACGGCTCTGGGAGGGCGGTGAGGTCTATTACAATCCGGAGCTGTTGCAGGGGTTCGGATTGAACGACACGGTAGGAGCAGCGGGCTTCCCCAGCGGCGAAGCGCAGAAATCCAACTTCCCCTACCCGCATTACAACACGTCGCGATTGTTTGTCCGCCAGACCTTCGGCTTCGGCGGCGAGCAGGAAGACCTCGCCAGCGGGCAGTTGCAACTCGCCGAAAAAGTGGACGTTTCCCGCTTGACGTTGCAGGCCGGCAAGTTCGCCGTCATCGACGTTTTCGATGGCAATGCCTACGCCAAGGATAGCCGCAAGGATTTCATGAACTGGTCGATGTGGGCGCCCGGTGCCTTCGACTATAGCGCCGACAGGCTCGGGCTAGCTTACGGTGCGACCGCTGAGTTGAACCAGAAGCAATGGGCACTGCGCGGCGGCTATTTCCTGATGCAGTCGGTTTCCAACGCCAACAGCTTCGACACCAATATCTTCCAGCGCGGAACCTATGTGCTCGAACTGGAAACGCGCTATTCGCTGTTCTCGCAGCCTGGAAAACTGCGGACCATCGCGTGGCTCAACAGCGCCTTTTCCGGAAGCTACCGCGAAACGCTGGACAATGCGGCGCTCAACCTCGACATCTCGCAAACCCGCACGGGCCGTATCAAATATGGCTATGTCGTCAATCTCGAACAGGCATTGAACGACGAAGTCGGGATTTTCAGCCGCTGGAGCTGGAACGACGGAAAGACCGAGATCATGGCGTTCACCGATATCGACGCCAGTCTCTCGTTCGGCGCTTCAATAAAGGGTACCCGATGGGGCAGGCCCGACGACGTGATCGGGATCGGCGGCGCAATCAATGCGCTCTCCCGGGATCATCGCGACTTCATCGCGGCCGGCGGACTCGGCATTCTGATCGGCGATGGCCAGCTCAACTATCGGCCGGAGCGGATTCTGGAAACCTATTACGCCTTCTCGCTCAACAAGGGGCTGACGCTGACCGCTGACTATCAGTTCTTCACAAATCCCGCCTATAACGCCGACCGCGGGCCAGTCCACGTGTTCTCGGGTAGGTTGCACGGAGAATTCTAGTCTATAGAACCCTTTCGTTTCGATTGAATCGAACCTCGGCTCTGGCTATTTCGCGAAATTCACTGGCGCGATGTAGCTATCCTGGGGACCCGGTTTGGCCGCCGGAAATGGCGGGAACGGACTGGCGCGGCGCAGGATTTCGAGCGCCTCGCGATCGAGCGCGTCGTTGCCTGACGATTTCATCACCGCGCTCCCGGTCACCACGCCCGCGCGGTTCAAGACGAACCTGACCACGGCCGTGCCCTGTGCCCCTCGGGCCGACGATGGATAGCGCTTGAATCGCTGCAGGTGCCCGAACACCAGTGCGTTGTAGGCATTGGAGCCGGCTTCAGTGAATTGGCCGACATGTTCGGTCCTCGGCGGCGCGCGCGTTTCGGGTGCGCGAGGCCGCTCTTCCGGCTTCGGTTTTTCCACCGGCTTCGGCTCGACCTGCGGCAGCGTAATCTCCGCCTGTTGCGGCGGCGACGGCGGTTGCACCACCTGCTCCACCGGTTTCTCTTCACTCTTGGGCGGCTCTTTCGGCGCGGCCTCGGCCTGTTGCATGGTCGGCCCGACGGCGATGTCCTGGTTCTGAATCACAGGTGAACTGCTGTCGACCGGCGCCAGGGTCACCATGATGGCTGGAGGGATTTTCGGTTCCACCGGTCTGCGCGCATACCATAGCGCAACCGCCGCCACGATCGCTCCATGCGTCAACAGGATCGTCGCGCCGGCCCAGGTCCAGCGGAAAAGCCCGCGCCTCTCCGGCAAATGCAACGCAAACAAGCTCATGGCTTGGCCGCCGGTCCTTCCAGCCCGACCAAAGCGAGCTTGAGATATCCGGCATCCCGCAAGGTGTTCATCACCTCCATCAGCCCGCCATAGCTCAGCGTCTTGTCGGCACGGACGAAAATCGTTTCGTCCTTGTGGTTGTTGGTCACGGCGTCGAGTGCACCCGCAAGCGCCTCGCGCGTGACCGTGGTCTCCCCGACCGCTACGGTCTCGTCCGGCTTGATGGTCACGAACACCGGTTTGTCCGGCCGCGGCTGTTCGGGAGCGGTGCTCGCTGGCAAATTGACGCCGATATCGACGGTCGCTAAAGGCGCGGCCACCATGAAGATGATGAGAAGCACCAGGATGACGTCGATGAACGGCGTGACGTTGATCTCATGCTGAATTTCGAGATCATCTTCGCTCGAACGCGATTTGAGACGCATCGCCATCGCTTCACTCCGCCGCGCGCGGCAACGGACCGACACGGCCCCGGTATCCGCGGCTGACCATCAGGAGGAGTTGGGCCGAGGCGTCACCCAGCAACGTGCGGTAGCCGCTGATCACGCGCGCGAGATGGTTGTAGATCACAACCGCCGGAATGGCGGCGACGAGCCCGAGCGCGGTGGCGAGCAAGGCCTCCGCGATCCCGGGCGCGACCACCGCTAGATTGGTGGTGTGGGATTCGGAGATCCCGATGAAGGAGTTCATGATCCCCCAGACCGTGCCAAACAGGCCGACGAACGGGGCGGTGGCGCCGATCGTGGCCAGCACGCCGACGCCGCGCGAAACCTGCCGCGTCATCGCGGCTTCCACGCGTTCCAGCCGTAACGCGACACGCTCCTTGAACTCGCCATCGATGATGCCGCCAGACAGCTCCGCCTCCCGCGCCATTGAAAGGATGAGTTGCGCGACGGCGTCCCTGGCTGCTTCGCAAGCGCGGACCACATCCGTTAGACTGCTACCGCCCTCCAACATCCTGAGTCGGCGATGCGCAAGCTTCCTCGCAACGCGCAGCTCGATAGTCTTGGCGAGCCAAACCGTCCAGGTTACGAGCGAAGCGAGCGCAAGCCCGATCATCACCGCCTTCACCACGATATCGGCGTTGAGGAACATACCCCAAGGCGACAGGTTTCGCGGCAGCAACGGATTTGAAGCTTGCGCGAAGGCTGGCTGCGACAGCACCGCGAGCGACGAGCAGAAGCTCACGATCGCACTCGTTCTGTATCTATCGCGACGGTTCTTGCCGTTATACTGCATGTCGTTCTCTCTGCGACCGACCGTCCGGCCGCCCTGTTTTCGATTTCTCATAGCTTCTGCGAAACGCCCACAAAGAATCCGCGCCGCGGCCCGAATTGCGGGGCGAACACGCCGATACCCGAACCGTCCCTGATCTCATAGATCGTGTCGAACAGATTGACGACGTCAAACCGCAGCGTTGTCGGCTTGGACGCAAAGATGTTGAAGTCGTGCGACACCCCTACATTGACCTGGGTGTAGGACGGCAAGTGGTCGGTATTGGCAAAACCGGAACGAAGTCCGCTGCCATAGATCATCGACGCGCTGAAGCGTGTACCATTCCACAGATAGGAAGCGCCGGCCGACCCGGTCAGGACCTGGGCATGGTCGGTGTAGATATAGTGCGTGGCGATATAGTTGATTTCGTCCTGACCAAACAGAAACTGGTTCGACACGATGTTGGTGGCTATCTGTTTTGCCCAGGCAATGTTTCCCCAGGCACGGAAATTGCCGTTGGTGTACGTCGATTTGAGTTCGAGGCCGATATTTTCGCCACGGTCGTAGTTGAAGCCGTTCAACACATAGGCCGCGCCGAACTGGCCGTCATCAAGCAGGTCGCGCGCGATCTTGTAGTAACCGTCGATGCCGACCTCGAGGCCGGGTACTGGACGGATCTTCTGCACCACGCCGACGTCGAACACGTGAGAGCGTTCCGGCAGCACCGGACTGCTCGTCGACACTTCGGGCTGCTGTGATGTGCCCTGGACCAACGCCAGATTGGTCGGGGCAGCGATTACCTGCTGGGGCGGAGTGAAGTTTCGCGCATAGCCGGCGTGGAACGTGGTGCCATCGTAGGGCTTCCAGGTCAGGCTGACGCGCGGGCTGAGCTGGTTGGCGTCGACATACTGATACATCTGATCGAACCGCAACCCGGCATTCAAGGTCAATTGGTTGGTGATCCTCCACTCGTCCTGAAGATAGGTGCCGATCAGCCAGCCGGTCTTGCTATTTGAATCAAAGATCGAGAACGGCGCATCGATCGTACCGGCGGTGAGATCGGCAGGATCGAGCAGCGGCAGAACGGTGGATATGTTGGTGACCAGCGAGCGCTCCGCGCTGGCGGAAAATCCGAACCGCAGCGTATGGGCAAAGCCGACGCGCCAGGCGGTATCTTCCTGGATGCCGTTGACGAAGCTCTGGCGGTAGACGTTGGAAGCGACGCCATTGAAGACCAGATCTCCGATCGGATCAGGATAGAAGTGCAACTGGCTGTAGCGGTTGAAATAGGAGAGCTGGAGGTCGATGTCGTCGACCGATTTTTGATAAGCGACGACGTTGAATTGAGTAAATTCGTTCTGATGCTCGTTGAGGAATTTCGAATCGAAATTCGATACCCCGAAGGCCGTGTTGTTCGGCGTCTGAGCGGGATTGTTTGGGATCTGAAAGGTGCTGTTCGACAGACCGATCATGAACGTCAGGCGGCTGGTGGGGTCGAGCACCGTCGAAAGATAAAGGAATCCCTTTTCCTGCGACGTGCGGTCGTGGATCGCTTCATTTGAAGATGTCGGATTTTCTATTCCCAAATTGTTTTGCAGAAAGCGCCCGGACGCGAAATATTGGGTTTGCCCGACCGTTCCGCCATATTCGAAGCTGGGCGTGATGGTTCCGTGACTGCCGCCATAGAGGCCGACACTACCAGCGTTGCTGAAGGCGTCGGTCTTGGTCTGGATGTCCAATACGCCTGCCGTGCGCAGGCCGTATTGCGCCGGCAGCGCACCGGTGAGTAACGCCAGGCTGCCGACGATGCCGGTATCGAGGATTTGCCCGAACGAGCCGACGCCGTCGGGCAGCATGATGCCGTTGATGCGATATTGCAGATTGGCGTGCTCGTTGCGGACATGCAGTTCGCCGCTGGCGGCCGAATCCTGCGTGACGCCGGGAAATTGCAACAGCACCTTGTCGAGCGTTGCATTGTTGCCCTGAGGCAGCGCCTCGATGGCCTGGTGGCTGACTTCGTACGAGCTGGCCCCGACCGGTGTCAGAATGTTCCGCCGCGCCGTATCGAAGGCCTGGTTCTGCTTGGCTACAACCTGCGCCTGCGTTGGTTCAGGCCTAAGATTGGCCACGACCTGAGGCGGCCGCGTGCGGGGCTGCCGCCGTTCGACTGGCGCAACCACGCGGGTCTCGGGCAGGACATTGCCGACCGCGCCCTGCTGCTGCGCTGTCGGCGTTGGCGTCTGTGACGGAGCAGGCGCTGCGCTCTCCTGCTGGGGCTCCGGGGTAGTAACTGGAGAGACCGGCGCCGGTGTAGCGGCGGAAGGCTGCGGCGCGGCTGCGGCCGGCGGCGCCTGCGAGGTGTTGTCGTCCTGCGCCGGTGCGGGCGCGTTCGACGCGGCAAGCAGTGCCAGCGACGATGCGGACAGAAAAATCCTGCGCGTGACGCGCGAGGACTGGGGACCAATCATGATGAAATTCCTGACCTGAGTTCGTGCTTCGCGGCGAAAAACACACGAGCCGCGCGGTAAGCGGACGGAACTTCGGAACCTTGCAGCGGTGATACGCATCAGCGCGCCGCGCCAATGCAAGGGCCGAAACAGCGATGTCAGGAAATCGGCGGCCCGCGCGATTGAAACGCCGCCCGTGGCGGCTCAACGAGGACAAGGACGCGTTCGACCGCGCGATCAATCGATGCGTTGGCAAATTCCGGCGGCAGCGCAGGCGGCGTCGAGGCAAGCCCGTTCGCCATTGCATTCGCGGCCATGCAGATCGGGCAGAGATAGTCGGCATGGCTGTCGTCGGGAGTGCCTTGCTTCTGGCCGTCGTCCGGCGAGGCAACGGACGCCGCCACTGCGGCGATCCCGCGCCCGAAACTCTTTCCGTCAATCGCGTGGAAGTGACCAAAAGACAGCCCAAGGTTAACCGCCAGCGCAATCAGCGCCAGCCATGAACCCTGCCTGATAGTATTCCGAAACCAGCGCATCGCAGCCGTAGCTTCCTTGGCTCTCAGTCGCGGCGTGATCTTATCCGAACCACCACTTCCGTCAATTACAAGTCCGCGATCGCGCCGCGCCTGATCTCCGAGCAGCCGCCCTCACGCGCGTCAGCGCTAACCCGGAATCTCGCGCCGATAATCTCCGGATTCCGGGTTCGCGCGTTGCACGCGCGCCGGAAAACGAGTCAAATAAACGAAAGAGAGAGCTTCGCTTCTTATTCAGTCGAAACCGAAGCTCTGAACAAGGCGGATCTGATGAACCTTCAAGATATCCGCATGCCGAGATTGGGGCAGGCGCTGCGGCCCAACATCTGGGACGCGGTGGCGCTGATCCTCGTGATCGGCGCCATGGTGCTGATCGTCTATGGCGGCGAGCAAACCGCGCTCCCCTTGTCGGCCCTCGATGTCACCCCGGTATCGCTCGATCCCGCCAATCTTCCGGTCTATGCGCTGCGCACGACGATGCGAATGCTGCTGGCGATCGTCTGCTCGATCGTCTTCACCTTCGTCTATGCGGCGCTGGCGGCCAAGAGCCGGCGCGCCGAGATGGTGCTGATCCCGCTCTTGGACATCCTGCAGTCGGTGCCGATCCTCGGCTTCCTGACCTTCACCGTCGTGTTCTTCCTGAATCTATTCCCCGGCCAGGTGTTCGGCGCCGAGCTTGCCTGCGTGTTCGCGATCTTCACCAGCCAGGCCTGGAACATGACCTTCAGCATGTACCAGTCGATCCGCAACGTGCCGAAGGATCTCGAGGAAACCTCGCAAAGCTTCCATTTGAGCGGCTGGCAGCGCTTCTGGCGCCTGGACGTGCCGTTCGCGATGCCGGGCCTGATCTGGAACACGATGATGTCGATGTCGGGCGGCTGGTTCTTCGTGGTGGCGTCGGAAGCGATCACCGTCGGCAATACCACGGTGACGCTGCCCGGCATCGGCTCCTACGTCGCGCTCGGCATTCAAAAGCAAAATTTGCCGGCGATCGGCTATGCCATCCTGACCATGCTGCTGGTCATCATCGCCTATGACCAGTTGCTGTTTCGCCCGGTGGTGGCCTGGGCCGACAAATTCCGCTTCGAACAGACCGCCTCCGGGAACGCGCCGACCTCCTGGATGCTCGATTTGTTCCGGCGGACCCGCGCGCTGCGCGCCCTGACCTATCCCTTTGCGGCGATGAACAAGGCCTTCGCGAACTTCCGTATCGCTCTGCCGGGCAGCCTGCGGATGCCGGCCGGAAACGGCCCGCCGTCGCGCATCGTTGACGCGGTCTGGATCGCCCTGATCGCCCTCAGTACCGGCTATGCCGCCTGGCGAGCCTATAAATATCTTTCGGCGAGTTTGGGTCCATCGGACATTGCAAGCGCCGCCGGCTACGGCTTGATCACCCTGTTGCGCGTGATCGTGCTGATCGCGCTGGCGACCCTGATCTGGGTGCCGGTGGGGGTCTGGATCGGGCTGCGGCCAAAACTCGCCGAGCGCATCCAGCCACTGGCGCAATTCCTGGCCGCGTTTCCGGCGAACCTCGCCTTTCCAGTATTCGTGGTGATCATCGTCCGCTACGGCCTGAACGCCAATGTCTGGCTCAGCCCGCTGATGATCCTGGGAACACAGTGGTACATCCTGTTCAACGTCATCGCGGGCGCCAGCGCGTTTCCGACCGATCTTCGCGAGGCCGCCGGCAGCTTCCACCTCGGGGGATGGCGCTGGTGGACCAAGGTCATCCTGCCCGGCATCTTCCCCTATTACGTCACCGGCGCGATCACCGCCTCGGGCGGATCGTGGAACGCCTCGATCGTCGCGGAAGTCGCAAGCTGGGGCGACACCCACCTGACGGCGGCGGGTCTCGGCGCTTACATAGCCACTGCGACCGAAGCCGGCGACTTCCCCCGCGTCGTTCTCGGCATTGCCGTCATGTGCGGTCTGGTGACGCTGTTCAACCGGCTCTTGTGGCGGCCACTCTATGCCTTCGGCGAGCGCCGTCTTCGTCTCGGCTGATCAGGAGAATATCATGCTCGATCAAGTCCCGCAGACCCATCTTCTCGAGATCCACGGCGTCTGCCGATCGTTTCAGAAGGGCAGCGGCGAGGAACTGCTGGTGCTGGAAAAAGTCGATCTCACGATCCGATCGGGCGAGATCGTCGGTCTGCTCGGACGCTCCGGATCGGGCAAGTCGACGCTGCTGCGCATCATCGCCGGCCTGATCGCGCCGTCCTCGGGCGACGCCAAATGCCGCGGCGAGACCATCGTCGGACCGCCGAACGGGGTCGCCTTGGTATTCCAGTCCTTCGCGCTGTTTCCCTGGCTGACCGTCCTGCAGAATGTCGAACTCGGGCTGGAGGCGCTCGGGATCGACAGCGTGGAACGCCGCACGCGGGCGCTGGCTGCGATCGACCTGATCGGTCTCGACGGTTTCGAATCGGCCTACCCAAAGGAATTGTCCGGCGGCATGCGCCAGCGCGTCGGCTTTGCCCGCGCGCTGGTGGTGCATCCGGACCTGCTGTTGATGGACGAGCCATTTTCGGCGCTCGACGTCTTGACCGCCGAGACGCTGCGCACGGACCTGATCGATCTCTGGACCGAAGGCCGGCTGCCGATCAAGTCGGTGCTGATGGTGACGCACAACATCGAGGAGGCCGTCTTGATGTGCGACCGCATTCTGGTATTTTCCTCCAGCCCCGGCCGCGTCGCCGCCGAGATCAAAGTCGATCTGCCACATCCGCGCAACCGGCTCGATCCGACGTTCCGGCAGCTGGTCGACGGCATTTATGCGCGCATGACGCAGCGTGCCGAGCCGAGAGCGCCGGCCCTCGAGGGCATTCACGGCACCGGCGTCGGCATGATCCTCCAACACGTTTCGTCCAACGTGCTTTCGGGTCTGATCGAGACCCTGGCGGGGCCACCGTATAACGGGCACGCCGATTTGCCGGTACTCGCGGGCAGCCTGCAACTGGAAGCCGATGAGATCTTCCACCTCGGCGAATCCCTGCAATTGCTGAGGTTTGCCCAATTGAGCGAAGGCGACCTGATGCTGACCGAGGCCGGCAAGCGCTTTGCTCACCTCGAGACCGATGCACGCAAGAAGCTGTTTGCCGAGCATCTGATGAACTATGTGCCTGTCATGGGCCTGATTCGCCGCGTACTCGACGAACGGCCGTCTCATTCGGCGCCCCAAGCGCGCTTCCGCAACGAACTTGAGGACTATATGGCGGAAGATCAGGCGGACGAAACACTCAAGACCATCGTCTCATGGGCACGCTATGCCGAACTGTTCGCTTATGACGAGCAGACGGAATCGTTCAGCCTGGAAAACCCGCATTAACTCGTCGTCCTACCCCGCCGCCTGGAAGGAGTCGGCCCGCGCCAGGGCCCACGCATCGCGAAAGCGAGAATCGCTGGTGCCGTCGATCAATTCGCCCGGTCGAAGCGACGGATAGAGCTGCGCGAATGTGCGCACCTCGGTCGTGGACGTCCGCTGCGAGAAATGAATCGGCCGAATCTGCTGCGGATGTTCGAGCCCGGCAGCGGCGAGAAGCTCGGCCAGCGCATGCAGGGTGGCGTGATGATAGTTGTAGACCCGTTCGATCTTGTGCGGCACCACCAGCGCGCGATTGCGCGACGGATCTTGCGTGGTCACCCCGGTCGGGCAGCGGTCGGTATGGCAACTCAGCGACTGGATGCAGCCAAGCGAAAACATGAAGCCGCGGGCCGAATTGCACCAGTCGGCGCCGATCGCCATGGCGCGCGCCATGTCGAAGGCGGTGGCGATCTTTCCGGCGGCGCCGATGCGGATGCGGCCGCGCGCATTGATGCCGACAAGCGCATTATGAACGAAATTGACGCCCTCGCGCATCGGCATGCCCAGATGGTCCATGAATTCCAGGGGTGCGGCGCCGGTGCCGCCTTCGTTGCCGTCGACCACGATGAAATCCGGATAGATTCCGGTCTGCAGCATCGCCTTGCAGATTGCCAGAAATTCCCAGCGGTGGCCGATGCAAAGCTTGAATCCGGCGGGCTTGCCGCCGGACAGCCGCCGCATCTCGGCGACGAAGGCCATCATTTCCAGCGGCGTCGAAAATGCCCGGTGGCTCGCCGGCGAGATGCAGTCCTCACCCATCGCGACGCCCCTGATCCTGGAAATCTCCTCGGACACCTTGGCTGCCGGCAGCACCCCGCCATGGCCGGGCTTGGCGCCCTGGCTGATCTTGAGCTCGACCATCTTGATCTGATCGTCGGAGGCGACGCGGGCGAATTCTTCCGGATTGAACGAGCCGTCGCGGTTGCGGCAGCCGAAATATCCTGAACCGATTTCCCAGATAATGTCGCCGCCGTTCTCGCGGTGATAGGGACTGAAGCCGCCCTCGCCGGTGTCATGGGCGAAGCCGCCCTTTTTTGCGCCGGCATTCAGCGCGCGCACCGCGTTGGGACTGAGCGCGCCGAAGCTCATCGCCGAGATATTGAAGACCGACGCCGAATACGGCTTGGTGCAATCAGGGCCACCGATGACAACGCGAAATTGCTCGTCGGCGCGTGCCTTCGGCGCCACCGAATGATGCATCCACTCATAGCCGTCGCGGTAGACGTCCTCCTGGGTGCCGAAGGGCCGCTTGTCGAGCACCATCTTCGCGCGCTGGTAGATCACCGCGCGGGTATCGCGCGAAAACGGCATGCCGTCCTTCTCGCTTTCGAAGAAGTACTGCCGCATCTCCGGCCGGATCTCTTCCAGCAGAAAGCGCAGATGCGCGGAGATCGGATAATTCCGCAACACCGCGTGATTTGGCTGAAGCAGATCGCGAATGCCGAGAGCGGTCAGGCCCCCGAAAATGAGCGTCGGAATCAGGACCACGTCGAATACCTTGCCGTCCGCGAGCCCGATGCCGAGAAGCAGGGCCGTGACGACGGCGCAGATCGTCAGAACGATGAAGCGCGGCGAGAACGGAAGCATCAACGTTTGCATGGGACCCCTCAAGCAGGTTCTGCAGTATTATTGTTTTGTTCTTCGCCGCAGCCTAGTCCAGCCGGCAAAACAATGCTGTACACGATATCGGGGGGATTGCCTCAAGGCTGTCGAATCCCCCGGTGGATAACCAATCCGTGATGCGAGCCGCGATATCGCGCATCATCTGCTTTTTGCAACGCAACGTACTCGACCTGCACTTCAACCGCTCAGTGACTATGCGGGCGCATCTCCTCGGGAATTCCGCCCTGCTCCAGGCCATTTTGCGCCAGCCATGCATCGGTGCTGGCGATGGCACGCTCTATATGATCCGAGGTTCGCGTGAAGTCGTAGGGCGATCCCACCAGCGGGCACAGCGGCGGCACCACGCAGTATTCGATGCCGGGCGCGAGATCTTCCAATTCGCCCACCAATTGGCGCGCGATCAGAAGCGTCAGCGCATGCAGCGCATTTGCGACCGCGCCGACCGGAGGCTTGTTGGTTGAGCAGGCGTAGCCCGTCGGCAGAATGATCAGGCGTCGTGCGCCCTTGGCGACCGCGACCCTGATCGGCGTGTTGGAGGAGATGGCGCCGTCGGCCAGATAAAGCTCCTTGTAGCGGATCGGCGCGAATGCGCCGGGGATCGCGGTCGAGGCGATGATCGCCTGGGCGGCCGAGCCTTCCGACAACACGATGCTGTCGCCCGATACGATATCGGTGGTGACGATATGAACGGGAAGCTTGGCGTCCTGCAGGTTGCGATAGGGCAGATGGACGTCGATCAGTTTCTGGATTCCGTCATGCGGAATCAGGAAATCGCGGCGCCAGAGAAACGCCAATAGCGTCCGCCAGGTGACCGGGAAAACATCGTGCCGCTGCAATCCGCGCCAGATGGTCTCCAGCTGCAGAACGCCCTTCAGCGTGGGATCGCCGGCATAGTAGGCGCCGTTGAGGGCGCCGACGCTGGAGCCGACCACCATATCGGCGGAAATTCCATGGGCGGCGAGCGAGTGCATCATGCCCACCTGAATCGCGCCAAAGCTGCCTCCGCCCGCGAATACAAAGGCCGTCCTGGCGGGACCGGCATGGTTGGATACGGACAACGTCTTTCTTCGCCCCCGCATTCGGCGCGCCGGCGAATGCGGCGCGACTTCGGCCAGCCTTTTATAGCAGCCGCCAAGCCGATCGCATCATCAACATTGGTTGTGGGATTCGTCATTCGGGGTGCGTCCATGACGCAAACCCGGAAAATCTCTCGTCGTCCTGGCCTAAGGCCGGATGACGACTTAGATCAGCGCTCCACGAACGCCTTCTCGATCACAAAATGGCCGCGCTCGCTGTTGCTGCCTTCGGCAAAACCGCGCGCTTCGAACATCTCGCGCAGTTCTTCGAGCATGCCGGGGCTGCCGCACATCATGATGCGGTCGGTATCGATATCGAGCGGCGGCTGGCCGATATCGTCGAACAACTGCCCGGAGGCGATCAGGTCCGTGATGCGGCCGCGGTTTCGGAACGGCTCGCGGGTGACGGTCGGATAATACACGAGCTTCCCGGTCAAAAGCGGCCCGAACAGATCGTCCTCCTGCAACTTCGCCACCAGCTCTTCGCCATAGGCCAGTTCGGAGACTTGCCGGCACCCGTGCACGAGAACGATGCTTTCAAACCGCTCATACACTTCGGGATCCTTGATCAGGCTGGCGAACGGCGCCAGGCCCGTTCCGGTCGACAGCAGCAACAGTCGCGTGCCCGGAATCAGATTGTCTGATATCAGCGTTCCCGTCGCCTTGCGCCCGACCAGGATGGTATCGCCTTCCCTGATCTGCTGAAGCCGCGAGGTCAGCGGACCGTCGGCGACCTTGATCGAGAAGAATTCCAGCGATTCCTCATGATTGGCGCTCGCCATGCTGTAGGCGCGCATCAGCGGACGGCCATCGACCTCGAGCCCGATCATGGCGAACTGCCCGTTGAGAAATCGAAAGCCGGAATTGCGGGTGGCGGTGAAGCTGAAAAGCGTGTCGGTCCAGTGCCGGACAGAAAGAACTTTCTCTCGATGGAATGCGCTCATGTGTTTTGATTTTTCCGATTGGCCTGGAGTAGAACGAACGAGTTGTCTGGCCCCGAAAGAGGCTAAAGACCCCTGCAACGATTGAGGATTCGGCGTTTTACCTACGCCAATATCGGACATAGTCAACCGGCGCGGATGCGCAATTGAGGGCTCGAAATAGCGGGCGATTTATTTTTGCGAATTGGTTTGCCGCGCGCCGCTCGTAAGCCCATCGGCACGCAACTAACTTGCCGAAACGGGGCGCGATCCGGCAGTTAATTGCCGCGCGCGATCGAAAAATTCGCTACAGATAAGAGGCCAGACAGGAATGCCAGACCGCCGGATATTGCATGCGAGACTTGCGGGAATTTCGAGCGGGAAAGCCGGGCTTCTATCCGGACCAGTCGGTCTATGCGGAATATGCCTGTGCTGAATTCGGCCTCGCGTTTTGCGACATCGACGGCGGCACCGGACTTGTCTTCAGCGTCGCTTCGCCAACCAAAAGCATTTATTTCGGCGCCGGGCGATGTTCGTTCTATCCGCAAAACAACGCCACCGCCTCGACGCTGGCCTCGGACAAATACTTCACCAGCCGGATTCTTGAACGCGCCGGCGTAGCCACGTTGGGCGGCGAATATTTCTTCCTGCATGACCGGCATCGTGCCCATCGCCCCGCGGGGCATGAGCGCGATGACGCGCTCCAATATTTGAGAAGCCTGGGCGGGACAGCCTTCGTCAAACCCCTGCTCGGTTCGCGCGGCGATTTCGCGCAAGCCCTCCATGGCGAAGCTCCGCTGCTGCGATACCTCGCCGAGGTTTCGCAATACCACGACTCGATCCTGATCCAGCCTGTGGTTTCCGGAATCGAATACCGGATTTTCCACCTCGACGACGAGATTGCCTATTGCGCCAGAAAATATCCGCCCTTCGTGTCGGGTGACGGCAGCAGATCCATCCGCGATCTCCTGATCGCGCACAACGCGGCCTTGCGCTCCCGCGGGCTTTCGCCGGTTTCCCTCACTGAGGATCGTGACGCTTCGCTCGACGCCGTGCTGCCGAGCGGCGTGCGCTGGAATATTCCCGGCCGGATGAATCTGAGCGCGGGGGGAACGATGGTGCTCGAGCGCCCGCATTCCCCCGCGGTATTGACCGCCGCGAGGAACGCCGTTCGCGCCCTCGGGCTGCGCCTCGCCGCGGTGGACATTTTCACGGACATTGAAGGCGACCCGGAACCGATACGAATCATCGAGGTGAACGCCAACCCATCGATCCGGCTGCTGGAGCAATCAAATCGAGCCGATCTGATCCTCAAGATCTGGCATCACACATTTTCGGCGATGGGATTACTGGTGCGGTGAGCGAACTTCGGAACCGGAGCACCGGGCGTGTTTGATCTTCCGAAATACGGCGACGGCGTTTGCCTTGCGCGAATGGCCGAGCTGCTCGACGCGCTTGCGGTGGACCGGGGCAGACTGCAGCGCATTTCGGTTGTTGTGACCGGGTCGAACGGCAAGGGTTCTACCGCGGCGTTCTGCGCCGGCATCGCCCGCGCCCACGGCTTGCGAACCGGACTGTTCACCTCGCCGCATTTGTACCGCGTCAACGAGCGGTTTCAGGTCGATGGCGCCCCCGCACGCGATGACGAGCTGGCGCCGCTGGTGGCGCGAATCGAAAGGGCCATCGGCGAAATCGCGCGGCGGCGGGCGGAGAAATTCGGCGCGTTCGAGGCGATGTTCGCGCTGGCCTGCCTGCATTTCCAGAACAGCAATTGCGAATTCGCGATGTTCGAGGCCGGCATCGGCGGCCGCTACGATCCCGTGCGTCTGGCCGGCGCACTCGCCGTCGGCGTCACCTCCGTCGATTACGAGCATGTCGAACTGCTCGGCAACTCCCTGGAATTGATTGCGTCCGACAAGAGCGACGTCTGTGCAACGGGTGGCACCATTGTCTACGGCGAGAATTGCCTGAAACTGCGGCCGCATCTCATCGAATATCTTCGCTATCGCAAAATCACTTCGCTGTTCGTCCGCGACCAGATCGCGATCACCGGCGAATCCTCTGCCGCCTCGGGGCAGCGCTTTGATTTCCGGTTCGGGGCTTATGAATTCCGTTCGCTCGAAATGAGCTTGCTCGGCACGTTTCAGTTTAACAATGCCGCCATCGCCGTCACCCTGTTCCTGCTTTGGCTGCACCACACACGGCCCGGCGCGGCTGCTGCCGCGGTCGAAGCCGCGGTGCGCTCGGGCCTGCGCGACACCCGTTGGCCCGGCCGCCTTGAGGTGATCCGGCAAGATCCGCTCACCATGATCGATGTCGGCCACACGCCCGACGCCATCCGGCAGTCGCTCGCGAGCCTCAAGGCAATTTATGGCCAAGAGAAGTGGCTTCTCGTCGCCGGCGTCTCCCTCGACAAAAACGCCGGCGAGATCGTCGGCGCGCTGGCGCCGTCCTTCGACACCATCATCTGCACGGCGGCGCACCACAAGGGCGTCGAAGCCGAAAGCATCGCGGCTGCGGCGCGCAAGGCCAATCCTCAGGTAATCGTCGAGATCGCCGCCACTATCGAGGACGCCGTCGGCGCCAGCCAAAGGCTCGCCGCGTCGCAGAATCGAAAAATATATGTCGCCGGCGGATTGTTCCTGGCGATCGAATATGCGGTTGTCGCCGGCGGGGGCCGCGCGCAGGATCTGGATTTTTTCTGACTGCGGCGTCCGCTGAATAATCAGACTCTGAAACATCGGCAGCTTTGCCGCAATGTTCCCGTTGTGAAACGCCCGCCCGCGCATTAGCGTCGCGCGGAGCGCACAAGGTGTGGTGCTGACGGCGCGTACGCGGTCATCTGCATCAAAAGCCATCTGGGAGGGAATGCCATGAACGACACCGTCAATCGCCAGGTTTTGCTGGTGGAGAAGCCGAGCGGAAAACTCGGACCTGAGCATTTCAAAATGTCCAAGGCCGCCATCCCGGAGCCGAAAGACGGCGAGGCGTTGCTGCGGGTGCGCTATATTTCACTCGACGCCGCCAACCGTGCCTGGATGCACGGCGCGACCTATCGCGCGGCGGTCGAGCCCAACACCGTGATGGCCGGCGGTGGCATCGCCGAAGTCGTGTCGTCGAAAGCGCCGGGACTTGCGCCGGGCGACATCGTGTTCGGCGATACCGGCTGGCAGGATTACGCGGTTGTCCCGGAGAAGCATCTCACCAAAATGCCGAAGGTCGAGCCGATGACGCATCTGCTCAGCGTCTACGGCATCGCCGGCCTCACCGCCTATTTCGGGCTGCTCGACATCGGCAAGCCGAAGGCCGGCGAGACCGTCGTGGTCTCGGCCGCCGCCGGTTCGGTCGGATCGATCGTCGGCCAGATCGCCAAGATCAAGGGGTGCCGCGTCGTCGGTATTGCCGGCGGCAAGGACAAGTGCAGCTGGCTGACAGCCGAACTCGGCTTCGACGCCGCGGTCGATTACAAGGACGGCGCGCTGTTCAAGGCGCTGCGCACCGCGGCGCCCAAAGGCATCGATGTCTATTTCGACAATGTCGGCGGCGACATCCTGGAAGCCTGTCTTGCGCAAATGAACAATCGCGGCCGCATCGCCTGCTGCGGCGCAATCTCGCAATATGACGGCGTGCCGTCGGCCCATGGGCCGCGCGGCGTGCCCGGCCTGATCGTGGTGAAACGCCTGATCATGCAGGGCTTTATCGTGATGGACTTCATGGACCAGCGCGATGAGGCGCTTTCCGATCTGCAGTCGTGGGTCTCTTCCGGAAAGCTCAGGGTTCAGGAGGACGTCATTAACGGCCTGGAAAATACCCCGAAGGCGCTGATCGGATTATTGGCAGGCGAGAATCGCGGCAAGCGGATGATCAGGGTGTAATTCTCCGGACCCGACTCGACGTGTCACCGGACTCATGGTTTCCTTGGGACCATCATCCACTTGGACTTTTGGGGGGCACCCATGGATGTCGGGGCCTGGTTACGGGGTCTCGGGCTTGGCCAGTACGAAGGCAGGTTTCGCGACAGCGAAATCGAGGCTGACACCCTGCCCGAGCTGACTGACGCCGATCTGGAAAAGCTCGGCGTGCCTTTAGGACACAGAAAACGAATCCTTAAGGCGATTGGAAGTATTGGCGACGCGAACAAGACCTCGGAAGCCGCGAGGCCTGCACGCCCGGTATCTGCCAAGGATAGTGGTGAGCGTCGTCAACTGACCGTCATGTTCTGCGATCTCGTCGGCTCCACCTCTATCTCTACTCGGCTCGATCCTGAAGATCTAAGCAGCGTCCTCGGCGCGTTTCAAAAGGCCTGTGTCAGCGCCGTGAGTGCGTTCGGCGGCTCGGTTGCCAAGTACATGGGCGATGGAGTTCTGGTCTATTTCGGCTATCCGGAAGCGCATGAGGACGACGCAGAGCGAGCGGTACGCGCCGGGCTTGCGCTGCTCGACGCGCTGGCCGCGATCCGGCTGCCCCTGCCGGTTCGACCCCAGGTCAGGATCGGCATTGCCACGGGCCTGGTGGTGGTTGGGGAATTGATCGGCGAAGGCGGCTCACAGGAACGGGTTGCCGTCGGCGAGACATTGAATTTGGCGGCAAGAATTCAGGCTGCGGCATCTCCCGATTCCGTGCTGGTTGGCGAATTGACCCATCGTCTCGCCGGCGTCGCGTTTCAGTATGAGGACCTCGGGCCGCACGAACTCAAAGGAATTCCGGGTCCCGTGAGGTTGTGGCGAGTCACAGGCGAAAGCGGGACCGGCGGACGCTTCGATAGCAGGGCTGCGAAGGGCCTGACCCCTTTGGTCGGCAGGGCCGAGGAGATTGGACTGCTGCGGCATCGTTGGAACCACGCAAAGGAAGGCGACGGCCAACTCGTTCTCCTGTCGGCCCCCGCGGGATTCGGCAAGTCGCGCTTGACGCTGTCATTCCGTGAGAACCTCGATGGTTCCCCGGTCACATGTGTGCAATACTTTGGATCTCCCTTTCATGTGAACAGCCCGTTTCACCCCTTTATCAGGCAGCTTGAGCGCGCCGCGGGTATCGCCCGGACGGATACCGCGGTTGAAAAGCTCCATAAGCTGGAAGGCATTTTGGAAGGCCCGGCGGAAAACAGAATCGAGCAGGTCCCGCTTTTGGCCGCACTGTTGTCGATCCCTTTCGAGGAGCTTTATCCGCGCCTGCAGATTAACGAGTTGGTCCAGCAGCAAAGGACAAAAGAGTTGCTGGAAGAACAATTGGTCCTGATCTCGCGGCGAGGTCCGGTGCTGGTTGTCTTCGAGGACGCGCACTGGATTGATCCAAGCTCGCTCGAGTTGATGAACAGCGCTATCCGCAGAGTGGCGAATCTACCGATAATGATAGTGGTGACCTATCGGCCGGAATTTCCTTCACCCTGGTCGGAGCTTGGTCACGCTACGGTGTTGAAGCTGAACCAGCTCGGACGAAGCCAGGTGGTCGAACTCATTCACAAAGCGGCCGGCGGCAAGACCCTGCCGGAGGCAATCATCGAACAGATAATCTCCAAATCGCAAGGTATCCCGCTATTCACCGAGGAAATTACGCGGTCGATTTTGGAATCCGGCAATCTGGAGGAGCACCGCGACCATTATGCGATGCGACAATCAATTCGGGAGTTCACGATTCCGTCCACGTTGCAGGACTCCCTGATCGCGCGTCTGGATCGCCTCGGGTCGGCTAAGGACGTGGTGCTCACCGCATCGATCATCGGCAGGGAGTTTTCCTACGAACTGATTAAGGCCGTATCGTCGGCCTCTGAGGAGAGACTGCTGGCGGATCTCGGACGGCTGGTCCAATCCGATCTGCTGGAGCAGCGCGGTACCCCACCGCAATCGCGCTACATCTTCAAGCATGCGCTGATCCGCGACGCAGCTTTTCAATCGGTCTTGAAGGCGAGAAAACGCGAGCTGCACCAACGCATCGCCGAGGTGTACCTGATCCGGTTTCCCGAGGTCGTCGCCACCGAGCCCGAACTGCTGGCGCACCATTATACGGAAGCAAATGTGGTGGACCGTGCGCTTGTTTACTGGCGCCAGGCGGCGGAGCGAGCAATGGCGAAAATGGCCCACGCCGAGGCACTCGGCCACGTTGAAGAGGCAAAGAAACTGGTTGCGACGCTGCCCGCCGGCAACGAGCAGGATGAGTGGGAACTCGCTCTTCTGGTGATTGAGGGGCCCGTGCAGATGACCTTGCACGGTTGGGAAAGTCCGCAGGCGAATCGGGTTTATGAGGCCGCGCGCGTCGTCGCGGAAAGACTGAAGCGGCCGGCGGAATTATTCCCCGCTCTCTGGGGCCTGTGGCTGGGGGCCCATAGCAGCGGCCGGCACGCGCACGCCCATGAGCTTTACCGGGAACTCTTCGAACTTCTGAAGCAGACCAGTGATCCCGAATACGTGGTTCAGGCCAACCATGCCGGCTGCACCCAGATGATGGCGGAGGGCCTGCCGCATGCGGCGCTCGGCCATATCGAACAGTTGCTGAATAGCTACCGGTTTGACCGCCATCAGAACCTCGCGCTGATGTATGGCGCCCATGATCCCGGATGTTGCGGGCACAGCAATCGCACTCTTCTTCTGACGATGCTGGGGCATCTAGATCAGGCGGAAGCGGAAAGCGCGAAAGCCCTGGCGTTGAGCGAACGCGTTGGGCACGAGCCCAGCGTCGCCCATACCTGTCAGTTCCGAGCCGAGTACGACGTCATCATGAACCGGCCGGAAAAAGCCAAGACGTATCTGGAAAGATGTATTTCGCTCTCCCAGAAATACTCGCTGGCTGCGTACGAGAATGCGGCCGATCTGATGCAGGGCTTTGTCCGCGTGGTAGAGGGCGATGTGGAGACCGGTGTCCGGCAGGCGGAGGCAGCGCTGGAAACCCTGAAGTCTGTTCGCACGCGGAAATTCCACCTGCCCATACGAATGTCAATCGTCGGGCGAACCAAAGCGGCAGCCGGCGATGTCGAGGGAGCACTCGCCATTTTCGAATCCGCGCTCGACGCCACTTCGAGCACGGGCGAGATCTGGTACGAACCTGAAACGCTTCGTTTGAAAGCCGAGATGCTGCTCGCCTTGCCGGAGCCGCGGACCAGCGAGGCAGAACTGTGCCTGGCGGCGGCGATCTCCAGCGCACAGAAGCAGAACGCTAAGTTCTGGGAACCCAGAGCCGCAACTGGGCTCGCCGGACTTTGGGCGCGACAGGGGCGGCGCGCCGAGGCCCGCGATCTGCTTGCGCCGGTCTTTGGCTGGTTTACCGAGGGGTCCGACACCGCCGACCTAAAAGCTGCAGCGGCGCTGCTCACGGAGCTGCGCTAGAATGACGAACCGGTAATGCGGTCCAAAGCGAACGCCAGCCGGGCCGTTGCTCTTGGAGTTTATCGGCACCCGCAGTAAAGGACGATTACAGAACTGTTCCGTTCACTGGACCATCGGGGGTAAGACCGTGCGTATCGCCGTGATCGGCGGAGGCCCCGGAGGTCTCTATTTCAGCTATCTCTGGAAGAAACGCCACCCGCAGGCCCACATCGATCTGTTCGAGCAGAATCCGGCCGGCGCCACCTGGGGCTTTGGCGTGGTGTTCTCCGAACAGGCGCTTGAATTTCTGCGCGCCGACGACCCCGACACGGTCGAGGCCCTCGCGCCGCGGATGGAAAGCTGGAACAACATCACGCTTAACTTGCGAGGCGAAAGTGTCGAGATCGACGGCGTCGGCTTTTCCTCGATCGGCCGGCTCGATCTGCTGACGATTTTGCGAGAGCGCGTGGCCTCGGTTGGCGTCGCGCTGCGGTACGACGCGCCGGTCTCTTCGGTGGACCAATTGACCGGTTACGATCTGATCGTGGGGGCCGATGGCCTGAACTCGCTGGTGCGCCGCAGTTTTGAGGCCGATTTCGGCACCTCGCTATCTTATTCCGCCAACAAGTTCGCCTGGTACGGCACCACAAAGCCGTTCGCAACGCTGTCGCAGACCTTCGTGAAAACCGAACTCGGCGCCTTCAACGCGCATCACTATCGATATTCGCCGGCCATGAGCACGTTCCTGGTCGAATGTGACCCCGCGACGTGGCAGCGTTACGGCTTTGCCGACAAGACGATCGAGCAATCGCAAGCCATCTGCGAGCAGGTATTCGCGGCCACGCTTGACGGCCATCCGCTGCTGTCGAATAAATCGGTGTGGCGCGATTTCCCGTGGATCTGGAACGAGCACTGGTCGTTTCGAAATATGGTGCTGATCGGCGACGCCCTGCATTCGGCGCATTTCTCGATCGGCTCGGGGACGCGGCTTGCGATCGAGGACGCGATCGCGCTTGCCAGGGCGCTGGAGACGGAGAGCGATATTGCCGCGGGCCTCGATCGCTACCAAACCGAGCGCAAGCCGGTCGTGCAAAAGCTGGTGACGGCGGCGCGCACCAGCGCCGCCTGGTACGAGAAATTTCCCGAGCATATGAGGCTTGGCCTGATGGACTTTGCCTATAGCTACATCACCCGTTCGGGCCGGATCGACGACGCGCGGCTGCGCGCGATGTCGCCCGCCTTCATGGCGCGCTACGAGGCGTCACGGCCGCCGCGGCAGGGCGGGAGCCCGCGATGACGTCGCCGGATACCGCGCATCTGATCCCCGACGGGGTGCCGCCCGGTAGCCCCGGCGCGCTGGAGATCGGCTTTACGATCCCGCAACAATATAATGCCAGCCGCATCCTGTTCGACAATTTGGGGAGAGGCCGGGGCGACCGGCTCGCCCTCACCGGCCCGCTCGGCGCGCGCAGCTACGCCGAACTCTGCGCCGAGGCCTCGCGCTGGGGCCACGGATTTGTCTCGCTCGGCCTGAAACGCGGCGATCGCATCCTGATGTTCCTCGACGATACGCCGGCCTATCCAGGGGCGTTTTTCGGCGCGGTTCGCGCCGGTTTTGTCCCTTTACTAATCAATACGCTGACGCCGCCGGACCTCCTGCAGTTCTATCTGTCGGATTCCGGCGCGTCCGTCGCCGTGACTGATGCCGAGTTCTGTCCGCGCTTCGATGCCGAGGCCTGCAAGGAAACGGCATTGCATACGCTGATCGTCGTCAACGGCGAAGCCTGCGATCACGCCGTGCCGAAAAACATCATGGCCGAGCGTTGGCTGCCGGCGTTTCCCGGCGATCTTGCCGAAGCCGATACACACCGCAACGAGATGGCGTTCTGGATGTATTCGTCGGGCTCGACCGGACGTCCCAAGGGCATCGTCCATCTGCAGCACGACATGGCCTATAGCGATGCCGCGTTCGCGCGCCATGTGCTGAAGCTGAAACCGGACGACATCTGCTTTTCCGTGCCAAAGATGTTCTTCGCCTATGGTTTTGGCAATTCCATCACCTTCCCGTTCTCGGCGGGCGCCGCCACCCTGTTGCTGCCGGGCCAGCCCAGACCGGCGGCGATCTTTGCGACGATCGAACGCTTTCGCCCCAGCGTGTTTTTCGGATTGCCGACGCTCTATACGTCCCTGACAAAGGCCGATGGCGCAGCCCAGACGGACTTTTCCTCGTTGCGCATGGCGCTGTCCGCCGCCGAAGTGCTCTCGGTGGAGGTCTTCAACGGCTGGAAGAAGCTGACCGGCCTTGAGATCGTCGAGGGGCTTGGTTCGACCGAGGTGCTGCATATCTATCTCAGCAATCGGCCTGAGCACAAAAAGCCCGGCGCCGCCGGGCTGCGCGTGCCCGGGTACGAAATCGCGCTCAGGGACAAGGACGGCCGCGAGGTCGGCGACAACCCGGAAGGTATTCTGTGGGTGCGCGGCGACTCCAACACGCCGCTGTACTGGAACCGGCCGGACAAAACCGCCGAGACCATTCGCGACGGGGGCTGGATCTACACCGGCGACCGCTTCCTGCGCGATTCCGAGGGCTTTTACTTCTTCCGTGGCCGCGCCGACGACCTCGTCAAGATCTCCGGCCAGTGGGTCTATCCGCTCGAAGTCGAGCTTTGCCTCGCCGAGCATCCGCAAGTGCGCGAATGCGCCGTGTTCGCCGCCGAACTGCCGGACCGGCTGATGACCTTGAAGGCGGTCGTGGTGATGAACGCCGGCGCCTTCGATGCGGGCGAGGCGACAAAAATGCTGCAGGATTTCGTCAAGGCAAAACTGTTGCCCTACAAATATCCGCGCGAGATAAAGTTCATCGACGAGTTGCCGAAGACCGGGACCGGCAAGATCGACCGCCAGGCGGTGATGCGGATTTAGGGGCATGCGCCGCCGCGCCCCCTCTCCCGCATTTCGCGGGGAGGGCTGGGGTGGGGGTGGTTCCGCATAACAGATGTTCGAGGCCCGGGAGCGAGCCCCCACCCGCCGCAAGCGGGAGAGGCAAGCAAGCGCCGTCGCTGAAATCGTCATTGCGAGCGAAGCGAAGCAATCCATGCCAGCAAAGGAAAGATTGGATTGCTTCGCCACTGCGCTCCTCGCGATGACAGGCTCCTACCCCGCCAGTCCCGTCCCGCCATAGAGCCAGGCGAGATCGCGGTAGTAATCCTCGGAACTCTTGGCGCGCATGATGGCGTTGCGGATGCGGGCGTGTTCGCCCGCGGGATGATAGATGTGCTCGCCGATGGCGCGGGATAATAGCTGCACCTTCGCGGTGCGCGGAAAGCGCTGCGCGCGATAACGCTCAAGCGCGGCGACGTGGTCATCCGGATAGGCCCCCAGCATATGCGACAGGCACACCGCGTCCTCCATCGCCTGGCACGCGCCTTGCGCGAAATATTGCAGCATCGGGTGCGCGGCATCGCCGAGCAGCGCGACGCGGCCGTCGACCCAGCGCTCGGTCGGATCGCGGTCGCACAACACCCAGAGTTTCCAGTTCCTGCCGTGGCGGATGATATCTTGCGCGCGCTCATGCACGTGGCGAAAGCCCTGCAGGACCTCGTCTTCGGATACCGGCTTGCCCGCGACCGGCTCCGGCGCGTCGTTGTGACAGGTGACGACCAGGTTGAACACTTTCCAGCCCGACAGCGGATAATGCACGATGTGGCATTTCGGGCCGGCCCACAGCGTCGCCGCGTTCCAGCGCAGATCCTCCGGCATCTCCTCAGTCGGGATCACCGAACGATAGGTGGTGTGACCGGAGACCCGCGGCGGCCCGTCGGCGGCAACCTGTTTTCGGATGTTCGACCAGAGCCCGTCGGCGCCGATCAAAAGCCGCCCCGTCACGCGCTCGCCGGAAGCAAGCCGCGCCGTCACCGATGAGCCGTCTTGGTCGTAATCGATCACCTCGCTGCTCACGCGCAATTCGATCAACTCATGCGCCTCGCAAGCCCGGAGGAATACGCCGTGCAGATCGCCGCGATGCACCACGGCATAGGGATTGCCGAACCGCGAGCGGAAGGCATCGCGCAGATCGACATGGGTGATCTCTTCCGCCGAGAGCGCATCCATCAGCCGCAGCTGATCGATATAGACGGCCATTCCGCGTGCGGCTTCCCCGACGCCGAGATAGTCGAAGGCGTGGAAGGCATTGGGTCCGAGCTGAATGCCGGCGCCGATCTCGCCGAGGGCCGAGGCCTTTTCCAAAAGGATCGAGCCAATCCCCTTTTGCGCGAGGCCCAGCGCGGTGGCGAGGCCGCCGATGCCCCCGCCCGCGATCAGGACCGGTGATGCGACCGCTGAACCCATCAGCCCGATTTCCCGAGATGTTCGAGCGCGTCTTCGGCGCGCAGCGGCACCCGTGACGCCTCATTGTTGAGATCGACCAGTTGCGTCAACAGCGCCAGCAGCGTCTTGCGGTCAGCCGGCTTCAGCGGCTGCAGCATCCGCGCCTGCGCGCGATCGACCGAGGGCATGATATCGCGCAACAGCGCCGCGCCTGACCTGGTCAGGTAAAGCAGCTTTACCCGCTTGTCCTCGGCTGCGGGCTTGCGCTCGATATATTGCTTGGTCTCCAGCCGCTCGATCACATTGCCGAGCGTCGAGCGGTCGAAGGCGATCACGGCGGAGAGCCGCGTCGCATCGATGGCGGGGTGGGTATGGATCGCGACCAGGGCGGCAAACTGCACCGGCGTCAGGTCGCAGGCCCTGCACTCCTCCATGAAGATCGCGACCGCGATCTGCTGCATCCGGCGAAACAGATAGCCGGGCTTGCTGTAGACCGCATCCATGGTCACGGGCGGGGTCTTATTCCGCATCGGGCTGGCGCTCCGGCGCGGCGTCCGCGAACGCCGCAAGGTTTTTCGCAGCAGTCTCGGCCTTCAACAGGCGCGGAAAGGCGGCGACATCGACCCCGAACCGCCGCGCATTGGCGAGCTGCGGCACCAGGCAGAGGTCGGCGATGGTCGGAGCGTCGCCGAAGCAGAACGGACCCGGCTCATTTGCGATGAGGGCTTCGCAGGCCGAAAGGCCCTCGCGATTGGCCCAGGCCGCCCACTCCGTCACCTTATCCTCCGGCAGACCGAGCCGCCGCAACCGCGCCAGCACTTTCAGATTCTGCACCGGGTGGGTGTCGCAGGCCAGCACCTGCGCAAAGGCGCGAATATGGGCGCGGCGCAGCGGGTCCTTTGGCAGCAGCGGCGGCTGGGGATGGGTTTCCTCCAGCCATTCGATGATGGCGAGCGACTGGGTGATGACCGCGTCCTCGTCCTGCAGCGTCGGAACCAGCCCTTGCGGGTTGATCGCGAGATAAGAGGGGTCGCGCTGTTCGCCCTTGCGCAGATGGTGGGACAGGTGATCCGCGCTCAAGCCCTTCAGGTTCAAGGCGATTCTGACCCGGTAGGATGCGCTGCTGCGGAAATAGCCGTGCAGCTTCATGTGGGGCCTCCCTCGAATTTTACCGGCTCCTGGCTTGCCATTATTGACGCTAGCCATATTGTAAGTGTACTGTCAATCTAGCGAAGCAACAAGAACGACGGGAGGCTCGCCATGGAAGCCGTACAGAAGACGCCGGAACGCGAGGCGTTCTACCGGAAGATCGACGGCGAAAATCTCTCCGCATTGTGGAACGTGATGGGCGACCTGATCACGCCGGAACCGAAGAGCGCCTGTCGGCCGCATTTGTGGAAATTCGACGCCATCCGCGACTACATGACCGAAGCCGGCAGGCTGATCACCGCCAAGGAAGCCGAACGGCGGGTGCTGGTGCTGGAAAATCCCGGGCTGCGCGGGCAGTCGAAAATCACCACCTCGCTGTTTGCCGGCGTGCAGATGGTGATCCCCGGCGATATCGCGCCGGCGCACCGGCACAGCCAGTCGGCGCTGCGTTTCGTGCTCGAGGGCAAGGGCTCGACCACCGCGGTCGATGGCGAGCGCACCGCGATGGCGCCCGGCGATTTCGTCATTACGCCGTCGATGACCTGGCACGACCATGCCAACGAGACTTCCGAGCCGATGTTCTGGCTCGACGGGCTCGATATTCCGATGGTGCAGTTCTTCGACGCGTCCTTTGCCGAAGGCTCGAACGAAGACCAGCAGAAGATCACGCGGCCCGCCGGAGACAGTTTTGCCCGTTACGGCCACAACCTGCTGCCGGTCGATGAAAAGCGTAAATCGAAAACCTCGCCGATCTTCAACTATCCTTACGCCTATACGCGCGAGGCGCTGGAGCAGGCCAAGACACGCAACGAATGGGATGCCTGCCACGGGCTGAAACTGAAATTCTCCAATCCGGAGACCGGCGACTTCGCGATGCCGACCATCGGCACCTTCATCCAGCTCTTGCCCAGGGGATTCAAGACCGCGCGCTATCGTTCCACCGACGCCACGGTATTTGCGGCGATCGAGGGCCGCGGGCGCACGCGGATCGGCGAGCAGAGCTTCGAGTGGGGCCCGCGCGACCTGTTCGTGGCGCCGAGCTGGCAATGGGTCACCCACGAGGCCGACGTCGACTCGGTGCTGTTCAGTTTCTCCGATCGGCCGGTGCAGCAGAAGCTCGACCTGTTCCGCGAAGATCGCGGCAACGCGTGAGGTGACGTATCTTCTCTAACGTCGTCCCGGCGAACGCCGGGACCCATCGCCACCTGCCTTCGTTTGGCAGAAGACGTCAGCTACATCGCCTTATCGATTAGATCACGCAGTATGGGTCCCGGCTCAAGGCCGGGACGACGACATGAATCATATCCCCTCACCGCCAGTGCAAGAGCCGCGTCTCCAGCCGGTTGATCAGCCGCCCTACCGCCAGGCCAAACAGCGACAGGATGACGACGCCGGCCAGCAGCTGATCGGTCTGCATCAGATTGCCGGCCTGCAACACGAAGGCGCCGATGCCGAATTCGGCGCCGATCATCTCCGCGCTCACCACCAGAAGCAGCGCGACCGAGGCGGTGATGCGGAAGCCGGCCAGGATCGACGGCAGCGCGCCGGGCCAGATCACCCGGCGTACAATCGAATAAAACGGCACGTTGAAACTTTGCGCCATCCGGATCAGGTTGCGCGGCACCGCATCGACGCCGCTATAGACCGAGATCGCGGTGGAAAAAAATACCCCGAGCGCGATGGTGGCGATCTTCGGCTCTTCGCCGATCCCTAGCCAGAGGATCAATAGCGGCAGCAGCGCGATTTTCGGAATCGGAAACAGCGCCGAGATGAAGGTCATGCCGACCCCGCGCGCGAGGCTGGAGAGCCCGATCGAAAAGCCGACGATGATGCCGGCGACCGTTCCGACAAGCCATCCGGTTCCGATCCGCATGATCGAAACCGACAAATGGCGCCACAGCGCACCCGACATCGCGAGCTGCCAGATCGCGTGCACGATCGCAACCGGCGTCGGCAGGAACAGCGGATTGACCCAGCCGGCGCTGCCGGCGAGCTGCCAGAGCCCAATCACCAGCGCGAGCGCAATCCATCCGGAATAGCGGCCCGCCTTCGGCGTAAAGCCCGCGCCGCGAAATGAGACCTGCCGCGGCGCGCCGGCGGGATCGGCGGGCGGGAAGGCCCGATCTGGTTTCGGCGCGCCTGTTTCCGCGCGGTCAAGCATGCAGGACCTCGCGTTCGGCTTCAACAGCCTGTTCGCGGATCAGCGACCACAACTCGCCCTGCAGCGCGAGCAGTTTTTCGCGCCCCGCAATGTCGCCGCGTTCACCGCGCGTCATCGGAATGGCAACGACGTCGCGAACGCGGCCGGGCCGCCGCGACAGCACGACGATGCGGTCGGCGAGACGCACCGCCTCCTCCAGATTATGCGTGACATAGACCGCGCCCATCCCGCCGTCGGCGAGCAATCTGACAAAGTCCTCCATCAAGAGTTCGCGGGTCTGCGAATCCAGCGCCGACAGCGGTTCGTCCAACAAGAGAATCGCGGGACGCACCGCGAGCGCGCGCGCGATGCCGACGCGCTGGCGCATGCCACCGGACAATTGTTTTGGATATGCGGCGCGAAAGTCCGAAAGGCCAGTGCGGCGCAGCGCGTCCTCGACGATCGCACGGCGCTCGCTTGCAGCGAGGCGGGCGTGCAGCAGCGGAAATTCCACATTGCCTGCCACCGTGCACCAGGGCAGCAGCGCGAAATCCTGGAACACGAAGGTGAGCGGGTTGCGGCTGTCCGGCGGCGGCGCGCCGCGCCATTGGGCGGCGCCGGCGCTCGGCTGCAGCAGCCCGCCCAGGACCTGCAGCAGCGTGCTCTTGCCGCAGCCGGAGGGACCGACGATCGCCACCACCTCGCCGGCGCCAACCGTGAACGAGACGTCGTCGAGCACCTCGAGCGCGCCGAAGCGGTGACTGATATGGTCGGCGATCAGGTCCATCGGCGGTCCTCAACAATGTCATTCCGGGATGGTGCGTTAGCACCAGACCCGGAATCTCGAGATTCCGGGGTCGATGCTTCGCATCGCCCCGGAATGACGGCGTCGACAAGCATCAATCCGGCTTGACATATTCCTTTGCAACAATGTCGTCGGCACCAAAGCCCTTGTCGACAAATCCCTGCGCCTGCAGCCAGTCGATCTGGTTGCCGATATTCCTGACGTCGAGCTTGCCGTCGGGGTCGATATAGGCGCAGTTGCCGACCACCTGCTCGACCGGCAGGTTGGTGTATTTCGCGATGATCTCCAGCAACGGTTTTGTCATTTCGTTGATCGGCGCCTTGCCGCCGGTAACACTGGCCAGGATCACGTCGTGATATTCGCGATCGGCGCGAACAAGCGCGCCAAGAAGTTTTGTAACCAGCGGTCTGTCGGCCACGGTCTTCGGAGAGGCGAACACCGCGCCCAGCTGCCACGGCGTCTCGTCGCCGACCCAGCCCAATAATTTGGCGCCGCCATCGTCGATCAGCTTGCGCGCGGTCGAGGCCGGCAGCAGCGCGGCATCGACGGTTTCGCCCTTCAGCGCGGCGGCGGCGTTCGACAGCGACTGCAGCGGCAGCACTTTCACATCAGTGAGCCGAAAACCGTATTTGTCGGCGAGCAGGCCGAGCGAATAATGAAAGCTGGAGCCCACTTGCGTGACCGCGATGCGCTTGCCGGCCAGGTCCTTCGGCGTCTTGAGGCCGGCGGCATAGGCATTATTGCTGGCGAAATAGCCGATCAGCGGATAGCCGGCCTTTTCGCGGCTCATGCCGCCGATCACTTTCAGCGTGCCCTTGCCGGCGAGATTATAGAGACCAGCGGTGAACGCCGTGATGCCGAAATCGACATCGCCCGAGGCGGTGGCGACCGCGATCGGCTGCGCGGCGTCGAAAAATTTCAGCTCGATATCCAGCCCGGCGTCGTGGAAATAGCCCTTGTCCTGCGCGATGAACACCGGTGCCGACGACGACAGTCGCAGCACGCCGATTTTCGCCTTCAGCGGCTCCGCGGCCCGCGCGATCCGGCTCGCCGCGACGACAAGCAGGCCTGCGAGCATGAGCCGCACCCATCGCTTCATTTCAGTTTCCTCCGCCGTCGATATTCTTCCAGTGTCTAACCTCGATTGAAGCATTGGCTCAGCGACTCGGCAACGGCGGTGATCTCCCTCTCCCGCTTGCGGGGGAGGGCTGGGGTGGGGGCGCCTGACGCGAATGAGGACGTGGATAGATGCCCCCACCCGCCGCGCTCTTGCGAGCGCCATAGCCGAAGCTTCGCTTCGACGTTCTTATCTAAGGACGGCCGCCGCAGGCGGCCTATGCTCCCCCGCAAGCGGGAGAGGTGGTACCGCGCATGAGGAACCGGGCGATGCCAAATTTCATACCTACAGCCCCGCAGGCACGTCCTGGTCCCGCCCGATAAACGCGCCCTGTTGCTGCAACTGCCGCTGCAGTTTTTCCACCGCGATATCGCGCGGAATCGCGTTGCCATCAAGCGCCAGTGCCGCCGCGGTGCCGGCGGCCTCGCCCATCGCGAAACAGCCGCCGGAGACGCGCGCCGCCGACTGGCCGTCATGGGTCATCGAGGCGCAGCGCCCGGCCACCAGCAGGTTGTCGAGCCCAGTGGGAACCAGCATGCGATACGGCAATTCATTGAACCCGCGCGACCCCGGGATCGGCGGGAACCTGAAGGTCACATCGCCCGCGACATGGGATTCCATCGGCCAGCCATTGACGCCGATGCTATCGTCGAAGGAGGCGCAGCCGAGCACGTCCTCGCCCGAGAGCATGTAGCCGCCGATCACGCGGCGGGTTTCGCGGATGCCGAGCTGCGGCGGCAGGTCGACGATGTAGGAATTTTCAAATCCCGGCACGGTGCGCAGGAAGTTGAAGGCGGCGACCGCCTGGCGGCGGCCCTCGATCTCGCCGCGCGTGAGATCGTCGGGCTCGAGCCCATTGATCGCGGCGCCGTCGGCGCGCGCGAGTTGCGTGAAGTTCACCCGCCATTCCACCGCCGAGCGCTGCGGCCGCACGATCGCGGCCTTGCGCGGAAAATGATGGGTGCCGGCGGCTTCCGCCTGCTCCATCAGCGCGGGAATCGTCCGCCAGGCGTCGCCGGCCCTGTCGGGATCGACGCCGTTGAGGCGGAACATCATCGAGGGGTAGAGCATGCTGCCTTGGTTGTCGCCGATCTCGTAGCGCGCCCCGGCCCAGGCCGCGAGATCGCCGTCGCCGGAGCAATCGATGAAGATGTCTGATCGCACCGCCTGGCGGCCTGCCTTGGTCTCGACCACAAGCGCGTTGATGCTGACGTCGTCATGCATCACCACGCCGGCGCCGAGCGCGTGAAAGAGAATATCGACCTTGTGGGCGGCCAGGAGATCGTCGGCGGCGATCTTGTAAGCCGCGGTGTCATAGGCCTGCGCCAGGATTTTCCCAAGGATCAGATGCGGCGCGTTGAGTCCGCCGAGACGACCGATGCGATCAAGCAGCTCGGAGGCGACGCCCTGCACCACCCGATGCATCTCGCCATAGACATTGGCGTGCAGCCCGCAGAAATTCGTCACCCCCGCCGCCGTTCCCATTCCGCCGAGAAAGCCGTAGCGCTCGATCAGCAGCGTCCGCCGCCCGGCGCGCGCCGCAGCGGCGGCGGCCGCAATGCCCGCGGGCCCGCCGCCGAGGATCGCGACTTCATATTCGCCATAGAGCGGAATTTGGCGCGCGGGCTCTTCGATAGTGCGTGGCGGCAAGGAGCGGTTTCCCGGATGGTGAGCGGGCATCATGCCCCGGCCCGCGGATTTTAGCCATCGCCGCAGGGGCTCGCGCAACGGCGATACAAACGTGAACGGCATCGCCCGATCTCACGACCGGTTGCGCTGCCGGGCAAGCCCGTGGAAACTAGGCGCTCAGTTTCGCCTCCTGACGGGAAAGTCCACCCCATGCGGATATGCATTTTCGGCGCAGGTGCGGTCGGCAGCCATTTCGCGGTGCGGCTCGCGCTGGCGGGACATGACGTCTCCTGCGTGATGCGCGGGCCGCATCTCGCTGCGGTCAGGGCGAAAGGCCTGACGCTGCGGGTGGGAAATGCCGAATTCGTGGCGCGAGTGAAGGCGTCCGACGACCCTGCGACGCTCGGTCCGCAGGACTTTGTCATCTCAACGCTGAAGGCGACCGGGGTTGGCGCGCTCGCGACCGGCCTGCCGCCGCTCTTGGGTGACGACACCGGCGTCGTGTTCGCGCAGAACGGCATTCCCTGGTGGTACGACATCGGGCTTGCCTCCGATCATCCGCCGCCGCCGGACCTTGGCTTTCTTGACGCGAGCGGCGCGTTACGGTCGGCCGTTTCCAGGGACCGGATCATCGGCGGCGTGATCTTCTCGTCGAACGAGGTCATGGAGCCGGGCGTCGTCGCGAACCTTTCCCCAGAGCGGAACATGCTGCTGGTCGGCGAATGCGACGACCGCAACAGCGAGCGCATCGGGCGACTCCGGGCCATGCTTGAAGGCGCTTCGATCGTATCGCAGCCCGTGGCTAAGATCAGAGAGATGATCTGGTCGAAACTCCTGACCAACATGTCGATGTCGGTGCTGTGCCTGCTGACCGGGCAAACCGCCAGAGCGGTAAGGGACGACCCGGCGCTAAGGGATGTCATCCCTCGGCTGCTCGACGAGGCCAACGGCATCGCCCAAAGCTGCTATCCGGCCGTCAAGCGCGTCACCCGCAGCGGTCCCGCGCCTGACCATAAGCCGTCGATTTTGCAGGACTACGAACTCGGCCGCGCCATGGAGATCGATACGCTGGTGCGCGCGCCGGCGGCGTTTGCCCGAGCCGCGGGCCTATCCACGCCGATGCTCGACCTGATGGCGGCCCTCGCCATCCGCCAGGCGCGCGACAAGGGACTGTATCAGGGATGAACGTCCTGGATTTGCTCGCGGTCCCGCATGCTCGGTTCCACCTCTCCCGCTTGCGGGGGAGGTCGACGCGCTCGAAAGAGCGCGGCGGGTGGGGGAAACTCTATCCACGCGATATCCGTTACCTGGCCGGCACCCCCACCCCAACCCTCCCCCGCAAGCGGGAGAGAGAGCCCGCTGCCGTTGCCTAGATATCGAACCAATGCTTCCATTCAAGTAGAATATCATCGCAAAACGAAAAGCCGCATCATGCGCGTCAAAGACAAAGCCCGTGTGGTTACGGGAGCAGCTTCTTGAACGGGCCGGCCGTTCAAAAACCGTACCTGCGGGAATGGCGCCGCATCGTGTCGGACCGATCCCACGAGGCGGTTCGCTGCGGACCGATCGCCTCGAACTGGGCCTTCTGCTCGTCGTTCAAGGTTGCGTAGAAATCGTCAAGCGCCGAACGCACCGCCTTGACGCCTTGCAACATGGTGTCGAGCCGTTTGCCGACTGCCGCAAGCCGTGCCGGTGGCGTGACCGCATCGTCGGCCTGGCACGAGGTCTTGAGCATGTCGGCCGCCTTGGCGCTGGCGTCCTGCAATG
The DNA here is from genome assembly GCA_036266415.1 of Bradyrhizobium sp. Lineage (GTDB taxonomy): Bacteria > Pseudomonadota > Alphaproteobacteria > Rhizobiales > Xanthobacteraceae > Bradyrhizobium. The sequence continues at coordinate 60,917 of DATANB010000120.1, read as the reverse complement.
CGGTCAGACTCGCACGCTGCGCGTCGGTCGGGCGCAGCCTCGCCTCGATCTCCGCCGCCGGCCATTGCATCGCGCCGGGTTGCGCCGCGCAGCCCTGCGCCACCGGTCTGCTGCTTCTCCGTGCGGAGGTGCTCCTGCGCTGGTCCTCTGCCAGTGCATTGAGCCGCGCCTTCTGCTCATCGTTCAGGAGGCCGTAGAATTTCTCCAGCGGCGGCTGCACCGTCGCCACCGCCGCGATCATCGCCTCGATGCGTTGCTGCATGAATGCCAGCCGGGCGGGCGCCGTCAGCGAAATTCTCGTTGGGCAGGCTGCCTTGATGCTTTGCGCCGCGGCGACCGATGCGTTGGCGAGGTCGTCGAGTGCGGCACGCTGCGCCTCGGTCGGCTCGATGGCCGCCTGAATCTGGTCAATCGGCAGGCCGGCAATATCGCGGCCGTCCTCACCGCACATTTGCGACCACCAGTCGGACGCCGCATCGGGGGTGCCGGTTGCGGTCGAGGATCGTGCCGGCGGATAGAAAGTGAGGTCATCGTAGCGGTAAGGTGAAAACAGGCCGGCGTAGATGTCATCATAGCCGTAGCCCCAGAACGGGGCGCCGACACCGCTGCCCCAGATCGCATAGTCGTAGATGTCAAAATAGGCGAACGGCCAGAACAGCGGACCTACCCATCCGTATCCGCCGTTTCCGTGTTGCCACCATCCGCTGCCGCGGCCGATGTGGCCTCCCGCCAACGCCGCGCCCGCGACCAACTGGGCGCGTGTGACGGGGTTGCGCAGCGTCCGCGCAAGCGCATGGGAGTGCAACGCAGCGGATCTGCCGGCGAAAGCATGGCCCGGCCGCGCAAACGATCTGCTGCTGAAGTGGCGTCCGCCGCCGCCAAAATGCGCGTGGCCACCGCCACCGAAATGCGCATGGCCGCCGCCGTGGCCGCCTCCATGACCACCTCCGCCGTGGCCGCCTCCGCCATGCCCGCCGCCGCCTCTTGCGATGGCATCGCCAGCGGCCAACACCGTCACCAGAACGATGGCGGCAATCCCGATATTGAGCTTTGACATGGCACCCTCGCGCGCCGGCATGTCGTGAACTCGCGGCAAGGCGGCACGAGTGAAGAACGCCGGCTTGATGGTATGGTTCCATTGTGGCGGCAGCGCCGCGTTTGCCAGGGCCGACGGCCGATGCGTCCGCATGCTCGGTCCCACCTCTCCCGCTTGCGGGGGGAGCATAGGCCGCCTGCGGCGGCCGTCCTTAGATAAGAACGCCGAAGCGAAGCTTCCGCTATGGCGCTCGATAGAGCGCGGCGGGTGGGGGAAACTCTATCCTCGCGATATCTTTTACCTGGCCGGCACCCCCACCCCAACCCTCCCCCGCAAGCGGGAGAGGGAGCGCACCGCCGTTGCCGATAAATCGCACCAATGCTTCAATTCAAATAAACCATCATCGGGAAGGATACCGCATCATGCGCGTCAAGGACAAAGTCTGCGTCGTCACGGGAGCGGCGAGCGGGATCGGCGAGGCGGTCGCGCGCGGTTTCGCCGAAGCGGGCGCGCGCGGCGTGGTGGTCGCCGACCTCAAATCATCGCGCGACCGTCTTGCGAGAGTCGCCGGCGACATCGACGCGCTGGCGGTGACGGCCGATGTCGGCCAGGAAGCCGATATCAAGGCGTTGATCGCGGCGGCGGAGGCCAAATATGGGCCGGTCGACGTGTTCTTCTCCAACGCCGGTCTCTCACGCAAGGGACAGGAGAGCGCTGACGATGCCGACTGGGACGTGAGCTGGCGGGTGCATGTCATGAGCCACGTCTTTGCGGCGCGTGCGCTGGTGCCGGGCATGCTGGCGCGAGGCTCCGGTTATCTGCTCAACACTGCATCCGCCGCAGGCCTGCTGGCTTCGCTGAACTCGATGCCGTACGGGGTAACCAAGCACGCGGCGGTCGCGCTGGCCGAGCATCTCGCGATTCAATATGGCGACCGCGGCATCCGCGTTTCCGTGCTTTGTCCGCAATCGGTGCAGACCGGCATGACGACATCGGGCCCGAGCGCGGCGCGGGTCGACGGCGTGATGCAGCCTCCTGAAGTGGCCCGTATCGTGATCGAGGCGATGGAAGCCGAGCGCTTTCTGATATTGTCCCATCCGCAGGTCCATGAATACATGCAGCGCAAGGCCTCCAACCCAGAGCGATGGCTGGCCGGGATGCGGCGGCTGCGCGACAAGATCTATGGCGCTGCACAGGCGGGCTGAGCAAAAGCAGGCGAAGGAGCCAGCGCGTTGAATTTACCGGTATTCGTGATGCTTGGCCTGATGGTCGGCGCGGCTCCCGCTGTGGCGGCGGTGGAGCAATGCCGGTTCATCCAGCAAAAGCCCGAACGGGAGGCATGCTATCAGCGCCAGGAGCTTGCGCTCGCCGCCAAACGCAAGCCCGAGCCGACCGCCGATTCCAGGACGATGGATTCGCTGCAGCAAATGCGGCGCGACGATGAGGAGGTTTACAAGAGCCTGCGCGGCATCTGCCGGGGATGCTGAGCGGCAACCGCGCGATCCCATCGCGCACTTCGTTTGCGGCGACCGCGCCGGTAATCGCTGTTGCTCCCTCGCCCCGCTCCTGCGGGGAGAGGTGAAGAACGTCACGTCTTGCTCGTTCCCCAATTCGCCGCGCGTTTTTCGGCGAAGGAGGCAAGGCCCTCCGAGGCTTCCCCCGTCTGGCGCCTGGCCGCGTGCATCCGCACGAGGCGTGCATAGGCCTCGTCGTCCACGCTCATGCCACCGAACGAGCTTTCCATCGCCAGCGCCTTGGTTTCGGCCAGAGCCTCGGGGCCGTTGGCCAGCAATTGCTCGACGAGTTTGGCGCCGGCGCTTTCCAGATCGGCCAGCGGCACCACCTCATGCACCAGACCGATGCGGCGGGCGTCCTGTGCGCCAAAGCGCTCGCCGGTCAGCGCGTAGCGGCGAACCTGGCGGACGCCGATGGCGTCGCACAGTTGCGGAATGATGATCGCCGCCGTCAGCCCCCATCGCACTTCCGTGATCGAGAACACCGCATTGTCGGCGGCGATCACCACGTCGCAGGCGGAAATCACGCCGGTGCCGCCGCCGAAGCAGCCGCCCTGAACCAGCGCCACCGTCGGAATCGGCAAAAGATTCAGCCGCTGCACGGCCTCATAGGTGGCCCGCGACACCGCTTCGTTCTCGGCGGCCGATTTCGGCCGCACGCCATTGATCCATTTCAGGTCGGCGCCGGCCTGAAAGTGCTTGCCGTTGCCCTTGAGGACGACGACCCGAAGCAGCGGCTGCCTGCCCAGTTCATCCATTGTCGCGAGCACGCCATTGATCAGGCCGGCGTCATAGGCGTTGTTGACCTCCGGCCTGTTCAACGTGACCGTTGCAACGCCGCGTTCGTCGAGGTTCCACAGGACTGGACTGGTCATTGACGATCCCTCGGGTTCGATGTTTGCGGCGATTGTCATGTCGGGCAAAACGCCTGGACCGTGGCGGCACGCCAAGTCACGATGACTTGTCGTTGCGAGCCGACGGGCACGCGAATGATGACGAGGCGGTTTGCACCGCGTCGTGGAACCGGCCGCGGTTATTCCGCCGCGTCGAGAATGGTCTTGCCGAGCGCGTTGTCGACGACGACCGGGGTCTCGAAATAGCTGATCTCGGGCGCGGTACCGTAGCGCTCGGTGATCATCTTGCGCCATTCGGCATTGTAGACGCGCTCGGCGGCCTCGCGGCTCTCCCACAGATAGCAGCCGCCGCCGGTCCGGCTTTCGGCGTCAAACAGGTAATATTTGCGAATGAGCCCACTGAGACCCCGGTATTTCGGCGCCGAACCCTGAAACAGCTCGGCCGCTTTCGCGGCATCGATGGTTGCGGGCAGCCTGAAACGGACAATGGCGGTAATCATCGGCAGGTCCTCCGCGCGCTTGCTCGCATTTTTGAAGCCTTGGAAAATTGGCGATCCCGGCATGACTCGAACATGCGACCTACGGTTTAGGAAACCGTCGCTCTATCCGGCTGAGCTACGGGACCGAAGCGCCCTGCCTGGCTTGCAAGGGTGCCTGGGGGCTAAATACCAGAGCGCGCGCGCCGCCGCCAGCCAGACTTTGCTGCGGTCCGGATGCAACGGGTAGGACGCCTAGGCTAACCGATTCTCTCGCGTAGAGAAGCGAATGCGGGGCGGCGACCGCTCCCAACGGAGATGTCGCCGATGGCGGCGAACCGAGACAGAATTGCTTCGAGCCGAACACGATTATGTGGGACCGCCCGCTTGCCGGCGTAGCCTCATTGTTTTGTAATCACAACTTCGAGATAGTCACCGGGCACAATCAGGGTACTGCTGCGGCCCCAATTGGACTTTTCCAGCAGATCCAGGATATCGGCTTCCAGCGCGGCCGCTTTGTCTGAATCGAGCGCAGCGAACGCCCGGTTGATGGGGCCGTAGTAGGCGCGGAAAACGTGAAGCCAATGCTCGGGGGATTCGTACCTGAAGGTGAAGGTCTGGACTGAGCTGTTCACTTCGAGTCCCTGGAATAGCTCTGCAAGCCGGGCGGCGGTTCCCCAGGCGGTAGGCGGCTTGATGGCGGCCGGGGCCGGCGTGTACTTCGTCACAATTTTGAGCACCTGGCCGATGAAGCCATCCGGCGTCCAGTTGGCCAGCCCGATCTTCCCGCCTTTGCGCACGACCCGGACGAGTTCCGCCGCAGCCTTCTCCTGGTTGGGGGTGAACATGACGCCGAACGTGGACAGTGCCACGTCGAAGCTGCCATCCTCGAATGGAAGCATTTCTGCGTCAGCTTCCTGAAAATTGACGGAGAGGCGCTCGGCGGCGGCGCGTTCCTTTGCCCGCTGGAGAAGTGCGCCAACATAGTCGGTAGACGTGACGCGACCAAAACGGCGCGCCGCAGCCAGCGTCGCGTTCCCGTTGCCGGCTGCGACGTCCAGCACGTCGCTACCGGCTCGCATGTCGACCGCCTCGCACAGTCGCTCGCCGACGATTTGAAGGGTGGTTCCAATCAAAGCGTAGTCGCCAGCCGACCAGACGGCCTGCTGGCGTTGCTTGATCGCGGTGTAATCGAGGTTGAGGGGTAGCGTTGCCACTGACATAGATCTTCTCCATTTGACTTGGAACCTCCGCCGAAAGCGGACCCTCGGAGTTGCGAGGTCGATGCCAGCATCGCATCAAGGCTTGGGAAGAAAGCTAGTTCAGGATCTGAATCCCGGCGGTATAGATTTTGAACTAGCCCCGTCGGCCGGATCGTTGCATCCATCGGGGCAACGGTCAGAGGAGGACGCCTCATGTCTGACAACAGCTACAATCAATTCTGTCCCGTCTCGATGGCAGCGGAGATTATTTGCTCGCGCTGGACGCTTCTCGTTCTGCGGGAACTCGTGCTGGGATCGGCCCGTTTCAACCAGCTGCGGCGCGGGCTGCCGGGTATGTCGCCCGCCCTCCTCTCGAAGCGGCTCAAGGAACTTGAGGCTGCGGGGATCGTCATGCACATTGCCGCCAAGGACGAGCCCGGCGCATTTGAATATCGTCTCACCGAAGCGGGAAATGAGCTGCGTCCTATCATCGAATCGATCGGCATCTGGGGACATCGATGGGTCACGACCGAGGCCACGCTGAAAAATCTCGATGCCAATCTCCTGATGTGGGACATCAGGCGAAACATAAATACTGACCCGATGCCGCTTCGTCGCAATACCATCCAGTTCCTGTTCAATGACAGGCCGCGACCGGAGCGCAGCTATTGGCTCATTGTGGAGCCTGGCCACGAAGTCGATTTGTGCCTCGTGGATCCAGGCTTTGATGTCGATCTTTACGTATCGACGGATCTGCGAACCATGACGGAAATCTGGCTCGGATACACGACGATCGGGCGGGTTTGCGAAGAAGGCCGGCTTGCGTTGACAGGCAATGGCAAGCTCGCCGCCGAACTGCGTGCGTGGTTGAAACTTAGCCGATACACAAAAATCGAGAAACAGGTTGCTTAAGAGCAGTGCGATCAAGCTCTAACACCGTGCGGTAGTAGCTGTGCATGCGCAGCGCCAGCGCCGCGATATACAGGCATTCGCCGCCCGCTCTGGAGCAGTTCATCTCGCCAATGGATCCCTCCGCCGACTCACATCCCGCTTGGGTGCCAACGCGAAGCTCAATCAGGGCGGCGGTAAGGACCGGACACGTATCGGCTTCAACTCCGGTGCGCGTGCCGACAAACCTCTGGTTTTGATCGACAGATCAGCACTCTTTGCGTTAGCGACCGAATTATCGGATCGATGAGGTTACAATTGAGGCGGGCGGCGAGGGAATCTCCGATTGCTCGGGCCTCGTCACGAGAAAGAGTTCGCCTGCGACGAGCATTACGGCAGTAACCGCTAATGCGAGCATGCTTAGAACCAGGTCGTCAGGATCATTCATCCCATTTCGAAATTGCGAGGACGGTAACCATCGCCTTACGCGGGTTCATCGCCTTAAGCCCGTCCGAAGGCCTTTGGCCCTTCGCGACGGAAGCGGTTTTGAAGGCGCAATGACCGCCGTACCGAAACTTCGCCAGAAGGATTTCGTTCCCGGGTGGCGCTTAGGCACTCAACTAAAATAATCAGGCGCCTGATTTCTTTTGATGCGTATGCCGCTCATGGATCGCGCGACGACACTGGCCATGTCGCGAATGGCATCGCTAAGGGCTGGGATGGTTATCATGGGGCTAGTCCTTGTAAAAAATCCTTGGCTTACCTCTTGAAACCAAAAACCGATTTGCTAGTTTTTTTGCTGCCGCGATAAGCGGCCCGGGCGCCCTCGGGGCCCGGCGGAGACGGGCGCCGGAGGTGTCCGACGCCCGCTCGTACCCATCTTGCTCAATGGAGGATTTGGCTATGAGGACTACCTACGATTTTGCTCCCCTTTGGCGTTCGACCATCGGGTTTGACCGCCTTTTCGACCTCGTCGACGCCGCGCAACAGGCCGGCACGGAGGACAACTATCCGCCTTGCAACGTAGAGCGTCTGGGCGAAGATCGCTATCAGATCTCGCTGGCGGTCGCCGGTTTCTCACCGGACGAAATCGCGATCACCGCAGAACAAAGCGTGCTGACGGTGGAGGGCCGGAAAGCCGAGAAACAACAGCGCGAATTCCTCTATCAGGGAATTTCATCGCGGCCCTTCAAGCGGCAATTTAATCTGGCGGACTATGTCCAGGTCAAGGGTGCGGCGTTTGACAATGGCTTGCTGCAGATCGAACTGGTCCGCGAGGTCCCGGAGGCGATGAAGCCGCGCCGGATTTCCATTGCGGCTTCGTCCGCTTCGAACGTTCGGCAGATCGACGGCAAGGCGGCCTGACCGGCGTCGTCGCACATTGACATCATCGAACACATCATCGAACTGACTTCCGCGGCGGTCCGGTCCGCGGCGGAAGTCGCTTGATTGAGGGAGAATACACATGGCTATCAGGGATCTCATCCCCTGGAACAACAGGGGACGCGAAGTCGGCTTCCAGCGTGCTGCCGACGTGCATCCATTCTTTACGCTGCATCGCGAAATGAACCGCATGTTCGACGACCTGTTTCGCGGGTTCGATCTTGCACCGTCCGGGCTTTCCTCCCGGACCGTGGATGGGCTTGGCTGGCCACAGATCGATATTGACGAGACGGACAGGGAGGTGCGCATCACGGCCGAGCTGCCCGGTATCGACGAGAAGGATGTCAGCCTGGAAATCGCGAACGGCGTTCTTTCGATCTCCGGCGAGAAGAAGTCAGAATCGGAAGACAAGGCCCGTCGTTTCAGCGAGCGGTACTATGGCCGCTTCGAACGGCGCATACCGTTGGAGGATGTCGACGAGGACAAAGTTTCAGCCGCGTTCAAGAACGGCGTACTGACCATAACCGTGCCGAAGGCCGCCGAAGCGAAGAATGTCCGCCGCATCGCGATAAATCGCAATGGCTGACACATTACAGCGTTCGGGCGCTCGATCGGGAGCGCCCGGACGAAAGACATTCAAGTCTGTACAACTCGTTCAATCGCTAATGTCTGATCATTCATCGGCAAAATGACTCGACGAGGATTCGCCTGGGCTTTGCTTCTTTGCGCCAGCGTCGAGGTGGGCCCCGCAAAAGCCGCAGCGGTGAGACGCACTGCCGTTCAATAGTCAAGAACGCATGAAAACGTGGCCGCCGTTTGGAAAGCAGCACGCGACACAAACCAAAACCGATCGGTGCGGAAACGCTGCCTTGATAAATCACCTGCAGGGGAGACAATAGGTGGTCAAGGAACGAAGGAGTGAAAATGAGCTGCGCCAGATGATGCTGGAAGCCGCTCGCAAGCATAAAGAGTGCAGCGAGTTGGAGGACCTTTTCATATTTGGTCCTACGCCACGCCCCGACGCGAATTGGGGCTTTGGGATCGCCGGCAAGGACAACAAGGTATCAGTGGCCTGCTACGCGCGCCTCGACCAGATCGCCAGCGACCTGCAGGCAAAATACGAACTGCATCCAGTCAAGGCGGCCAGACGGGAGATCGAGGCGAGAGTTTGGTCGTTGATCCATGACCACCCAGCACTCAAGGCGTCCCTTTCGCGTGCCGGTGGCGCTTATGACATAGCCACGTTCAAGAAATTGCAAGGTCGGCCGAATTGGACGATGGAATGGATTACTGACGATCGGCAGGCCAAAGCTGCCTTTGAACGCGTCGTCCGGTCAGTTCAAACCCAAATTGAGTTGGAATAAGCGGCCCACGGCCCCCCCCCGCTGCCGCTTTGGTGTGCTGCACAGCAGGCAATCCAGTGCCGCCGATGTCGCAATTCCGGTCGATTTGTACAAGGCGGTCCGGCACTGAGAGTGGGCTGTTTCGTTGCGGGCCCGCCCGGCATCAGGAAAAGAGGTCGCGGGTCGTGGCGCTCTTTTCGCCGGCGGCGGGCCCGCGGAAGGTGCCGAACACGCCGTCGAGCGTGGGATTGCTGACGCCGAACCAGTGCTTCTCGCTGATGAAATGATGGCGCAAATGGTATTGCTTGATCCAGCGGCCTGCCTTCGTCCGCGGCTGGTAGGGAATATGCGCGACATAATGCACCCACTCATAATGCAGGATCGCAAGCATCATCCCGAGCAGCGCGGAAGGCGCGGCGGCCGTCCCGAACGCGAGCGCGAATAGCGCGGCGGCGATGGCCAGATTCGGAACCAGAAACCAGATCGGCAGGAATAACAGATCGAGCCGGCCCGGCTCGACATGGTGATCGTAATGCAGGCGATGCTGCAGCCGGCGCGCCAGTGGCCATGATAGGGGCGCTGCGTGAAAGGCGAAACGGTGCATGCCGTATTCGGTCAGATAAAACAGCAGCGCGCCAAGCACGATCATGACCGGCTGCAGCGCGATGACGCCGGACAGCCAGAGCAGCGCTTCGGCCGCAACGCCCGCGAGAAGCGCCGCGACGCCGCCATGACGACAAAATACCAGAACCATTGCCGGCTGCCTTTTTTCCGATTCCGCGCGGTCGCTACCGGTGCTGCCAGCGGTCGCTCCCCGCGAAGCGGGATGCGGTCCGGCGCGGCGGCTTCGACGAGAAATATCAGAGCACGGGCCTGATCGCCAGCCTTCGCAAACACTGCTCATTCGCTTTCCCATCGCCAGTTTCGTTTTGGCCTTTGGTCGTCCACTACAGCGAACGTTTCACCGCTACCGCGCTGCATCATTACCGTAATGTTGGTCGCGGTTGAACTTCGGAAACAATTTTGGGCGCGGTTTGTTTTACTTGGGGTTTTCGAGAAAGGAGGTGTGCAAATGAAGCGATATCTCGTAGCGCTCGCCGCGTTGATGACACTGGGCGCTGGAACGGTAACGGCAGCAAGGGCCGTAGAGTTTGACGTGGGTCCAGGCGGCGTTTACGTCGGTCCGCATCGGCATCATTATTATGGTTCCTATGACACATACAGGAACAACTGCCGGGTCATCATCGACCACCGCACCAATCGCTATGGCGAAGACGTCACGGTCCGCAGGCGCATCTGCGATTGACGCCTGGCGGCCGGATGCTATGGGTTGAACAAGACAACGACAAGGCTGAGATCGCGATTCAATCGTGATCTCAGCTTGCGATGATCAACCGGGGAAATGTTTCTTACCGGTAGTGGCAGTACTCGTCGCCATCTTCATACTCAACGCAGATTTTCACCCGACGCCGGGACCTGTCCTCGTCGTAATAGCCTCTATAACTTCTGTCATAACCGCCCCGGTCTGCGCGCTCATCGCCGGGGTGCATTTGCCAATTGCGGCCTACTGTCCGGTTGTCCTCATCCATATAACGTCCTGTTCCCTCTCGCATTCGTCCCATGTCGTTCTTGCCCATCTGCCCCCTGTAGTCGCCATCGCGCCGTTCCGCTCTCCAATCGCGCTCGATGCGGGTGCCCTCGGCGCGCTGCCGGTCTTGCTCCCTGGATTGCTCCGATTGCTGGGGATTGCGCTCTGGTTGCACAGGAACCGTTTGGGGCTGGCTCGGAGCCGGCGACTTTCCTTCATCCTGGGCGAATGAAGGAACCAGGCTGGAGGACAAAAATAATATCGTGGCTGCGGTAAGAACACGCATGGGGCTTCTCCCTGGTTAGGATGAACCCGTAACGGCCCCGCCGTCGTTAAGTTCGTGGGCGAGCGGATTTCTTTTTGGTGTCGAGGCCCCTCGGCGGGGGTCGACCTGAACCCAACCCCAGTCAGGTGCGACAGATGCAGGTATCTCGCGCGCGCCCCCGGATCCTGCCATGAAAAGCATCACGATCGTCTGTCTCGCATTGCTATCCGCTCTTCCCGCGACCGCAGCGGCCGCGAGATCGATCACCTGCAGCTATCCCCAGGACCAGGAACTCAGCTTCGAGGTGCCGAAAAAGCTCGGCGGCTTGCCGCCGATCGAGTTTGACTATCCCTCTGAGGTCACGCGCTTCAGTTTTCGCGACGGCAATCTGCTGTTGGTCGCCATGGATGAGGTGGAGAAGACACGGGTGCGGGTCGTCATCTCGGCGCAACTCGACAAGGCGAAGGGCGTCTACCGCGGGCAAATCGTGACCGACGCGGGCGGCAACCAGCTGATGCTCGATAACGGCCCCGTCACCTGCAAGGTGAAGGGCTGAAGTTCCGGCAGCGTCCGATTTGCAGCGGTGCGAATGTGCTCTGCCCGCCACAGGCCGGAGAATAAAATTACAACCAACGCGCGAAATCGGGTTCCGTTCAGGGGGTGACAAGCCGGCACAAAATGGCGACAATCGGCGCAAATCATGTCATGAGAACGTGCCTGAAAGCCTGTCGCTGGAAAAATCACCCGTGATCGCATCGCGCCCATCCTGTCTGCTGATTGCGGCCATCGCCGGTTGCATTGTGCTGACGCCCTTGCGCGCGCAGGCGCAGTGGTGGAGCCGCGCGCCGGCCGATTTCGAGGAATGCGCCGACAAGGCCGAGAAGGCGAAGACCCGTGAAGAGAGATCGTCGCAGCTAACCCAATGCAACGCGAAATTCGCCGGTCGCCGCAAGCCCGGCGGCGGCTACACCTATTTCGATTTCATGCAGAACCGGAGCTTCGATATCGCAGGCCCGAACCCGACGCCGGAAGAACAGAAAAAGATCGACGAGCAATATACCGCCTTTCTCGACCGCGAGCGGCAAAACCGCATCGCAGCCGCGTTCACCGCGAAACAGCAATTGCTGCAGCAGGCCTCCTTGAGGAGCGAAAAGGTGCCGCTGCCGGTAGAGGCGCCCAACAAGGCGCAGGCGGCGGCGAGCGATCTGAGATCGCGCGCCAAGGCTGCAAATTGCGCGCAGCATTCATTCTCCTGCGAATGGCCGCGGCTATCCGAAAGCATCAAGGACCTGAAGAAGCTGTTCACTTCCTCTCCCGCCAAGGCGAAGCGGGGTTGATCGTCAGCGGTCGAGTCTTCACCGCTTCAACATCTCTGCTCAGGAAACCCGCGCTGATCCCGTTCTAGCGCGCGTCGTCGTGGATTTTCCGGACGTGGTCGCGGTGTGCCCGCCTGTGATAACGCACATTCGGTTCATAGACCGGCGCATGATAGGCCTGCGCGGCGTGCTGCTCCTGCAACCTCGCGTCATAGCCGGGCGATGGCGTCACCGTCGGTGGCGCGGCGCTTGTCGGCGCCATCCCGGCCGCGCCGCCAAGAACCAAAGCGGCAATGGCGGAAGCTGCATAAATACGTTTCATGTCTTTCCTCCGGCGCGGCCGCGGTCGATGCGCGCTGCCGCTTGATCCAGGCTCATCCCGAACATTACCTTTTCAAGGCAGCGGCCGGCGCGCAAGCACTGATTTTGCGAGCGGATCTGCTGCGGCGCCGGCGCGGGCCGCGCCTTGTAACAGCGATGGCGCGCGGTTATGTTTTGGGCGGGCTGGCATTCGGGAGACGAGGACAATGGGTTTACTCGATGTACTCAACGGGATGCAGAACGGCCCGCGTGGGCCGAGCAATCCAGGCGCACAAACCGGCGGCGGAATGTCGCCCCTGACCATGGCGATCCTCGGGCTGCTCGCCTGGAAGGCGGTCAAGCATTTCGGCGGCAACCAGGCGAGCCCGGCGCCGGGCAATACCGCGGGCGGCGGTAGCGGCGGCGGCCTTGGAGACGTCCTCAAGGGCGGATTGGGCGGCCTGCTCGCGGGCGGCGCGGCGGGCAGCGTGATCAGCGGCGGGCTCGGCGACCTGCTCAAGCAGTTCCAGCAGAACGGCCAGGGCGAGGCCGCCAATTCATGGGTGAGCACGGGCCCGAACAAGCAGATTTCGCCCGATGATCTCGGCCGCGCGCTTGGCGCCGATCAGCTCAATGCGCTTTCGGCGCAAAGCGGCCTGTCGCGCGAGGCGCTGCTTTCCGGCCTCAGCCAGCATTTGCCCGATGTCATCAACCATCTGACGCCGGACGGGCGGCTGCCGACCGAAAACGAATTATCGGGCCGGATTTGATTGCGGCCCGCAGCGGCTTTTTCAACTCTGCTCTCTGGAGAAAAGGACGACAGCGATGATACACATAATTATCGTCGGCTTCATCGCGGGGATTCTCGCCCGGCTGCTTTCACCGGGCCCGAACAATCCCAGTGGATTCATCCTGACCACCGTGCTCGGCATCGCCGGTGCTTTTCTGGCGACCGCGATCGGCCAGTTCATCGGCCACTACGAGCCCGGTGAGGGCGCCGGCTATATCACCGCGACGATCGGCGCGCTGGTGGTGCTGTTCATCTGGAACCGGCTGGTTGCGAGCCGCGTGATTTCCGATCCCGGCGCGAAATGACGGCGCGTCATTCCGGGGCGCGTCGACGACGCGAACCCGGAATCTCGAGATTTCACGTAACCAAATGCGCGCCGGCATCCATCCGGATCACTTCGCCGGTCACGTTGCTCGATTGTGGTGTAGCGAGGAAGCACACCAGCTCGGCGACATCCTGCGCGGTCGAGGCGCGCTTGAGCGGCACTTTCGCGATCACATTATCGCGCACCTGTTTGGCGGCCTCCTCGCCGCGTCCTTTGGTGAACCAGGGTGTGTCCATGTAGCCGGGGCAAACGGTGTTGACGCGGATCAACGGCGCCAGCGCGCGCGCCAGCGAAAAAGTGATGGTATTGAGCGCGCCCTTGCTTGCGGCATAGGCAATCGAGGAACCGATGCCGCTGATACCCGCGACCGATGAGACGTTGACGACCGCGGACGCACGGCCGGCCGCCTTCGCGGCGGCTTCCAGCAGGCTCCGCGCCGCGCGCACCATCTGGAACGGGCCGATGGTGTTGACGCCGTACAGCCGCTGAAAGTCCTCTGCCGACAATCCGTCGAGATTGCCATGCGCCATATGCTTGGTGGTGCCGGCATTGTTGATCAGCGCGTCGAGGCGCCCCCAGGGGGCCGCGGCCGCGACGATCTTCCTGCAGTCCTCGTCGCGCGATACATCGCCCTGGACCACGACCACGTCACCGCCCGCCGCGCGGCAGAGATCGGCGGTCTGCTCGGCTTCCTTCTGGCTGGAGGAATAGTTGACGACAATGCGCGCCCCGCCTTTCGCCAGAATGGCCGCGGTGGCGGCCCCCAGGCCGGACGCCGAGCCCGTTACAATCGCGCACAAACCATCCCCGGACATCCGCATTTCCTCTTTTTGATTTTCGGCTAACCCGCCGCCGGCGGCGATCTACCATATCGCGCGGCGAAACGCCTGCAAATCGGCAAAACTCCGTTGCGCGGAATTAATGCTTCTGGCGGCGGCGATCGCTTCATGTCGCCGCTGCAGGGCCCCTCGCGGACATCAGCGCTTGTCATGACGGTGGCTTTTCCTCATCATGCGGCGCAAGAAAAGACCGCACCCGAAGCTTGAGCAAAATCGCGCAGGCAGGCTGTCGGCCGAAAACGGGGAACGCCGTGGCGGAGAGTGAGAACATTGTCGCCGAGACCGCGGAAAGGATATTTTCCGATCTCGCCGACGCGCAAACCATCAACCGCGACAAGAAAGGCGGCTGGAAAGCGCCGCTGTGGCAAGCGCTGACGGAAGCCGGCCTGCCGCTGGCCTGGGTGGCCGAGGACTGCGGCGGCTCCGGCGCCAGCCTCGCCGAAGGATTTGGCGTGCTGAGCGCGGCCGGGCGTTTTGCCATCGCAGTGCCGCTTGCGGAAACCATGCTGGCGGGATGGCTGCTGGCGCAGGCCAGGATCGCCTCGCCGCCGGGCGAGATGACGGTGGCGCCGGCAAGCCCGAAAGACCGCATCGCGCTCAAAGCCGACGGCACCTTGTCCGGCCGCGCGCGCGGCGTTCCCTTCGCAAAGGACGCCAGGCACATCGCGGTGCTGGCGCACGGCGCGGGCGGTCTGTCGATCGCGCTGGTGGAAGCGGCCAAGTGCCGGGTTGAGGCCGGCCTCAATCTTGCGAGCGACGGCAGCGATACCGTGACGTTCAACAACGCCGCGCCGATCGCCGTCAAGCCGGCGCCAAAAAACTTCGATCAGACCTCGCTGATGCTGATGGGCGCGGTAGCGCGCAGCCTGCAGATCGCGGGCGCGCTGGAATCGATGCTCGACATCAGCGTGCGCTATTCCAATGAACGCGTCGCCTTCGAGAAGAAGATCTCGAAATTCCAGGCGGTGCAGCACAATCTGGCTCGTCTCGCCGGGGAGACCGCCGCCGCCATGACGGCGGCGAGTTCGGCGGCGGACACCATCGCCAACGCGGCCCGATTCGACGACGCGGTTTTCCTGGAAGCGGCCTCGGCAAAAATCCGCTGCGCGGAGGCCGCCGAAAAGGGCGCGGCGATCGCCCATCAGGTTCATGGCGCGATCGGCTATACGCTGGAGCACATCCTGCATCGCTACACCATGCGCGCGCTGGCCTGGCGCGACGATTTCGGCCACGAAAGTCACTGGGCGGTGGAACTGGGCAAGCGCGTCGCCGCGCGCGGCGCCGACGAATTGTGGCCGCTGGTCGCCTCGCGCTGAGTGATGCCAATGAACATGAAATCGGAGCCTGCAAATTCTTTCACCTCTCCCGATGGGAGAGGTCGGATCGCATCGACAGATGCGATCCGGGTGAGGGGTTGCAGCCTAACGAAAGACCGTACCCCCTCGCCCCAACCCTCTCCCCATGGGAGAGGGAGCTCGCTTCCGTTGCCGCGAGACTCAGACTTACAATCTTTGCGAGATATAAAATGACCGCAGCCCTCCGTTTCGATCCGATCCGCCTGCCCGAAGAATGCGAAAAACTGCGCAAGGAAGTCCGCGCCTTTCTCGCCGAGGAGATCGCAAAGGGCACCTTCGATCCGCACAGCCCGCAGGGCGGCGACAACGACGTTCCCGGCTTTTCCAAGCGGGTCGGCGAACGCGGCTGGATCGGCATGACCTGGCCGAAGAAATATGGCGGCCATGAGCGCTCATTTCTCGAGCGCTATGTGGTGACCGAGGAAATGCGCGTCGCCAATGCGCCGACCCGGAGATTCTTCGTGGCCGACCGGCAGAGCGGCCCGGTGCTGCTGAAATACGCGCCCGAGCATATCAAGATGGACATCCTGCCGCGCATCTGCCGCGGCGAAGTGTGCTTCTCGATCGGCATGAGCGAGCCCAATTCCGGCTCGGACCTGTTCGCCGCCAAGACCAAGGCGACCCCGACCGACGGCGGCTTTCTGATCAACGGCACCAAGATATGGACCTCGTCGGCGCAGGTCGCCAATTACATGCTGGCGATCTTCCGCACCTCGCCATCGACCAAGGAAAACCGCCGGCACGGGCTGACGCAATTCCTCGTCGACATGAAGACGCCGGGCATCAAGGTCAACCCGATCGGGCAACTCACCGGCAAAGCCGAATTCAACGAGGTGGTGTTCCAGGACGCTTTCGTGCCCGCCGATCACGTGCTCGGCGAGATCGACGGCGCCTGGAAACAGGCAACCTCCGAGCTTGCCTATGAGCGCAGCGGGCCGGAACGCTTTCTGGAAACCTATTATGTGCTGACCGAACTGGTTCGCGCGCTCGGCGAGAAGCCCGACACCCGCGGCGCCGAGGGCATCGGGCGGCTGGTGGCCCAGTTGCACACCATGCGCCGGATGTCGGTATCGGTCGCTGGTATGCTGCACGCCGGCAAGGAGCCGGTGGTCGAGGCCTCCATCGTCAAGGATATCGGCACCATCTGGGAACAGGCGCTGCCGCAGCGGGTGCGCGATCTCGCCGCCTTCGTCGAGCCGGACGCCAGCAACCACGAAATCCTCGACACGGTATTGCCCTACGCCATGAAGGTCGCGCCCAAGCTCACGATTCAGGGCGGCACCACCGAGGTGCTGCGTGGAATCATCGCGCGCGGGCTCGGCCTGCGCTAAAGCGCGGCATGGTTTTTTTACCTCTCCCTTTGGGAGAGGTCGGATCGCATCGGCAGATGCGATCCGGGTGAGGGGTTACGACCTATCGATAGACCGTAACCCCTCACCCAACCCTTTCCCACAAGGGGAAAGGGAGCGTATCCCGCGGCTCGACTTTCATTCATCGGAGACAACGACATGAGCAAATATACGGATATCGGCGTCGAGAAGCACGGCCATGTCGGCCTCATCGAAATTCGCAAACCGCCCCTGAACTTCTTCGACGTCTCGCTGATCAACCAGATTGCGGACGCGCTGGAAGAATTCGACCGCGACATCGAGATCCGCGCCTCCGTGCTGGCCGCGGATGGCAAGGCGTTCTGCGCCGGCGCCAATTTCGGCGATCCGGCGCGGCAGGCCGCCGAGGAACGCGCCAGGACCGATCCCGCGTCGAACCTGCCGATCAACCATCTCTATGTCCAGGCGGTGCGGATTTTCCGCAACAAGAAGCCGATCGTCGCCGCCGTTCATGGTGCCGCGATCGGCGGCGGGCTGGGGCTCGCGGTATCGGCGGATTTTCGCGTCACCTGTCCCGAGGCGCGGTTCGCCGCCAACTTTACAAAACTCGGCTTTCATCCCGGCTTCGGGCTGACGGCAACGCTTCCCGAACTGGTTGGCAAGAACAATGCGGAACTGATTTTCTACACCAGCCGCCGCGTCACCGGCGAGGAAGCGACCCGGATGGGCCTTGCCAATGTCTGCGTGCCGCATAACCAGGTGCGCAGCGAGGCCATGAAACTCGCCAATGAAATCGCCGAGTGCTCGCCGCTCGGCCTGATTTCGACCCGCGCCACCATGCGCGCCGGCCTCGCCGACCGCGTGCTGGCCGCCACCAACCACGAACTGGTCGAGCAGAACAAGCTGCGCGCGACCGAGGATTTCAAGGAAGGCGTCAAGGCCACCGCCGAGCGCCGCGTCGCCAATTTCAAGGGGCGGTGAACTCCCTTCCCTCTCCCGCTTGCGGGGAGGGTGTCGAGCAAAGCGAGGCGGGTGGGGCTATCGCCGCGAATCCCATCGCGGAGAGACCCCCATCCCAGCCCTCCCCCGCGGGCGGGAGAGGGCGCGCACCGTACGTCGGTCTGGCTTCATGCCATCGCTGTGAAAGCAGGGACGACAACTACTTCCTCGGCACCACCAGCGCGTCCACGATAGTGACGCCCTCCCCTCTCCCGTGCACCAGCACCGGATTGATCTCGATTTCCGATATTTGCCGATGGTGTCGCGCCGCCAGCAACGATATTTTCTCGATCAGATCGCACAGCGACGGAACGTCCGCCGGTGCCGCGCCTCGAAATCCGTCGAGCAGCGGCGCGGCCTTGAGCTCGGCCAGCATGCCAGCGGCTTCCGCCGCGCCGACAGGCGCGGGGCGATACACGACATCTCTGAATAATTCCGTGGTGATACCGCCAAAACCGACCATGACCATGGGGCCGAACGTGGCGTCGCACATGGTGCCGATGATGATCTCGACACCCTTTTTCGCCATCGGGCCGAGCAGAACCCCCTGGATCCGTGCATCCGGCCGGTGCCGGCGCGCGTTTTCCATGAGCTTCTCGTAAGCCAGAAATACCTCGCCCTTGGTCGCGATATCGACGCGGACCCCGCCGACTTCGCTCTTGTGCGGGATATCAGCAGATTGGATCTTCATGACCAGCGGAAAGCCGACACGGGCGATTGCCGAATCCAGCGCGCGCTTTTCTGTCACGAGCACTTCGATCGGTAACGCAATGCCAGCCTCGCGAAGCAGCGACTTGCTGTCGAATTCGGACATCGCCGGGGATTTCAGATGCGCCGAAAGATCCCGCGATGGCAGCGCGCCACTATTTGGCGGCGGCGCCAGCTTGAACTTCGAATAGTCGACGATCCGCCGCAGGGCGACGCCGACATGGGTCAATCCCGACAGCACGACCACGCCGGATTTCGCCAGTTCCCGCCGCGCAAAGTCTGACGGCAGCGTATAGGAATAGAACACGACCGGCTTACGCTGCGCCGATATCACCGGCTTCAGCTCGGCTTCCTTGAAAGGCATCCGAACTTCGCTCGACAGCGAGAGCACCACCAGCGTCGCGTCGATCTCGTTGGACGCATCGAGCAGCTCGATGGTTTTCTGCAGGCCGCCGCTGCTGGCGCCTTGCGCGGTAACGTCGATCGGATTGCCGGCCGCGCCATAGGAGGGCATCCATTGCTTGATCTGCGCCTGCACGCCGTCGGACAATTCCGGCACCCGCAGTCCCTGCATCGAAGCCGCATCCGCGCCCCAGATGCCGGCGCCGCCCGACACCGTCAGCACGGCGACGCGGTCGTCCTGCGGCATCGGGCTGGTGGTCAGGACCGCTGCAATGGTGACGGCTTCATCGAGATCGTTGGAGACGATGAATCCATACCTGGCGAACACCGCGTCGTAGGCGGCCGACCAGCCGGCCATGCTCGCGGTATGCGAGGTGGCGGCGCGCTCGCCGGCACCGGAGCGGCCGACCTTGGTGACGATGACGGGTTTTCCAAGCTCCGCGGCGCGCCGGGCGGCGGCGAGGAATTTGTCGACGTCCCTGATGCCCTCGATGAACAGCAGGATCACGTCGGTCGAGGGATCCTGCACCATATATTCGAAGAATTCGCCCGCGCCGAGATCGCATTCGTTGCCGGCGCTGACGACATAGCTGAGCGCGACGCCGAGCGCTTTGGCGCGATGGTAGATCGCAAAGCCGATGCCGCCGCTTTGCGCGACGATGCCGATCCGCCGCCTGGTCGCGACCAACCGCGACTCACCGGGCTTGACGTCGACGGTCGGGCTGAAAGTGGCGGCGACTTTTTGGACCTGACTGTAAAATCCCTCGGCGTTGGGGCCGGAAATACGCAATCCCGTCCGTTTCGCCAGCGCCACGATGGCGTCCTGCATCGCGGCGCTGTCGCCGCCTTCCTCGGCAAATCCTGACGAGATGATGACCGCGTTCCTGACGCCGGCGGCGGCGCATTGCTCGAGCGCGCCAAGCACCGCGCGGGCGGGAATGACGACAATGGCAAGGTCGATCGGCTGCCCGACATCGGCGATTGACGAGTAGCATTTCAGTCCGTCGATATCGCCGTAATTTGGATTGACCGGATAGATCTTGCCCGGGAATTCGTTCTTGCGCAGCATCGACAGCAGCCGGCCCGGAATTTTTTCCAGGTCGCGCGACGCGCCGATCAGGGCGATACTGTCGGGCGCGAACAACGTGTCGAGCGGATGCGGCATGCGGGACGGTTCCTTTATCGCTCGGCAACGGCGGTGAGCTCCCTCCCCCCTTGTGGGGGAGGGAACAGGAGAGCTGCCGTTCACCCCACCAGACGGAACGTCACGCCGCAGAGATCGAAGGAATTGTCCGTCACCGCATGCCCCTTCGCCCGGGCGGCAGCGAGCACGGGCGCGACGTTCATCACCTTGAACGTCAATCCGCTCATCAGATCGCCCGCGCCTTTGACAAAGCGGAAGTCGGCATTAGGCAGCTTCAGCTCGGGTTCACCGGCCTGATTTTTGCTGACGGGAATCTCGATGATCCCGCCCCAGTGCTCGGCCAGCCCTTGCGGCTCCGGACTTTGCATCTCCACGCCGGTCAAGGCCAGCGTCACGTCCTTGCGGATCGATTTCTGCCAGTCGGGGCCCGCCGGCGGATAGCAGCCGAGAATATCGTCGCTGCCGTCGGTGTGGTTGAATTCGATGAAGGCGGCACGGCAATCGCGCGGATGCAGTTGCACGCCGTGATAGGGCGCATGGGTAATCACATTGGCGGTACGCACGCCCATCTTGTTGGCGTTTGCGCCGCGCACATCCGGATCGTCGCAGCAGAAGATCGCCATGTAGCCGCCGCGCCCGCCGGTCTTGTCGAGAAAGCGTCCCGCCGCGGTGCCGGGTTTCGTCGGCGCCACCACCTCCAGCAGGATGGTATCGACCGGCAGCAGCGCATTCTCCAGACCGTATTTGGCAACATTGCCGTCGCGGTAGCAGACGCTCAACCCCATGATGCCAGCGATGTCTGAAATCACGGGCTCGAGATGCGGCGCCACCAGACAGATTTGCCGCAGCCGCAAATAGCTCGCCATCTCAATGTCCCTGAAACACAGGCTTGCGCTTCTCGACGAACGCTTTTGCTGCTTCCTTGTGGTCGGCGGTCTCACCGGCGCGGGAGTGATGGATCGCCTCGGCGTCGAAGCAGGCTTCCAGCGACAAATGCTCGGCGTTGTTGATGTTGCGCTTGATATAGCCGAGCGTCACCGACGGGCCCTGCGCCAGCGACATCGCGAGTTCATGCGCCGCCGCTTCCACCTCGGCGTCGGGGACGACCTTCGTCACCATGCCGAGCGCCAGCGCCTCTTGCGCCGTCAATACCGGCGACATCAGATAAAGTTCGCGCGCCCTGGCGCTGCCGAGCAGATGGGTCAGGAAATAGGTGCCTCCATAATCGCCGGACAGACCGACCTTGGCGAACGCGGTGGTGATCTTGGCCGATGCGGAGGCGACGCGGAGATCGCAGGAAAGCGCGATCGAAAGACCGGCGCCGGCGGCCGCGCCATCGACCTGCGCCACCACTGGCTTCGGCATTTCGTGGAGAATGCGCGAGACTTCCATGCCGCGACGCAGATTGGCCATCTTGGCTTCGAACGGCAATGGCGCCCGCCCCTCCGCCATCGATTTGACGTCGCCGCCGACGCAGAAGGTGCCGCCCGCGCCCTTCAGCAGCACGGCGCGGACCTCATGGTCCTCCGCCGCGCGCCGTGCCGCCTCCACCAGACCCCGCGTCATGTCCGGATTGAGCGCGTTGCGCCGGTCGGGACGGTTCATGGTGATCGTGAGCAAGCCGCGATCGAATTTTTGCAGGACGATTTCGTTGTTCATGAGGTGGTGCTTTCGTCGTTATTATTGGTTGTCTTCCGTCATTCCGGGGCGATGCGAAGCATCGAACTACGATGTGCAATTGCACATCGGAGAATCTCGAGATTCCGGGTCTGGTCCTTCGGACCATCCCGGAATGACGGACTCTAGACTGCTACGCACCGCCCCGGAATGACCGCGTGACTTCGTCACTTCTTCACCAGCGGGCAGCGCGACATTTCCAGCGACTGGAACGCCTCGTTGCCGGGGATGGTCGCCAAGAGCTTGTAGTCGTCCCAGCGCGCCTTGGACTCCGATGGCTTCTTGACCTCGAACAGATACATGTCGTGCACCATGCGGCCATCTTCGCGGATCTTGCCGTTCTTGGCGAAGAAGTCGTTGACCGGTGTCTCCTTCATGACCTTCATCACGGCGGCGGCGTCGGTGGTCCCCGCGGCCTTCACGGCCTTGAGGTAATGGGTGACCGACGAATAGACGCCGGCCTGCGCCGCGGTCGGCGCGTGCTTGATGCGCTCCATGAAGCGTTTTGAAAACGCGCGGGTCTCGTCGGTCAAATCCCAATAGAAGGCTTCGTCGAGCAGCAGCCCCTGCGCGGTCTCGAGGCCGACGCTGTCAATGTCGGTCACGAACACCAGGAGCGGCGCCAGCTTCTGGCCGCCCTTCATCAATCCGAATTCGGCGGCCTGCTTGATGGCGTTGATGGTGTCGCCGCCGGCATTGGCAAGCCCGATCACTTTCGCCTTCGAGGCTTGCGCCTGCAGCAGGAAGGATGAGAAATCCGATGTGTTGAGCGGATGCCGCACGCTGCCGAGCACCTTGCCCCCGGATTTCAGCACGACATTGGTGGTGTCCTTTTCCAGATCCTGACCGAAGGCGTAATCGGCGGTGAGGAAGAACCAGCTGTCGAGCCCCGCCTTGACGGTGGCGAGCCCCGCCACGTTGGCCTGGGCGAAGGTGTCATAGGCATAGTGCACGGTATAGGGACCGCAGGCCTCGTTGGAGAGCCGGATCGAGCCCGGGCCGTTGAAGATCACGATCTTGTTGCGCGCTTTCGCGATCTCGCCGGCGGCGAGCGCGGTCGCCGACGCCGCCACGTCGTACAGCATCTCGACGCCCTGATTGTCAAGCATGTCGCGGGCGATGCTGGCGGCAAGATCGGCCTTGTTGAGATGATCGGCGGCAATGATCTCGATCTTGCGGCCCAATACCTCGCCGCCGAAATCCTCCGCCGC
This sequence comes from Bradyrhizobium sp., assembly GCA_036266415.1. Taxonomy (GTDB): domain Bacteria; phylum Pseudomonadota; class Alphaproteobacteria; order Rhizobiales; family Xanthobacteraceae; genus Bradyrhizobium. The sequence continues at coordinate 37,974 of DATANB010000120.1, read as the reverse complement.
CATCTTCGCGGCCGTCTCGCTGCCCGGCCCGGTGATGTCGGCGTAGAGCCCGGACATGTCGAGGATGCCGCCGAGTTTCAGGGGAGGCTTCGTCTGCGCGAAGACGGCGCCGGCGAAAAGCGCCAGCAGCACAGCGGCGAAACCGCCGGAAAGAACCCGCTTCATTGAAAGCCTCCCTATCAACATGCCGCATTGCTTTAGCGGCCTATATTTCAGTTGCCGCGATCATGGCGCATGCGGTGCACTGCGGCAAGCCGCGGGCCGGAGGCAGCAGTCATGCGCTCGAATTTCAGGCAAAGGTTTTCCGCTAGGCGGAATGACCCCATAGCGATGTTGGCACCCGCAATGCTTACCCGCGCCGGCAAGCATCCTTGAAGGAGCAAGAACGTTCTATCGACCATAAATGCCGATCCGGAAGGCCTGCCAACGGCGCCGGAATATGCTATGATGTTGAAATGGCTAAGCAGAGGAAACCGACCGCACGGGGAACCAAAGTGGGTGGCTTCGTGGTCGGCCGCGCGCATTTTGCGAAGATCAGCGCGGTCGAGGGGATTGAGCTGACCAAGGTCATGGAACGGCGCGCCACCGAGGCAGGCCGGAAGGGCCAGACGGCCGACGAATATCGCCGCACGATCGTGCGCAGCCATCGCAAGGGCTAAGCGAGCTGCATGTATGATGCGATCGACGACCCCTATACCTACGAAAACTCGACCGTCCTGGTAAACAAGCTCGACCTGCGCGAGCAGGCTGAGCTAGACGCGTTCGAGGCGGAAATATCGAGCGCGCGGGCTGACCCAGCGGCCAAGGCGTCTGCTCACGGTCCGAACGGTCTTTTAGGCATATGCCAAAATTGATGTCTACCCGTTGACGAACGGGGTACAATCCCGCCGGAACTGAAGAAATGGCGAAAAGCGTCAAAGCCCTGATAAATCCGACCATGCTGGCATGGGCACGGGAGCAAGCCGGGTACAGCCCAGCCGATGCCGCGCACAAGCTCGGCATTGATGAGCCGCGCCTGCAGGCGCTCGAGGACGGGGGAGAGACGCCGACCTTTGCCAAGCTGTTGGATATGGCGGACTTGTATAAGCGTCCGGTAAGTCTGTTTTATCTCAGAAAGCCGCCGAAGGGCTGGCAGCCGATTCAGGATTTCCGACGCCTGCCAGGTGCCGAGAGCGGTTTTTCACCGCACCTGACCTATGCCATTCGCCAGGCGCGCGAACGCCGCGAGATCGCACTGGCGGTCAAGAAGGAGCTGAACGAGCCGGTGAGCGAGTTCACGCTGCGCGCCACGCTTGCCACCAACGTGGAGACGCTGGGTACCCGCATTCGCGAGTTTCTGGATGTCAGCGAAGCCAGCCAGCAACGCTTCGCCAAAAGACCCTTTGAGGGCTGGCGAGCTGTGATCGAGGCCAAAGATATCCTGGTGTTTGTCGTGCCGCGTCTCAAGATCAAGGAGATGCGGGGCACGGCCCTAGCCGAAACCACGCTGCCGGTGATCCTGGTCAATGGGAAGGATCGCGGCAACGGCCGTGTGTTCACGCTGCTGCATGAATTTTGCCACCTAGCGCTGCGGCAGAGTGGGGTCAGCAACGTCGGCGGCGATCGTAACGACGCGCCCAATCCCACGGTTGAAACATTCTGCAACGCCGTTGCTGCCGCGGCGCTGATGCCAAGCGACTGGCTGCTTCGCGAACACCTGGTGGTACAGAAGGGCAGCGTCAAAACCTGGGACGATGACGAACTGGATGCACTCGCGCGTCGGTTCGGAGTGAGTCCCGAGGCGGTCTTGCGTCGATTGCTGACGCTCGGTCGCACCACACAGACTTTCTACGATAGCAAGCGTACCGTTTTTCAGAAATTTTACGACGATCTGGAAGAGAAAAAAGAAAAGTCCACGGGTGGCCCGGAATATCACCTCGCTGTTTTGGGCCAACTCGGTCGCACGTTCACGCGACTTGTTTTCCAAGGATATCACGATCACTATTTCACGCTGCGCGATGTCGCAGGTCTCTTGAACATGAAGGTCACAACCGTTCCAGTCATGGAAAAAGCGGCCTTTGGTATGGCCGGGTAACTCCTCGTGGGAAAAATTTACTGCATCGACACGAGTGCGTTGATTGCTGCCTGGTACGAACGCTATAAGCCGAACCGTTTTCCCAAACTGTGGGACCAACTAGACCAGCTCATTCAGGAAGGCCGGCTGGTGTCGTCATCGCTGGTGCTGCGTGAATGCAGCAAACAGAGATCGGAAGAGCTGCACGATTGGCTGCAGCCGCGCGCATCGATGTTCCAGGTGCCCGATGAAAATGTGCAGGGCCAGGTCGACCATATCGTCAACACTTACACGGGTCTGGTAACGGCCGGCAAAGAGAAATTTCAGGCTGACCCGTTCGTGATCGCGTTGGCCAAAGTCAGCGGCTACACGGTGATCACCGAAGAGTCCGGGATCGGCAGTCTCGGCAAGATACCGGGCGTGTGTAACGTGATGAAGGTCGAGTGCATCAACCTTATGCAGATGATCGACGCCGAGGATTGGGTGCTGGGCTAGGTTTGCGACCTAGCTCGATTAGGGTGCGGCTTGCACCCGCGGTCCATCGCTCATAAACATTTTTAGTCGGCTATCGTTTATCAACATTAGGAAAAGGTTCGCTACACCACCGGCATCTGGCCTTATTTGAGGCTGATTTGCCATCGGTCGAGTATACCAGAAGCCAGCCCGTACCACGGCCGGCGCCAGTATCCGCATTCGCCTCAAGCCAGCAGCCCCTTCCCCGGCACATGATTGAACTCCAGCCTGATGCCGTCGGGGTCCTCGAACAGCAGCGAATAGTAGCCGGGCGCCCAATTGTCCTCGCGCGGCGCGCGGATGATCTTGACATCGAGCGAACCGAGGAAGCCGAAGAGCTCGTCGACGTCGGCGCGCTCGCGGGCGCGGAAGCAGAGATGATGCAGGCCGACGCGGCTTTGCTCGAACGCGGCGCCGGCGTGTTCAGGCGCGGGCTTGCGGATCCCGAACGCGGTGCGTCCGCCGACGCAGTAGAAGAGTTCATCGCTGTCGATCATGGGCCGCAGGCCGAGATACGGCAGCAGCTTGCGGTAGAATTCGCGAGAGCGCTCGAAATTCGACGCGGTGAGAATAACATGCGCGATACCGTTGACTTCCATCGGCTTCCCCTTCGTCATGGTGACCCAGCATACAGGAATTGGACCGGACGCAGCGCGGCGCCATGACATGGAAAATCAAAACGACGGCGCGTTGCGGCGGGCTCGCGGTGGTCGCGGCGTTGGGTCTCGTGCCGGTTATCGCCGCCAGCCCGGCGATCGCGGCCGGATGCTCGTTCGAGCCGCAGGGCGAGGGCCGCGTCGCCGCGGTCATTGATGCGCGCAGTTTTCGCCTTCAGGACGGCCGTGAGGTCCGCCTCGCCGGGATCGAGCCGGTCGCGGGAAAGAGGGCGGTCGCGGCGCTGTCGGCGATCATCGCCGGGCGCGAGGTGACCCTGCGTGGAGAAGACGATACGCCCGACCGTTACGGCCGTCAGCCCGCCTTCGTGTATCTGGTTTCCTCCGAAAGCCCGGTGCAGGTTGATCTCCTGGCACAGGGCGAGGCGCTGGTCTCGACCACCGTGACCGACAGAGACTGCGCGGCGGTCCTGACGGCGGCGGAAGAAGCCGCCCGCCAGGCCCGGCGGGGAACCTGGGCCGATCCCACGGCCATAAAAAACGCGGAAAGTTCGGGCGATATTTTGGCCGGGATCGGGCGTTTTACGGTGGTCGAGGGCAAGGTCTTGTCGGTCCGGCAAGCCGGGGCCACGACCTATCTGAACTTCGGACGGAACTGGACACGGGACTTTGCCGCGACTATTTCAAGGCGCATGCTACCTGCTTTCGAGGCGGCTGGAATCGTTCTTAAGTCCCTCGAAAATCGCCGGATTCGCGTCCGTGGCTGGGTCGAGGCGCGGAGCGGGCCGCGAATTGAAGTGCTCCATGTCGGGCAGATCGAAGTACTTGGCGGGAACTAGCTCGCCGGACAAGAACGAGTAGCTGGAGTGGTGGGGTTGGCGGGACAGCGTAACGGAAATACGAGCCGCAGCCTTTGGGTTGCGCCTGTGCTGCTGTCGGCGGCTCTGGCGCTCGCGGCCTGCGGCGACATGAACCGGTTTCAGACCGCGTCCCCCGCGGCGGGCGTCGTCAAGCCCAAATCGGTTGCCCAGACGCCCACGACCGAGCGCGAGCATGAGCGCATTCTGGCCTCCTATGGCGGCGCCTATGACGATCCGAAGTTGGAAGCCCTGATTACCAAGACGGTCGACCGGCTGGTGGCCGCGTCGGACCGTCCCGATCAGGCCTACAAGGTGACGATCCTCAATTCAGGCGCGGTGAACGCATTCGCGCTGCCGACCGGCCAGCTCTACGTCACCCGCGGCCTGATCGCGCTGGCGAGCGACACGTCGGAACTGTCCTCGGTGCTGAGCCACGAGATGGCGCATGTGCTGGCCAAACATGCCTCGATCCGCGAGGATCAGGCGCGCCAGGCCGCGGTCGTCACCCGCGTCGTCACCGACATGGGCAACGACCCCGATCTCACCGCGCTGGCGCTGGCCAAGACCAAGCTGACGATGGCGAGCTTCTCGCGTGCCCAGGAGTTCGAGGCCGACGGCATCGGCGTCGGCATCTCGGCGCGCGCCCATTTCGACCCCTACGGCGCGGCGCGTTTCCTGACCTCGATGGAGCGCAATGCCGAGATGAAGGCGGGCAAGACCTCGATCGATCCGCGCGCGCAGGACTTTCTGTCGTCGCACCCGGCAACGCCGGAGCGCATCCAGAATGCGCAGAAAACCGCGCGGCAATACGTCTCGCCGGAGGGCGGCGAACGCGATCACGAGACCTATCTCTCCGCGATCGACAACATCGTTTATGGCGAGGATCCGAGCGAGGGGTTCGTTCGCGGCCGCCGCTTCCTGCATCCCAAGCTCGGCTTCACCTTCGCCGCGCCCGATAACTTCACGCTGGACAATACCGCGCAGGCCGTGATCGGGGTGCGCGAAGGCGGCACGCAGGCGATGCGCTTCGACGTCGTGCGCGTGCCGGCCGAACAGTCGCTCGGCGACTATCTCAATTCCGGCTGGATGGAGAATGTCGACAAGGCGTCGACCGAGGATTTGATGATCAACGGCTTCCCGGCTGCGGCGGCGAGCGCGCACGGCGATCAATGGCAATTCAAGATCTATGCGCTGCGTTTCGGCAGCGACGTCTACCGCTTCATTTTCGCCACCCGGCAGAAGACCACCGAGAGCGATCGCAACGCGCGCGAAACCGTCAACTCCTTCCGCCGCCTGACGCTTGAAGAGATCCAGGCCGCGCGTCCCCTGCGGATCAAGGTCATCACGGTGCAGCCCGGCGATACCGTGGAATCGCTGTCCCACCGCATGGCCGGCCTCGACCGCCCGGCGGAGCGCTTTCGCATCCTGAACGGGCTGGACGTCCATGCCCAGGTCAAGGTGCGCGACCTCGTCAAGGTCGTGGCGGACTAGACAGGCCGCGCTAGCCGTCATTGCGAGCCAACGGGTCGCGCGAATGCGCGCCCGATGACAGGCTCCGCGAAGCAATCCATAGCACCAAAGCAAGATTGGATTGCTTCGTCGCTGCGCTCCTCGCAATGACAGGCATTACATACAACGAAAAAGCCCGGTCTCTCGACCGGGCTTTTGATTGTTGAGAATCAGCGAAGCTTGCTTACGCCGCCTCATCCGCTACCGTGGCGTCGTCGCCTTCGGCGTCGGCATCGGCCTCGACTTCGGCTTCCGTCTTGGCGCCGCGGCGTGGGCTCTTGGCGAGCTGGCTTTCGATTTCCTTGACCGCCTCGGTTTCCGTCACATGCTGCACCACCGCGATTTCTCGCGACAGCCGGTCGAGGGCGGCTTCATAGAGCTGGCGTTCGCTGTAGGACTGCTCGGGCTGCGATTCCGAGCGATAGAGATCGCGGACCACTTCGGCGATCGCGACGATATCTCCGGAGTTGATCTTGGCTTCGTATTCCTGGGCCCGGCGCGACCACATCGTGCGCTTGACGCGGGCGCGGCCCTTCAGGGTGTCCAGCGCGCGCTTGACCAGCGCCGGCTCCGACAGCTTGCGCATGCCGACATTGGCGACCTTCGCGGTCGGCACCCGCAGCGTCATCTTGTCCTTCATGAAATTGATCACGAACAACTCGAGCTTGGCGCCGGCGATCTCCTGGTCCTCGATGGCCAGAATCTGGCCGACGCCATGCGCGGGATAGACCACGAATTCGTTGGTCTTGAAGCCCTGACGCTGGGTCAAAACCTTCTTCGGCTCCTCGACCCGCGGCGCGACGGCTGACTTCGCAGCCGGCTTGGCGGCAGCGGGCTTGTGAGCAACCGGCTTGGCGGCAGGCTTGTGGGCAGCAGCCCTGCCGGCGGCGGGCTTGGCGGCGGTTTTCGCGGCAGTTTTGGGAGCGACCTTTGAGGCAGAGGCCTTCGAACCCGTCGCTTTCGCGGCGGTTTTGGCAGTCTTGTTTGGCATTGCGCTTCTTTTGTTTTTTGAGGATTTGGCAGCCGAGGCCTTGCTGGCTGACCGGCTAGCCCTGGAGGCTGTCCGGGCACGGCTCCTGGTTGCGCTGCGGCTGGCCGCAGCGGCTTTTTTCGAGACCTTTGAAGCACTCTTTTTACGCGTTTTCTGTGACACAGCCTGCGCGCGGAACTGCCACGCCCCTGTTGGATGATTTGCATGGGAACCCATAGGGGCCATAAGCGGGGCTGACGGGTTCAGCTAATAATGTGCCCAATATAGCACATTTTCCGCAAAAATCAATGATTTACGCCCGGTTCGGGGTGCTTCCGGGCGGTTTTCGCGGTCTGACGGCGATTAGGGTTAAGCCGAAACTAGCTTTCGGTCAGTCGCCGCTTCCGGGATTCGGCGAAAAATATTTCTCGAATTTTCCTTCCTGGCCCTCGTATTCCTTGGCCTCCGGCGGCGATTCTTTCTTCTGGGTGATGTTCGGCCAGCTCTTGGCATATTCGGTATTGACCTCGAGCCACTTCTCCAGGCCGGGCTCGGTATCCGGCTTGATCGCGTCGGCGGGGCATTCGGGCTCGCATACGCCGCAATCGATACATTCGTCGGGATGGATGACCAGCATATTCTCGCCCTCGTAGAAGCAGTCCACCGGACAGACCTCGACGCAGTCGGTATATTTGCATTTGATGCAGGCTTCAGTGACGACGTAAGTCATCCAAGGCTCCGAAACGGGTCAATTTTGAGTGGGTTGCGTAGCCCAGGAACCCCCAGGCCGCAAGGGAAGCGGATTGCTCCCGCGCGGCGTTTTCGAGCGATCCTGCGCCAGCCTTGCGCCTTGCCAAAGATAGTTATTCCCGGCGGTCCTGCAAATCGTCATACAGCCCGCGCGCGGCCGAGGCATCGCCCCGGCGCTGAGCGAATCCGACGATCTTGAGCACGCGCACGCTGCGATCCAGTCCGATCGTCAGCACGTCGCCCGCCTTCACCGCGTGACCGGGCGCCGTCTCGCGCACGCCATTGACGCGGACATGGCCGGCCTCAACCAGGGCGGCCGCGCTGGTGCGCGCCTTCACCACGCGCGCGTGCCACAACCATTTATCGAGACGCTGGCGCTCCAAGCGACACCCAAGGCGTTTTCAAGCGAAGCGGGACCCGGCTCGCGCAAGGAAAACGCGTCAAATAGATAAAGCCTAGCCGTCCTTGCGGCCGGCGGTGAGCTGTTCTTTCAGCGCCGCCAGCTTGGCGAACGGCGAATTGGGATCGACCGGGCGCTCGCGCTCGCGCGGGGCCGCGCTGGTCGCATAGGGCCGGTGCGAGGGCCCGCTCTCCCGGCCGGCTTTGTCACGATCGCGTCCGCCCTTGTCGCGATCGCGCCCGCCTTTGTCGCGGCCGCCGGCAAATTTGCCCTTGTCCCTGCCCTTGTCGTTATCCCCGCGCTTGCCGGCAAAGCGCTCGCGCGGCTGATGCGCCCGCTCCTCGCGCGGTTCGCGAACCGGAGCGCCGTCGGTGGGCGCCGCCGTGACCACCTCGGTCGGCGCATCCGGGCGCGGCTTGCGGAAATCGCTGCGACGCTCGCGCCGTCCGCGCCGGTACCGCTCGCCTTTGGCGGGCTCGGTGGCCTCGCCCGCGGCCGCGGCGACAGGCGACGCGCCTTCCGCGGGACGGTCCTGACGGCGATGACGGTTGCGATCGTGACGCGGCCGGCGCTCGTCCGACCGGCCACCGGGCCGCCAGACCTCGACCATCTCGGGCGCGGTATCCGGCGCGGCGACGGCGGTCGCGTCAGCTTCCACTGGCGCAACATCGTCAGCGGCTGGCGTCTCCGCGGCCGCTGCTGTGAAAGTCTGATCCTGCGGCGCTTCGGCCGCCGCGGCTTCGATTGACTCTGCTGACGCGGACTGGGCTTCGACGAGAGCCGGCGGCGCCGCTTCGTTGGCTGCTGCAAAGGCAACGGCGGGCAGCTTCGATGCCGACGTTTCCGATACGACATCTTCATTTTCGGAAACCGGCGAAACATCGGGGGCCGCCTCGGCGGCAACCGGGGTCTCCGCCACAACCGTTTCCGCCGCAACGTCCTCGGCCACCGGTTCGGAAGCGGCTTGCGGTGACGTTTCCGTCACGGCTTCGGCCGGCATAATTTCCGCCGCGGGCGCCTCCGTCGCCGGCACTGTCTCCGTCGCCGGCGCTTCGACCGGGGCCGGTTTCGGCGGCAGCGGCGCGCGCCGCTCCATGCGATAGCCGAGAGCCCGCAGGATCGAGGCGAAATCCTCCCCCGCCGACCCCGTCAGCGAGGTCATCGCCTGCGTGACGACAAAACCGCGGCCGTCGAACGCGCCGGCGGGCTTCTCTCCGGGCGAGGTTTCGCGCCAGGACAGCGCCGGGCGGATCAGATCGGCGAGCCGCTCCAGAATATCGACCCGCACCGCGCGTTCGCCGCACTGCCGATAACCGAGCACGCGGTAGGCATCGCGGGGAAGCTGCTTGTCGACCGGAAACGAGGTGCGGCCCGATCCCGCCAGGTGCTGCGCCCCCGACAGCGCCGCCATGTCGACTTGATCCTGCTTCTCGGCCCACAGCAGCGAGGCCAGCGCGCGGGCCGCGGGCTTGAGCAGCGCCGGAAGATAGATGTGATAGGCGCCGAAGCGGACGCCGTATTTGCGCAAGCTCGCGCGCGACGGCTGATCGAGATCCTTCATCTCGGCGGCGATCTTCGCCCGCTCCAGCACGCCTAGCGCCTCGATCAGCTGAAACGCGATGCCGCGCGCGATTCCCGTGATGTCCTCGGCCTTGGCGAGGTCGAACAAGGGGCCCAGCAGCTTCTCGATATGGGTCTTCAGCCACAGCTCGAGCCGCTTCTCGACCGCCTCGCGCGGCGCGCCGGACAGGCGCTCGTCGGAAATGATGCGCAGCCGCGGATGCAGCGCGTCCTCGGCCGCGACCAGTTTTGCCACCGCATCGCCGGTCCAGCGGATAGTGCCGTCGGAGGTCAGCACGAACTGATCGTCGGGGGCGGCGGCCAGTTTCTCGGCGCGCGCGTCGATTTCGCCGGCCAGCGCCTTCAGCGCGGTCGCCTGCAGCGCCTTGGCATCGGAGCCGGCCTCCGCCGCGTCGGGCGCAAAGGTGAAGCCGTCGAGCCGGCCGATCACATGGCCTTCGACGGTCACTTCGCCGGTCTTGCCGATTTCCGTATTCAACATGGTGTTTTCCCGCAGGCGGCGCATCAATACACTGGTACGGCGATCAACGAAACGCTCCGTGAGCCGTTGATGCAGCGCATCGGACAATTTATTTTCGACCTCGCGCGTGATCCCCTGCCAATGCTCGGGATCGGCCAGCCAGTCCGGGCGATTGGCGACAAAGGTCCAGGTGCGGATTTGCGCGATCCGGCCGGACAGGGTGTCGATATCGCCGTCGATGCGATCGGCCTGATCGACCTGGGCCGCGAACCAGGCATCGGGAATCCCGTTCTTTTGCATCAGGAACCCGAACAAGGTCGTCACCAGCTCGGCATGCGCGGCCGGCGCGATCTTGCGGTAATCCGGAATCTGGCAGGCGTCCCACAGCCGTTCCACGGCTGCGGCGCCATGCGCCATCTCCCGCACATCGCCGTCGCGCGCGGCGTGATCGAGCACGCGCAAATCCTCGGCGATCGGGGCGCGGGTCAGCGCGTCATGGCCGGGCGAGACCGCCAGCGACACCTGCAGCGCGCCGAGCGAGGAGAAATCCAGCTTCGAATTGCGCCATTGCAGCACTTTGACGCTGTCGAAGGTATGATTCTGCAGCGCATTGACCAGTTCCGGCTCGAACGGCGCGCAGCGCCCCGTGGTGCCGAAGGTGCCGTTGCGGGTAGCGCGCCCCGCGCGCCCGGCGATCTGGGCGAACTCGGCAGGATTGAGCCTGCGGAACTGATAGCCGTCATATTTGCGGTCGGAGGCAAAGGCGACGTGATCGACGTCGAGGTTGAGCCCCATGCCGACCGCGTCGGTCGCGACGAGATAATCGACGTCGCCCGACTGGAACATCTCGACTTGCGCGTTTCTGGTGCGCGGCGAGAGCGAGCCCAGCACCACGGCGGCGCCGCCGTGCTGGCGGCGGATCAGTTCGGCGATGGCGTAGACCTCGTCGGCCGAAAACGCCACGATCGCGGTGCGCCGTGGCTGCCGGGTGATCTTGCGGTCGCCGGCGAACTCGAGCTGCGACAGCCGCGGCCGCGTGACGATGCTGGCGCCTGGCAACAGCCGCTCGATGATCGGGCGCATGGTGGCCGCGCCCAACAGCAGCGTCTCGTCGCGGCCGCGCCGGTGCAGGATACGATCGGTGAAGACGTGGCCGCGTTCGAGATCGGCCGCGATCTGGATTTCATCGACCGCGAGAAACGACACGTCGAGATCGCGCGGCATGGCCTCGACGGTGGAGACCCAGAACCGCGGCTTCGGCGGCTTGATCTTCTCTTCGCCGGTGATGAGCGCGACGGCGTCGAGCCCGGCGCGATCGACCATCTTGTTGTAGACCTCGCGCGCCAAAAGGCGCAGCGGCAAGCCGATCACGCCCGAGGAATGCGCAAGCATCCGCTCGATCGCAAGATGGGTCTTGCCGGTGTTGGTCGGCCCCAGCACCGCGGTGACGCCGGCGCCGGGAGCCCGTCCGTTGACGAAGTGGGACGGCGTTGACGAAAAGGCCATATTCTATTGGGTTTCTGCGTCGCTGATGTTGGGCGCGGTAGGCTGTAGTTGTTTCACAATGCGACGCCTTGAAGGCCGCGGCTTAAGCTCCGGAACGAGTCCGGAACGAATCGCGCCCGAATCGGTGACTCCCTTGCTCTCCTGATCCGTTCACCGCAACATCTCGCGTTGGCGCCAGGCGGCGGCACTAGATCAAGTTTGGCGCGGCCCGACAAGCCACCGATTTGGCCGCGAAATCCTTAACCGGACGCGCGCGGCGAGTCGAATCAGAAGCGCGCGAGAGTCAAGCGGGGATTCGATGTTCCTTCCCGCCTGGTTTCAACAAATGCTCGTCGTCCCGGCCAAGCGAGCACTTGCGAGCGCGAGCCGGGACCCATACCGCGCGATCTATCGATAGGGCCCAAGTGGCCGAGGCTTGCTTTCAACAACTGACGCCTGTGGCTATGGGTCCCCGCGTACGCGGGGACGACATATGGCTGACGTATGGATAAAGCCCATCAATTCGTTTTCGCGACCCGCGGCGGCGATGCCGTGGTGATGAACTGGGTGGCCTCCAGCATGGCCAGGCCGAACGGCGTCGGGATCGTCATCCGGAACGGCACCAGCACGCGGGTTCCCGCGATCGGAACGAAGGCGATTTCGATATTGCGCTGGGCCGCGAGATATTTGATCACCGGGCGATCGGGAATGTAGCCGGCGACCGGCGTGAAATAGACCGCGCAGACCACCGCCGGGCCGCGATAGCCCTTCTCGGCCCGCACCGTTTCCATGCGCTTGAAGTCGAGCTTGAGATCGTAGCGCATCCGGCCGTCGAAGATCCCTGCGACGGTGCGGCAGGCTTCGGGCGTGAGCGGATCCGAGGTGCCGGGGACCCGCAGCATCGATCCCGTCATCGGATCGTAGACGCCGCGGCGATGCGCGTCCGTCACGGGAATCCGGTCGGCATCGACCGGCGGCACCGGCTCGATGCCGAACTCCCTGACATTGCCGTTCGCGAGCAGGATATGGATGGCCTCGGATTTTTTCGACGTCGTGGTGGTGGCGGAATAACTCGTCGGCACCGGGGAGCCAGCGACGACGCGGCCCTGGGCGGCGCCGGTGCCGGAGCCGCCGGCGAGCGCCTTCAGGATGCCCGAGGTGCCGCCGGAGGCGGTGGCGGAAAACGTGTCGTCCGAGATATCGATGGTCCAGGCGCCCCGGCCGACGGGGATGCCGGCCAGCGTCGCCTCATATTGTGCGTCCAGCCTTCCCTGCGCGAAGGCGGCCTGCGGCGCCAACGGCAGCATGCACGCAAGCGCGAACAGGCCGCCCAGTGCCCGCAGCGCCCGCCGGGGCGAATTCATGCTGGAAGTGTTCACCTGGGGGCAGTCCTCGACTACGCGCGTGCAAGTTGTCATTTAAGCGAAAATACCCGACAAGCAACGGATCGGCGTGCTTTTTGCGCAAATCCCTTGCCAAAGCGCGGGGAGTTCAAGCGCGGAAACCCCTGATGTCGGCGGCGAATGCGCCGTTTATATGATGGCCGGAGCCCCGCGGAACGCCCGGCAAACCGGCCATTTTCGCCCTCAAAACCTTGACGCCCGGCGGGTCTGCCCCTATACGTCCGCGGCTCCCTGGATGGACCTGATTTTGAACCCCCGATGGACCAAAAAGTCCTGACATGGCAGAGGATTTTGTGAGATGTCGCGGCGCTGCGAACTGACGGCCAAGGGCCCGCAAGTGGGCCACACGGTGAGCCACTCCAATATCAAGACCAAGCGCCGGTTCCTGCCGAACCTGTGCAACGTCACCTTCATTTCGGATGCGCTCGGCCGCAACGTGCGACTGCGCGTTTCCACCAACGCCATCAAGAGCGTCGATCACCGCGGCGGCCTGGACGCGTTCCTGATCAAGGCCAAGGCCACTGAGCTGTCGCCGAGGGCGCTGGAGCTGAAGAAGCAGATCGAGAAGAAGATGCCGAAGGCGGCGTTTGTGAAGAAGCCGGCGAAGGCCGCGCCGAAGAAGAAGGCGGGCTGAGGTTCGCGTCCAGTTGGTTTAGCAGAAGAGTTTTGGATGGCCGGGTCGAAAGACCCGGCTGTTTTTGTTTGGGGTGGTGAACAGCTGCGCATCTAAAACAGCCATCTTAAGCTTCGGAATTTCAACATCACGGTTTCAGCATTTGCTGCATTGCACTGAAAAACACCCTCAGTACGTGTAATATAATCACGTTTAGCGCGTTCCCGACGATAGCCTCGGGCTATGCTCGAAACGTGATTTCTGAGTCGCTTTCTAGCGGCCTTTATCCTCGTTCGTTAATTCCGAATTCTTTGGGGGCACAGGGGGCACACTAAATGGCCAAGGCTGTTACGAAAGAGGCACCCGCTACTAGCGACAAACGTGTGCCTACGTCTTCGAAAAATATGGTTCGAGCGTACGCCTCAAACGAGTTTGTATTCGCGGTCGTCGGCCACGTTGGTTGCGGTACGACCAAAATTGCGACCTCACTTGCTGAGCTACTCAATAAGGGTTCCATCACGGGCGACCCGTTCGATACCGAAATTATCAAGGCAAGAAACTTAATCGAAGCGTGGGCAACGGAAAACGAAAAAGCAATCCCAGGCTCCGAACCGCGCAATTTGCTTACGACCGAACAATTCCAAGATCTCGGTGACGAAATGCGAGCCGGGGGCGATCACGCCGCCGTCGCTAATCGAGCCATCCAGCGCATTCGACTCATCAGAGCGCAAAAACAGAAAATGGAAAACCCTGGAGACCAACCCGTAGAGCCGGATGGTAGTCGGCGCGCCTACATAATCGACTCGATTCGCCATCCTGCTGAAGTCGAATTGCTTAGAAGGGTTTACCGCGAAGCGTTTGTGCTCATAGGGGTTGTTTGCGACGCGGAAGTTAGACTCAAACGCCTCCAATCCGAAAAGTACAGCACCGCAAGTAAAGTCGACATTCTTAAATTTATGGATCGAGATTCTCGGTCGAGCGAGGATCACGGCCAACGCGTCTCTGATGCATTTCATATGGCCGACTATTTCGTAGACAACACCGTCCAGCAACTTCTGGACGACGGGACTGGAAACCGTGAATGGGATATCAATGAAAATCTGTCGCGACTAACTAAGATTATTACTCACACCGAACTCGTTCGTCCAACAATTGCAGAAACGGCAATGCATGAGGCTTATGGCGCCAGCTTAAGAAGCGCCTGTTTATCGCGCCAGGTTGGCGCTGCACTCTTAGACAAAGAAGGAAATATAATCGGAACCGGAACGAATGAAGTTCCTAAAGCGGGAGGCGGCGTCTACGGCGAACATTTCGATGAAGATACAATCGACAGTCGGTGCGCATTCCGAGAGACAGGCAAATACTGTAGCAATACCCAAGAACAGAACCGCATCATTGACGAGATATTCAACGAAGTTAAGGAGCTTTCAGGTCAACTAGCATGGTTTCTTCCCGACCAACTTATCGAGGGAAACAAGGTAACCTTCGTTGACGACGCGGGCAAACGGAGACGAAAGCAACTGGTCGGTTGGAGCGAGAAAAGGCAAATATATTGGCATGCCGCTTTTGAAGGGAGGCCCGTTGCAGGCGATCCAAGTCGGTTGGTATTACGTCCCCACGTAATTTTTACCGCTGATGGCAAGAACCCAATATTTAGCAAACAACGCATGCATGTCCTACGCAGGAGTTTTTGTAAGAGTTGGTGGAATGACCGGTGGCGAGATTTGCTCATCGCGTTCGCGTTGGTAATTGGAGAGAGCGAGGAAATTCGCTTGTGCGTTGGTCCGACCGAATTTCTGTCTTTCGGTATGCCTATGCGAATAGATAGTAGGTGGGTCCCGGAGATTGAAGAAACAAATGTGGATGAAGAAATCGATTCGTTCGATGCACTCGATTCGGACGACGAATGGAACGATGATTTTCAAGACGAGCCAGAGGAACCCGTCTGATGAATCGCGAAATCGATCATCTCGACGAGCCTCTGCTCGAGTTTGGATACGGGCAACGCTTAAAGGACCCCAAAGATGGTTTATTCCTCTTTGGGCCTTTGGAAGATCGCCGGCCTGCGGAAATGCGCGTCGGGGTAATTGGCACGCCAAAAGGGATCGCTGTTTATCGTGAATGGCTGGACCGGGCGCGAGCCTTTATTCCACTCGCGGACCCAGAGGTGAAGCATCGCCTCGCCTACCCCGGATTTGAGGCGATCTTTCAGACGAAGTGGCCTACGAAGCCGGTTGCCGAGATCGGGGTTTCTGGCAACGAGATTTTCAATGCGATCCGCAAGACCGACCGTCACAAGGCCATATATGACACTGTGAGTCTCTTCTCGCGCCCAATAATTAAGAAGCTTACCGAAGATGACGTTCAAGTAGACGTATGGTTCGTCATTATTCCGGATGAAGTCTGGCGGCTTGGTCGGCCACTCTCTCGCCCCTCGAAGCTTGAGGGCCTTCATGATCCGAACGCGCTTGGGCCAAAGCTCGGAAAAAGGCTTTTGCGAGAACCATCCCTATTTGCTGAAGACAAACTTGCGAGCGAACCGTACCGGTACGATGTTAATTTTCATCATCAACTTAAGGCACGCCTGCTGGTCAATAAAGTCGTTGTTCAGGTTGTGCGAGAAAGTTCGTTTAGCTCACCGACGGACGATGACGCTTATGGAGGCCGTCGCGGCTTGCAAGATCCCGCGTCGCTCGCGTGGAATCTGACAACCACCGCATTTTTCAAAGCTGGAGGCAGACCCTGGAAACTTGCCGAAGTGCGACCTGGTGTCTGTTACATAGGGCTAGTCTTTAAGATCAACACGCTTGATCCCACCGCTGGCAACGCATGTTGCGGCGCGCAAATGTTTTTGGACTCTGGCGACGGACTTGTCTTTAAGAGTACTGGATCGTGGTACTCGCAAGACAGAAAGGAATTCAACCTCACGCTGGAAGGGGCTAGAGAACTTATTTCTAGAGTTGTCGCTGCTTATACTGATCTCCATGAAAAGCCTCCTTTGGAAATCTTCGTTCACGGCCGAAAGAGATTCTCATTTGAAGAATGGTGTGGCTTCAGGGAAGGTGCCCCCGCCTCAAATGTGGTCTGCGTTCGAATTTCTCGGTCCCAAGAGATGAAACTTTATCGTCCTACGAAGACCCCCATCATGAGAGGTTCAGCATATCGTCTCGAGCAAAACCGATCGTTACTCTGGACCGCCGGCTATATACCTGAACTGGCGACTTACCCCGGTCGAGAAGTGCCGAACCCTCTTTTGATCGAAATATCTCGTGGTGATGGGGACATGAACACCGTTTTACATGACGTAATGGGGTTGACGAAAGTAAATTTTAACGCGTGCATATTTTCTGATGGTCTTCCAGTAACACTTCGGTTCGCTGAAGCTGTGGGCGAGATTCTGACCGCGGCTCCACATAGGGATGGCCCACCATTACCGTTTCGCCATTATATCTGACGCCAAGCGCGTTCCGGCCCAGCATTTAGGATGGACGCTAATAGTGTCAGTCGGGCCACATGATTGCCTGACGGCAAATCAGTACGTTAATGATGAGCCTGTCCAATTCATTCCTAGAAATATTCCGCTTCGCGCCTGACCCAAATCAAATCTGTATCGCCGCCGTCCCTTGCCGCTACGGCGTAACCGGCCAACCCTTCGGCAACGCCACACCCTTCTCGCCGGCCACCTTGCGCAACACGTCCGGACGATCCGAGATGATCCCGCCACGCCCATGTCGATCATGCGCGCGATGTCTTCGGGCTGTTCACGGTCCAGACCACGACTTGAAGTCCGAGGCCGTGAGATTCGGAGATCAGAGCCGGATCGATATCGCCGAAATACGGCGACCAGATCGCACCGCTCGCCGTTAGCTATTGATTCTTCGCCGGTGCGCCGGGGAGCACGGCCGCGACACCTTCCGGATTGATGTTGAAGGCCAGGAATATCAACGGCTCGTCGCCCGGGTTTCCCCATTGGTGCACGAGGGCCTGGGGCTCGTAGATCAACGAGCCCGGTCCCCTTGCTTCTGTCTTGCCGTCGACCGTGTTCGCCCCGGTGCCGGAAACGATATAGTACAGCGCCGCGCCTGACCGGTGGTGTGGCGGATTGGAAGGCATCTGCGCCGGGAATGTGACCCGGGTGAGATTGAGATCATAACCGCCTGGCCGCAGGTCGGGGATCGGATTTGCGGTGCGATATAGCTCTCTCGCGGCGGCGGCAGCCGTCCCGGCAGGCCGATCCAGGTCCCCGGCCGGAGCAAGCAGGAAGTGGAGCAGCGTCGATGGCGCTGCGCCGCCCGCCGTCAACGCCGCGGTCTTTCCGCCGGCGATGAACAGCCCCTCTCCGGCATTGAGCGTTTTGGCCGCGCCATCGAGCGCGACCTCGGTCGATCCCGACATCTGGTAGAGGATGCCGTTGCCGGCCGCGACGCTGCTCTTCTCGCCCGGCTGAAGCGTGATGCTCACCGCCTTGAAATAGAGCGGCACGTTGGTGACATCAGGCAGTTTGGTTGCGGCAACCACTGTTCGTGTAATTGCCGGTGGCGTGGTTTGTGCGATCCCGGCGGCGGGAAGTGCGATCGCGCCGAGCAACAGTAGTCCGGTTGTCCTGAACTGCATGAAAGCCTCCCAGGTTCAGCGGATGATCGGAGCACCATACGCTCTCCCAACGCCTGCTGGAATGGCCGGCCGCTTGAAGAGTTCCGCTGGCACGTATTTGACGCGATCAGGGAGGGACGCGCGCGATCGTCGCGGACGCGGGGCGCGTCACGCGCGCCGGTTTCCCTTGCCGCTACGGCTTAACCGGCGATCCCTTCGGCAATGCCACGCCCTTCTCGCCGGCCACCTTGCGCAATACGTCGGGACGATCCGAGATGATCCCGTCCACGCCCATGTCGATCATGCGCGCGATGTCCGCCGGACTGTTAACGGTCCAGACCACGACCTGAAGTCCGAGGCCATGGGCTTCGGAGATCAGGGCGGGACTGACATCGCCGAAATACGGCGACCAGATCGCGCCGCCCGCCGCCTTGATGGCGCGGGGCAGCGATCCCCCGTAATCGACGGGATTGAAGCCCGCGGTCCAGTCCGAGGGTTTGTCCGGAAATACCGTCGGCGTCCTCCCCTTCTGGATGCTCAGATAAACCGTCGGTATCCCGGGGGCGCGCTGCTGGACCAGCCGCAGGGTTCTCCAGTCGAAGGACTGGACCATGACGCGATCGCTGAATTTCTCCGCATTGAGAAGATCGAGCAGCAGCGTGACGAAGCGCTGCGGCTCCGGCGACTCCTCGGGGTGGTTCGGATCGATCTTGGTCTCGATGTTGAGGCGCACGTGGCGGTCACCCGACTTGTGCACGAGACCGATGACTTGGCCGAGCGTCGGGATCGGCGTTCCCGGCACCGCGCGCTGATCTGGAAATTGCGCGGCATAGGCGCTGCCGGGCCTGATCCGGCCGACGTCGTATTGCCTGACCTCTTCAAGCCGCAGCCGGACAAAGGGAATGCCGGGCGGCGCGACATAGACGCCTTTGGCGTCGCGGGCGAGGTCGGGGTTAAGGCCGCGCTCATGCGAGACGACGATGGCGCCGTCGCTTGTGACGCCGATATCGAGCTCCAGGGTGTCCACCCCCATCGAGAGCGCGTTGGCGAACGAGACCAGCGTGTTTTCGGGAAACAGCGCGCGGCCGCCCCGATGGGCTTCGATGTCGAAGGCCATGGCCTCCCCGCCGGCGAGAACACAACAGGCGATCACGATCGGGCGCCACGCCATTTTGCTTGCTTCCTGTTTCTCCGCCGCCGCCGCCACGCTCCTCGCAAATTATGTCGCGGCCGCATCGCCCGCGCCACCGCCCGACGGGCAAATCAGTCAGGCTCGTTTGCGACCGGCGAGTCCAGCCCTTTTGCAAAAAATATTTCTGTTTTTCCGAAACGAAAATCAGTTTATATCGTGAGCCATCCCGCCCCACTGGAGGGGCGACACGCGATCGTCACGGTTGCGGGGCGGGATGCGATGGGCGCGGATGGTGCCAAAGACGAAGGCGCCTGAAGCGGACGGCGAAGTCGTGTGGTCCTGACGCCCCGACGCTGGCGTCAAGCCGGTGAAAGCCGGCGAGGGTGGCAACAAAGCCCGGTCGCCCGGGAGAGCGCGAAGAAAACCGTAAAACCCATCGCGCGGGGAATGCCGGATGTTTTCCGGTGTACTCGTGGTGACTAACGCGCGTGCTCTCTCACACCCACGCGCGGCTGCGGGCGCATCGGCGCCCGGCATTCCCTGCGCCCTCTTTTTCGGGAGGACGGAACGTTGTTGGCAAAACTCGCGCCAAACGCGCGGCGAGATCGCGAAGTTGTGTCTGACGTCATTGCGAGAAGCGAAGCGACGAAGCAATCACTCTTTCTTGCTTGCGGCAGCATGGATTGCTTCGCTTGCGCTCGCAATGACGGGCTGTTTGACTCCCCTCCTCCCACGCGCAGCGCGCGTGGTGGGGTCGAGACGAGCGAAGCTCGCTCTTAGGGGTCGGGGGTGGGGGGCGGCGCGGCATACATTGAAGCAACGGTTCTGCGGATAGACCCCCCACCCCCCGACCCCTCCCCGCCGCTTCGCGGGGGGAGGGGAGAAATTGTCGCCATCGCAATGGCGGGCTGTTTGAAAATCGAATCTGCAAAAAAATTATCCAGCATGGTCGCGCCCGCGATCGGCCGGGCAAATCATTTGCGCGATTCTCCAGAGCGGCGGAAAAGTCAATCCGGAATTCCTCATCATCAACCGGAGCCGCGCGTTTCTCAACGGTGCGAATCGTGGCATCATTCGTTCGGCGACGCGACTGTGATCTCGTGTCGCTCTCCCGAACTTGACCCCGTCGCGGACGGCGGGGTTTTTTTGGCTGTGGTGCCGGACCGCATTCCCTGCTCTGATCGCGGGACCGGCGGAAAGCCGGCTGGCCGGAAGCGCGCAATTTCCGGGGAGCATCGATCATGACATCCAATGAAGCCCGCCCGCTCGCCACGCCGCAAGCCGCGATGGCGAAGCTGCTCGAAATAGCAGGCGCGATCGCGGCCGACGAAGAGGGCCGGATATCGATCGGCGCGATCAACCACGCCTTCCTGGACGCGGGCGGCAACGCCGGCGAATACGGCGCGGCGATTCATCTGGCGGTCGCCGACGGCTGGCTGGAGATGCATCCCTCGGGCTCCTACGTCAAGCTGACGAAGAAGGGCTAACTCGCGTCGTGATGCAATTCACCCGCGCCACATCCCGGCAAACGAGGTTGAAAAAACATGGCAGCAAATCGCTATTACGGGGTTCGCGTCGAGGGCGCGAAATACGGCGTGGGCTTCGGCTCGGCGCTGGCGATCGCGATATCCTATACCGCCAACCACTCGATCCTCTGGGCGATCATCCACGGCATTCTGGGGTGGCTCTATGTGATCTACTTCGCGCTGTTCCGCTCGTGATCGGCGCGCGCGGGAATGCCGGGCTGCATGTCGGAGATGTCAGGCACGATCGAAGGCGCTGGTACCTGCTCCAGTTCGGCCAGCCGATCGACAAGCCGGCGCAGATGTGACGGGATTTCCGCGGCGTCCCGGCCAAGAACGTCGCGCAGCCGCTCGCCGATCTCGTCGCAGACGGCGCGGGAGTGGGTACTATCAAGAGCTGCCATCGCAGCGTGGCTGGCGGACATCGCCGATCTCCGATTGGTCCAGGCGTCAATCATGAACCCGGGCGGCACAGGACCGGTAAACGGCCGCCGGCAAATTCGCGCGCTGGTGAAAAACTGGTAAAAGCGGCGCGCCCCGAGGTCCCCGGATACCGGCTTTCATCGCCAACCGGTTCGGCAGCTCACCTGGAGAGGAACACGCCATGAAACGACTGATGATCCTGAACGGCCCCAACCTCAATCTGTTGGGGGTGCGGGAGCCGCATATCTACGGAACGACGACGCTGTCGCAGGTGCGGGAGAGCTGCGAGCAGCACGCCGCCCAGCTCGGGCTCGAGCTTTCCTTTCACCAGTCCAACCATGAAGGCGAACTGGTCGACTGGATCCAGTCGGCGAGGCAGACCGCCGACGCCATCATCATCAATCCCGCCGGCTATTCCTTCACCTCGATCGCCATCCTCGACGCGATCAAGGCGTTCGAGGGCGTGGTGATCGAAGTGCATATTTCCAATATCCATGCGCGCGACGAGCATCACCGGCACTCCAAGATATCCTCGGTCGCCACTGGCGTGATCGCCGGGCTCGGTCCCAACGGCTACATCGCGGCGATGCATGCGATCGCCCAGATGCCGAAGAAGGGCTGAGACCGCCCGCTCACTGTCCGGAGATTTCCTACCGTGAAAATCGTCGACCTCAGCCGTGAGCTCCATCACAAGAGCCCGACCTATCCCGGCCATCCCCCTGTCATCCACGGCGTCTGGACGACGCATGAGGAGTCCTTCGCCGCATCCGGCAATGTGCACGGGCTCTCCTCGATGTTCATCTCGATGCCCGACCACGCCGGCACCCACATCGATGCGCCCAGGCACTTCGACAAACGCGGCCAGGGAATCGGCGAATACCCGCTTGCGAACTGCATCGTATCAGGCATCTGCATCGATCTGCGCCACATCGCACCGCGCGCCGAGATCACGCCCGCCGATCTCGAGGCCGCGGTGAAGCAGTGCGGTCACGCGGTGCCGAAGGGCGGCACCGTGCTGCTCTGCACCGGCCACCATGCCCGCACGTTCCCGCGCAAGGAATATGCAAGCGACAATTGCGGCGTGAACGTCGCCGCCACCGAATGGCTGGCCGGCCAGGGCGTCGTGCATTTCGGCATCGACTCGATGCGGCCCGCGCCCGACGGCAGGGTGAACCTGCTGGTTCACAAGGCCTGCTTCGAGCTCGGCATCACCCACATCGAGAGTCTGTGCAATCTCGAGGCGCTGCTCGGCCAGGGACCCTTCACCTTCATCGGCCTGCCGATGAAGTGGCGCGACGGCACGGCATCGCCAATCCGCGCCGTGGCCGTGTTCGGGATGTGAGGGGCGATTATGCGCGGCGGCCTACGCCTCGAAATTGAGCAGCTTCGCCGCGGTGCGGCCGAGGATGTCGGCCCTGTCGTCGTCGCTCAGGGATGCGAGGGCGAAGATGTGATCGACCGGCGCAAGCTGCCACGGGAAGGGATAATCGCTGCCCAGCACGAGCTGGCCGACGCCGACCTGGGCCGCCAGATGACGCAGCGCCTCGGGCGTGAACACCAGCGAATCGAAATAGATCTGCTTGAGATATTCGGTCGGCGCTTTCGCAAGCTTGATGTCCGCATTGCAGCCCCTGGGATTGACCAGACAGGCATGGTCCGAGCGATCGGCATAGGCGGGCAGGAAGCCGCCGCCATGGGCGCCGATCACCTTCAGCTTCGGAAAGCGGTCGAACGTGCCCTCGAAGATCAGGTGCGAGAGCGCGATCGTGGTCTCCAGTGGATAGCCGATCGCGTTGGAGAGCCAGCCATTGCCGGCAAGCTGCTTGTTGAGCTCGGGAACGCCCTGCGGATGAATGAACAGGGGCACGCCGAGTTCTTCCGCCTTGGCCCATACCGGATGGAATTTGGGATCGGAGAACGGCTCGCCAGCGACATTGCCGCCGATCGCGGCGCCCTTCAATCCCTGCTTCCTGACCGCGGTCTCGAGTTCCTGCACCGCCAGGTCGGGCGCCTGCAGGGTGAGCGAGGCGAAGGCGGCGAAACGGTCGGACTTGGATGCGCAGAGTTCGGCCAGCTTCTCGTTCTGGATTCTGACGATCTGGCCGGCCAGATCGCGGTCACGGCCGTACCAGTTGGGATTGATCGACAGCACCTCGATGTCGACCGCCTGCGCGTCCATGGCGGCGAGCCGCTTGTCGATCTCGATGACCGTCTCGCTTGCGCCCCTGACCGGAGAAGGCGGCATGGCGCCAAGCAGCTTGCTGGCGTCGGGGATGACGCAATGGGCGTGAACGTCGATGGTCCTGACCCGTTTGCCGCCGACCGTTACCGGCAGCCGCTGCCGCGACACCCGTTGCGCGTGCGCGCCGTGCAAAAGACCGCAACCGCAAAAGACAATGCCGGTGGCGAGCGCCGCGGTGCCACCTTTCAGAAAATCACGCCGGGTGCTCATGACAATTTCCTCCATCGCGCTTTTCTTGAAGGCCGGGTCCGCCACCACCACGCCAGATTGAAGGCAGCGTAAGACATGCGGCGGAGAACAACCAGACCCATTCCAGTGAGGTCAAACCCCGTTGATGCCATGATTATTTCGTCACACTCGCCAAATGATGATGGTGCGGGAAACCAAACACAAATCACCCGTCGCGGCGCGGTACTCGCGCCGGGATTCCACGAGGCTTGAACCGGGGCTCGCGCTGAGGTTCAATCCATGAGTTGAGTAAAGCGTGGCGGCTAAGGCGCCGGCCCAAGCTCGGGAGGACGATATGGATTGCTGCGGTCACGGTCACGGTATCTGCCACGGTCACGGGCTCACGCGCCGGCAGTGGATGTGGAGTACGGTGTTGTCCTCGGTCGGCGCGATGCTCGGCGGCGGCGTGGGGCCGCGCGGTTCGACCGCCGCCGCCCAGACCGCCGAGACCGCCTCGGCCGCGCTCGAGGTGCTGCGCAAGTCCATCTCGGTCGACGTCCATACCCATGGCGGAACGACCGGAATTACGTCTCAGGCGCCGCCCAATGACAGTCTCGCAAACGGCATGCGCGCGGGATCGTTGGCGGTCGCGTGCCTCGCCGACGTGCCGGATGGTCCCATCCTCGGCAGGAATCCGGCCGGGGTGCTCGGCGCGTTGCGCACGCCGGAGCCGGGCCAGCTCTACAAGTACCATCTCGGGCGCCTCGACTGGGTGGACGAGATGGTCGCCCACCATGGCCTGCGCCGCGCGCTTTCGGCCGCCGATCTCGAGGCCGCGCACGCCAACGGGCAACCCGCGATCGTGGGTGACGTGGAAGGGCTCGACTTCCTGGAGGGAAAGCTCGAGCGGCTCGAACAGGCGCATCAGCGCGGCGTCAGGCATGTTCAGCTCGTGCACTACACGCCCAACGACATCGGCGACTTCCAGACCGGCGTCGTCACCCATCACGGGCTCACCCCATTCGGCGCCGAGGTGATCCGCGCCTGCCATCGGCTCGGATTTGTCTGCGATGTCGCGCATGCGACCGAGGACACGGTGAAGGCCGCGGTCAAGGTCGCGACCAAACCGCTGCTGCTGTCGCACACCGCGCTTTCCGGATCCGCGGCGATGGGTCCGACGCCGCTGACGGGGCGGCAGATCAGCCGCGATCACGCTCGCGCCATCGCCGAGACCGGCGGCGCCATCGGCATCTGGCACTTCTTCCCCAGCCTGGAAAAATATGTCGACGGCCTGAAAGAAATGGTCGACGTCGTCGGCGTGGAGCACGTCTGCATCGGCACTGACCAGCAGGTCGCACCCGGCAGCGTGCAGGACTATTCGCTGTGGGTGCAGCTCGTCGCGGCGATGCTGCGCGGCGGCTTTTCGCCGCAAGAAGCCGGAAAGATCGCGGGCGACAATTATATGAGGATCTTTCGGGCGGCGGCCGGCTGAACCGAACCTGTCACGGGCCGGGCCAGCGAATACGGAAGGGGGTCAGTTCACTCGATCACCTCGTCGGCGATCGCGAGCACGCCGGGCGGGATCGTCAGGCCAAGCTTCCTGGCGGTCTCGAGATTGATCACCAGTTCGAATTTGGTCGGTCGCAGCGCCGGCAGGTCGGCGGGCTTCTCGCCCTTGAGAACGCGACCGGCGTAAACGCCGGCGAGACGATAGGCATCCGTAATGCTCGTTCCATAGCTGATCAGACCGCCCGCCACCGCGTATTCGCGATACTGATAGATAGCCGGGATCCCCTGTTTTGCGGCGAGCGACGGAATCAATTCCGGCCGTCTGCGAAACAACTCGCCGGTGCCGACCAGCAGTGCCCCCGGCCGGAGTTCAGCGATAGTTGCAAAGGCTGAAATGATTTCCGCCTCGGTGCTGGCGTCCAGAACATGGATTTTCAATCCGAGCGCGCGCGCCGCTTCCTCCGTGTCCTTGGTTTGAGACTCGGTTCTCGGATCGAGAGGGTTCACAAAAAAGCCGACCGTGGTGGCGGTCGGCATCAAATCGTGCAGCAACCCCAGCCGTTTCGATACCAACTCGGAGCTCAACTGACTTACCCCGGTGACGTTGCCAGCCGGTCTGCTCAGGCTGGCGATAAGGCCGAGTTTAATCGGGTCGCCGGCGGTTTCGAAGACGATCGGAATGGTCGTGGTGGCCGCCTTGGCCGCGAGGGCGGCGGGAGTGCCGGTCGCTGCAATCACACTTACCCGCCGGCGCACCAGGTCGGCTGCCAATTCCGCGAGTCGATCCTCACGCCCCTCACCCCAATGGTATTCGATCGTGACGTTCTGGCCCTCGATAAAGCCGGCTTCGCTTGCACCTTTGCTGAAAGCGGCCCGCAGCTCCTTGCCGCCTTCGGCGGTGCCGCTGTTCATGAACCCGATCACCGGTGGCGGCGGCGATTGCTGTGCGCGCGCGGCAAGTGGCCAGGCGGCGGCCGTGCCGCCGAGAAATTTGATGAACTCGCGCCGTCTCACCTTCTGCTCCTCGATCCTCGCTAAAACGGGCCGCTGTCATGACAGTGGAGCGAAGCCTGGCTGCGTTCGAGAACCCGAAACTTCTGCAATAATTCCCGCTGGACCTGGAAAATTCGGCGCCCAATGATAAAGGTGCCGCAGCGATGCAGCATTTTGGCCCAGCCCGCCGCCCGGGCGCAAGCTCTGCTTTGGTCATAAGGCGGCTGAGACCTGCTCTAACGCCCCGGCACCGGCAAGGGCGGACGCATCGAGGACTGTGATGCGCGACTGGCCGCAGGGGACGGCTTCGCGGCGGCGGCTCGCAAGCGGCCGTGCTGGGCGCTATCGACGGACTCCAGATAGGAAGTGAGCTCCCAGGCCGAGCTCGAATTGCTCGCATAGTGCTTTTGCAGGAACAGGAAAAGCGTGAGACTGAAGCGTCCCTTCGCAAGGCCGCGCGCGCTGCGATGACATGCCGTGCAACCATCCGCAAACAGCCTGGCGGCCGATTTGCCCTGATCGAGATTTTGGGCCTGTGCCGCACCGCAGGCGAGCGCATATATCGCGCCAAGCGCGACTAGACCGCTCCGCAGTTTCTGCAGCGACATGAATTTCGACGCTACTTGCATGCCGCGGTCGTCCTTCGCCGCAGCAGCGCCGGCCTCGTCATCTTGAGCATTCGCCACCCCTCCTGACCCGTCCCCCAAACTACGGTTATGGTCGAAGAACGTCAAAAAGGCGGCGAGGCGCTCGACGGAGAGAAAGCGGTCGCGACCTCAAATGGCGGGGTCATCTCCTCGCGCTGCCTGGCCGACGGAAAACCCCGGAACCTTTCGCTCCAAAGACCATCTAACAGGCTCCGCAAGAGTGCAACGGGCGCCGTTTCGGCGTCCGCTATGGAGGATCATGCCTGTGATTTCAAACGTACACCCGCTGGATCTGGCGAGACCGCTGCAGCCCGACGTCCAAAAACCCAGCCGGGCCGAAGTCGAGGCCGCGGTGCGAACGATTATCCGATGGACTGGTGAAAATCCGGAGCGGGACGGCCTGATCGAGACCCCGGCGCGCGTGACCCGCTCGTTCGAGGAGTTTTTCTCGGGCTACGGTCAGGACCCCGTTGAAATCCTCGAAAAGACCTTCGAGGAGATCGAAGGCTATGACGAAATGATCGTGCTGCGCGACATCCGCTTCGAAAGCCATTGCGAGCACCACATGGCGCCGATTATCGGCCGGGCCTGGGTGGCCTATATCCCCAGCGGCCGCGTGGTCGGCATCTCCAAGCTGGCCCGGGTTGTCGACGTCTATGCCAGGCGCCTCCAGATCCAGGAGAAGATGACGGCGCAAATCGCCAACACCATCAACGATGTGCTCAAGCCGCAGGGCGTGGGCGTGATCATCAAGGCGACGCACCACTGCATGACAACCCGCGGCGTCCACAAGCCCGGCACGGACCTGGTCACCAGCCGCATGCTGGGCTGCTTCCGCGACAATGCGCTGACCCGCCAGGAATTCCTGGGTATGGCGACTTGATGTAAGGTGCGGCCGGTCACCGCCTGCACCAGGGAGGATGCACTATGGCTGAAGAGCAAGCCCGGCCCGCTGGACCAGATCTCGCGCAAGGCGTCGCATTGAGCGACTTTACCGGCGAGACCTTGCTCGGACACGTCGGCGAACAGGCTGTTTTGCTGGTGCGCTCCGGGTCCGAGATTTTCGCGATCGACGCGCATTGCAGCCATTATCATGGGCCGCTCGCGGAGGGACTCGTGGTCGGCGACAGCATTCGCTGCCCCTGGCATCACGCCTGTTTCGATTTGCGCACGGGGGAAGCGACCCGTGCGCCGGCGCTGACCCCGCTTGCGGTCTGGCAGGTCGAGCATGAGGGCGATCGGATCTTTATCCGGCAAAAGCGCGAACAGCCGAAGCCGCGGACCAGGGGACCCGTCGATGCGCCCGGCAAGATCGTGATCGTCGGCGGGGGCGCGGCCGGATTTGCGGCGGCCGAAATGCTCCGGCGGCAGGAGTTTCGCGGCAGCATCGTCATGCTCAGCGATGATGCCGCGCCGCCGGTCGACCGCCCGAATCTGTCCAAGGACTATCTCGCCGGCAGCGCGCCGGAGGATTGGCTGCCGCTGCGCGCCGACACCTACTACACGGAGGCGGGCATCGATCTTCGGCTCAACAGCAATGTTACCTCGATCGATACCAGGGCGCGCAATGTCATCATTGCCGGTGGCGGCACGATTGCCTACGACCGGCTGCTGTTGGCGACAGGGGCCGAGCCCGTTCGGCTGCCAATCCCGGGCGCCGACCAGCCGCACGTCCACACCCTGCGCTCGCTTGCGGATTGCCGGGCGATCATTGCCTCCATCAGCGGCGCGCGCCGCGCGATCGTGATCGGCGCCAGCTTTATCGGGCTGGAGGCCGCAGCCGCCTTGCGGGCGCGCGACATCGAGGTCCACGTGGTGGCGCCGGAACAACGCCCGATGGAGCGCGTGCTGGGGCCGGGAATGGGCGACTTCGTGCGCGCATTGCATGTGGAGCACGGCGTCATCTTCCATCTCGGGGATACCGTGGTCGCAATCGACGGCAAGCGCGCGACGCTCAAGAGCGGCGGCGTGCTGGAGGGCGACGTTGTGGTTGTCGGCGTCGGCGTGCGGCCGCGGCTGGCGCTCGCCGAACACGCCGGCCTCAAGCTCGACCGCGGTGTCGCGGTGAATGCATTTCTGGAAACCAGCATCGCCGGAATCTATGCTTCGGGCGATATCGCGCGCTGGCCCGACCCGCATTCCCGGGAGAACATCCGGGTTGAACATTGGGTGGTGGCGGAACGCCAGGGCCAGACCGCCGCGCGCAATATGCTGGGACAGCGCGAGATCTTCGACGCGGTACCGTTTTTCTGGAGCCAGCACTACGACGTGCCGATCAATTATGTCGGTCACGCCGAGAAGTGGGACAAAATCGACATCGACGGCGACATCGCGGCCAGGGATTGCCTGCTGAAGTACAAAAGCAACGGTCGCGTGCTCGCGGTCGCCTCGATCTACCGCGATCTCGCCAGCCTTCAGGCCGCGCACGCGATGGAGCAGGAGACGATCCGCTGAGCGGGCATGGATGCGCCCAATATTCAGGAGGCCGCTCTTTTTGCAGGCATATCGGGGTGCCTCCCAAGGCAGCGCGCGAGGCCAAGCGGCTTCTCACGTTGCTCTGCAGACGTAAGTAAATATCGCATCGCCTTGGAATAATTCGGCAACCACGGTGTTACTGGATTGACCTTCGAGGGCTTGCGCGCGTTGACCTTTCTGACCGAGCCGCGATCCCGGCCGGCGTCGATTGTGTATCTGACATTTCGCAGTAGCGAAGTTCGTCACCCCTGTTTTGTCGAGGGTCTCATGGTTGCAACCACGCCCGACTCAGTGTTTTCGGAACTGGCCAGAGCCGGCGACGGCGACGATGTTCCGGATCATGGCCAATTCCTTGCTCGTCAGGCGGCCGTCTCATGCGCGCTCTTGTCGATCTTCCGTGGAAGATTTTGTGACGTTATACTTCCCGGGCGAAAGCCAACCACCTTTAACAAGCACGACGTCATATACAGCGTTGGCGACAAAGACCGGTCGCTGTTCTTTCTCCAGAATGGCTTTGTGAAAGTGGGAGCGATGACCTCAAGCGGCCACGAGGTCATTTATGATGTTCGCAAGGAAGGTGACGTGGTCGGAGAACTTTGTGCGTCGGAATTGGAACGTCTGGATCGAGCCGTCGCATTGGAGCGCACAGACGCTATTTCGGTGCCGTTTCAGGAAATCAGAAATATCTTGATGACGCGACCCGATTTGATGGCCGCGATGATCGATGTTTTCTGCCGTGCCCTGAAAGAAGCTTATGCGCAGATCAATACACTGGCGTCGGATAGCACCGTTCAGCGCCTTGCAAGGGTTTTGGTAAGTCTCGCAAGCAAGATAGGCCGACAATGCGATTCTCTGATCGAGATCCCGGCGTATCTTACGCAAGAAGAAATTGCCCAAATGGTGGTCGCACGCCGCGAGCGCATCTCGACGGCTCTCAATTTTCTGCGTCGGCAAGGGATGGTGCAATATTCGGGTCGCGGGCATCTCATGATTGACCTAAGCAAGCTTGAGAGCCTCTCCTCCAATTAAACATCCTTCGGATTTCGCGAGTGTTACCGGGGTAACTGACCTGTCGGCCTGCACCGCTTAAGCTGCCGAACGGTTCCTCCAGACTCATTTTCTGAATTTCTGGAGCAGCTCGGTCATCGAAAATTCATTCGAAATTCAACGGTGGAATCTCATGAAAAAGAGAACGTTTGTCATCGGGTCGGTCGGGGTGGTTGGGTTGGCTTGGGCTGTGATGGCGTCCGCCGCCCCCCGCCAGGATCGTGACACCAGTTTTGACGCCGTGGCCGCGCTGAGCGCGCGGACAATGTTCGACGAGGGCAAGAAAACATTCCGTTACGAAACGTTCGGAAGCGAGGCTTTCTGGGGCGACGCGCTTCAGTTGCACAAGGCCATCGCCGGCGAAAAGAACGGCGGTGTCGGACCCGGCGTTTCACCGAAAACCGCGCTCTCCGTCGGATTGAAGGTCGATTCGGACGCATTGCCGGCGGCGCTGAAAAAGCAGCTGGCGGCGGGCAAGGTCAATCTCGACGATCCCGCGACCACCATCGCACTCCTGAAACTGAATGCGGTGGTCGGCGTCACGGCGTTGGCCAATTCCGACGGCAGCGTCAAGTCGATGGGCATCCAGTGCGCGTTCTGTCACTCGACGGTCGATAACTCTTTCGCTCCCGGCATCGGCAAGCGGCTTGACGGTTGGCCCAACCGCGACCTCAATGTCGGTGCGATCGTGTCGCTGGCGCCGAACCTGACGCCGTTCACCGACCTGCTCGGCGTCGATGTCGCAACGGTGAAGAAGGTTCTCGCCAGTTGGGGACCGGGGAGATACGACGCATTCCTCAATAAGGATGGAAAGGCCTTTGGTCCTGACGGCAAACAGGCTGGAACGCTGATTCCGCCGGCGTTCGGCCTGGCCGGCGTCGATCTCGCTACCTCGACCGGCTCCGGGTCGGTCACCTATTGGAACGCCTACGTCGGGGTGACCCAGATGCATGGGTCGGGAACATACTTCGACGCTCGCTTCGGCAACAAGGATCAGTATCCCGTCTCCGCTAAGAGCGGCGCATGGAACACGCGGGGCACTCCGGACCGGGTGACGCCGAAACTCGCCGCGCTGCATTTTTATCAGCTCGCGTTGCCTGCCCCCAAAGCGCCTGCCGGGTCGTATGACAAGGTTGCATTCGAGCGCGGCAAGACGGTCTTCAACGGTGCGGGCCAGTGCGCGACCTGTCACGTCCCGCCGCTTTACACCGAGCCGGGACACAATTTGCATACGCCGAGCGAGATTGGCATCGACTCGTTCCAGGCCGACCGCTCGCCGACCCACATGTACCGCACGGCCCCGCTCGCGGGATTGTGGGCGCATCAGAAGGGCGGCTTCTACCACGACGGACGGTTCGCGAGCCTGCTCGACGTGGTCAATCACTACGACACTCAGCTCAAATTGAACCTCAGCAGCGAGAACAAGAAGGATCTCGTCGAATATCTGAAGGGAATCTGAGAAAATCTGAGACAATCTCGGGTGCCCAAAGCCAGGACAAAGCGTCCTTTGGCGGTGGCACCCATTCGTCTTTGAGGCCAGTGGTGCTAGCTAGTATTTTCGGATCTTGAGCGTATCGCTGGCCGCATTTCCCTTGCAAATGGCATTCACTGCACGGCTCCCATGGGGTCGTGCGGTGGTGCTGCAGCAGCGATTACCTCGGAATGCGGCACGATCTGTCCGGCTAAACTCCGGGAACCTTTGTGCTCGCGAGCCATCTAGCGGCGTGCAGCCCGATACAAGATCGCGCGACGCAAAATCGATCGTCAGCCTGATGCTAGCCTGGTGCCGCGACGATGCGCTCGGCGGCAAGAATGTCAGGCCGTGCCGGCCTGACATTAGAGCGCTGCCTTGTTATTGTCGCATATGCTGACAACCAGTGAAATGCCCCCGAAGATATTGGAGCTGCAATCGGTGTCTAGTGGCGACGCCCGATCGAAAACCGCGTTTGTCTTTGCCGGCGGTGGCAGCTTTGGCGCCATTCACGTCGGCATGCTGCATGCGCTCGCGCGACGCGGCATCGCCGCCGATATGGTCGTCGGCTCAAGCGTCGGCGCACTGAACGGCGCCTATTATGCGGGCAACCCGACGATCGAGGGAATCCAGCAACTGGAAGCGATCTGGCGCGGATTGCGCCGGAGCGAAGTGTTCCCGATGTCGTGGCGGACGATCATGGGCTTTTTGTATCGCCGGGATTTCCTCATCCCGTCGGATGGGCTGCGTCAACTCGTCGATCGGCATCTCACCTACCGCAATTTGGAGGATGCAACAGTCCCCGTGCATATCGTTGCGACCGATATTCTGTCGGGCGGCACCGTCGTGATGTCGGAAGGTTCGGCCGCGCAAGCCATCATTGCGAGCGCCGCAATACCCGCGGCCTTCGCACCGGTGCATTTCAACGACCTCTATCTTGCCGATGGGGCTGTATCGAGCAACACGCCGGTCACGGTCGCGGTCTCGCGTGGTGCGCGGCGCCTGATCGTGCTTCCTACCGGTTACGCCTGTGCCCTCGAGAAGCCGCCGGTAGGGATAGTCGCGAATGCGCTGCATGCGCTGACCTTGCTGATCGCACGGCAACTCATGAACGAATTGCAGGGGCTCGATCCCGGCATCGACTATTTTGTGGTGCCGCCGTTATGTCCGCTGGCTGGATCGCCGTATGATTTTTCCCGGACCGGCGAATTGATCGAATGGGCCACCAGGAGTACCGACGCCTGGCTCGCCGGCGGCGGCCTCGATCATCCGGGTGTCCATGCGCAGCTGAGCATTCACAAGCACAAGCATCCGCAAAGGGTGTGATCAGACTAATTGATATCGCTCGGCGAAGCAGTGCCCGAAGTTACAGCTTCACCTGGTCCCGAACCTCGTTGACCCGAACAGATCCTTCAGCTCGTGCGGCGCGGCGCGCCAATAGGCCGGCGGGACGTCGACCTGGCCACCAAGTTCGGCCGCGGCGTGCCAGCCCCAGCGCGGATCGTAGAGCATTCCGCGCGCCAGCGTGACCATGTCGGCCTTCCCCGACGCGACGATGTCCTCGGCTTGCTGCGGTCGGGTGATCAACCCGACCGCCATCGTGGTGACGCCGGTTGCCTGCTTGATCGCCTCCGCGAACGGTACCTGATAGCCGGGCGAAAGCGGAATTTTCTGCAGCGGCGACACCCCGCCGGAAGACACGTCGATCCAGTCGACGCGGCGTTTCTTCAGCTCGCGGGCAAATTCGATGGTCTGCGGGAGATCCCAGCCGCCCTCGACCCAGTCGGTCGCCGACACCTTGATGCCGACCGGCTTGTCCGCCGGGAAAGCCGCGCGGATCGCGTCGAACACTTCCAGCGGATAGCGCATGCGGTTTTGCAGGGAACCGCCATATCGATCGGTGCGCTTGTTGGAGATCGGCGACAGGAACTGATGCAGGAGATAGCCGTGGGCGCAGTGCAGCTCGAGGCCGTCGAGGCCGAGCCGCTCGCCGCGTTTGGCCGCGGCAATGAAAGCGTCCCGCACCCGCGCCAGTCCCGCCGCATCGAACGCGCGGGGCGGAGCCTCGCCCTCCTTGTGCGGGACCGCGGAGGGGCCTTCCGCCTGCCAGCCACCTGCGGAAATCGGGATCAACTGGCCGCCGTCCCACGGCACATGACTGGACGCCTTGCGGCCGGCATGAGCGAGCTGCATCATGACCGCGGTTTTCGAATGCTTGCGCACCGACGCCAAAATCGGCTTCAGGGCCGCCTCTGTGGCGTCGTTCCACAGGCCGAGGCAGCCCGGCGTGATGCGGCCGATCGCCTCCACCGCGGTAGCCTCGATGCAAAACATCGCCGCGCCCGACAGCGCGAGCGTGTTGATGTGCGTGAAGTGCCAGTCATTGGCCTCGCCGTTTTGGGCCGAATACTGGCACATCGGCGCCACCATGATGCGGTTGGGAAGCTCGAGGCCGCGCAGCTTTATCGGAGAAAACAGGACGCTCATGTCGGGGGTATCCGTATGTGAGGAAGGACATCGGCTGCGCGTTCTATACCTCTCCTGTCGGGAGAGGTCGAATTTCGAACGCGCGCGAATTCACTCCACCAACGTAAACTGCAGCAGCAGGGTGCGCTGGATCATCGAGAAATTGTCGTCGGAGACCATGGTCAGCACGGTGTCACCCTCCGGCGTGACGTGGGCATCGATACCCTCCATGTTGTCGATTTCGTTACCGAGATCGGCCTCGAAGATCGAGGGCCCGTCCACGACGGCTCCCGGCACCACCGATTTCAGCGCAATGCGCCGGATCCGGATGCCGACACCGGCGAGCAGCGAAAATTTCCGTTCCAGCACCAAAAGTTCGCCCGAGGGCAATAGCACCGCGTCGCTGACGTCGAAATTCTCGGTGCGGCGAACGCTGAACTGCCCCGGCGTCGGCCCGCCTATCAGAAATGCAATCAGGTTACCGTGCGCATCGAGGCCGCGCTCGGAGATCGCGATCAGCGTACCCGCCAGCGGCTGGCCGCTCGGCACCATCACCAGCGCTTCAAGTCCCTTGTTGAAAGGCAGCTTCTTCGCCGCCGGCGGCAGCGGCACCACTTCGCCGCGCGCGCGGGTAAACCCCTTGCTGAAATCGAAACGCAAGAGCTGGTTGACGCGTTCGAGGCCGATGTAAACAAAAGGGCCGTCGAGCGCGATCGACTCGGAATCGAACCAGCCGCGCGCGGTGATCGGGCGGCCGTCCGGCCCCAGCATCGGCGCCGCCTCGACGTCGTCGAGCCCGATCATCTCCCGGCCATGATAGAGGATGCGGCCGGTGAACCAGCTTCCCTTGTCGCTAATGGCAATGAAGCGCTCGCCTTTGGCATCCAGCCGCAGTCCCGACAGCCCGCCGAAGCCGCCAAACCGCGAGGTCAGGACCAGCCCGCTGCGATATTCGAGCTTCCCGAAACGCACCTGCTGGTGATCGCGGGTATCGAACGACGGCAGCCGCCGGGCCTTGACCTCGATCGAGACCGGCCCGTCGACCGAACGGTCGTCAGGGAGAACAGGCTTCGACGGTGGCTGGGTCGCGAGCTGCGCCCGCGCCATCCCGGGCAGCGCGATCGTCGAGAGACACGCTGCCGTGGACTTAAGGAAGCGGCGGCGGCTGACCGGCGCGCGCATCCTCTCAGGAATGCAAACGGCGCCGCTGACCGGTCCTGGCGGGCGCAATCCCGTGGGTCTCGCTGAAGAGCTCGGCGAGCTTTTCGGTGATGGCGCCGCCGAGTTCTTCGGCATCGACGATGGTGACCGCGCGGCGATAGTAACGCGTGACGTCGTGGCCGATGCCGATCGCAATCAGTTCGACCGGCGAACGGGTCTCGATCTCCTCAATGATATGGCGCAGATGGCGCTCCAGGTAATTGCCGGGATTGACCGACAAAGTGGAGTCGTCGACCGGCGCGCCGTCGGAGATCATCATCAGGATCTTGCGCTGCTCGGCGCGGCCCAAGAGCCGCTTGTGCGCCCAGTCCAGCGCCTCGCCGTCGATGTTTTCCTTCAGCAGGCCCTCGCGCATCATCAACCCCAAATTCTTCCGTGCGCGCCGCCACGGCGCGTCGGCGGATTTGTAGATGATGTGGCGGAGGTCGTTAAGCCGCCCGGGATTGGGCGGCTTGCCGGCGGCAAGCCACGCCTCGCGCGACTGACCGCCCTTCCACGCCCGCGTGGTGAAGCCGAGGATTTCCACCTTGACGCCGCAGCGCTCCAATGTCCGCGCCAGGATGTCGGCGCAGGTCGCCGCGACCGTGATCGGGCGGCCCCGCATTGAGCCGGAATTGTCCAACAGCAGCGTCACCACGGTGTCGCGGAAGGTCGCCTCCTTCTCGTTCATGAACGACAGCGGGTGATAGGGATCGGTGACCACGCGCGACAGCCGCGCCGGATCCAGCACGCCTTCCTCGAGATCGAACTCCCAGGCGCGGTTCTGCTGCGCCATCAGACGACGCTGCAACCGGTTTGCCAGCCGCGCCACGATGCCCTGCAGATGCGCGAGCTGCTTGTCGAGATAGCTGCGCAACCGTTCCAGCTCGTCGTGGTCGCAAAGATCCTCGGCCGCGACCACCTCGTCGAATTTCGGCGCGAAAGCGTGATATTCCGGCCCGCGCGGCTCGTTGGCATGGCGCGAATTCGGCCGTGTCGCCTCACCCGGCGTCTCGTCGTCGCCGAGTTCGCCGTCGTCGAAGGTGTCGCTGGTGGAAGCCTGCGCGCTTTCCATCGCGCTTTCCGACATTTCGTCGGTGGCCTGCGCCTGGTCGGCGCTCATTTCCTGCGCGGCGTCGCCGTCGGGCGAGCCTTCCGCGCCGGACTGGTCGTTCTCGCCGTCGCGGTTATCGTCCTGGTTCTCGTCCTCGTCGGCCTCGGCATTGCGCTCGTCGCCGAGTTCGAGCGCGCTCAACAGATCGTGCACCGCGTCGCCGAACTTCACCTGATCCTCGGCGAGGCGATCGAGCCGGTCGAGCCGCGCGCCGATCTTGTCTTCCAGCACCGGCCGCCACAGGTCGACCATCTTGCGGGCGGCGGCCGGCGGCGCGAGCCCGGTCAGCCGCTCGCGCACCAGCATCGCCAGCGCATCGGACAATGGCGCGTCGGCGCGGTCGGTGATCTCGTCGAATTTGCCGCGATGGAAATGATCGTCGAGCATCGCGGTGAGATTTTTGGCGACCCCGGCCATGCGCCGCGAGCCGAGCGCCTCGACCCGCGCCTGTTCGACGGCCTCGAACACGCCGCGAGCCTGCGGATTGCCGGGCATCAGCTTGCGGTGCACTTTGGGATCGTGGCAGGCAAGTTTCAGCGCGATCGAATCGGCGTGGCCCCGCACGATCGCCGCATCCCGCCGTGTCATCTTGCGCGCCGGCTCCGGCAGCCGCGCCTTGCCCGGCGCGAGACCCGGCCGCTCGGCGGCGAAGGTGACTTCAAGCTCCGGCTTCTTCGCGATCGCGCGCAGGCAGGCAGTGACCGCGCGCTTGAACGGCTCGGTCGGCGCTTCCTTGGATCCGGTGCGGAATTTGGTGTTGGAAGTCATCAGCAGTCCTTACAGCGCCTTGGTAAACCAGTGACGCGTCACGCCGCCGGGATAGCCGTCGAGGGCGCCGAACGCTTCATAGCCGCACGCCCGGTAGAAATCCGGCGCCTGCACGCTCATGGTGTCGAGATAGGATCTCACCGCCCCGAAACGCCGCGCCTCCTCCTCGATCTTTTCGATCAGCTTCGTTCCGTGCCCCTTGCCGCGAAACCGTTCCTCGATCCAGAAGAACTGGATGAACAGCACGGTCGTCCATACCTCACCGACAATTCCGCCGACGATCGCTCCTTTGTCACGCAGCGAGATGGCGAAGCGGCGATATTTCTGCTTCCCCATCTTCTGGTTGTTGTAGCGAATGAGCCCGCCAAGAACCGCGCGCTTGGTCTTTCCAATCGTGCGCTCGACGGAGATCGCCGGCATCGCATCAGCTCATCGCCACGTTCACCGAGGATTCCGCCAGCTCAACATTGAAGCAGCGCTGATAGAACTCGGCCACCAGCGGCCGCTCCAGTTCGTCGCACTTGTTGAGGAAGGTGACGCGGAACGCAAAGCCGATGTCGGAGAAGATCTCGGCGTTCTCCGCCCAGGTGATCACCGTGCGCGGGCTCATCACCGTCGACAGATCGCCGTTGGCGAAGGCGTTGCGGGTAAGGTCGGCAAGCCGCACCATCTTGTTGACGATGTCGCGGCCCTCGGTCGTGCGGTAGTGGTGCGCCTTGGCGAGCACGATTTCGACTTCCTCGTCATGGGCCAGATAGTTCAGCGTGGTGACGATCGACCAGCGGTCCATCTGGCCCTGGTTGATCTGCTGGGTGCCGTGATAGAGCCCGGAGGTATCTCCCAGGCCGACTGTGTTGGCGGTCGAGAACAGCCGGAACGCCGGATGCGGCTTGATCACCTTGTTCTGGTCGAGCAGCGTCAGGCGGCCGGATACCTCCAGCACGCGCTGGATCACGAACATCACGTCGGGGCGGCCGGCGTCGTATTCGTCG
>DATANB010000119.1:0-10319 GCA_036266415.1 Bradyrhizobium sp. | reverse complement strand
CCGAACGGGACACGCCCAACGCCACCCTGCTGGAGCGGCGGCAGGCGGTGAAGCTGGGGCCTGACCTGTGCAGCGCCTGGGAAAACCTGGAGCAGGTCACGATCTGCGCCATCGAAGGCTTCTGCATCGGCGGCGGCGTGGCACTGGCGGTGGCGCTGGACTTTCGCGTCATGGCCCGCGACGGCCATATGCGGGTGCCCGAGATCGGCCTCGGCATGAACATGAGCTGGCAGAGCATCCCGCGCATGCTGCATCTGATCGGACCGGCGCGCACCAAGCAGGCCGTGATCATGGCCGCCGACCGCATCAGCGCGGAGGAGGCGCATCAATGGGGCCTGGTGGAGGAGGTGGCCGATCCCGGCGGAGCCTTCGACGCCGCCATGGTGCTTGCCGGAAAAATCGCCGCGCAGCCGCCGCTGTCGGTCGCCATGACCAAGCTGACCGTCAATCGTCTGGCGCACGCGCTCGACGACCTCGCCAGCCACATGGACGTCGATCAGTTCGCGCTGGCGAGCCTGACGGAAGATCACAAGGAGGGCGTCGCCGCATTTCTCGGCCGGCGCAAGCCGCGCTTTCGAGGGCGATGACTACCTTCGATACGTCGGATTCGCATAAGGTATATTATGGAATATCAGGTAACATAGGTAAATCAGTGAGTTAGATAAAATTCGCTCCAAATCAGACAAGCCCAGCGTCGGTTTGGGAGATGGCGTCCGATCTCCTCCGGTACTTCCGGTCAACTCGATGGCTCGGCGAAGCACGGCCTTTTGCGCGTCGCTCCTCTGCGTGTCCCGATATTGCCGCGACCGCCGGACGCTGCAATAAGCGCGCTTCGCGAGACGAGATGACCGGGCGGCATCAGGTCCGTAAGGTCCCAGTACAAGAACAAAAATCAGGGAGATAACCAGATGAGATTTTCACGACGCGCGCTGCTCAAGGCATCGGCCGCTACGGCGGTTCTGGGCGGCATCGGCGCGCCGTTTGTCGCGCGTGCGCAGCAGGCGGAATTCACCTACAAATACGCCAACAACCTTCCTGACGGCCATCCCATGAACGCCCGCGCCAAGGAAATGGCGGCGGCGATCAAGACCGAGACTAATGGCCGCTTTGACCTGCAGATTTTCCCCAACAATCAGCTCGGTTCCGATACCGACATGCTGAGCCAAATCCGCTCCGGCGGCATTGAATTTTTTACGCTGTCGGGCCTGATCCTTGCCACGCTGGTCCCGGCCGCGTCGATCAGCGGCATCGGCTTCGCTTTTCCAAATTACGACACGGTCTGGAAGGCGATGGACGGCGAACTCGGCGCCTATATTCGCGGCGAAATCACCAAGGCCAACCTCGTCGTGATGGACAAGATCTGGGACAACGGATTCCGGGAAACGACGTCATCTACCAAACCGATCAACGGTCCCGACGATTTGAAGGGTTTCAAGATCCGCGTTCCCGTTTCGCCGCTGTGGACCTCGATGTTCAAGGCCTTCGATGCCTCGCCGGCCTCGATCAATTTCAGCGAAGTCTATTCCGCGCTACAGACCAAGGTCGTCGAGGGCCAGGAAAATCCGCTGGCCATCATCTCGACCGCAAAGCTCTACGAAGTGCAGAAATTCTGTTCGCTGACCAACCACATGTGGGACGGCTTCTGGTTTCTTGCCAACCGCCGCGCCTGGGAAAAACTGCCCGACGATGTGCGCGCCGTCGTCGCCAAAAACATCAATGCAGCCGGCGTCAAGGAGCGCGAGGACGTTGCCAAGCTCAATGCCGGCTTGCAGCAGGAACTGACTGGCAAGGGATTAACCTTCAACCAGCCGGATACCGCGCCATTCCGCGAGAAACTGCGCTCCGCCGGCTTCTATGCCGAGTGGAAGGGAAAATACGGCGACCAGGCCTGGGCGTTGCTGGAGAAGTCCGTCGGCAAACTGTCGTAGCGTCGTCGCCGGGGGACCCGCATGGCTGACGCCAAAGGCTCAGTAATGGCGGCCGGCGAGGCGATGCCCCCTCGCCGCCGTTCGCTGGCGGCGTCGTGGGAGGCTTCACTTGCGATGCTGGTGGAGATTCCGGCGGCGCTGCTGGTCATAGCCGAGATCGTCATCCTGTTTGCCGGCGTGGTGGCGCGTTACGGCCTGCATCGCCCGCTGATCTGGTCGGACGAACTGGCATCGATCCTCTTCCTATGGCTGGCGATGCTGGGTGCGGCGGTGGCGTTTCGCCGTTCCGAGCACATGCGCATGACCGCCGTCGTCGCCAGCGCCGGGCCCGCGATGCGCGCCTATCTCGACGTGGTCGCCACCGCAGCCGCGCTGGCGTTTCTGCTGCTGATCGCCTGGCCGGCCTACGAATACGCCTACGAAGAAAGTTTTATCACGACGCCGGCGCTGCAGATTGCCAATGTCTGGCGCGCCGCGGCGCTGCCGGTTGGCGTTGGCCTGATGACGCTGTTTGCATTTTTGCGGCTGGCTCGCGCCGGCGATGCCAGGGTCGTTGCGAGCGCGGTGCTTTCGGTTGCCCTGTTGATTGCGGTTTTCTGGCTGGCGCAGCCATGGCTTCGTCCGCTCGGCAATATCAACCTGGTCATCTTCTTTGTCGGCGTGGCCGGCTTCTGTGTCTTCACCGGCGTGCCCATCGCCTTCGGCTTCGGACTTGCGATCTTCGGATATCTCGCGCTGACGACGCGGACGCCGCTGATGGTGCTGGTCGGCCGCATGGACGAAGGCATGAGCCACCTGATCCTGCTGTCGGTGCCGCTGTTCGTGTTCCTCGGCCTCTTGATCGAAATGACCGGCATGGCGCGCGCCATGGTGGCGTTTCTGGCAAGCCTGCTCGGCCATATCAGAGGCGGTCTGCATTACGTGCTGGTCGGCGCGATGTATCTGGTCTCGGGCATCTCAGGCTCGAAGGCAGCCGACATGGCTGCCGTGGCGCCGGTGCTGTTTCCGGAAATGAAGGCGCGCGGCGCCAAACCCGGCGATCTGGTGGCGCTGCTGGCTGCCACTGGCGCGCAAACCGAAACCATCCCGCCAAGCCTGGTGCTGATTACCATCGGTTCGGTGACCGGCGTTTCGATCTCGGCGCTTTTTACCGGCGGCCTGCTGCCGGGCGTGGTGCTGGCCATCACGCTCTCGGCGCTGGTGTGGTGGCGCTACCGCAACGAGGACCTCAGCCACGTTAAGCGCGCGAGAGGCGGCGAGGTCGTCAGGACCTTCGTCATCGCCCTGCCCGCGCTGGCGCTGCCGTTCGTGATCCGCGCCGCCGTGGTCGAGGGCGTCGCCACCGCGACCGAAGTGTCCACCATCGGCATCGTCTATAGTCTTGTCGTCGGTCTCCTGATCTATCGCCGCTTTGACTGGCGGCGGCTGGGGCCGATGCTGGTGGAGACCGCCTGCCTTTCGGGCGCGATCCTCTTGATCATCGGCACCGCCACCGGCATGGCGTGGGGGTTGACACAGTCGGGCTTTTCGCGCGCGCTGGCGTCCGCGATGACCGGCCTGCCCGGCGGTTCGGCGGCCTTCATCGCGGTATCGATCGTGGCCTTCACGGTGCTGGGCAGCGTACTGGAGGGCATTCCGGCCATCGTGCTGTTCGGCCCGCTGCTGTTCCCGATCGCGCGGGCGGTCGGCGTGCATGAGGTCCATTATGCGATGATCATTATCCTGGCGATGGGCATCGGATTGTTCGCGCCGCCGTTCGGAGTGGGCTATTATGCCGCCTGCGCCATCGGGCG
The DNA here is from genome assembly GCA_036266415.1 of Bradyrhizobium sp. Taxonomy (GTDB): domain Bacteria; phylum Pseudomonadota; class Alphaproteobacteria; order Rhizobiales; family Xanthobacteraceae; genus Bradyrhizobium. Next base: position 6,598 of record DATANB010000119.1, on the reverse strand, counting down.
CGTCGACCCCGCCGAGGGGATCAGGCCAATCTGGGGCTATCTGCTAGCGCTCCTGTTGGGCCTGATCGTGGTGGCGATATTCCCGTGGATATCGATCGGATTCCTGTAACGGTTGCGCAATTGGAGATGGCCGATGAGTGGGAAACAGAACCAATACAACATCGGATTGGACAAGACGCCCGCCAACTACGTCCCGCTGACGCCGTTGAGTTTTCTCGCCCGCAGCGCCGCTGTGTTTCCCGACCATGTCAGCGCCGTCTATGAGGGCCGCGTCTTCACCTGGTCGCAGACCTATGCGCGCTGCCGGCGTTTTGCCTCTTACCTCGCGGGCCGGAACATCGGCGAAGGCGATACGGTGGCGGCGATGCTGCCGAATACCCCCGCGATGAATGAAATCCATTTTGCGGTGCCGATGGCGGGGGCGGTGCTCAACGCGCTCAACATCCGGCTCGATACCGCCTCGATCGCGTTCCAGCTCGATCACGGTGGCGCCAAAATCATCCTGGTCGATCCGGAATTTTCCGGCGTGATATCGGAGGCGCTGACCCTGATGAAGGGTCCAAAGCCACTCGTCATCGACGTCGACGATGCGGCTTTCGCCGGCGGCAAAAGGATCGGCGAGATCGAGTACGAGGACGCGCTGTCGCAGGGCGATGAAAGTTTCGCCCCGCGGCTGCCGCAGGACGAATGGGACGCCATCGCGCTGAGCTATACTTCGGGAACCACGGGCAATCCGAAGGGCGTGGTGACCCACCATCGCGGCGCCTACCTTAACGCGGTCAGCAACATCCTCGCCGGCAATCTCGGCCAGCATCCGGTCTATCTCTGGACCCTGCCGATGTTCCACTGCAACGGCTGGTGTTTTCCATGGACCGTCGCGGCATCCGCTGGCATCAACGTCTGCCTGCGCAAGGTCGAACCCACGAAAATCTTCGAGCTGATCAAAAAGCATGGCGTCACCCACATGGCCGGCGCGCCGATCGTCTACAACACCCTGATCAACGCCCCCGATGCGCCGAAAGGCAAGGCGGCGCGCCCCGTGGTCGGATTGATTGCGGGCGCGGCGCCTCCGGTGGCCGTGCTGGAAGGCGCCGAAAGCATCGGGATCAAGCTGACGCATGTCTACGGCCTGACCGAAGTCTACGGTCCGGCGTCGGTGTGCGCGGAGCAGCCGGGCTGGGACGAACTGCCGGCCGATCAACGCGCGCAACTGAAGCGCCGGCAGGGCGTGCCCTACCCCCTGCAGGAAGCCGTCACCGTGATCAATCCCGAAACCATGCGGCCGGTGCCGCGCGACGGCGAGACCGTCGGCGAAGTGATGTTCCGCGGCAATATCGTCATGAAGGGCTATCTCAGGAACGAGGAGGCAACCAGGGAATCCTTCGCCGGCGGCTGGTTCCACACCGGCGATCTCGGGGTGGTCGATCAGTACGGCTACGTCATCATCAAGGATCGCTCCAAGGACATCATCATTTCCGGCGGCGAAAATATTTCCTCGATCGAAGTCGAAGACGTGCTGCACAAGCACCCGGCGGTACTGTTCGCCGCGGTGGTCGCAAAACCAGATTCGAAGTGGGGCGAGGTGCCCTGCGCCTTCATCGAATTGAAGGACAACGCTAGCGCGACAGAAGCCGAGATCATCGCGTTTTGCCGCGCCCAAATGCCGGGCTTCAAGACGCCGAAGTCCGTGGTGTTCGGGCCGATTCCCAAGACCTCGACCGGCAAAATCCAGAAATTCATGCTGCGCAATCAGGTGGATTCAGCCAAGGCGATTTCGGCCTGAGACGCCCAAGGCGCGGCGACCCGCTATTATGCCCTGCTATGACGCCTATGCCCGCAGCGTCAGCCGCATTCCGTCATGCGCGGGGACGACGGTCGGCGGCAGGCTCTGGCGCAGCACCTCGTAATCGAGGTCGGAATGCATGTTGGTGATGACTGCGCGGCGCGGCTTGAAGCGGTCGATCCAAGACAGCGCGTCGTTGACGCTGAAATGGCTGGGATGCGCGGCATAGCGCAACCCGTCGATGATCCAGAGATCGAGATTTTCGAGATGAGGCCAGCTCTCGGGCGGGATGTCGCTGACATCGGGCGTATAGGCGGCGTCGGCGATCCGGTAACCCAGCGCCGGAATATTGCCGTGTTGCATGATGAAGGCCGAGAGCGAGACCGAACCGCCCTTCCCTTCGATGCTGCGGACCTCGCCGGCTTCGACGCTGTGGCGGTCCAGGATCGGCGGATAGTCGCTGCCCGGCGGGGAAACGAAGCAATATGAAAACCGCGTCAGGATATCGCCCGCGGTCGACCTGTTGAGATACACCGGAATGCGCCGGTGCATATGTATTGCGACGGAGCGAAGATCGTCGATCCCGTGGGTCTGATCGGCGTGTTCATGGGTCAAAAACACCGCGTCGAGGTGGTCCACATGGGCGTCGATCAATTGCTCGCGCAGATCGGGCGAGGTGTCGATCAGGACCCGCGTTGTTCCGCGAGGGGAAGCCCGCTCGACGAGCAGCGAGCAGCGGCGGCGGCGGTTTTTGGGGTTGTTGGGATCGCATGCGCCCCAGCCGAGGGCGGGACGCGGCACGCCGGCAGAGGATCCGCAGCCGAGAATCGTCAGACTCAGCGTCATGTCATCGCTTCCGCCGGCGGCACTTTACTGAACAGGCGAAAGAAATTCTGCGTGGTCTGACGCGAAATCTCGTCCAGCGAAACCCCGCGGGTCTCCGCCAGCACCTTGGCGATCTCGCCTAGATAGGAGGGCTCGTTGCGCTTGCCGCGAAACTTGCCGGGCGCCAGATAGGGCGCGTCGGTCTCGACCATGATGCGATCGCCGGGAAGCTCGGCCGCGAGATCGCGCAACGCTTGCGATTTTTTGAAGGTCAGAATCCCCGTAAACGAAATCGAGAGCCCCAGGGAAATCGCCGTCATCGCCAGCTCCCGCCCGCCGGTGTAGCAATGCAAAACGGCGCGAAACGATCCTTTTGACATTTCTTCCTCGAGGATACGGCCGCAATCCTCGTCGGCTTCGCGGGTATGAATCACCAGTGGCAGGCCAGTGGCGCGTGCCGCCGCGATATGCGCCCGAAAGCCGCGCTCCTGTGCTTGCCGCGAGCCGTGCTGATAGAAATAATCCAGCCCCGCTTCGCCCAGCGCCACGACCTTGGGATGGCCCGTCAGTTCGATCAGTTCTGCCGCGGGAATGCCGTCTTCTTCATCGGCGTGATGCGGATGGGTGCCGACCGAGCAATAGACGTTTGGAAACCGCTCCGATATCTCGAGCAATGCACCGAGCCGCCTCACCCTCGTCGAAATGGTGACGATGCGTCCTATGCCCGCGGCCGCAGCGCGCGCCACGATACCATCGAGATCATCGGCAAAATCCGGAAAATCGAGATGGCAGTGGCTGTCGACCAGCATCAGCGTGACCCGTTCAGGCCGCGGGTTCGACGTAACGCGGAAATACCGGCACCGGTGCGGGCAATACCGTGCCCGGCCTGATGCGCCTGGCGCCGCCCAGCGCCGCGAAATCGCGCGCTCCATCGGGTATGCCGAGACTATCCAGCAGCTTCGCCGAGGCGCCCGGCATCGCCGGTTGCGCCAGAATGGCGATCTGCCTGACGACTTCGGCGGTCACGTACAGCACGGTGCGTTGACGTGGCGGATCGGTCTTCGCCAGCGCCCATGGCGCCTCGCCCGCAAAATAGCGGTTGGCTTCCGCCACCACGGCCCAGACCGCGTTGAGCGCCTGGTGAATCTGCTGGGTCGCCATCGCCGTCCGCGCCAGGCCGATCATGCCATCGGCCTGTGCCAGGATCGCCCGGTCGCTGTCGCTGAATTCGCCCGGCTCGGGCAGCACGCCCGCATACTGCTTCGCGATCATCGACAGCGAGCGCTGCGCCAGATTGCCAAGATCGTTGGCGAGATCGGCATTGATGCGCGCGACAATGGCTTCGTGATTGTAGCTGCCGTCCTGCCCGAACGGCACCTCGCGCAGGAAGAAGTAGCGCATCTGGTCGACGCCGTACTGATCGGCGAGATTGAAGGGGTCGACGACGTTGCCGACCGACTTCGACATCTTCTCACCCCTGTTGAACAGGAAGCCGTGGGCATAGACCCGCTTCGGCAGTTCGATGCCCGCCGACATCAGGAACGCCGGCCAGTACACCGCGTGAAAACGGATGATGTCCTTGCCGATGATATGAACGTCGGCCGGCCAATAACGCCAGTTCGCGTCGCCCTCATCGGGAAATCCGACGCCTGTGATGTAGTTGGTGAGGGCGTCGACCCAGACATACATGACATGTTCGGGATCGCCGGGAACCCTGACGCCCCAGTCGAAGGTTGTGCGAGAAATCGACAGATCCCTCAGTCCGCCTTTGACGAAGCTGACAACCTCATTCTTGCGCGAGTCGGGGCCGATGAACTCCGGCTGGTCGCTGTAAAGCGTCAGCAGCCTGTCCTGATAGGCCGACAGTTTGAAAAAATAGCTGTTCTCCTCCACCCATTCGACCGGCGTTCCCTGCGGGCCGCGCCGCACCTTGTCGTCACCGACAACCGTCTCGTCTTCGGCGTAGTAGGCCTCATCGCGCACGGAGTACCAGCCGGCATAACTGTCGAGATAGATGTCACCGCTGGCGGCCATCCGCTTCCATATTTCCTGGCTGGAACGATGATGTTGCACTTCCGTGGTCCGGATGAAGCGGTCCAACGATACGTTGAGGCGCTCGTCCATCTCCTTGAACCGCGCGGCGTTGCGCGTCGCGACTTCCAGGGTCGGCAGCTTTTCGGCTTCCGCGGTCTGAACCATCTTCAGGCCGTGCTCGTCGGTGCCGGTGAGAAAGAACACATCCCTGCCGTCTAACCGCTGAAAGCGCGCGAGCGCGTCGGTCGCGATCGCCTCATAGGCGTGACCGATATGCGGCAGCCCGTTCGGGTAGGCAATGGCGGTCGTGATATAGAATGGTTTTATATAGAATGGTTTTCTGTCCGGCGAGGTCGATGGTTCGGTGACGCGGGGCGTAGTGCCCGCTTTTGGGCGTTTTCCGGTCGGCGGCGTTTTTGGGGCGACGCGTGGCTTGCCCGGCGTCGCGCCGGGTTTGCTCGCCTGCGTTTTCCTTGCGGATTTTTTTGACGATTTTTTGGGGGCTTTCTTCGCAACCTCCGTTTTCCTTGCGGATTTTTTGACCTTCTTTGCAGCACGCTTCTTCTTCGCGCGCTTTTTCAAGATCGTCTTTTTGCTGGGGACGCTGCGCGATTTGCGGGCCTTCTTCGCGTTTCGCTTCTTGACGGTTTTTTTGCCAGGCGTCGCCACCACAAATTCCCTATCGCTCAAACAAGATTGTTGCGAATGTCCCGCCAGCGAAGCGGCTACCGCGTCGCTTCGGCAAGCAGCCCGAACACCGAAAAAACCAGCGGTTTCCGTTCAAGATTGTATTCTGCGGTGTCGCGCGCGGCGCGATTGATCTTTTCCCACACCTCCGCCAGGCGTGCAAGGCGGGGAAGGTTCTCATTGGCATTGGCGTCGTCGGTGTGCAGATGAGCGCTTACCCAGCGATCGACGCTGTCGATGAAGGCTGCAAGGGCTGCCCGGTCGCTGCCGCCGAGTGCATCGCCGAGGGCATGAAGTTCGCGCGGATCGACCTGCGGCAGGGTAGCCAGCAGCGCCGCGGTCCGCTGCTGAAGTTTCAGGGCATCGCCGCCAAGCAGCGTCAGCGCGCGTGCGACGCTGCCCTCCGCCGCTGCGGCGGCCTCGGCCAGCGCGGGGTCGTCGACCGCGAGACTTGCGGCTTCCGCCGCGGCGCCGATGACGTCGCCGGTGGCGAGCGGCCGCAGCAGCAATTTCCGGCAGCGCGACAGAATCGTCGGCAGCACCCGCGCGGGCGCATGACTGACGAGAAGAAACAGCGATTGACGCGGCGGCTCCTCGAGCACCTTGAGCAGCGCATTGGCGGCGTTCGGGTTGAGTTCATCGACGGTATCGACGATGCAGACGCGCCAGCCCTCCACGGCCGCGGTCGAGCCGAAAAACGAAATCGTCTCCCGGGTCTCGTCAACGGTGATCACGGTGCGCATCACGCCCTTGTCGTTAAGGGTGCGTTCCAGCGTCAGCAGCCCGCCATGGGCGCCCGCAGCGACATGTCGGGCGACCGGATCGGAGGGATCAACCCGCAGCGTCTCGGCCTGTCGTACTTCGGCGGCAAGGGGATTGCGATGGGCGAGCACAAACCGCGCCATGCGATAGGCCAGCGTCGCCTTGCCTATTCCCGCCGCCCCTCCGATCAACCATGCATGCGGAATGCGCCCGCTGCGATAGGCATTCAACAATGCCAGCTCGGCATCGCGATGCCCGAACAGCGCCGAGGTTTCGCGCGGATGAACAGCCGATATCTGCGACTCGACCTGACGGGCGCTCATGCGGAACTGGCCGCGTTGCCGGCGCTGGACGCAAAGAAACGGTCGCACACGGCGGTCCATACATTGGCGGCAACCGTGGCGGCGTCGGCATTGGCGTCGATCAGCACGCATCGCTGCGGATTATCCGCGACGATCTGCCGATATGCCTCGCGCAATTCCTGGTGAAATTTCAAGTCTTCGGCCT
>DATANB010000118.1:0-21337 GCA_036266415.1 Bradyrhizobium sp. | reverse complement strand
GAGCTCGCGTCGCGGAAACCATCTTGGCCAGCGGTCCAAACCGACCGCACCAACAGGCCGGACATATGGATGCAAGCGATCCGATCAGACCCCGAAAAAACTCTTGCGGCACGGGGGCCGTCCACATATGGGTCCCGGCTCAAGGCCGGGACGACGGTGGATAGGGCTGAGAGCGCAATGACGATTAGGCCGTATGCCCTCGCTCTCGTGCGAATGGCGCGCGTGGCCCTGACGGTCGTTTGACAATCGACTGGTTTGGCGGGATACAATTTTCCTGAAGCAACCCGAGAAATAATCATGAGCGCAGCGTTACCTTCTTCCGTGGACGTCATCGTCGTCGGCGCCGGCAATGCGGCGTTTTGTGCGGCGCTTGCCGCGGCTGAAAGCGGCGTCTCGGTCTTGATGCTGGAGCGCGCGCCCGAGGACGAGGCCGGCGGCAACAGCCGCTTCACCGCCGGTGCGTTCCGCTGCGTCTATGACGGCGTCGAGGATTTGCGCGCGCTGATGCCCGATCTCACCGACGAGGAAGTCTCGAAATCCGATTTCGGCACCTACACCGAGGAGAAATTCTTCGACGACATGGGCCGCATCACCGAATACCGCACCGATCCCGATCTCTGCGAAATCCTGGTCAGGCGCAGCAAGGCAACCATGCTTTGGATGCGCGAGAAGGGCATGCGCTTCATGCCGATCTGGGGGCGTCAGGCCTACAAGATCAACGGCATGTTCAAATTCTGGGGCGGGCTCACGGTGGAAGCGTGGGGCGGCGGACCGGGCCTGGTCGAGGGCTGGACCAGGATCGCAGCCAGGAACAAAGTCGCGATCGCCTACGGCGCGCGGGCGCTCTCGCTGATTTCCGACGACGACGGCGTCAAAGGCGTCAAGGTCAAGCACGAAGGCAAGACCACCGAGGTGAAAGCCAAGTGCGTGGTGCTGGCCGCCGGCGGTTTCCAGGCCAATACCGAAATGCGCACGCGCTATCTCGGGCCGACCTGGGAGCTCGCCAAGATTCGCGGCACCCGTTTCAACACCGGCGACGGCATCAAGATGGCGCTCGACATCGGCGCGATGCCGACCGGCAACTGGTCCGGCGGCCACGCCGTCGGCTGGGATCGCAATGCGCCGGAATTCGGCGATCTCACCGTCGGCGATAATTTCCAGAAGCACTCTTATCCCTGGGGCATCATGATCAATGCCAATGGCGAGCGCTTCCTCGACGAGGGCGCGGATTTCCGCAACTACACCTATGCGAAATACGGCGGCGTGATCCTGATGCAGCCCGGGCAGTTCGCCTGGCAGGTGTTCGACAGCAAGATCATCCCGATGCTGCGCGACGAATACCGCATCAAGCGTGTGACCAGGGTTCGCGCGGATACGCTCGAGGAGCTGGTCAGGAAGCTCGACGACGTCAACGCCGAAAAGGCGCTGGAGACGATACTGAGCTACAACAAGGCGGTGATGACCGACGTGCCGTTCGATCCGAACGTCAAGGACGGCCGTGGCACCCGGGGCCTTGCGATTCCGAAATCGAATTGGGCCAACACGGTGGACCAGGGGCCTTTCGAAGCCTACGCCGTGACCTGTGGGCTAACCTTCACCTTCGGCGGACTCAAGATCGACACCAGCGCGCGCGTCATCGACACCGACGGCGCGCCGATCCCGGGCCTGTTCGCGGCCGGCGAGCTGGTCGGCGGAATCTTCTATTTCAACTATCCCGGCGGCACCGGCCTGATGAATGGCTCCGTGTTCGGCAGGATCGCGGGCACGACGGCCGGGCAGCGCGCCGCCCAATTGCCGTAACGCCGGCGATGGCGGCGAGGCGGGGCGCAGACGTGGATTGCTATTCAAGCCTTGGCCTGCACCGAAGCCTTCAGCCATTGCCGGAACGCCCTGAGCTTGGGCGGATCGGCCTTCGCCTCGGGCGAGACAAGATAGAAGCCGGCGTCCGCCGGCAGCGCGATCTTGAATGGGACCACCAGCCGGCCCTTGGCGATGTCGGCCTCGACATAGGAGGTTCGCCCCATCGCAACGCCGATGCCGTCGATTGCCGCCTGCACGGTCATGAAAATCAGATCGAAGCTCAATCCGGGCTGCTTCGAGATATTCGGCGGCAGCCCCGCGGCCGTGAGCCACAGCCGCCAGTCGTCGTCATAGCCTCCGCTACTGTGCAGCAGCGTCTGGTTGGCCAGATCCTCCGGGCTGCGCAGCGGCTTGTCGCCGGTGAGCAGCGCGGGGCTGCACACCGGAAACAACTCATCGGCCATCAACCAGTCGGCGCGCAAGCCGGCCCAATGGCCGCGGCCGTAGCGGATCGCGGCATCGACGTCGCCGGTCCTGAAATCGACCAGGCCGGTCGAGGTGGTGATGCGGACATCGACGCCGGGATGCGCTTCCTGGAATGTGGAAAGCCGCGGCAGCAGCCACTTGGCGGCCAGTGAGGCCAGCGTGGAGACCGTCAGCACATGGCCATCGTCCTTGCGGAGCAGCCGGTCGGTGGCGAGCCTGAGGTCGTTGAAGGCCGCGCGGATGCCGGGGAGGTAATCCCTGGCCTCCGGCGTCAAGGCCAGCGCGCGGTTCTGGCGGACGAACAGGCGGATCCCGAGCTCGTCCTCGAGCCGCCGGATCTGATGACTGATCGCGGTCTGCGTGACGTTCAGTTCGGCCGCCGCAAGGGTGAAGCTGAGGTGCCGGGCTGCGGCCTCGAAGGCGCGCAAACCATTGAGTGACGGCAATCTGGCGGTCATTTTTGGGCTCGTTGATACATGAGATGATCTCATGTGAAGTGGGACAACATGTCGTTTGTCGAACCCACGGTTAGCGCAGATATTAGCGTTCAACAGCTTAGCTTTGGGAGGACAACATGTCCATCTACTCGGACCAAACGATGACAAATCATCATCACCACGGGCTTTTCGCGCAGCTTGCCGAGACCCTGCATGTCTGGCGCGAGCGCGCGCGCCAGCGGCGCGAATTGGCCCAGTGGAGCGATCGCGACCTGCATGATGTCGGCCTGTCCTGGAGCGACATCGTTCACGAAGCCGAAAAGCCGTTTTGGCGGGCTTGAGCAGCCGCCCCGGCCGGCGCCGCCTCTTGAGAGGGACGCGGGCCATCGCCTCTAACGTGAAACCATGGGAGCCTGCCATGACCACGCTCCGTTTTGATGACCTGCGGCAGTATTCCGACGTCCTCAGACTGCGCAGCGGAAAGTCGTTGAAGGTTCGCTTTGTCGAGCCCGGCGACGCCGGCGCGCTGCAGGGCTACATCCGGTCGCTCACGACCCGCTCCCGCTACAACCGCTTCCTCGGCGCCATCAGCGAATTGCCGCATACGCTTCTCGAGGATTTTATTCATGTCGGCGAGGACGAGCGCTTCAGCGTGATCGCGACCATGATGATTGATGGCTTCGAGACCATCGTCGGCGAAGCCCGCTACGCCTTCGACGCCGATACCGGCAGCTTCGAATTCGGACTGTCGGTTGACGACCGCTGGCAGGGCCAGGGTATCGGTTCGGCCTTGCTGAGGAATCTGGAATGCCGCGCCGCCGCGTTCGGCTCAAAACGGCTGTTCGGCGATACCCTGCGCTCCAACGAGGCCATGATCGCGCTCGCCCGTAAATCCGGCTTCGCCTTCACGCGCAATACCAACGACTGGAAGCTGGTTCGTTTCGAGAAGCATGTCGACTCAGTGCCCAAGGAAATTCCCTGCGCCAGCTGGCGGCTCGCGGCGCAAGGCTTTGCTCTTCAGGCCGCAGTTTGATCCTCATCCTCAGGAGCCGCGCTTGCGCGGCGTCTCGAAGGATGGGCCAAGGGCCTCATGGTTCGAGACGGCGCAAACGCGCCTCCTAACCATGAGGGTCTACTATTTCCCGGTAAACGCCGCCTTCCGCTTCTCGATGAAAGCCTGCACCGCCTCGCGGTGATCGGCGGTCAGGGTGGTGCGGACCAGTCGTTCGGCCTCATGGTCGCGGGCGGTGGCGAAATCGAACATCAGGGCTTCGTCGAGATTGTCCTTCATGTAGCGCAGCGCAATGGTCGGGCCTTCCGCTATCGATTTTGCCAGCGCAAACGCCTCCTGCTGCAGCCTGTCGTCCGGCACCACGCGGTTGACGAGGCCGATCGCCTCGCACCTCGTCGCATCGACCTTGTCGGCGGTGAACATCAATTCGCGCGCCCGCGAGGTCCCGACCAGCCGCGTCAGCAGCCAGGCGATGCCATAGTCGCCGCTCAGGCCCACCCGCAGATAGCCGGTGGAAATGAAGGCCGATTGCGCGGCGATCCTGATATCGCAGGCCATGGCGATGGCGAGGCCCGCGCCGACCGCGGGGCCGGGCAGCGCCGCGATGGTCGGCTTGCGCACCGAGATCAGCGCGCCGGTCAAGAGGCGCTGGCGTTCCTGCAGGTCGGCGACCTTCTCCTCATAGGGCATTTCCAGCTTCTTCCTGTCGCGGTGGGCGCCCATGCCCTTGACGTTGCCCCCGGCGCAGAAGGCGGTGCCGGCGCCGGTGATCAAGAGCACGCCGACTTGCGGATTCTCGCCGCAGGTCTTGATCATGGTGCGCAACGCCGGCGTCAGCTCGTCGGAAAGCGCATTGCGAACCTCGGGGCGGTTCAGCGTGATGATGGCGACGCGGTCGCGGATCGCGCACAAGAGTTCGCCGGTGCCGGTGTCGATGGTGATTTCGGCGGTCATGTTCCCCCCATTGTAATTCTTCTTTCCGCCATTGCGAGCGCAGCAAAGCAATCCATCTTGGGTCACAAAACTGGATTGCTTCGTCGCGGAGCCTGTCATCGGGCGCGCATCCGCGCGACCCGTTGGCTCCTCACAATGGCAATTGCTAAAACTTCTCCACCCAGGGCCGCAATTCCAGCTCCCAGGTCCAGGCGCTGCGCGGCTGTTGCAGCACATTCCAGTAGCTCAAGGCAATGGCGTCGGGGTCGAGCATCGAATCCGGGCGGTCGGGCGCCTCGTTGCGCGCGGCGCTGCGAATGCCGCCGTCGATGACGAAATGCGCGACGTGAATGCCTTGCGGCGACAATTCGCGCGCCATGCTCTGCGCCAGGCCGCGCAGCGCGAACTTGCCCATCGCGAAGGACGCGGATTGCGGGTAGCCCTTGACGCTCGCGGATGCCCCGGTGAATAGGATCGCGCCGTGCCTGCCTGGCAGCATCCGCTTTGCCGCCTGCTGCGCCACCAGAAAGCCGCCGAACGCGCTGACCGCGATCGCCTGCGCCACCTCCGAGGGCACCAGGTCGGCGAAGGCGCCGCGCGCCCGCGCGCTGGCGTTATAGACGACGACATCGGCCGTGCCGATCTCGCGCTCGACGAGACCGAACAGGCGTTCGACGTCGTCGGGCTCGGTGGCGTTACAGGCAAAGGCGCGGGCCCCGCTCTCGCGGCAGAGCGCGCCAAGCTTTTCGATTTGGCGCGCGGCCAGCGCAACGCGGATGCCTTGCGCCGCGAACAGCCGCGCCAGCGACGCACTCAGCCCCGCGCCGGCGCCGACAATCAGGGCGATCTTGTATTTCGGGATTTCCATGAGCGCTTCCCTTTCCCTTGACGTTTCAGCCGCGCAATCCGGCGAGACAGCCCGCTTGCTCCAGAACGGGGTCGAGCCTGGCCTTGTCCGCCGCGGCGGCATATTTGGCGCGCAGCATGCCGAGCGAACGCGCGTGATATTTTTGCGGTTTCTGGGTCCAGACCTTGCCGCCGAGCGTGACGCTGAATTCTTCCCGCTGCTCGGCCAGCGCCTTTTCGTTGGCGCAACTCCACGGCATGAACTGCGCGCCAACCTGCCGGGTCAGGATCGGCATCAGGGTCGGCTCAAGCTTCGACCAGGCTTCAAACCTGCCTTCAGCCTTCGGCCACAGCATGCGGTGCACCCAGTCGAGCACATGCGGCGCGCCGCCGCCGATGATGGCGCCCGCGGTCGGATCGGTCCACATTTCGTAAATCTGTCCCCAGAGACCAAAGTCGCCGAATGCGGGTCGTCCACCGAACAGATAGGGGCGATCAGCGAGATGGACGTCCAGCAGTCCCAGCATATCGATAAAGCCGGCCTCGATCTGCGGCGCCGTCTGGGCATTGGAGCCGACGAACCATACCCGCTCGACCATGCGGGCCCGAACCTGGCCGGCGAAAGTGACGTGTTTTTCCTCGTCCGCCGCCGGTCCGCGCATCCGCGCGATGCGGCCGGCAGCGCTGATCTGATCGACGTCGCGGGCCCATCGGTAGTGGAACATCCATTTGTTGCCCCACTCGTCGCCGAATTCCTCGATCAATGCCGAGACGAAGCTTGCGACGGCGTCATCGGGATGGATCGACGGCTCCGGAAAGAGCTTTTCCATCGCGTCGATAACGGGCGTGGAGTCCTGAAGGCCGGTGCCTTCGGGCGTAACCACCAGCGGAATGATCGGCATCCTGGCGTATTTCTCGTATTCCGCCTGGCTCGCCGCGTTCCGTAAAACCCATTGATGCGGGATGGCCTTGTAGCGAAAATAGGAGCGTAACTTGACCGAGTAGGGCGACATCTCGGCGCCGATGATGCGATAATCGCCCCCCATGAGGGTTCCTCCCGATAGGTCTTTTGGCGGCTTTATCGCCTACTTCATCCTGACATGATCTATATCATCTAAAAACGCCATCTAGAACGCAAGGGCGCTTTCCGGCTCACGGAAAATTCGGGCAGCGCGCCATCACTGATCATCTGCTCGCGAGCGCGCCGTCGGTATGGTCGAGGTTGGCGAATTGCTTCCCGCGGCGTAAGCTCCGTTGCATGTATCCGTATCAGAATGTCGCGTCCCTGATCTTACCTCTCCCCCTGTGGGAGAGGGAGCTCACCTCCCGCGTTTCAAGAGCTTCAACATAAACAGAGGAAGCGCCGATGAAGGCCGCCGTCCTGCATGAAGTCAACAAGCCTCTGGTGATCGAGGACGTCAGCCTGCAGAAGCCCGGTCCCCGCGAGGTCCTGATCCGCACTTCAGTCGCCGGCCTCTGTCACTCCGACCTGCATTTCATGGAGGGGCTTTACCCGCACCCGCTGCCGGCGGTTCTCGGCCACGAATCGGCTGGCGTCGTCGAGCAGGTCGGCTCCGACGTGACCTATGTAAAGCCCGGCGATCACGTCGTCACGTGTCTGTCGGTATTCTGCGGCACCTGCGACAATTGCACCACCGGCCGGCCGGTGCTCTGCACCGACACCACGGTCAAGCTGATGCCGGGGGTCTCCAACCGGCTGTCATGGGCTCGCTCTGAGAAGCTGAACCAGTTCCTCAATCTGTCGTCCTTTGCCGAGCAGATGCTGGTGCACGAAAACGCCATCGTCAAAATCCGCAAGGAGATGCCGCTCGATCTCGCGGCCTTGATCGGCTGCGGCGTCATCACCGGCTACGGCGCGGTCGTCAACACCGCGAAGGTCGCGCCCGGCGAGAGCGTGGTGGTGATCGGCTGCGGCGGCGTCGGCATGGCCGCGATCAATGGCGCCGAGATCGCGGGCGCCGGCCGCATCATCGCGGTCGACACCAATCCGGCGAAGCTGCAACTGGCGACCAAACTCGGCGCCACCGACATCATCGATCCCCGCAACGGCGACGTGGTGCAGCAGGTGCGCGATCTCACGGGCGGCGGGGTACATCATTCGTTCGAGGTGCTGGGCCGCAAGGAGACCGCGGAGCAGGCCTTCGCGATGCTGGCGCCCGGCGGCACCGCGACCATCGTCGGCATGATTCCGTTCGGCCAAAAGATCGAGCTGCACGGTTTTGATTTCCTGCGGGAGCGAAAGATCCAGGGCTCGTCGATGGGCTCGAACCATTTCCGGCTCGACATGCCGCGGCTGATCGAGTTCTACATGCGCGGCAGGTTGCATCTTGAAGACTGGATCTCGGCGAAGCTGAAACTGTCTGAAATCAACGAGGGCTTTGCCGCGATGAAGGCGGGCAAGACCGTGCGCAGCGTGATCGTGTTCGATGCGTGAGGCTAATCCCTCCCCCGCGCTTGCGGTGGGGAGGGTGGCACATCGTGAGCGCAGCGAAAGATATGTCGGGTGGGGGTCTATCCGCAGGAGCGCACTCGCGGATAGATCCCTCACCTGGGCCTCCGCTTCGCTCCGGTCGTCCCCACCGCGAGCGCGGGGGAGGGATGAAGAGAGACTCGCGCCTCTACCGCGACACGTGCGCCGACACTGCAAGCCAGCGGCCGTTCTGCCATGCCCAGACGTCGGTGTAGCGGCCCGAGGCCTGTTGACCGTCCGCCGTCGTATACCGCGTGGCGGCATGGATGATCGCAAAATCGCCCATCAGGCGAATCCTGACGTCACGGGCTTCGAGATTCCGGATCGTCACGGGTATCGCGGTCTGCCTGAGAAAGCCTGACCGATCTACCAGCGACTTGTCCGGATTGGAGCAATAGAATTCCTCGGCGAGGATTTCCTCGAACCTCTTCACGTCGCAATTCTGTACCGCGGCGACATAGTCCAGGTTTAGCGCTGTCAGCTCTGCGAGATCATTTCTCATCGTTTTTCTCCACTGTTTCGCGTCATCCGTCATTGCGAGGAGCCAACGGGTCGCGCGAACGCGCGCCCGATGACAGGCTCCGCGACGAAGCAATCCATTCTCCCTACCGGCCCGTGGATTGCTTCGCTTCGCTCGCAATGACGCTGTTGGCTGCGCTTCTATTGCTGCCGGCGACCTTCTATCCCGGCAGCATCCGCTGCATGATACGGTCGCGGTAGATGAGGATGTGGACCAGCGCGGAGGCGACGTGGATGCAGATTAGCGCTAGCAGCGCCCATTCCATCGCCTGATGCAAGCCGTCGATGGCCTTGCCGGCGGCAGCATTGTCAGACGCCAGCATCGGCATCGGCGCGAAAAAGAAGTAAGACGTCGACCAGCCGCGAAACGAGGCGAACAGCCAACCGGTAAAGGTCGTGGCCAGCACCAGCGCGTACAGCAGCCAGTGCACAGCTTCCGAGCTCAGTCGCTGCCAGGGTGGCAGCGAGCTTTCGGGGCTAACGGGGTGGCCAAACCGCCACGCGAACCGCAAGACGATCAGCACCAGCACGGTCAATCCGACCGAGATATGGAGCGTCATGGCGGCGCCGGGCTTGTCGCCGCGATGAATGTCCGGCATCAGCCAGCCGATCGAGTATTGCACGAGCAGCAGCGCCACGATCAGCCAGTGGAAGATTTTTGCGGTAGGACCATATTGCAAGCGAGCGGTCATCAAGGATCCTTGGGCGTTGCCGGCGTTCCGGTGGGTTGGTTCAAAGCGAAAGGCAGCAGTGAGGGTTAAACGGCGCTTCATCGTCGCCGCAACGCCTTCTAGGCCGCTCCAATGAGGATACCGACCGCGAGCACGATGGCGCCGCCGAGCACGATCTGGAAAACCGCATGCAGGAACGGTGTGTCCATATAGCGTGCGCGAATGTAGGCGATGGCCCATAGCTCGAAGAACACCACGACGCCCGCGATTGCGGTCGCGATCCAAAACGCATTGGCCCAGGAATCCGGAACCAGATAGGGCATGGTGTGGCCGAGACCGCCGAGCGTGGTCATTAACCCGCAGGTTACGCCGCGCAGCCAGGGCGAACCGCGACCGGTCAGCGATCCATCGTCGGACAGCGCTTCGGCAAAACCCATGCTGATGCCGGCGCCGATCGAGGCGGCCAGTCCGACCAGAAACGTCTGCCAGTTATGATGGGTCGCGAAGGCGGCAGCAAACAGCGGCGCCAGCGTCGACACCGAGCCGTCCATCAATCCGGCGAGGCCCGGCTGCACATATTGCAGGACGAACACGCGCCGGCGGGTCTTGTCCTCCTGCTCGCGAACGTCCGGACTGAGAATCTTGTCGGTCAGCCTTGCCGCGACGTTCTCGTGACTTTTTTCCGCTTCCGCAAGATCGCCAAGCAGCCTGCGGACACCGACATCCTGGGTCTGTTCGGCCGCCTTGACGTAGAACCGCTCGGCTTCGAACTCCATCGTCTCCGCTTCCTTGCGGATGGTGTCGAGCGACAGGTTCTTGGTCAGCCAGATCGGGCGGCGGCGCAAAAATCCCTTGACGTCCTGTCTGCGAATGGGCGGAAGGTTGTGGCCGAAACGTTTTTCGTACATTTCCAGCAGCATGTGGCGGTGGCCCTTTTCCTCCTCCGCCATCTCCTCGAATATCTTGGCCGATTCCGGATAGCGCTCGGTCAGATCCTCCGCGAAGCTCATATAGATGCGGCTGTCTTCCTCCTCCGCGGAGATCGCAACTGCCAGCACTTCGCGCTCGGTCAAATCGGCGAAATTCTTCATTAGGGTGTTCCTGGGAGATATTTTAGAACAGTTCTAAAGCTATAAAGACTTGATCGGATGGGGTCAAACCCGCCGCTGAATGCGCAAAGGCGCTTTCACATGATTTTCCGATTCCGCGAAATGGAACCGTTGCGGCGGGCGCCCGTTCGAGTTCCTGGGAAGACCAACCTGGAGATTTCATGGACAAGGTCAAATACCGCTTGAACGACCCGCGGCTCGCGCCGCGGCGAACCAGACTCGAGATTCCCGGATGGGCGGGAAAACGCGAACCCCGCGCGAATGGTTCGCGCGAACAGGTGTGGCATTGCGTTCCCTTTTCGGAGGGCGCGCAATACGGAATCGAACTGTTTTACCCCTACGACAATGAGCTGCACGTCAGCACCAGGGATGGCCGTTTGATATTGCAGGGAGACTGGGGACCGCCGCCGGACGGCGGGTTGCAATGGCCGCCGTTCCGGAATTTCGGCGATCATTTTTACACCTACCAGATTTTGCTCGATCTCAAGGTCGAAAAGGGCATGGCGATTCGCACCGAACCGCACCCGCGATTCTATACCGACCGCACCGACACCGTGCCGATCGTTGTTCCGGCGCTGCTGCGAAATTGGTGGCCGATGATGTTCTTTTGCGTTTTCAAGGCGCCGGCAGAGGGCCGTACCCACATCTTCAGGCCGAACGAGCCGTTCGCGCAGATCATCGTGATCCCCGAGGAAGCCCGTTTCGAACTCGAGCAAATGGGCGAGGAGGAAGCGGCCGAGCGCGAGCTGCAGGCGCGGCGCATCTATCACAGCCGGCCGGCGCTGTCGGGCGGGACCGAGTGGACGTCGTCGACGGATACCGTGTTCGACGGCACCTATCGGCACCTGCATCGCGCGGCGAAAGAAAAGGCCCGCCAGGATTAGGTCCCCTCATCGCCTTTTGTCATGGCCGGGGACCAAATAAGCAATACGGGATAGGGGCGCGGGGGGCGCGCCGGGTTTTTGCGCTGTTGCGCGCCCCGCGCGGAGCAGATGCGCGAACCCGGATGGATTTTCTTGATCTGCCGCAACGCACGAGCACGGTTGCCCGGCGATATTCTCCCACCGGATCATTTAACGAGGGAAAATTCACCATGTGGCCGACCAAGGAAGATTTTCGTATCCAAGCCAGTAATTTCGACCTGACCAACGGGCTCAATATTCTCAGGATCATCTGCGGCCTGTTTCTCTTTCCCCACGTTCTGGGGAAATTCGCCGCAGGCACAGTATCGGCGGCCACCGTCGGCTTTTTCGCCAAAGCCGGTTTCCATCCGCCCGAACTATGGGTCTACATCGCAGCGATTTCGGAAACCGCGGTTGGGGTGGCGCTGGTGCTTGGCATCGGCACGCGCTTTGCCGCTCTGGGCGCATGTGCGCTGCTGGCAATCGCGGTCTACTCTCTGCAGGTGGTGAAAGGCTTTGGCTGGACCTGGAATACCGGCGGCTACGAATATCCGGTGTTCTGGGCGATCGTTTCGCTCGCGGTCGCCATCGAGGCATGGAAGCGCCAAGCCCGACGGGTTCCCGCACCGGCTACCGTCAGCCCGTCAAAAGCCACCGTCAGCCATCTCGGCATGAGCGCGCGCCGCTCGTAGATAATAGATAAAAGCAGGGCGCGGCTGGCATCACCACAGCCGCGCCCTACGTCACCGGTCAATGGGGCAGGGGGGATAACCGGCTGCCGGGATGACTCTCAGGCCCGGGGACTCGTTCCACCCCGCTCAAAATTTTTTTGCACACGGTTAAGTGATTAGCCGGCTTGCGAACCGCGCCGGTTCCCTCGCGTTGTTCTCCCGATCGCCATGGGGCGAGGGACGAACGATCATGTCACAGAAATCCCGGGGAATTGTCGCTGCGATCGCGGTTACGCTGACGCTTGGCGCCGTACCGCTGGCGGCCGGTCGCGATCTCACCGCAGGCTTGCAGAATCCCTGGAGCGTTCCTTCGACCGCGATCAACCGCGCCACCAAGGCCGATCGTGCCGCCGATAATGCTCGCTCCGATGTGCCGACCCGGACAATTTCGGTTCAGCCGGATGGTCTTGCCGATACGTCGGTCCTGATCCGCGTTCCCGTGGCGCAAGCAGGCCGCAGCGGCGCTTCCGCGCCCTCGTGGTTGAAATCAGGGAATGGCAAGCGGACGGTCGCATGCGAGCCCGTCGTCAGCGTGCTGACCGAGGTGGCCAAACTGCTTCAACCCGGCCGCTGCGTGACCTGAGCGCCATTGCCGAAGTTGCCCGGCACTGCGTCGCCGCGCCCGAGCGCCATTGCGCACGAGGTGGGGAGGACATGGAGCGCTCACTCAGCCGGCGTTTCACCGGTTTGCGCATTGCGGTTCGCCAACAATCCGAGAGCGAGACCACCGACCGCGAGGATCGGGATTAGTTTCTTGATGCCGATGGCGCGGATCACCTGGATGCCGGCGGCAACCAGCATGGGGTCGGCCAGAGCGGTATGCGCGGCCGATTTGGCGGCCTCGGCCTCGCGCGCCCTGAGCTCTTTCTTAACCTGATTCTTGCGCAGCATGTAGCAGCCGGCTGCGATCACAGTGACGATAAAGAACACGCCGGCGCCGGCAAGACAGGCCTGCAGCAGTCCATACCTCTCGAGCACGAAGACAAAAGCCGCGGCGCAAAGAAACGATGTGGTGACCAACAGGGCGAATGCGGCTGCCGCCGCCAGCGACGTCAGCCGCAGGGCGGTGCCGGTGGAGTCCTTGAAATTATCGATCATGCGCGCAAACATCTGAAAACCTCGCTCAGGACAATGCCGGCAAAACAACTGGCCTCACGGTTCGAGACCGGCGGTTCTGCCGCCTCGCCATCAGGGTTTAAGACCCCACCCCGGGGAGGCGCCAACAGGTTCGCGTGAAGTGCTGCCCGAGGATAGGCTCCGCGCCGTCTCGACGGCTTAAGCCACTCACTTGAAAATGCTCTATCGGCGCCACGTCACGCCAATCAGGAAGCCGAGGCCGAGCGCCAGCCCGACGGTCGCGAGCGGACGCTGCGTAATGACGTCCTCCAGCGTTTCCTCGATCGAACTGGCCGCATCCTGCGCCGCATCCATCATGGCGCTGCCGCGCTCCGACATGTCGTCGACCGCCGAATCGACATTGGCGCGGGCCTCATTGTAGCCGCGTCGCGCCTGCTTCCTGGCGGTACCGGCGAAACTGTTGAGCGCGTCGGTGATCTGGTCGGTCAGGGCCGAAATATCGTTTTTCACGGCTGCTACATCCTTTTCGAGACGTTCATAGGTCGCTTTATCCGTCAGATTCCGCATTCCGATTTCGCCATCCGTACTCGACATCAAAAGCTCCCGAAAACCAAAATTACCCGATGCACAAACGTTTCGCTTCGCCGGAAGTTCCGAATCTCGGATCAGTCCGGGGGCAGTTGCGGCGAGTCCACCGGCATCAGGTGCTCCTTGAGAATGAGGGCCACGATCAGAAGCGGCGACGACAGGAAGCCTCCCATCGGTCCCCACAGCCAGGTCCAGAAGGCGAGCGCGATGAACACCGCGAGCGCGTTGAGCTCGAGCCGGCGGCCGATGATGGTGGGTGTGACAAAATGGCCTTCCAGGAAGGTAATTCCGACAAAGGCCAGCGGGGCGACCAGACCCGCGCCAAGCGTGGAGAACGCGATCACCCCGACCACCGTCAGGATCACGAACATCGCAACCGGGCCGATAATCGGAAAGAAATTCAACGTCGCGGCCAGCGCGCCAAGCCCGGCGGGATTGGGCATGCCGGTGACCGCGCAGATGATACCGGTCGCGGCGCCGACGCCGAGATTGATCATGGTCACGGTGAGCAGATAGCCGCCGAGCTGCTCCTCGATTTCGTTGAGGATCCGCAAGGTCCGCAGCCGCGCGGCGTGGTCGCCGAAGTTCATGATTAGCGCGCGGCGCAGGTCTCGCCAGCTCGCGATGAACAGCACGAGGGTTGCGAAAAACAGCAGAAACTCGGTGAAGGTCGGCGACAGGAATTCAAGCGCCGGCTGCACCCAGTCGAATTTCGGCATCTGGAACGGCGCGGCAGAAAGTGCGTCTGATCCGCCGACCATGCTCTGGAGTTCCTGCCAAAGCAGCAGCGGGCGGTCGAACACGTGCAGCTTGTCCTTCAGCATCGATCCCAGCTCCGGCAGCCGGTTGCTCCATTGCATCAGGGGCGAAGAGATCAGGCCGACGACAAAGGCCATGCCGGCGCCGACCGCACTCACGATCAGCACGGCAGCTACGGCGCGGGGAATTCGGCGCCGCTCGAGGTATCCTGCGGCCGGCGCCAGCATGGTGCCGACCACGAACGCCGTCACGACCGGCAGAAAAAAGGCTTTCCCAACGTAGAGAACGGCGACGATACTGATAACCAGAAGCGAGACGAGCGCGAAGGCAACGACCTCCGCACGGCGGATCACCGGCGGCAGTTCGCTTCTGCTGTCGGGCAACGGCGTGCCGGTCGCCTCGTTGTTGGAAGGCGCAGCTTCGTTGGGAATGACACGCAACTGGCTATCCCCACGTCCGGGCTGATATGGCTGGCGCAAAGGTCGCTGCTTGCGAACCGGATCGCAACAACAAGCAGCCGAGCCGCCAAAAGTTCCATCGCGCAGACGTGAGATGCACGTCCGATTGACCGGCGCTGGGCACTATCTTTCAGCGACAATGGAACCGCAGAGCCCCGGACAAGTTGACCCGATCAGAAGCATCAGCGTGATGCGCATCGCATCGGGGCAGATCATGACACAGACATTCGCAACCAATCGCAGGCCATCTCCGCGCGTGACCAACGCGCTTGTTCTCGCCGGTGCATTGTTGATAGCGCCGGTGATTTTCACCGGTGCGGCGAGCGCCCAGGTGCTTGGCTACGCTGCCGCGCCGCAAAGCGCATTCCCGTCGGACAACATCATCGTGGCGCCGGGCGAGCCCTCGCTGACAGACGACGGCGACGCCAGCGTGCTCCCCGAGCGGCTGCGGCGGACCATCGTGTCGCTCGATACCCGCGAAGCGCCCGGCACCATCATCATCGATACCGGCAACACCGCGCTCTATTACGTGCTCGGCCAGGGCCGCGCCATCCGCTACGGCGTCGGCGTCGGCCGCGAAGGCTTTACCTGGGCCGGCGTACAGACCATCAGCCGCAAGGCGGAATGGCCGGATTGGCACCCGCCGGCGCAGATGATCGCGCGCCAGCCCTATCTGCCGCGTTTCATGGCCGGCGGTCCCGGCAACCCGCTGGGGGCGCGCGCCATGTATCTTGGCTCCAGCGAATACCGGATTCACGGCACCAATAATCCCTCGACCATCGGAAAGTTCGTTTCCTCGGGCTGCATCCGCCTGACCAATGAAGACGTCGCCGACCTGTTCAGCCGCGTCAATGTCGGCACCAGGGTCGTGGTGCTGGCGAAGAATTCGCCGCACCTCGAGGCCAGAGGGATGGTGTCCACCGGCCGTCAGGCGATGAACCTTTCGACATCGTCGCTGCGCTGACGGACGAAACTCGGGCCACGGAGTCCAATCTCATGTTCCGGAGATCAGCCAAACGGGCGGTATTGGGCGCAGCGGCGGCGATCTGCGTGCTGACGTTGGTCCCCGCCGCGACGCAAGCCGAGGATTTTCTCTCCGCGCTGTTCGGCGGGTTCGGAGGCGGCCGGCCGCATGCTCCCGAGATGATCCGGCTGCCGTTTGCGAGCGAGGGCGGTCCCGTCGTTCCGCAAAGCGAAGTCCCGGGACCACGCATACTAACCTATGGCGGCTCCCAGGCCTTCTGCGTGCGTACCTGCGACGGTCGCTATTTCCCGATATCGGCATCCGACAACCAAAGCCGGGCGGCCTCGTGCAACAGCTTCTGCCCGGCTAGCGAAACCAAGGTGGTCTACGGCGGCAATATCGACAATGCCGCGACCGAGGGCGGAAAACCATACTCGGAACTGCCGAATGCGTTTCGCTATCGCAACGAGATCGTGGCGGGATGCACCTGTAACGGCAAGGACCAGATCGGCCTCGCGCCGGTCAGAATCGAAAACGATCCGACGCTGCGCAAGGGTGACCTTGTCGCCGGCGCCAACGGGTTGTTGATCGCCGGCCGAAGCGCCGATCGACGTGGCGCGAGTTTGAATCTCTCGCCCGCCCCGAAGTCGGTGCTCTCGCACTATCGGCGGGTGCCGGTCGTGGCGTCGGATTGACGGGCCGCCGGCGGCCGGAACGCGGATACCGCTTGGCGGCCACGGTTCCCCGGTGGGAACCGAACCAGCAGTGACGCGTTACCCTGACATCGACATCGCTTCTCGCACGCTTCGGGGGGATTTTCGCATGCTTGTAGGTGCACTTGTCACATTTCTTGTCGTTATTCTCATTCTCTATCTCATCAACCTGTTGCCGATCGACGGCCGCGCCAGGCAAATCGCGCGCGTGGTTGTGATCATCCTAGGCGTGATCTCGCTGCTGAAATACATCGCGGTGTTCTAGCGCGCGCGGCGCCTCAGCAAAAAGCCCCGGCGGGATGCCGGGGCTTTTGCTTGGGGGCTCGCGCAACACCTATTTGAGCGTCTTGAACCAGTCATCCACATCCCTGTGGATCTGTTCCTTGGCGAAGCCGTAGCGCTGCTGCAGCTTGCCTTCGAGCTGCTCGCGGCGCCCCTCGATCACGTTGAGATCGTCGTCGGTGAGCTTGCCCCATTTTTCCTTGGCGGCGCCCTTGAACTGCTTCCAGTTACCTTCGACCCGGTTCCAATCCATCGCCATCTCCTCTTTGCAATGAGATGGGCGTTCAACGGACTGGCAACTCAAACGTTCCAGCTCTCCCTTGGATTAGCCGGCCGCCTTCGCCTCCCGGCGCCGCGCCGTCAGGATAAACTCGGTGTAGCCGTTGGGCTGCTCGCGTCCCTTGAAGATGAGATCGCAGGCCGCCTTGAACGCTGTGCCGTCGAAGCCCGGCGCCATCGGCCGGTACAGCGGATCGCCCTCGTTCTGTCCATCCACCACAACCGCCATGCGTTTCAGCGACTGCATAACCTGGTCTTTGGTGACGACGCCCTGATGCAGCCAGTTCGCCAGGTGTTGGCTGGAGATACGCAATGTGGCGCGGTCTTCCATCAGTCCGACGTCATGGATGTCAGGCACCTTGGAGCAACCGACCCCCTGGTCGATCCAGCGCACGACATAGCCGAGGATGCCCTGGCAATTATTGTCGATCTCCTGCTTCACATCGTCAGGCGCCCAGTTCGATTGCGACACCGGGATGGTGAGGATATCGGAAAGTCTTGCGCGCGGGCCGCCCTTCGCCAGTTCCTGCTGGCGCGCCAGCACGTTGACCTGGTGGTAATGCAGCGCGTGCAGCGTGGCCGCGGTCGGTGAGGGTACCCAGGCGGTGGTGGCGCCGGCCTGGGGATGGCTGATCTTCTGCATCAGCATGTCGGCCATCTTGTCCGGCGCGGCCCACATGCCCTTGCCGATCTGGGCATGGCCGGGCAGGCCGTCGATCAGGCCGATGTCGACGTTCCAGTCCTCATAGGCCTTGATCCACGGTTGCGCCTTCATGTCGTTCTTGCGGATCATCGGGCCCGCTTCCATCGAGGTATGGATCTCATCGCCGGTGCGGTCGAGGAAGCCGGTGTTGATGAACACGATGCGCTGCCGGGCGCTCTGAATGCAGGCCTTGAGGTTGACCGTGGTGCGTCGCTCCTCGTCCATGATACCGACCTTCATGGTGTTGTCGGGCAACGACAGCATCTTCTCGACCCGGCCGAACAGCTCGCAGGTCAGCGCGACCTCGTCCGGACCGTGCATTTTCGGCTTCACGATATAGACCGAGCCGGCGCGGCTGTTCTTCGTTCTCGAGTTGCCCTTGAGATCGTGGATCGCGAGCAGACCGGCGACCGCGGCATCGAGCAGACCTTCCGGAATCTCAGCGCCGGCCGAGTCGAGCACGGCGTCGGTGAACATGTGATGGCCGACATTGCGCATCAGCAGCAGGCTGCGGCCGTGCAGCCTGAGCTCCTTGCCGTCCGCCGTCTTGTAGACGCGGTCGGGGTTGAGCGCGCGCTTCAGCGTCTTGCCGCCCTTCTCGAAATCGGCGGACAGCGTGCCGTCCATCAGGCCCAGCGTATTGCGGTAAATCAGCACCTTGTCTTCGGCGTCGACCGCCGCAACGCTGTCTTCCATGTCGAGGATCGTGCTGACCGCCGCTTCCAGAATCACGTCGGCGACGCCGGCCGGATCGTCCTTGCCGATCATGTGGCTGCGGTCGATCTTGAGTTCGATATGCATGCCGTTATTAACCAGCAGGATCGCGGTCGGCGCGGCCGCCTCGCCGCGGAAGCCCGCGAATTGCGCGTTCGATTTCAGCGCGGTGGCGTTGCCGCTCTTCAGTTTGACGGCAAGCTGCCCGGCGATGACGCTGTAGGAGGTTACATCGGTGTGGCTTCCGCTCGCCAGCGGCACGGCCGAATCGAGAAAGGCCTTTGCTTTCGCGACCACCTTGTCGCCTCTCGCCTTGTTGAAGCCCTTTCCTTCGCCCGCTTCGTGCGGAATCGCATCGGTGCCGTAAAAAGCATCATAAAGACTGCCCCAGCGCGCGTTGGCGGCGTTCAGCGCGTAGCGCGCATTGGTGAGGGGCACGACCAGCTGCGGCCCGCAGATCTTGCCGATCTCTTCGTCGACATTGGCGGTCTCGACCTTCTGCGTCGCCGGCTCCGGCAGGAGATAGCCGATCTCCCTGAGAAACGCCGTATAGGCGGTCATGTCTTGCGGCTTGCCCTTGTTGGCGCGGTGCCAGCCGTCGATTCTCGCCTGCAAGGCGTCGCGTACCGCAAGCAGTTGGCGATTCCTCGGAGCGAGATCGCGGACGATGGCCGCGAGCCCGGCCCAGAACGCGTCGGGAGAAATTCCAGTCTTGGGTGTGGCTTCCCTGGCGATGAAATCGAACAAGACGGGAGCGATCTTCAGTCCATGGGCATCGATACGATTCATGATGGATTTTTTCTCACGGCAAACCGCGCAAGCGCGCAGTTTTCAGGGGTCCAATACGACAAAAAGGGCCCCGCGAAGGGCCTGTTCGGGGGCCCTTTTAGCCCCAAAGCCGGGGCGATGAGAAGGCCCTTGGCAGGCCTCGATTGCCGATTGCAAACGTTCAGAGATTGGCGGCAAGCTCGGCAAATTCGTCGAGCAGAATGCCTGATTTGGCGAGCATCCACTCAATCGCGTCGGCGGCGTCGGCAACCGAGCAGGTCGAGGTGTCGATCGTCAGTTCGGCTTGCGCGGGCGGCTGGTAATCGCTGCCGATGCCGGTAAATGCCGGAAGCGTTCCTGCGCGCGCCTTGGCGTAGTGGCCCTTGGGATCCCGGCGCTCGCACACTTCCGCCGGCGTCGCGACATGGATCTCGCGAAACGCGGTGCCGGCGATACGGCGCGCCGCGGCGCGGTCTTCGCTCGAGGGCGAGACCGCGGCGACGATGGCGACGTGCCCGTTGCGCGCCAGGTGGGTAGCGATCTCGGCCAGCCGGCGGATATTCTCGGTGCGGTCAGCCGCGGAGAAACCGAGATCGCCATTGAGACCGGCGCGCAAGGTGTCGCCATCCAGCAGCACCGGCGACCCGCCATTGCCGAACAGCCTGCGCTCCAGCGCGCGCGCCAGCGTCGATTTGCCCGAAGCTGGCAGTCCCGTCAGCCAGATCACCGCGCCGTTATGGCGATAACGCGCCGAGCGCTCATCGGGGCGCAAGGCGGATTCCACCGGCACGATGTCGACGGGAATGGCGCGTGGTCCGGCCTCGATCGAGAGCACCAGTCCGCCGCCGGCAATGCGGCCATTGACCTCGATCACCAGCCGACCGGTGCGCGGATTGTCGGTGTAGGGGTCGGCGGCGATGGGCTGCGCCAGCGAAATGTCGATTTCGCCAACATGATTTCGCGCGATCGACGTATTCTCCACGCTCGATAGTTCGCCGGGATCGACGGCCTTCTCGATCGCGACGACCGTGGCGCGGGTCTCCCGCGTGCCGAGGCGGACCAGAATCGAGGCGCCCGTCGCCAGCGGCTTGTCGTGCAACCAGAAAACCCGCGCGCGAACTCGCCGCGTGTCGCGCAGACCGCTTCCGGGATGCGCGATCACGTCGCCGCGTTCGATGAACAGCTCGCGATCGAGCGTGATGCCCACCGATCGTCCGGCACTCTGGCGTCCCTTGACAGGCGTCACCGGCCAGTCCTCGACGGTCCTGATTTTTGCAATCTTGCCCGCGGGCATGATGACGATTTCATCTCCGGCGCCGAGACTGCCGGATTCAATGCGGCCTGCGACGATGCGGCGGTCGTCGAATTTATAGATCGCCTGCACCGGTAGCCGCAGCGCGAGCGTTTCCAGCCGACGCGCCGGTTCAAGTGCGTCGAGCGCATCCACCACGGTCGGCCCGCTGTACCACCCGATCCGGGACGTGCGCGCGGCGACGCCGTCGCCGTCGCGCGCTGAAATCGGAATCACCGCGGATGGAGTGACGCCAAGGCCGCTCAGATGCGCGGAAATCTCACGGCTGATTTTCTTAAAGCGCGCCGCGCTGAAATCGACCCGGTCCATCTTGTTGACGACAACCGCGACCTGTTTGACGCCAAGAAGATGCAGCAGATAGCCGTGACGCCGGGTCTGGTCGCGGACGCCTTCGAGCGCGTCGATAATCAGTAGCGCGCCGTCCGCCTGTGAAGCGCCGGTGATCATGTTGCGCAGGAATTCGGCGTGGCCCGGCGCGTCGATCAGCACGACATCGCGCGACCCGGTACGGAAGCGGATCTGGGTAGTGTCGATGGTGATGCCCTGGTCGCGCTCGGTCTGCAGCGCGTCGAGCAGGAACGACCATTCGAACGGCATGCCTCGACGCGCGCTCACGGCTTTGAGCATTTCAAGCTTGCGCTCGGGCAGGCTGCCGGTCTCGTGCAAAAGACGCCCGACCAGGGTCGACTTGCCGTGATCGACATGACCGACGATGACGATGCGCACCTGCGGACGCGTGGTGCCGTTGGGCGTCGCCGATATCGCGGTGGGGACGATCATGTT
>DATANB010000117.1:0-1652 GCA_036266415.1 Bradyrhizobium sp. | reverse complement strand
CTTGCGTGATCTTGCCGTCGTGATCGGTGTCCATGCGATCGAACATCTTCTCGGCCCGCTTTGGCGCCGCCTTGGCCGCGCGCTCGTCGAACCGCTGCTGCTGCGCCGCGATCTCGTCCTTTGTGACGAACCCGTCGTGGTTGGAATCAAGCTCCTTGAAGAGCCGTTCGATATGCGCCGGCACATCCGTGCGATTCTGGCTAGCGGCGAAGAAGCTGCCGCGAGCGTGGGCTTTGGGTGAGACGGACGTTGCAGAAGAATCGGGTCCGGCGACTGCCGCGCTGGCGGCGAACGAGGCGGCAAGGCACAGGCCGCCGACGACTACTCTACTCATGACGATAACCTCCAAAACGGACATTACCGAGCACGCTGTTGGTAGGGGCAGTTCGCGGTCGAATGCAACAGCCGTGAGTTTATCGCTCTAGCTCGGGCGATGCTCCCGTCGAAGCGCGTGCGCCTGCTGCCGTTCTTCCGGAGTGATCTTGCCGTCGTGGTTGAGATCGGCCTTGTCGAAATGCGCCAGCGCCGCGGCCTCCGCCTCTGCCAGCGAGACTCGACCGTCGTGGTTGGTGTCGGCCATCTCGAACAGATGCCCGGCGAAACCCATGCCCCGATGCATCCCCATTCCGCCGTGCATCGCGCCCCGCTGTTCAAAGCGGAATTCCATCTTGTTGCCATCAATCGGCGGCATTGGCGCCTGACTGGGAGTAGCGGCTGCATCGCTCCGCATAATCATCACGCGCTCTCGGCGGAGCTCGGGCTTGGCGGCCATGAACTCATCGCGGCTGATCACTCCATCGTGGTTGGCGTCGAGCTTGTCGAACATCGCCGCGCGATCCGGCATGGGCATCGCGACTTCGGGAATTCGCTGAGCCATTTCACGGCCCATGTCGGCCATCCCGCGCGCCTTCTCCGCCATCTCGCGTCCCATCTCGCCCATTCCGGCGAGCTTCTGATGGAAGGCCTCCACCTCTGCCTGGGTGACGAAACCGTCGTGATTGGTGTCGAGCGTCGTAAACAACTCGCGAACGCGCCGGACGACCTCGTCGCGGGTCATCACTCGGTCCGACATCACCATCATCCGTACATGCGGCTCGGTCGGTGTGACGAGCGGCGCAAGGCGCGTCGGAGGAGCGGTTCCCTGAGCGACCCCGGGAGGAGTTGGCGGCGCGGGTTGAGCCAGCGCTGGAGCAACGGCCAGTGCGACGACTGCGCCGCCGATCAACAGCTTCTTCATGAGTGCCTCCTCCTCAAGATTGAGGAAGTGCTAAATCATTCAAGCTTTCTGGCAATTGAACGGTGGCGAAACGGTCAGCGGCGGTAATAAGGGCGCACGTCGATATAGCCCCAATGCATCAGAACCCCCGGCCTTCGCACCCGGGAAAGCGCCTTGGGAACGTCGTCGTCTGGATCGAAGATGCCGCTTTGGCGGGTGACCAGCCAGATCGTCGGAACATCCTTCAATCTTTGATCGCGGGCGAAGGCGTCCGCCTGCCGCGGCGTCAGCGATACCACGGCCGGCCAGCCGGCGCGGATCGGACCTTTGAAACGCATCGTTGGGAACGGCTCAGGGATTGGGCGCACCATCCCGGGGATAGGCTCTCGAACTGCCGCGAGTGGAAGCGCGCTGTCCGCCGGATACAACCAGACCT
>DATANB010000116.1:0-1799 GCA_036266415.1 Bradyrhizobium sp. | reverse complement strand
CGGTACAGCGTGGGAAGCCCTGCCTCGGAGATCGCGTCGAGCGGCTGCCACCAGCCTTCACCTGTCGGATCGGATTGGGCAACGATCGCGAGGTCGAGGGAGAAATGGGTGAAGACGTGACGAATCGTCACGATCGCATTGGGCTCAGGCCCGAATTCACTCCAGTCGGTGCCGGGCAGGGCTGCCATTCCGCCCAGCAGTCCCTTGGCCGGGCGTCGGATCAGCCAGATCGAACCGCCTCGCTCGGTCCAGTAAGCAATGCCGTGCCTATGCGGACGGGCTGCGCGCCGTTGCGGCCGCGGAAAGGCCTCGGGTTCGCCAGAAGCGAAGGCGATGCAATCAGCCGCCAGCGGACACTCGCCGCAGTGCGGATTCTTCGGACGGCAGATCGTCGCGCCCACGTCCATCATCGCCTGGACGAAATCGCCCGGCCGATCCTCTGGCATCAGGTCCAGCGTCAACCGCCCGACCTCCTCGCGCGCCGGACGACGGAGGCCACAGAGGCGAGCGATCACGCGCTCGACGTTCGTGTCCACCGCCGCGGCCTTTTCGCCAAAGGCGATCGCGGCGATCGCAGCCGAGGTGTAGGCGCCGATTCCGGGCAACCGGCGCAGGCCAGCTGCCGTTCTGGGAAAACCGCCGCGCTTCACCACTTCACGAGCGCAGGCGATGAGGTTGCGGGCTCGGGCATAATAGCCCAGGCCCGCCCATTCCGAGAGAATTTCCTCATCGCTCGCGTCAGCTAGCCTCTCGACTGTGGGCCAGCGCTCGATGAACCGCTCGAATCTGGGCTTCGCCGTTGCCACCGTCGTCTGCTGCAGCATCACTTCGCTCAGCCATACTCGGTATGGATCGGGCGGTGGCTTGCCGGGCGGCGAGCGCCACGGCAGGCGCCTGAAGTTATCCACATAATGTTCGATCAGTCGCTTCGCGGCGTTGGCGGTCACTTAGGTGCTATGGCATGCTCAGCGACGATGTCGAAGAGGAACAACGAACCGGATTCGCCGCGAAGCTGCCGGCCCCGCGCAGCCGGCGACCTCGTCGGCGATATCGGCGGGCGGTCGTTCAAGCGCTTCGGCTTCGTCCAGCATTCGATCGTCAGCCGCTGGAGCGAAATCGTCGGCGAGCGGTATGGCAGGGTCTCGTCGCCCGAATCGATCAAGTTCCCGGCTGGCAAGAAAGCAGCAGGCGCGCTGACCCTGCTCGTCGACGGAGCGCACGCGCCGCTGATTCAACATCTCACTCCAATGATCGTCGAGCGGGTCAACCGTTTCTTCGGCTATGCGGCGGTCAACCGGATCGTATTTAAGCAAGGCAAGCCCCCCGCCTCGGCTCCGCGTCCCGAGCGTCCGCAGCTTCGCCCCGTGCCGAAGGAGCTGGGCGAAGGCTTGCGCGAAATAGCCGATCCCGAGCTTCGCCAATGCCTGGAGTCGCTTGCCGCGCAAATTGCCGCTAGCACCGGTGCTCCGTCGCTCTCCAGCGAGAGCGGCGATCCGATACCCGCGATCAACCGGAGCGAATGAATGAAGGTCCCCAGTCTCCTGACCTGCGCAATGGCGGCGCTGGCGCTCGCCGCGTGCAACAAGAACAAGAATGATGGCGGCAACGGCCCCGCCGCGACCAACGAGACGGTCAGTATCACTCAGGCGAATCCCCCGCCGGGCGGCACCTGGGCGGACGTCGTCAACGCAACCTCTGCCGGCGGCTACATGATGGGCAACCCGAATGCGAAGGTGAAGCTCATCGAGATCGGCTCTCTGTCCTGTCCGCACTGCAAGGCCTTCGAAGACGAAGGCATG
>DATANB010000115.1:0-3247 GCA_036266415.1 Bradyrhizobium sp. | reverse complement strand
TTTGTCTCCGGTCCCTTGCCGTTCATCATGTTGAGCTGATAGCGGCCGGCCGCGGTCTTGCCGACCGCGAGCACCCGGTGATTGAGCTGGATGTCCGCGTCGACCTCGGATTGCAGGCAGTCGATCAGCAGCTCGTTGCCGTTCTGGATCGAATACAGGCCGATGTAGCCATCGACGTCCATCACGAAGTTTTTCAGCGCGTTCAGACCGTTGGTGTTATGGCTCTCGGTAGCGAGATCGGACCGCGCCATCACCTTGAAGAAGCGTTTGGCGACGGGATCGCGCACTTCCCTGTCGAGCAACTCCTCGCAGGTGATGTACGCCCAGGGGTGCTCGTTATCGTGGGCGCCGACGCCTTCGTAATATTCGGCCGGCGATACCATCTCGGTACAGCGCTTGCGGAACGCTTCGATCGCCTCGGCCGTCCCGGCGCCGTATTTGCGTCGCATGCCCGGCACGTCGTTCAGCAGCTCACCATCGAGATGGACCTGCTCGGCATCCATCGGAATGGTCTGCAGGCCGAAATGTTGGATCAGCTCGCGCAACGGATCGGGCCCGGTCATCGAGTAGTCGTAAATCTCGGCGACGCCGGCTTCGTACATCGCCGGCGCGGACTCGAACTTGCGCGTCAGTATCTTGCCGCCGAGCCGGTCGGAGGCCTCGTAGATGGTGACGCGGCAAAGCTCACCCAGCTTCTTCTTGAGATACCAGGCGCTCATCAGGCCGCCCGGCCCGCCGCCAACGATTGCAAGATCCAACATTTGTTTTCCGTGATCCCCCGCCGCCCCCTGCGGAGCATCCGGTACTTACGTCAGCCCTGGAGCGCCGTCAGCAAAAGTGAAATCCACTCTTTGCCATCGATCGCGCTCCAAATAATTGATTTAGCGCATGGTCTTAACTGCCAACCCGCCGCTGCCTTCGCTTCGAGTCCGAGGGCCTGCTTTGGCGGATCCCGTCCTAGCAAAAGCGCTTTTCAGCCTGAAGGAAAGATGAACAAACGAGGTTCAAACGCCAGACCGGCCAAAATGTCGCAAAAAAGGCCGGCTTCCGCCGGCCTTTTTCCTAACCTCCTAACCGCCCGGCTTATTCCGCCGGCGGCAGCGCCAGCGGCTCGACTTCCGGGGCCGCAGGCACGATGGTCGCCTGTTTCTCCCGCTCGTCGAGGATCATCTTGTCGCGCTTGACGGCGACTTCGCGGATCTTGGCCATCGAGGCGCCGGTGCCCGCCGGAATCAGCCGGCCGACAATGACGTTCTCCTTGAGGCCCTCCAGCGGGTCCACCTTGCCGTTGACGGCGGCTTCGGTGAGCACGCGGGTGGTCTCCTGGAACGACGCCGCCGAGAAGAACGAGCGGGTCTGCAGGCTCGCCTTGGTAATGCCGAGCAGCACCGGCGTTCCCGTGGCGGGCTTCTTGCCCTCTTCCTTGGCCTTGGCATTGACCTGGTCGAACTCGATCTTGTCGATCTGCTCGCCCGAGATCATGTCGGTCTCGCCCTGGTCGGTGATCTCCACCTTCTGCAGCATCTGACGAACGATCACCTCGATGTGCTTGTCGTTGATCAGCACGCCCTGCAGCCGGTAAACCTCCTGGATTTCATTGACCAGATAGGCAGCGAGTTCCTCGATGCCCTTGATCGCCAGAATGTCGTGCGGCGCCGGATTGCCCTCGACGATGAAATCGCCCTTTTCGACGATGTCGCCGTCCTGCAGATGGATATGCTTGCCCTTCGGGATCAGGTACTCGCGTGTCTCCTCGTTCTTGTCCATCGGCTCGATCGAGATGCGGCGCTTGTTCTTGTAGTCGCGGCCGAAGCGGATGGTACCGGCGATTTCCGCGATGATCGCCGCATCCTTCGGCTTGCGGGCTTCGAACAGTTCGGCGACCCGCGGCAGACCGCCGGTGATGTCGCGGGTCTTGGCGCTTTCCGTTGAGATACGCGCGAGGATATCGCCGGTCTTGACCTTCGCTCCGACGTCGACCGAAAGGATCGCGTCGACCGAAAGCATGTAGCGAGCCTCACCGCCACGCGCGAGCTTGAGGATTTTGCCATCCTTGCCCTTGACGACGATGGCCGGACGCAGGTCCGCCCCGCCGCGTGAGGTGCGCCAGTCGGTGACGACGCGCTTGGCGATACCAGTGGATTCGTCGAGCGTCTCCGAGATCGACTGCCCCTCGACCAGATCCTCAAACCCGATGGTGCCCTCGACCTCGGTCAGAACCGGCCGCGTGTACGGATCCCATTCAGCAATGCGCTGGCCGCGCTTGACCATGTCGCCTTCATCGACCCGCATGCGCGCGCCGTACTGAATGCGGTGGGTCGCACGCTCGGTGCCGTCAGCGTCGGCCACCGCGACCACCATGTTACGCACCATGGCAATCAGATGACCCTCGCCGTTCTTCGCGATCGCCTTGTTCTTGATCGTCACCTTGCCGTCGAAATTCGACTCGATGAACGACTGCTCGTTGATCTGCGCCGCGCCGCCGATGTGGAACGTGCGCATCGTGAGCTGGGTACCGGGTTCGCCGATCGACTGGGCGGCGATGACGCCGACCGCTTCGCCGTGGTTGACCGGCGTGCCGCGGGCGAGATCGCGGCCGTAGCACTTGCCGCAGATGCCGTTGACGAGTTCGCAGGTCAGTGCGGAGCGGATCTTGACTTCCTGGATGCCGGCCTGCTGGAGCGCGTCGACATGACTCTCCTCCATCAGCGTGCCGCGCTTGACCACGATCTTGTTGGTCGCGGGATCGCGCAGGTCCTCGCCGGCGGTGCGGCCGAGGATACGCGAAGCCAGCGAGGCAACGACCGTGCCGGCATCGATGATGGCGCGCATCTTGATGCCGAGCTTGGTGCCGCAATCGTCGGCCGTGATGATGCAGTCCTGCGCCACGTCGACCAGACGACGCGTCAGGTAACCCGAGTTCGCCGTCTTCAACGCGGTGTCCGCCAGACCCTTGCGGGCGCCGTGGGTCGAGTTGAAGTATTCGAGCACCGAGAGACCTTCCTTGAAGTTGGAAATGATCGGCGTCTCGATGATCTCGCCCGACGGCTTGGCCATCAGGCCGCGCATGCCGGCGAGCTGGCGCATCTGGTCCTGCGAACCGCGGGCGCCGGAGTTCGACATCATGAAGATCGAGTTGATCTGGGCCTCGCCGCCTTTCGGATTCTTCTTAACGGCGGAGATTTCCGTCATCATGTCTTCGGAGATCTTCTTGGTGCACTTCGACCAGGCGTCCACGACCTTGTTG
>DATANB010000114.1:0-2085 GCA_036266415.1 Bradyrhizobium sp. | reverse complement strand
CATGTATGAGACGAACGCTGCGCATGCTCCGATCATGAATAGCGCATCAGCTTCGTCAACATTGGCCCGCGGATCATCCAAGAGTGGATGTCGGATTCCGTTCTCGTCGCTTGTATAGCCGTAAATCGATCCAAACCCATTTTTCAAGGCTCCGTGTATACCGATCGATTTTTCGAGTTTCGCTAGAGCATTTCCAACCGGGCTAGAATCAGAAAAACCGGGCTTCCGACTCGGCCTGTACATGTGAATCGTCGCTTTCCGGCATTGACCGGAGGATGACATGGCGTGGCGGCGTGGGCAGGCTTACGCGCAGGACCTGCGCGATCGCGTGTTGGCGGCCGATGATCTGAGCGCACGGGAAGCTGCGGAGCGGTTTGGGGTCAGCCCGTCCTACGTGGTGAAGGTGCGGCAACGCCGCGACCACGCGGGCGACGTGACACCCGGCCCGCAACGCTCGTGGACGCCGCGCAAACTGGCCGCGCAGCATGCGGCGATCGCGGCACAGGTGCGCGAACGTCCGGACGTCACGTTGGCTGAATTGTGCGCTTGGCTGCTGGGCCAGTTCGGCATCTCGGCCAGCCTCTCGACCATGTGGAACACCGTGCGCCGGCTCGGCCTGACGCGCAAAAAAAGTGCCTCCAAGCCGCCGAGCAGACGCGCGCCGATATTGCCGAAGCGCGCCGCCTGTGGGGCGAGCGGCAGGGCAAACTAGACGCAAGCCGCTTGGTGTTTCTCGACGAGACATGGACCAAGACCAACATGACGCGCGCCTACGCCCGCGCCCCGCGTGGCGAGCGGGCGCTTGGCCACGTGCCGTGCGGGCATTGGCAGACCACCACGTTTCTGGCCGGCCTCAGGCACGACCGGGTGGTGGCGCCGCTGGTGCTCGACGGCGCCATCGACGGGGCCACGTTCCTGGCCTGGGTGCAGCAGTTCCTCGCGCCCACGCTGCTGCCCGGCGATATCGTAATCGCCGATAATCTCGCCAGCCATAAAGTAGCCGGGGTGCGCGAAGCGATCGCCGCGCGCGGTGCCGGCATCATGTACCTGCCTTCCTATTCGCCGGATCTCAACCCGATCGAGCGGCTGTTCGCCAAGCTGAAGGCGGTGATCCGCGGCATCGCGCCACGCTCGCGCGAGGCGCTGTTCCAAGCCATCGGATATGCGCTCAACCAGGTCACGCCCACCGAATGCGCACACTATCTCGCCGATACCGGCTATCAACAGTCAGCTTGAAAATGCTCTAGGTCGTGAACTCATAAACGGGATTCCCGAATCGGTGTGATAGCTGATTCAAGGTCGTGGGAGGACCGCCCATGACCTTGCGCCGCTACGAGATGACCGATTTCGAGTGGTCGGTGATCGCGCCTCTGTTGCCGAACAAGCCGCGCGGTGTGCCGCGGGCCGATGATCGGAAGGTGCTGAACGGCATATTTTGGCGCCTGCGCACCGGCTCGCCCTGGGCCGACATCCCGGAGCGCTATGGCCCATGCACGACCTGCTACAACCGCTTCGTCCGGTGGCGGAAAATCGGTGTCTGGGACCGCATATTCGCGGCGGTTTCGCACGCCTATGATGGCGACCTGCAGATGATCGACAGCTCCTCCATCCGGGTGCATCAGCATGCCGCCAACGGCAAAAAAGGGCTGCGGCGCCGGCCGTCGCTGGCGACTTCGCTCCAGCCGCTTGCATGGGGCGCTCGCGCGGCGGGCTGACAACCAAGATCCACGCCCTGGTTGACGCCAATGGCAATGCCATCGCGCTGAAGCTGAGCGAAGGACAGGCCCATGACGGGCGCAGCGCCGCCGATCTGCTGGACGGCATTGGCGACGGCCAGATCCTGCTCGCTGACCGCGCCTATGACAGCGACGCGCTGCGCACCGCCGTGGCGGACCGCGGTGCCTGGGCCAACATCAAGCCGATGCCGCACCGAGTGAATGTCCCGGCGTTCAGCCCCTGGCTCTACCGCTACCGCAATCACGTCGAACGCTTCTTCAACAAGCTGAAGCATTCCAGGGCAGTCGCCACCCGCTTCGAAAAACACGACGCCAATTACCTCGCCCTCGTCAAGCTCGCCGCCACCCG
>DATANB010000113.1:0-3589 GCA_036266415.1 Bradyrhizobium sp. | reverse complement strand
AGACCGACGAATGCAAGGCTAGCCCAATACCGGTTCATGAACTCTCTCCTCACAGGCCAAACAGACGACGCGCAAGGCCGCCGTTGATGGCGGCGCGCTCGCTATCGGAGAATTTGGTCTCGGCGACGATCTTCAAAGGCGCGGGATCGCCGATCGGGAACGGCATGTCGGAGCCCATCATGATCCTGCCGGGACCGACGATGTCGGCGAGGTAACGCAGCGCGCGCGGATCCTGGACGATGGTGTCGTAATACATCGCCGATAGCGCCGCGTCGGGATCGCCGAGTTTTTCCCGATCGAGCAAATAGTTTCGCCGCAGCCGGCCGATCACATAAGGCAGCGCCGCGCCGCCGATCCCGGCCACGATCTTCGCATTGGCATATCTGACGACGTGGCCGGCATAGATCAGCCGCGACATCGCGATCAGTGTGTCGGTGATGCGTCCCACCGCGTTGGCCATGCCGTAGTCGTGCACGCGATCGTCGCCGCTTTCGAACACCGGATGAATGAATACCACCGATCCCAATTCGTTGGCGGCCTCCCAGAACGGTTTCAGCGAGGGATCGTCGAGCACGCCGCCTTTGCCCCTGGGCTGCGTGCCGATCATCGCGCCCTTGAAGCCTAGGGCGTGCGCCTCGCGCAGCACCTCGGCGGCGCGCCCGCCATCCTGCAGCGGAACCGTCGCGAGCGGCACAAAACGCGGCTCGCGCATCGCGGTCTGCGCCAGATGCGTGTTGATCAGCCGCGACCAGTTCGCGCCCTCCTCCGCCGGAACCTCATAGGCGAACATATCGAGCCAGCCACCGACCACCTGGCGCTCGATCTTCTGCTCGTCCATCCATTTCAGGCGGCCAGGCAGGTCGCTCAGCGGTTTTGAAACCGGCCGGGTCGGCTTGCCGCCGGCAAAGGAGAAGCCGAGACTGCCGCCGTCCTCGATCAGGCGGAACGACGGAAAACTCGGCGCCTGGGCGCGGATCGCGTCCAGCAGAGATGGCGGCACCAGATGAGCATGGCAGTCGACAATCATTTGGCTTGCTCTTGCGATTGGACTTGTTGCGCGTTGGCGATGGCATCGCCGATGGCGGAGATGCGGATCGGAAGCTTGTCGAAGGAAATCCCCAACGGCGCCACGCAATCATTGACCGCGGCGGAAATCGCCGCGGGCGCGCCGAGGTAGCCGCTTTCGCCGGAACCCTTCTGGCCGAACACGGTGTGGGGCGACGGCGTGCAGTGATGCACGATCTCGACCAAGGGCACGTCGTGGGCCGATGGCAGCAGGTAATCCATAAAGCCCTGGGTGATCAGCTGACCCTCGTCATTGTAGACGAACTCCTCCAGCAGCGCGGCGCCAAGGCCGTGCGCGACACCACCCAGCGTCATGCCCTTGACGATGTGCGGGTTGATCACCGTGCCGCAATCGTGACCGATCACGTAACGCCTGATTTCCGGTTTTCCCAGCGCCGGATCGATCGCCATCAGCAGCACATGAAACTCGAAGGAGTAACACGGATACATCTGCACGCGGCCGTCTTTCGGCAGAGTGCCGCCAGTCGGCACCTGCATCACATGCGTGGTCTCGAGCCCCGGCTCCATGCCTTCCGGCAACAAATGATAGTTGCGATGGGCAATGTTGATCAGTTCGGCCCAGCCAAGCTGCTGGCGGCTGCCGGGATCGCTGACGCCGCCCGAAGCATAAACGACCTTGTTTTCGCCGAGACCAAATTGATGCGCGGCGATTCGCGTCAGTTTTGCCTTTAGTTTTTGCGCGGCGTGAAACGCAGCACCGCCGAGCATGATCGCCATCCGGCTGCCGACCGGCGAGTTCGAGGGCAGGCACGCCAGCGAATCCGGCCTGATCACGCGGATCAGGTCGGGGTCGATCTCGAGCACTTCGCCGATCACGGTCGAGACCAGGGTCTCGTGCCCCTGTCCCGACGAGGTGTTGTGAATCGTGACCGTGACGAAGCCGAGCGCGTCGAGGACAATGCGGCAGGATTCCATCCAGGTGGTGGTGGTGTTCTTTTCATTGAGCAGCGGCTCGAAGGAAGAGTTGGCGCCGCTCGGCTCCAGGCATGCCGCGATGCCGATGCCGGCCAATAGCCCGGATGCGCGCAACCGGTCGCGCTCTTTTTCCATGGCCGCAAAATCGATGTGCGCGAACACCTTGTCGACCACGGTGTGATAATCGCCGCTGTCATAGGTGCTGCCGCTCGGGATCAGATATGGAAACTCTTCCTTGCGGATGAAATTGCGGCGCCGCACCTCGATGCGCGCGAGGCCGGTGGCGGCGGCGACCTTGTCGATCGCGGTCTCGATTGCATAATTGGTCGGCGCCTGGCCGAAACCGCGCACGGCTTCCTGGGCGGCCTTATTGGTGGTGACCGATTGCGCCCGGTACTGCACGCTTTCGATCCGGTAGGGACCGACGATGGCGCCGATCGGCTTGCCAAGCTGGAACGGCGCCCGCCCGGCGTAGGCGCCGGCGTTATCCAGCGCGCGGATCTTCATCGACTTGACGATGCCGTCATCGTTGAAGGCGACCGCGACGTCGAAAATGCGATCGGGGCCGTGGGCGTCGCCGCCTCCCATATTATCAAGCCGGTCCTCGATCAGGCGCACCGGCCGGCCGAGCCGCCGCGCCAGATGCGCCACCAGCACGGTCTGCTTGATGCCGCGCTTGACGCCGTAGCTGCCGCCGACATCGACATCCTGATGCACCCGCACGCCATTGGCCGGGATCCGCAAAGCCCGCGCGATCTGGTCGGGATATTTCGGCATCTGGATCGAGGCCCAGACATCCAGCATCTCGCGCCACGGGTCCCAGGAGGCCGCGACCCCGAAGGTCTCGATCGGAACCGTGGAATTTCGTCCCCAGGTCACGCGGAACGATAGCTGGCGCGGGCTCTCGGAAAAATGCTTGTCCACTTCGCCCCAGACGAAGGTGCGGTCGAGCAGCACGTTGGAGCCGTGCGCCGGATGTACCGGCGGGCTGTCCGGCTTCAGGGCCTCTTCCGCATTGATCACGAACGGCAGCGGCTCATAGGTAACGCGAACTTTTTCAACGGCGTCCTCGGCGAGCGCCCGGCTGTCGGCAACGACGGCGGCGACCCATTCACCGGCATAGCGTACCTGCCCGACCGCGAGCGGATGGCGCCTGACCTTTGGTGTATCCAGTCCGTTCATCAAGGGATCGGTCGCCGCCGCAAGCTCCTCGCCTGTGAGCACATAGTGGACGCCCGGCATCGCCAGCGCCTCCGCGGCATCGATCGACACGATGCGCGCCGCCGGACGCTGCGATGCCAGCACCGCGACATGCAGCATGCCCTCGAGCGCGACATCGGCCACGAAACGACCGTGGCCCGCGACAAAGCGGCGATCCTCGCGAACCCTGCGATTGGTCGAGACAAAACGGAAGGCCGCGGGATCCGCAGTCATTTCGCCTCCACGGTGGACCCATCGGCTTGCAAGGCCGGACGCGGCGTATTGGCGATCCGCAAACGCGCGGCGGCGAATTCGACCGCCTCGATGATCTGGCCGTAGCCCGTGCAGCGGCAGATATTGCCGGAGATCGCCTCGACGATATCCTCGC
>DATANB010000112.1:0-6668 GCA_036266415.1 Bradyrhizobium sp. | reverse complement strand
GGCGCGCGGCGAGAAGCCGCCGGCAATCGCCACCGCGCTCTCGACGCTCATGTTGGGGACGTATGGATATTGGCCGGGGGCGGCGACTTCGCCCAGGATGAAGAACGGCCGGTAGGATTCGATCTCCACCGCCACCGAGGGATCGCGGATATAGCCGTTGCGCAGTTTGGCGGTGATCGCCGCAGCAAGGCCCGCCGGCGTCTGTCCGCGCGCGGCGACCGCGCCGATCAGCGGCATGGTGATGGCGCCGCCGGCATCGATCGCATAGGTGTTGGTGAGACCCTCCTGGCCGTAGACCACGACCCGCAGTCGGTCGCCGGCATCGAGCCTGTAGACGGCGCTCTCAGGGGCCGCCGGCATCGTTGGGGCCGCATGCGCAGGAGCCGCAGCGTAAGCGCGGCGCGGCACCGCGGCCAATGGCTTGCGCGGCGCGGCCCCACCGGAATCGGCGAGCCCGGATGGCGCCGGTGCGGGACGGTAGGGCTGATCGTAAGCCATGGAATCAAGATCGCTTTGCGGCTGCGCCACCGCGACCGGACCGGTGGCTTGCATGCAGCCCGACAGAGCGAACGCAGCCATGGCGGCAATGATCGGCAATCGAAACGCGCGCGCAACCCGCACCTGTGCCCATCCCTCGTAGCGAGACAGCACAAGTCTTGTACCGGTTATGGTTAATAAAACGTTTTTTTGAGCGCGCTAGCGGAAGGCCGAGGCCTTCCACATCCTGTCAGGCGCCCGGGATGGGGGCCGATTCAGGCGCTGACGCCGGCGCCGACCGGACACGACACCCCGGTGCCGCCTAGCCCGCAATAGCCGGCCGGATTCTTGGCCAGATATTGCTGATGATAGTCCTCGGCAAAATAGAATTCGCCTGACGGCGCCACCTCGGTGGTGATGGCGCCGAGGCCCTTGGCCGCCAGCGCCTTCTGATAGGCCGCCTTCGACGCATCCGCGGCTTTGCGTTGCGCGTCACTGCAGGTGTAGATCGCCGACCGATACTGGGTGCCGACGTCATTGCCCTGACGCATGCCCTGGGTCGGGTTGTGACTTTCCCAGAAGGTCTTCAGCAACTGCTCGTAGGCGATCTTGCTCGGATCGAACACCACCAGCACCGCTTCGGTATGGCCGGTGCGGCCCGAACAAACCTCCTCATAAGTGGGGTTTTTGGTATGACCGCCGGCGTAGCCCACGGCGGTGGTATAAATGCCATCGCCGAGTTCCCAGAACTTGCGCTCCGCGCCCCAGAAGCAGCCGAGCCCGAACACCGCCCGCTCCAGGCCTTGCGGATAGGGCGGCTGCAGCTGATGGCCGTTCACGAAATGGCTTCTGGCGGTGGGGATCGGTTGGGCACGGCCAGGCAGCGCCTCGGCTGCGCTCGGCAGTGCAGTGGTTTTTCGCATGAACAACATGGGTTACCTCCCGGCGGATGGGCTCGAACTCAACGGCAGCAAAGCGTTGACTTTAACATAGGTCTTTTACGCGGCTTGCGGCAGCCCCGTTACCGAAAACGGCTCAACACAAACCCGGCAACGCCGCCAGAGCGGTCAGCTTCGCGAATAGCCGATCAACGGCTTGCGGGGCCGGAACACGAGCATCAGCAGAATACCCAGCACGCCCATGACCGCAAAAACCGGCTGATCCAGGATCACCCTGACGATGCTGTTCCAGAGCCAGGGCGCATTGCCCTCCACCCAGGCCCGGAACGCCTGCTGGCTGGATTGGTGGATATCGTTCCAGAATTGACCGAAGCGGGTAAAGCGCAGCGTCTGATCGGCTACCCAGCGCGCCCCATCATAGACCATGAAAATAAATCCGCCCGCCAGCAGCAAGAGCCCCACAAGTCGAAAAAAACCGCGGATCATGCGTCACCTTACATCTCGCGCGCCGTAAGCGCCGTCAGCGAATACCGGGGCGGCAGGGGAAATTCAACCTCATCAGCACCTTATCAGCGTGTTCCGCCGGGCTTTCCGGCCCCTCGGGAGCCCGGAAGTCGTTGACGCTGCAAAACGTGCCCTTTATAAGGGCGCAAATGGCGGCGGGCGCAATCCCGCCGCCGCAGTTCTTTGAGCGGCGCCGTCATGCGGGCATTTTGCTTGCAGAGAATGGCCTTGTCAGGGACATCCGAAAACACGAGAGCTTCGATCACGCGTTTGGACGGCCGGCGCGCTCAAGCCCGACCACTTAGCGATCGGTCACCGCCGAAGGATATTTGAGAATATGGCCAATACCACTTCCGCCAAGAAGGCGACGCGCAAGATCGCCCGCCGCACCATTAT
This sequence comes from Bradyrhizobium sp., assembly GCA_036266415.1. GTDB lineage: Bacteria > Pseudomonadota > Alphaproteobacteria > Rhizobiales > Xanthobacteraceae > Bradyrhizobium. The sequence continues at coordinate 4,392 of DATANB010000112.1, read as the reverse complement.
CAACAAGTCGCGGCGCACCCAGATGCGCGGCGCGGTCCGCATCGTCGAAGAGGCGATCAAGAGCGGCGACCGCGATGCAGCACTGAAGGCGATGGCGCGCGCCGAGCCGGAACTGATGCAGGCGGCGCAGCGCAATATCATTCACAGGAATAATGCGAGCCGCAAAGTTTCGCGGCTCGCGCACCAGATCGCCAAGCTGGCCAAATGAACTGAACGAAAAAGTAATTCGTCAAAAAGCCCGGCCGTGCCCGGGCTTTTTTCTTTTGGCGACGCGCTCGCGCCACCCGCAACGGCAGGCGAAACCTTTGCGCGCCATTTATTTTACTGACCTATGTACGAAGGCGGACTTACGGAGTTCACGATGGTCGGGACGAAAACCAAGCCGCCGGTTCAATTGCCCCGGCCTCGGAAATAGAACTCCCGTTGCGCGAGCTCTTCGAACAGCGCGGCAGGGTTACCCTGTTCCGACGAGCAAAAAAAAACGCGCTTGCATAGTCACTTATCGGCATAGTGGCGAAGTGTTGTTCGAAAATTTGCTTTCGCCTTACTTCGACTTTAACAATTTATGAATTTATTTGGGCGGCTGTCAGAAATGTCACACTGGTTCGGCGTTTTTGAATCTCCGCGCAGATTCAACCTCTTGCCGCGTGTCGCAAAACCCGCTGTCTGATTTCGCGAACGCGAAGAGGATTGCCCCGGCTCTCGCGTCGAATCATTTCCATTGCGGGAAATAAGGCATGCTGTATCTGTTAATGGCGTTCGCGACGCCCTCGGATCTTGAGACCAGCGCGGTTTAGGAAACGGGGCGGACGTGCAAATCGGCGGCGGTGTGCGCGTTGGCGACGCTTTCCAAGCGATTGTCGGGTTCAACCTCATAGCAATGTGAGGAGTATGGTTCTGTGTCGAAATTTCTCAAACGGGGCATTCCTGTCTCGTTCGCTTTGAACAAGAGAGATACGCACCGGCCAGCCGAAAAGCGTGCCGAAGGCGAAGCAAAGTGGGCAGGTTGAAACGGCGGCGTTGACTGAACGATTTGGATGTTCGGACGTGGTCGACTGAATTTGAAACAGACTCGAGATGACAACTTGCCGTGGGAAATCGCGGCGAGAGGGGGAGGCTGCATGCTTTACGGAATCAGCGTGGTATTCGCTCAAGTGCCTTTTTCAAACGATGCCTTATTGGAAGCCTTAGACGTCGCCTGTATACCGCCCCCTGCGCGAACTCCGGACGGGCCGCCGAGTACGCCCTGACCTCGCGAACGCTTCTCTTCCAGCCGATGATCCGACCGCGGCGTTTTCGCTGAGCGGCGGGCCTATGGCTGCAGGCGAAGCCGCGCTTGAGGTCGCGCCGTGGCAGGAACCCTGTCTGGCGATTTCGCAGGCAACATTTCTCTTTCGGAAAAGTTTTCAGGCAATGACAAACACGGAACAGGATCGCTGGTCTCGCGTGAAGGGTCGGTTGCGCTCTAGTGTGGGAGAGGATGTCTATACCAGCTGGTTTGCGCGGATGGACCTCGAAAGCGTGCAGCAGGAAAGCGTCCACCTTTCGGTTCCGACGCGGTTTCTCAAGAGCTGGATTCAGGCGCATTATGCCGAACGCGTTCTTACCTGCTGGCAGGCCGAGATGCCGGAAGTGCACCGGATCGATCTCACCGTGCGCACCGCGATGCGATGCGCGGCGCCCGCCAAGGAGGCCGCCGCCCCGCTCGACCCGCGCCGCCCCGAACGGTCCGACGGCCGCCCCGCGCCCGAACTTCGCGCCACCGCGATCGCGCCGGTATCCGCCAGCCATGATGCGCTCGGCGGCTCGCCGCTCGATCCACGCCTGACCTTCGGAAGTTTCGTCATCGGCCGGTCAAATACACTGGCCCATGCCGCGGCGCGTCAGGTCGCGGAGGGACGGCGCGGCGACAGCGTGATGTTCAATCCGCTGTACATCCATGCCGGCGTCGGACTTGGCAAAACCCATTTGCTGCAGGCGGTGACCTGGGCCGGCAACTCCGGCAGCGAACGCAAGGTGCTCTACCTGACCGCCGAGAAGTTCATGTACGGCTTCGTCGCGGCGCTGAAAACCCAGACCGCGCTGGCGTTCAAGGAAGCGTTGCGCGGCATCGACGTGCTTGTGATCGACGACCTGCAGTTCCTGCAGGGCAAATCGACCCAGGCTGAATTCTGCCACACCCTGAATGCGCTGATCGATGCCGGCCGCCAGGTGGTGATCGCAGCCGATCGTCCGCCTTCCGACCTGGAGAGCCTCGACGACCGCGTGCGCTCGCGGCTCGCCGGCGGCCTGGTGGTCGAAATGGGATCTCTCGGCGAAGAATTGCGGCTCGGTATCCTGAAGTCGCGGGTCGCCTCCGCGCGCGCGCATCATGCGAGCTTCGACGTGCCGGCGCCGGTGCTGGATTATCTCGCGCGAACCATCACCCATAACGGCAGGGATCTCGAAGGCGCCATCAATCGCCTGCTGGCGCACAGCAAGCTAAACGCCCAGCCGGTGACGCTGGAAATGGCCGAGCGCGAGGTGCGCGACCTGATCCGTCCGCAGGAACCCAAGCGCATCAAGATCGAGGACATCCAGCGGGTGGTGGCGCGGCAATACAATGTCAGCCGCTCCGACCTGTTGTCGTCGCGGCGCACCGCGAATGTAGTCCGCCCGCGCCAGGTCGCGATGTATCTGGCGAAGACACTGACGCTGCGCTCGCTGCCCGAAATCGGCCGCCGGTTCGGGGGCCGCGACCACACCACGGTCCTGCACGCCGTGCGCAAGATCGAGGCTCTGGTCAGCAAGGATGTCTCCCTCTCCGAGGAGGTCGAATCGCTGAAGCGCCAATTGCAGGAGTGAGCGCCTCGTTTGCTCCCTCCCCGTCGCGGCGTCGACGCGAACCGGGCTTGCATTCGAGCGGGCCGGGGACGGGGTTATTCGCACTGACAGCACGGGTGGCTCACCCCTGCCTGCCCCTCTTTTCGTAAGGGGGAGGGAACGCGGGCTGCGCCACCAGCTCTCCCTCTCCATTGGCTTCCCCGCAAAACGTGGGGAACGCCATCACGCATCCCTTGCGCTTGAGGGCCATCCGCGCCACCTTGCGGTCCCCCCGCGGGTTTGATCAAATCCAGATCGGATCGGACTTTTCGGGTCTCAAATGCCGCGGCGCGCCTTCAGGGCCGCCCGGCTTTTCCATCTTAGGATCAGGCGGGTATTGCAATGAAGGTCACCGTCGAACGCGCGCAACTGCTGAAATCGCTGGGCCACGTCCATCGCGTGGTCGAGCGTCGCAACACCATTCCGATCCTCGGCAACGTGCTGGTCCGCGCCGAAAACGCCCGGCTGTCGCTGAAGGCCACTGATCTTGACCTTGAGGTAACGGAAACGCTGGCCGCGGAAACCGCAACCGGCGGTTCGACCACCGTGCCGGCGCATATGTTTTACGACATCGTGCGCAAACTGCCCGACGGCGCGCAGATCGTGCTGGAAGGCGACGGCGACCGCTCGGTGCTGGCGATCCGCGCCGGCCGCTCGCGCTTCACGCTGCAAACCCTGCCGGAAAACGATTTTCCCGATCTGGCCGCCGGCGACATGACGCATTCGTTTGCGCTCGCCGCCCCCGACATGAAACGGCTGATCGACCGCACCCAGTTCGCGATCTCGACCGAGGAAACCCGCTACTATCTCAACGGCATCTATCTGCACACGGCCGGCAGCACCAAGGCCGCCACCTTGCGCGCGGTCGCAACCGACGGCCATCGGCTGGCCCAGATCGATCTGCCTTTGCCGAAAGGCGCGGCCGGCATGCCGGGCGTGATCGTGCCGCGCAAAACCGTCGGCGAGGTGCAGCGCCTGATCGAGGACAACGAGGCCGAGGTCGGAATCGAACTATCGCAAGGCAAGATCCGCTTTACCATCGGCAATGTGGTGCTGACTTCGAAACTGATCGACGGCACGTTTCCCGACTATGGCCGCGTCATCCCGCAAAACAACGACAAGGAACTCATCGTCGACAAGAAGGATTTCGAGGCCGCGGTCGACCGCGTCTCGACGATCTCGAGCGAGCGCGGTCGCGCGGTGAAACTGGCGTTATCGCCGGGCAAGCTGGTGCTGTCGGTGACCAACCCGGATTCCGGCAGCGCCACCGAAGAGCTCGAGGTCGAGTACGCCTCCGACCCGCTCGATATCGGATTCAACTCACGCTACCTGCTCGATATCGCCGCACAGATCGAGGGCGAGGTCGCCGTGCTGCGGCTGGCCGATCCCGGCTCGCCGACGCTGGTGCAGGACAAGGATTCCAAAGGCGCGCTCTACGTGCTGATGCCGATGCGGGTGTAACAGTCGTCATTGCCGGGCTTGACCCAGGCCTGTCCGGTTCGATTTGAGTGGACGAAGTGCATGGCATGG
>DATANB010000111.1:0-20686 GCA_036266415.1 Bradyrhizobium sp. | reverse complement strand
GCTCGGCGTGCTGGTGGTGCAGAACCGCGCCAAGCGCACCTATGTCGAGGAAGAGGTCGAGGCGCTGCAGACCACCGCGATGGTGCTGGCGGAGATGATCGCCTCGGGCGAATTGTCGGCGCTGGCGCAGCCCGGCGCCGAGCCGGCCGCGCGGCATTCCCTGCGCAAGACCGGCGCCATCCTGTCGGACGGCATCGCGCTTGGCCATGTGGTGCTGCACGAGCCCCGCGTCGTCATCACCAATTACATCGCCGAAGATCTGCCCAAGGAGATCAAGCGACTGGATACGGCGCTGGCGAAACTGCGCGCCGACCTCGACCGTATGCTCGAGCGCGGCGATGTCGCCGAAGGCGGCGAGCATCGCGACGTGCTCGAGGCCTATCGCATGTTCGCCAACGATCACGGCTGGTCGCACCGGCTGCACGAAGCGGTCGCCACCGGCCTCACCGCGGAGGCCGCGGTCGAGCGCGTGCAGTCCGACACCCGCGCGCGGATGCTGCGTTCGACCGATCCTTACCTGCGCGATCGCCTGCATGACCTTGAAGATCTCGGCCATCGCCTGATGCGGCAGCTGGTGGGACAGGATCACGCGCCGTCGCGGGAACAATTGCCCGATAACGCCATCCTGATCGCGCGCGCGATGGGGCCCGCGGCGCTGCTCGACTACGACAGGAAGAGACTGCGCGGGCTGGTGCTGGAGGAAGGCACCGCCAATTCCCACGTCTCGATCGTGGCGCGCGCACTCGGCATCCCCGCGGTCGGCGAAGTGCCGAACGCGCCGGGCATTGCCGATCCCGGCGACGCCATCATCGTCGACGGCACCTCGGGCGAGATTTACGTGCGCCCCTCGGCCGAGATCGAATCGGCCTACGCCGAGCGGGTGCGGTTTCGCGCCCGGCGACAGGCGCAGTATTCGGCGCTGCGCGACAAGCCTTGCGTGACCAGGGACGGCCAGCACATCGAGCTGATGATCAACGCCGGCCTGACCATCGATCTGCCGCATATCGACGACACCGGCAGCGCCGGCATCGGCCTGTTCCGCACCGAATTGCAGTTCATGGTCGGCCAGAGCCTGCCGCGCACCAGCGACCAGCTGACGCTGTACCGCGCGGTGCTGGACGCCGCCGGCCCGAAGCCGGTGACGTTCCGCACCCTCGATATCGGCGGCGACAAGGCGCTGCCCTACATGGAAACCGTGATCGAGGAAAATCCCGCGCTCGGCTGGCGCGCGATCCGGCTCGGGCTTGACCGGCCCGGGCTGCTGCGCGGCCAGATCCGCGCGCTGCTGCGCGCCGGCGGCGGTCGCGCGCTGCGCATCATGTTTCCGATGATTACCGAAGTCGCCGAATTCGATTCCGCCAAGGCCATCGTCGAACGCGAACTGACTTACCTGCGCCAGCACGGCCACGCGCTGCCGGAGCGCATCGATGTCGGCACCATGGTGGAAGTGCCGGCGCTGCTCTATCAGCTCGACGAACTCCTGAAGAAGGTCGATTTCGTCTCGGTCGGGTCCAACGACCTGTTTCAGTTCCTGTTTGCGGTCGATCGCGGCAATGCCAAGGTGTCGGAACGGTTCGACACCATGTCCGCCCCGATCCTGCGGGCCTTGCGCGAGATCGTGCGCAAGGCCGATGCCGCGAAGAAATCCGCTTCGCTGTGCGGCGAGATGGCGTCAAGGCCGATCGGCGCGCTGGCGCTGATCGCGTTGGGTTACCGCTCGCTGTCGCTGTCGGCCACCGCGCATGGTCCGGTCAAGGCGATGATCCTCGAGCTCGACGCCAGGAAAGCCGAAGCCGTCATGACGCCGCTGCTCGACGCGCCGTCCGGCAGCGTGTCGATCCGGCAGAGGCTGACCGAATTCGCCGAGTCGGAGGGACTGCAGTTGTAGCGAGGCCGTTGTTGAACACCGCTCCGCTCGCATCGAGCATTATAAAGCTGGCGCGCATTCTTTTCGAAAAACCGGTATCCACTCTTGCTGAATGCGCGCGTAATTCGAGACTTAGCTCATGTCCATGCTTCCTGAAGCCAAACTCGATATCCTGCTGGCCCACCACGCTTCCCTCGAGGCGCAGGTGCTTGGCCAGGTGAACTCCGAAAACTACGTGCGGATCACGCGCGAATTGGCCGAGCTCAATCCGTTGATCGACGCGGTGAAGGCCTATCGTGCCGTCAACAAGGAAATTGCCGATGCCGAGGCGCTGATATCGGACCCCTCGACCGAACCCGAGATGCGCGGCATGGCGGAGGCCGAGCGCGAAACGCTTGCCGCCCGCAGCCTCGAGCTGGCGAAGCAGATCCGCGTGGCGCTGTTGCCCAAGGACGCCATGGACGAGCGCAACGTCGTGCTGGAAATCCGCGCCGGCACCGGCGGCGACGAGGCGGCACTGTTCGCCGGCGACCTGTTCCGGATGTATGAGCGTTTTGCGAATTTACAGGGCTGGAGGGTCGAAGTGATCTCAGCCAGCGACGGCACCATGGGCGGCTTCAAGGAAATCATCGCCGAGGTGAAGGGCCGCGGCGCGTTCGCCAGGTTGAAATTCGAATCCGGCGTGCACCGGGTGCAGCGGGTGCCCGACACCGAGACCCAGGGGCGCATTCACACCTCGGCGGCGACGGTCGCTGTGCTGCCGGAGGTCGAGGAGGTCGATGTCGACATCAAGAGCGACGACTTGCGCATCGAAACCATGCGCTCGCAGGGCGCCGGTGGCCAGCACGTCAACAAGACCGAATCCGCGATCCGCATCACCCATATTCCCACCGGCATTGTGGTCAACATGCAGGACAGCCGTTCGCAGCATAAGAACCGCGCATCGGCGATGAACATCCTGCGCTCGCGGATCTACGACGCCGAGCGCCAGCGCATCGACGCGGTGCGGTCGGCGGATCGTCGCGAGAAGGTCGGGTCCGGCGACCGTTCCGAACGCATCCGCACCTATAATTTTCCGCAAGGCCGCGTCACCGATCACCGCATCAACCTCACGCTCTATAAGCTGCCGCAGGTGATGGCGGGCGAGGCGCTGGGCGAACTGGTCGATGCGCTGACCACGGAGCATCAGGCGGCGCAGCTCGCCGCCCAGGGCGCCGCGGCATGATGGCGGTTGTCGCGTGACTTTCGCGGGACAAACGGTCGAAACGGCGCGCCGCGCGCTGACGGCGCGGTTTCGGACCGGCGCGATCGAAACGGCGGAACTCGACGCCCGAATACTGGTTGGCGCAGCGCTCGGCCTCGACCTCACCGGTGTGGTCGCGGCGGCGGGCCGGCTGCTGACGCCAGATGAGTTGACGTGTCTTGAGGACTTCGCGCGCCGCCGCCTTGCGGGCGAGCCGGTTGCACGCCTTCTCGGCCGCAAGGAGTTCTGGGGATTGCCGCTGCAACTCTCCGCGGCGACGCTGGTGCCGAGGCCCGACACCGAAACGGTGGTCGAGCTGGCGCTGGAAATGTCGCGCGGCGCATCCCGTTCCGGTCGCCGATTGCGTCTCGCCGACATTGGCACCGGCTCGGGCGCGATTCTGTTGGCGCTGTTGTCCGAATTGCCTGATGCCTATGGGGTCGGCACCGACATCAGCGAGCAGGCCTTGCGAACGGCAAGCACCAACGCGGTATATTTTGAGTTAACAGTCCGCGCAGCTTTCATCGCCTGCGACTATGCGGCGGCGCTGTCGGCTCCATTCGACCTGATCGTATCGAATCCCCCTTATATCCGTTCGGCGGAAATCGCCACCCTCGCAACCGAGGTCCGCGATCACGATCCGCATCGCGCGCTGGACGGTGGCGCGGACGGACTTGACGCCTATCGCGCGCTCATTCCGCAGGCGGCAAAGCTGCTTGGACCCGATGGCGCACTCGTCGTGGAAGTCGGACACGGCCAAAGCGCCGATGTCCGGGGATTGATGACGGCGGCAGGGTTAATGCCGGATGAGCCTCCCAAGGCCGATCTGGCGGGCATCCCGCGCGCCGTCGCGGGCCGAAAATTGCCCCGATAAAGCCCTATTAGAGGACAAAAAAACCACTTGGAATATTCCGCGGGAGCGACTACGTTCCGTTCACAACATCGGTGCAGGGTTGCTGGCCCCGTAGATATTACGGGTGGAGGCCGGAGTTCTCGAAGCGAGAGCCCGCCCCGAGTGAAAGGTTCCAAAACGCTGGTCCAATCGAGCGCGATGGCTTTAGAGAGCTGCGCCGCTTCCGACCGCAAAGCGAACGAAAGCCTGATATTGCGCTTGAAAACTCACGCGAGAAACCTGTGCTTGTCTTGGCAGGCGGAATGACTTGATGCAGCCAGCGTTAGCAGCTGCTGTTGGGGAGCGCGTCCTTGTTGACCGCGGCGTACGGTGAAATCTGTGTGGAATTGAGTGGCAGTGCGATTCGGTGCGCCTGAGGCGTGCCGCTTCGGGCGCAGCGACGATGACGATGAGAATCCAGGGTCAATAACTCAAGGCCAATGACTCAAGGCTGGTAACTTCAGGGCTGGAATAAAGGCAAGACATGAGAAACGGTCAAAACCAAAACAAGCGGATGCGCAACCGGAACAACAATAACCGGAATGACGGCAACCGAGGGCGCGGCCAGAACCCGATGACCCGGGTGTTCGAGTCCAACGGGCCCGACATCAAGATCCGCGGCACCGCGTCCCACGTCGCGGAAAAATACGTGCAACTGGCGCGCGACGCGCGCTCTTCCGGCGATCCGGTCGCCGCCGAGAATTACTATCAGCACGCCGAGCATTATTTTCGCCTGATCGCCGCAGCCCAGGAGCAGTTCCGCCAGAACCAGCCGCAGCCGCGCACCGAGAACGAAATGGCCTCGGAAGACGGCGACGACGAAAGCGAGAGCTTTTCGAATTTCGGACAGGAGCCCGGCTTCGTCCCGGTGCAGCCGCAGCCGTTCGTGCCGCGCGACAACAATCCGCGCGACCACCAGCGCGAGGGCCAGCCCTACCAGCCGCGCGACCAGCATCCGCCCCGCGAGCATCGACCGCAGCCCCAGTTCCAACCGCAGCCCCAGCCGCAGCCGGTTATTCCCGATAGCGTCAGCGTCGACCGGCTGCCGTCGTTCATTACCGGACCGCAGCCGCAGATCGGCGGCGGTCAGGGCGGGTTCGAGGGCACCGGCGGCGGCGAGCGCTTCCCGCGGCGACGCCGCCGGCCGCATGGCGGCCCACGCCCCGAGGGCATGGCCGCCCCGGTGACGCCGGGCGACGATTTCAATCCAGGCAACGAGTAAGCAACGAGGCGTCCCGCCAGTCCCCCGCAAACGGCGGACGACATGCGGAAGTACTAGCCACCATCCCGCCGCTGCAGCGACGACGGCACCAGCACCGGCTCCAGCGCCGGGATCAGCCGGCTGCGTTCGCGGTGCGCCGGGATCGCGCGGTAGACCTGCTTCGTGGCTTCCACGATATGAACGCCGGCGAACGGCAGCGACAGCGTCGCGCCGACGCGCTCCCACGCGATCGCCGAGCGCAGGAACCAGCCGCCCGCAACCGGCGGCATGAACAGGGCCTCGCCCCACGCCGTCGGCGTGAACCAGGTCTGCCGCAGCAATTGCGTGATCTGCGAGCGCGAATATGGCCGGCCGTGACCGAACGGCGTGTTGTCGGTGCGGGTCCAGACCCCGCGCCGGTTCGGAACTACAGCCATCATGCGTCCCGACGGCGCCAGCACCCGCCAAACCTCCCGCAACAGCCCTTCCGGATCGTCGGACATCTCCAGCGCGTGAACCAGAAGGATGCGGTCGACGGCGGCATCCGGCAGCGGCAGTGAAAATTCATCGACCAGGGTTGCCAGCGTCGGCCTTGAGGTCGGCCATTTCAAAACGCCCTGCGCCGCCGGCATGAAGGCGATACAGCGCTCGGAGTCCTCGCGAAACAGGCCGAGATAGGGGGTGGGATAGCCGAGGCCGAGGACGCGCTGGCCCTGCGCGTTCGGCCAGCGCGCATGAATGCCGCGATTGATCAGCCGCCGCGCCACGATGCCGAGGCGTCGTGAATAGAAGTCGCGGAGGTCGATGACATCGAGGGTCATGACGCCAATGTAACACGCCGCCGCGGCGCACGGGGCGCGGAATATTGCATTGCCAGTGAAGCGTTAACGCCATATTTCATGCCTAGATGAGGCGGTACTGCCGTTCCCTGCCCAGCCCAATCGCGGAGATATCATGGCTGCCGAAATTCGCCTGTTCCCCTGTCTTACCGACAATTTCGGTTACCTGATCCATGATCCCGCCACCGGGACGACCGCCTCGATCGACGCGCCGGAAGCAGCCCCCATCATCAAGGCGCTGGAGCGCGAGGGCTGGACGCTGACCGATATCCTCATCACCCATCACCACCATGATCATGTCGGCGGCGTCGCCGAGCTGAAACAGAAATTCAACTGCCGCGTGGTCGCCCCCCATGACAAATCGGTTAAGATTGCCCAGGTCGACCTGCGCGTAAGCCAGGGCGATGTCGTGAAGATCGGGAGCCTGCTGGCGCGGGTGCTGGAAACCCCGGGCCATACGCTTGACCATGTCAGCTATGTCTTCGACAGCGACAAGGCGCTGTTCGCCGCCGACACGTTGTTTTCAATCGGCTGCGGGCGGGTGTTCGAAGGCAATTATCCGATGATGTGGGACTCGCTCCTGAAGCTGCGGGCGCTGCCCGACGATTTCAGGCTCTATTGCGGCCACGAATATACCGCGGCCAACATCAAGTTCGCGCTCACCGTCGAGCCGGACAATGCCGCGCTGCAGGCGCGCGCCGAGCAAGTGACACGGCTGCGTGCAGCCAACAAGCCAACGGTTCCCACCCTGCTTGGGGAAGAGAAGAAGGCCAATGTGTTCCTGCGCGCCGACGAGCCGTCGGTCGCGGCCAGTGTGCGGATGAAGGGCAGGAGCGCCCCCGAGGTGTTCGCCGAATTGCGCGAACGCAAAAACAAGTCCTGATATCGAATGCCGACCGCAGCGGACATCATCGCGGGCCTCGAACTGAGGCCACATCCCGAAGGTGGCTTTTATCGCGAGACGTTTCGCGACAAGCGCGTTGACGCCCATGGCCGCTCCGCCTCGACCGCGATCTATTTCCTGCTCGCGCGTGGCGCGCCCTCGCATTGGCATCGCATCGACGCGGCGGAAGTCTGGCATTATTACGCCGGCAGCACGCTGATCCTGCAAATTGCCCATGACGGCTGCGCGTCACACACCGTCAGGCTCGGCTCCGATATCGGCGCGGGCGAACGGCCGCAGGCGATCGTGCCGGCGCAGGCCTGGCAGACCGCGGAGACCACCGGCGACTGGACGCTGGTCGGCTGCACCGTGGCGCCCGGATTCGAATTTGCCAACCTCGAATTGGCGCCGCAGGGACGGGCGCCGGCGGACTAGCCGTCATTGGTTTCACTCGCGCCCCGTAATGACGGCTGGGCTGGATCTCATCCGGAACATGTCCTTTGCCGCGATCAGGCCGCCGCCGGCGATCAGCACGGCGGCAATCGCGATATTCGCGCTCGGCCTGGCAAACCCGGCCAGAATCAAAAACGCCGTCGAAAGCAGCGGCGTCGCGTAGGACGCGGCTCCGAGCACGCGGATGTCGCCGCGTTTCATGCCGATATCCCAGGCGTAGAACGCCGCGCCGACCGGGCCAACGCCGAGCGCCGCGATCGCCAGCCATTGCGACAGACCATCGGGCCAGACCGTGACCTCGACCAGCCCGTGCACGACTGCGGCGAGCAGCGCGGTGGCCAGACAAAACCCCGCCACCGCATCCGTCGGCACCGATTTGAGCTTGCGTGACATCACCGAATAGACCGCCCATACGAAGGCTGCGACGAACGCCGCGAGTAATCCGGGCAGCTGGCCGGGCTCGAAACCACTCGCGCCGTTGCCGGCAAACAGCAGCACCGTGCCGGCAAGGCCGAGCAGGGCACCGATGACATGGTGGGGCGCCAGCCGCTCGCCGGGCAGCAGCGACGAGAACAGCACGATCAACAGCGGCCAGAGATAGTTCAGTAACCCGGCTTCGGCCGGTGGCGCAAAGCGCAGCGCCAGGAAATACAGCGCGTGATAGCCGAACAGCCCGCCGACCCCGACGATCCAGGCGAGAGGCTGCTGCCGCAACGCGCTCGGCGCATTCCGCCGCCCGATCCAGGTCAGGGCTCCGACCAGCGCGCCGATCGCAAACGTCATCGCCGCCAACTGAAAGGCCGGAATTTTGCCGGTCGCCACCGTCAGCGCCGCCAGCAGCGACCACATCAGGATCGCGCTCAGTCCGATCAAGGTGGCGGTGCGCGGGGTCATGTGGGCGTCATTGCGAGAAAAGCGAAGCAATCCATCCTGTCCAATAGCGAAAATGGATTGCTTCGTCGCTAACGCTTCTCGCAATGACGAGGAAAGCAATCACACCATATATTGCCCGCCATTGATCGACAGCGTCGAGCCGGTGATGGCGCCGGCCTCGTCGGCGGCGAGGAATACCACGGCGCGGGCGATTTCATCGGGCTCGCCGAGGCGACCCACCGGGATCAGCGGCAGGATGCTTTTCTCCAGCACCTCCTTCGGCACCGCCTGCACCATTTCGGTGTTGATGTAACCCGGGCAGATCGCGTTCACGGTGACGCCGCCCTTGGCGTTCTCCAGCGCCAGCGCCTTGGTGAAGCCGATATCACCGGCCTTGGCCGCGGAATAATTCACCTGCCCGAACTGCCCTTTCTGGCCGTTGATCGAGGAGATGTTGATGACACGGCCGAACTTGCGGGCGCGCATGCCCTCAATCACCTGACGCGTCATGTTGAACAGCGAGCCGAGATTGGTGTTGATCACGGCGCTCCACTGCTCGAGCGTCATTTTGTGGAACGCGCCATCCTTGGTAATGCCGGCATTGTTGATGAGCACATCGACCGGACCCAGATCGGCCTCGACCTTCTTGACGCCCGCGGCGCAGGCCTCGAACGAACTGACATCCCATTTGTAGACGGGGATGCCGGTGTCGGCCTTGAATTTTTCGGCGGCCGCATCGTTGCCCGCATAGCTGGCGGCGACCTTGTAGCCGGCGGCCTTCAGCGCCTTGCTGATCGAAGCCCCAATGCCCCGCGTTCCCCCAGTTACCAATGCAACACGTGCCATGTCGAATCCTTCCCTTGGCGTTTTTTAAACTGCGGTTTTTGTGTAGCCCCGAATTAAACGGGCGGTTTGACGAACATCAAGAACAAAACGCCCGGCGGGACACGATCCGCAAAAGTGGCTACACACTTTGGCGGATCATGCGCCGTGCCGGGCGTTTCTGTCGGCTCTACGCAGTACGCTTGCGAGCTGATCGTTTCATCACTCAACGCATCCGACGCCGTTGGCCTAGTCGCGGGCAATGCACATGGCGATGCCCATGCCGCCACCGATGCACAACGTGGCAAGGCCCTTCTTGGCGTCACGCTTCTGCATTTCGTGCAGCAACGTCACCAGCACGCGGGCGCCGGAAGCGCCGACCGGGTGGCCGATGGCGATCGCGCCGCCATTGACGTTGACCTTGGAGGTATCCCAGCCGAGGTCCTTGTTGACCGCGCAGGCCTGCGCCGCGAAGGCTTCATTGGCCTCGATCAGGTCGAGATCGCCGATGTTCCAGCCGGCCTTCTTCAGCGCGGCACGCGAGGCCGGGATCGGCCCGGTGCCCATGATCTTGGGATCGACGCCGGCCTGGCCCCACGACACGATGCGGCCCAGCACCTTCCTGCCTTCCTTGGCGGCCTGCTTGGCGGTCATCAGTACCACCGCGGCGGCACCGTCATTGATGCCCGAGGCTGAGCCGGCGGTCACGGTGCCGTCCTTTTCGAAGGCCGGCCGGAGTTTGGCCATTGCATCGAGGGTAGCGCCGTGGCGCGGATATTCGTCGGTATCGACGATGATGTCGCCCTTGCGGGACTTGATGGTGACCGGGACGATCTCGTCCTTGAACTTGCCGGCCTTCTGCGCGGCCTCGGCCTTGTTCTGCGAGGCGACCGCGAACTCGTCCTGCTGCGAACGCGTGATCTGGTACTGCCGGGCGACGTTCTCGGCGGTGTTGCCCATGTGGTAGCCGTTGAAGGCGTCCCACAACCCGTCCTTGATCATGGTGTCGACGAGCTCAAAGTTGCCCATCTTGACGCCGCCGCGCAGATATTGGGCGTGCGGGGCCATGCTCATGGATTCCTGGCCGCCGGCGACGACGATCTCGGAATCGCCGTTGAGCAGCGCCTGGTAGCCCAGCGCCACTGTGCGCAGGCCGGAGCCGCATAATTGATTGACGCCCCAGGCCGGGCTTTCCACCGGGATGCCGGCAGCGATCGAAGCCTGACGGGCCGGATTCTGGCCCTGCGCCGCGGTCAGGATCTGCCCCATGATCACCTCGGAAACACGGCCCGGCTCGATACCCGCCCGCTCCAGCGCGGCCTTGATCGCGACGGCGCCGAGATCGTGGGCGGGCGTGGTGGCGAACGCACCGTTGAAACTTCCGACCGCGGTGCGGGCGGCGCTGACGATGACGACATCGTCTGACATGGACATCTCCTGGGCTTGAGGGTCTTGGATGGCAGGTGCCGGATTGGCAGGCCAGTCTCTCACCTCATCCTGTTAACGGAGTTGAGGCATGTCAATCGGGCAGGGGCAAAATTACGCCGCGGCGCATTCAAATTGACGCTCTTGGCAGTTTCCTGAGCAGTCACTATGCTTTGGAATTAACCGTGCCGCACAAAACGGTAGCCTAATCTCATTGAAAATGCTTACCTTTGCTGCAATGCGTTCCTCGTCAACCCCTCGGCGATGCCGTCGGGTTCCCGTCCTCGGTGTGCATATGTGAGCCCATGGCGAAATCTGACCAACCCACCACGATCAAGAAATACGCGAACCGGCGGCTCTATAATACCGGTACCAGCACCTATGTGACGCTCGAGGACCTCGCGGCGATGGTGAAGGATGGCGAGGATTTTCTCGTCTATGACGCCAAGACCGGCGACGATATCACCCGTTCGGTACTGGCGCAGATCATCTTCGAGCAGGAAAACAAGGCCGGCCAGAACCTGCTGCCAACCACCTTCCTGCGCCAGCTGATCCGGTTCTACGGCGACAGCATGCAGATGGTGGTGCCGAAATATCTCGAACAGTCGATCGACACGCTGACGCGCGAGCAGGAAAAATTCCGCAAGCAGCTCACCAACACCTTCAGCGGCACGCCGTTCGCGCCGCTCGAAGAGCACGTTCGCCGCAACATGGAATTGTTCCAGCAGACCTTCGCGATGTTCAAGCCGTTCGTGCCGCCGCGCCCAGGAAGTGCCTCTGCCACCGAGCCGGACAAGGTGCCGGAGCCTGCCGCGGAAGAAGACAATATCGACGATCTGCGCCGTCAGATGAAGGCCATGCAGGAGCGCCTCGAGCGCATGTCGAAAGAGCCGAAAAAGGAAGAATAGTTCCTGTCGCCCCCGCGAAAGCTGGGACCCCATAACCACCGGCGATCGGGTCGCGCGAAAGCCGTCCCACAGCGCCTCTCAACACAAACGGCACCGTGCATGGGCCCTGCTTTCGCAGGGCGACGTTGCGTATTACCCAGCCGCCGGCAGCGCCGTCTCGGCCCGCCGGTCCCATGGCCGCTCCGATGATGCGAGCCCGATCAGCCGGCCCTGGATGTAGTCGCAACCCCAGTCGCGCAGTATTGAAGCGGACTCCTCGTCCTGGACCCATTCGGCGACCGTCTTGATTCCGAGCCGACGCGCCAGATCGATCAGCGTCTGCACGAAGGCGCGGTCATCGGCCGAGCGCGCGATGTTCTGCACAAAGGCCCCATCGATCTTCACGATATCGACGCCGAGCTTGCGCAGGTTGCGGAACGAGGTGTAGCCGGCGCCAAAATCGTCGATCGCGATCCGGCTGCCGAATTTCTTCAGCCGCGTGACGAAGTCGCGCAGATCGTCGATGTCCTGGATCGCGACGGTTTCGGTGATCTCGACGATCAGCCGTTCGGCAACGCCGGGATGCGCGCGCATCAGCGATTCGATGGAAGCCCACCAGTCCGGGTCCATCGTGGTATCGGGCGAGATGTTGAGGCTGAGCTGCACGTTCGGCGAGGCCGCCAGTTCCGTCACCACCAGTTCGAGCACACGGTGGTCGACCAGCCGGATCAGGCCGAGCTTCTCCGCCACCGGAACGATGTCGGGCGCCAGTAGCACCTGCCCGTCATTCTGTTCCATCCGGATCAGGCACTCGTAGAACGCTGATTTGCGCGAACGCGCCTCCACCACCGGCTCGAACGCCATCACGATCCTGCGCTCGTTGAGCGCGGTGACGATCTCGTCGGTAACGCGAATATTGACGCGGCGCTGGGCGTCGCGCTCGGCATTCGGGCGCCACAGCGAGAACGAGCCGGCGCGGCGGCGTTTGGCGCCATCCAGCGTTTCATGGGCGCGGTTGATGGCCTCGTTGGCGTTGCGCGCATAGCGCGGCACGCTGACCGCGCCGATCGACACGGTGACGGAGACCGGTCCGGACTTGGTCGGCACCACCTCGTCGCGAATGCCGGCGAGAAACCGCTCGGCGGCGATGTTCATGTCTTCGACGGAGCAGTTCTTCAGGATCAGCCCGAACTTGTTGCCGGAGAACCGGCCGAGCACGTCGCCGCCGCGCAGGCGCAATCGAATTCGCGCCGCCACTTCCGATAACACCGCGTCCGCAACATCAAAGCCGAATGCGTCGTTGATGCGCGCCAGATGATCGATGCCGATCAGCATGAAGGCGCAGGATGTGCGCAAGCGCACCGCTTCCTCGGTGGCCTCCGCCAGCGACGCCATCAGGTGCGTCCGATTGAGCTCGCCGGTCAGCGGGTCGTGCCGCGACAACTTCATGAGCTGCTCGTCGCGGGCGTGACGTTCGTTGTTGATGCGGACAATGCCCTGGGCGCGCAGCGGCCGGCCGTCGGGACCGGCGAACCAGCAGCCGGCTTCCTCAATCCAGAGCACGGGCTCGGAGGTCGAGGTCCGCACGCCATATTCGATCCGGTAGGACGCGCCTTCATCGCCATGCGCGGGCGGCGCATGACCCAGCGCGTCCGATCGGATCGAGCGCACCGGCTCGATCAGCTTGGAAAACTCCGCACCGCTTTGCAGCGCGGACGCCGGAATATCCGAAAACACCGCACTTGCAGGCTCGCTCCAGGTGATCGTGTCGGTTGTGAGGTCCCAGACGAAGGCCGCCTGGCCGAGCGAAGCCAAAATCGTCGAAGCTTTCGGAAGAGCGGATGTCACGGTCGCCTCGTTTCAGGACACTGCCTGGTGATTCCCGGCCCCCAGAATAAGGCCTCTCCTGCTGGCAAACCTAAGGCAAAGTTCAAAAATAATCCGCAAAACCACGTATTGCGGTCGAGGAGAGCAGAGCGGCATGATGCTTGCGAGGATGAGGTCGCAAGCGGGCGCAACGTCCCAAAACGTGACAGTTCAGCCGGATTTTCGATTTGCGATGTCAAGCCTCGATCGACCAGAGCAGACGGCAGATGGCGGCGTCCGGACGGACGAAAAACCCGCCTGCGTTGCGCTGGTGCCGGTGCTGCCGAGCGTTCACCGGTCGCGCATGCCGGACCGGCAGATGTCACGGGCTGATTTTGTCACGCAACTGATCGCCACCGCCGAGCATGTTCCGCAGACCCGGAACCTGCGGCGGGCAACGCCGGCCGATGCACAGGCCGCCTATGGGGCGCGGTGGCACGAGGCCCAGTGCGGCGGCCTCCGGGCCGACGAGTCATTTTAGTCCAGGCCAAGATCTCAGCGGGACGGCGTGTCCGGCGACGGTGATGAGCCTTCGCGAGGCTGCAATTCCGGCGACGCCACCTCCGGCGATGGTCGCTCCGGCGCGACCTCCGCATGCACCATCCTCGGCCCGGCGCGATCCGGCGGCACCGATTCGGCGACCGAAGCGCCCGCCCCAGCCGGCGGTGTGTCAAATCGCGGTTCAGGTGCGGGTGTCGGGGTGCCTCGCCTGGAGACCGCCGCGGCCGCCGTCACCGATCCCCGTCGCGCGCGCAACGCAATGCTCGACAGGAAATCCACGAGCGCCAGCATTGCCAGCAGAAAGAAGGTCGAGGTGCCGAACTTCGGCCACAGCAGGAATTCGGCGGCCGCCGCACCGAACACGATCAGCGACAGCAGATGATCGGTGAGATATTTGGCGCCGGGACGCGCGCCCTTTACGACCTCCAGCAGCAACAGCAACACGGCCAGCGCCAACAGAATATCGCTCAGCGTCACCGGCCATTCGGCGCCGGACATCAGCGTCAGCGTAAAAAGCGGCTCGGCGAGCGTGACGCCAGGCATCAGGAAGACGATGATGTTGTAGATCGCGAGCGGAATTAGAAGAAGCGGAAAACCGACCATGGACATCGGCGAGGGCCTTCTTTTCAGGCAAGAGAACCGGGGCGTTCTCGGGTGAAACCCGGAAAAGATTCGCCGCCGGAAATCGTCTTATCGCACTCGTTGGCCGAATTCAGGCAGATCCCGCAACCACGGCTATCCGCCCCTTGCGCCGGCGTCAGGATTCCTTCTTGGCCTTCAGCACCTGACGGCCCTTGTACATGCCGGTCTTTAGATCGAGATGGTGCGGACGGCGCAATTCGCCGGAATCCTTGTCCTCGGCATAGGTCGGCTTCTTCAGCGCATCTGCCGAGCGGCGCATGCCACGCCGCGAGGGCGATGTTTTTCTTCTGGGAACGGCCATGTCATGTCCTCTAGGGGTGTCGGTAAGGCATCGTCCGGACGCGGACGGCTGAAGCGTTTTGGCGCGAGCTGAATGCCGATAAGGCCGCGCTTATAAAGGATGGGCCGGCGCAAAGCTAGGGTAGCTTGCCGCCAAAATCGCCCAAATCCGGCTCAAAAAGCGCGATTTTCGCGCCAGCATCGCTGCGCGCCGATAGCCTGCGCCCGGACCATATAGATTCCGGCGAGGCGGCGTACCCCAGGGCCGGGATTGCGGGCGCTGCGCCTGACCGGGTTGGGCAGGATTGCCGCCAGCAGGGCCGCTTCGCGTGGCGCCAGCGCCGATGCCGGACGGCCGAAGGCGTAAGCCGAGCCTGCTTCGGCGCCGAACTGGCCGCCTGGGCCGAGTTCGGCAATGTTGAGATAGATTTCGAGAATCCGCTGCTTCGGCAACACCAGATCGATCCACATCGCGAGCGGAAACTCCAGCGCCTTGCGGATCACGCTGCGGCCCGGCCACAGGAACAGGTTCTTCGCCACCTGCTGGGTGATGGTCGACCCGCCACGGGTGACTTCCCCATCCTCCGCGTCGTCGATGACATCGCGCAAGGCGTCCCAGTCGATGCCGTGATGGCTGCAGAATTTCGCATCCTCGGCCGCCACCACCGAGCGCGGCAAAAATGGCGAGATCGCACCGAAATTAATCCATTGCCGCGACACCGGCGCGCCGGTCAGCCAGCGCCAGGCCATCAGCGTCGAGACCGGATGGCCGGTGCGGTACAGCGGCGCCAGCAGATATGGCAGCAACAGCGCGGCCAGCAAGATCAGCAGCAAATTTCTGATAACGCGCAAATTCGGCGCTTCTGGTTAAAGGCGGCAGGCCGGGCGGATAAATGGCCGGTATCGACATATCTTCCTGATACGCCCCAGCTTTTCCAGCGGTTTTAAGGCGCCGCTAACCCCGTCCCCCGGAATTGACGAAGCCTGTGCCATAACCGATTGTCCCGGCCAACTCGATTGGGAGCTGTTTTTAATGACGACCGGCACCGTACCGTCAGATTTTGCGAAACGACTGGACCAGACCGCGGAGGATACCGAAGCCCTGCTTGGGAAGCTGCTTTCGGATGCGCTCTTGCCCGACGAAATCGCGCGGCCGAAACGCCTGATGGACGCGATGCGCTATTCGAGCCTCGGCGGCGGAAAGCGGCTGCGGCCGTTCCTGGTGGTCGAGAGCTCGGCGGTGTTCGGCGTCCCGCGCGAGGCCGCGCTGCTGGCCGGCGCGGCGCTGGAATGCATCCACTGCTATTCGCTGATCCATGACGATCTGCCGGCGATGGACAACAGCGACCTGCGCCGCGGCCGGCCCACGCTGCACAAGAAGACCGACGACGCCACCGCGATCCTGGCCGGCGATGGGCTGTTGACGCTCGCCTTCGACATCGTCACCCGCGACGAGATCCACAAGGACCCGGCCGTGCGCCTTTTGCTGACGCGGGCGCTGGCGCGCGCATCGGGAATTGGCGGCATGGTCGGCGGCCAGATGCTGGATCTGGCCGGCGAGGGGCGGTTCGGTGACCGCGAGCCGGTCGACGTCGCGCGCCTGCAGCAGATGAAGACCGGCGCTCTGTTGCGCTTTGGCTGCATTGCCGGCGCGATCCTCGGCCAATCCTCACGACAGGAATATCAGGCGCTCGACGACTACGGCCGCGCGCTCGGCGAAGCCTTCCAGATCGCCGACGATCTGCTCGACGTCGAGGGCGACGCCGCCGCGCTCGGCAAGCAGACCGGGCAGGACGCGGCGCTCGGCAAAACCACTTTCGTCACCCAGCTCGGGATCGATGGGGCCAAGCAGCGCGTCCGCGACCTCCTGGCGCGCGCGGATGCCGCGCTCTCGATCTTCGGCGCCAGGGGCGAGGTGCTGCGGGCCGCCGCGCGTTTTGTCGCCGAACGCAAAAATTGAAGGCGCCGATGACGGACAAGCAAGCCGACGATCCCGTTCTGCTCCGCTTCCGCAAGATGTCGCGGCCGGCGCGGGTGGTCTATGCCCGGCCACGCACCTTCGTTTCGATCCTGATCGGTGTCGTGGCGTTCTTTCTGCTGCCGGGCTCGCTGCGGCTGGTGACCCGCCTGCTGATGGGCTGGGACATTTTCGTAACGTTCTATCTGGTGCTCGCCTATGTCATGATGTTTCGCTGCGGTCTTGCGCATATCAAGCGCAACGCGGCACTGCAGGACGACGGCCGCTTTCTGATCCTGCTGGTGACCGCGCTTGGCGCCTTCGCCAGCATCGCCGCGATCGTGTTCGAACTCGGCGCAACCCACCGCAGCGCGCCGCAACTGGCGCTGGCGACCGTGACGATCGCGCTGTCCTGGGCCGCGGTGCACACCACCTTTGCCCTGCACTACGCCCATGATTATTACCGCGGCGCCAAGCCCGGCGGCCTGCAGTTCCCCAGCGGCGACCAGCACGATCACGCCGACTACTGGGACTTCGTGTATTTCTCCTTCGTGATCGGCATGACCGCGCAGGTCTCCGACGTCGGCATCACCGACAAGACCATCCGCCGCACCGCCACCGCGCACGGCGTCATCTCGTTCGTCTTCAATACCGCTTTGCTGGCGCTGATGGTCAATATCGCCGCCAGCGCGATCTAGATTTGAGGAACGTCATTCCGGGATGGTCCGTGAGGACCAGACCCGGAATCTCGAGATTCCGGGTTCAATGCCTCGCATCGCCCCGGAATGACGAACACACCTTGGCTACGCCGGCTCGCCCTTTGCCAATCAGGGTTTTTGCGTCCAAAATCGTACCCACAGGCAAACCAGGCGGAGGAAGCGATGCGCGGCGTTGTGTTCACGGGCGAACGCGGACTGGAGCTGATGCCATTTCCGGACCCCACTCCGGATCCCCATGACGTGGTGATCGAGATGAAGGCGTCCGGCATGTGCGGCAGCGACCTGCACCAGTACCGCCGCCCGAAAGGCCAGGCGCAGCCAACCGGCATTCCGATGCGGGAGGGGCCCGTCATTGCGGGACACGAGCCCTGCGGCGTCGTGGTCGCGCTCGGCACCGCCGTCGATGCGAAGGAGGCCCACATCGGCCAGCGCGTCATGGTGCATCACTATCAGGGCTGCACCCAGTGCAACCATTGCCGGTCGGGATGGCAGCAGCTCTGCCAGGAGGTGCCGGTCAAGGTCTACGGCAACAACGCCCATGGCGGCCACGCGCAATATCTGAAGGTCCCCGCCAATACGCTGGTGCCGCTGCCGGACGAACTGTCGTTCTCGGCGGGAGCGGCGATCGCCTGCGGTTCCGGCACGGCCTACAGCGCGCTCCGTCGCATGAGCCTTTCCGGCAACGACACGTTAGCCATTTTTGGCCAGGGGCCGGTGGGATTGGCGGCCACGCAATACGCCAAGGCAATGGGCGCCAAGGTGATCGCGCTCGACATCAGCCCGCAGCGGCTGGAGCGCTCGAAAGCGTTCGGCGCCGACGCCGTGGTCAACCCCGGCTCGAACGATCCGGTGGCCGCAATCAAGGAACTCACCCATGGACGCTATGCGGATCTGACGCTGGATACATCGAGCAACCCGGACGCGCGGCTGAATGCGATCCGCTCCACCAAAGTGTGGGGCACGATGTGCTTCGTCGGCGAGGGCGGCGACGTCCACATCGACGTCTCACCGCATCTGTTGCGCCGGCAACTGACGCTGGTGGCGTCATGGACGTTCTCCAACATCATTCAGGCCGACTGCGCGCGGTTCTCGGTCGAGCGCGGCATCGACGTCGACAGGCTGTTCACCCATCGCTGGACCCTCGAGCAGGCGGAGGAAGCCTATAGACTGTTCGACAGACAGGTCGACGGCAAGGGCGTGTTTTTGATGTGATGGACGGGTCATTCCGGGGCGTGCGCGACGCGCACGAACCCGGAATCCAGAAGTTATTGCGCGAGATTCCGGGTCTGCGCTACGCGCAGCCCGGAATGACGAACAAAATAAAGCAGGGAGCACCAACCAATGAGTCACGACCGTTCCACCGTCGAAGCCGTGGTCCAGCACTATTTCGACGCGCTCTACGAAGGTGATGCCGACAAGCTGGGCGCGATTTTCCATCCTTCCGCCGACCTGCGCTGGGTGGAAAAGGGCGAGTTGAAAATCCTCACCGTGCCGGACTGGATGGGCTGGGTGCGGAAGCGGCCCTCCGCCAAGGCCGAAGGCAAGCCGCGCGAGGATTTCATCGTGACCATCGACCGCTCGGACGATTCCACCGCCTTCATCAAGGTGCGCTGCCAGTTGCCGCCGCGCTATTTCACCGACTATCTGGTGGCGATGAAGCTGAAGGACGGCTGGCAGATCGTCTCGAAATCGTACCGCTACGATCTCAGGGAATAACGGCGGCTGTCTCTTCCGTCGTCCTGGCGACGCAGGGCCAACCTACTCCGCCGCCGCGATCCGCGGCCGCCCGACAAACCCGGTTTCGTCCCCGAAGCGCTCGACCATTACCGCGGGCAGATCCTTGTCCCGCTGCGTCACGCAGGCGCCGGAGCGCACGGCGTAGCGGTCCTGATGCGCAAGCTGCGCGGGCGCGTGGCCCTGCTGCAGCGCGCGCGCGGCCTCCATCACCAGTTTGCGGAAATGCAGGATGCCGAGATCGGTGGGCCCAAGATGCTCGCGGGTGCGGTCGGCGATCGGGCCCTGGCTGTCCTGCACCGCGGCGTCCTGTTCGGACACGCCCTTGATGCCGGTGTAGCTCCTGGTCTTCTGCAGCTTGCGGTCGATCAGGTAGTCATTGCCCTTGTTGCGCAGTGGCACATAGTTCTCGTCGACCTCGGAGATCACGCCATTGCCGCTGCGATAGGCGTCGCGCTCTGCCTGCGTCAGCGGGCGCTCCGGATTCCAGGCATAGGTGTAGATCCAGCAGGAGGTGTCGGTCACCGGAATAAAACTCTGGCCGAAGATATTCTCGCCGGGCATCGCGCTCGGCGCATAGGCATGCACCGGCATCAGGAACTGCGCGATGCGCCAATAGATATTGTCGCCGCCGGTGAGCCGGCCGCCGGCGATCGTCAGCCCCGCATCATGCGGATTGATTTTTATCACCGGACGCGGGTCCTCGGCGATCCAGCGCATGTGATCGGTGCTCATGCGCGCCAGCGGATTCACAAAATGCTTCTTGATGTCGAGGATCTCGTTCTCATCCTTGTCGAAGGCAAGGTGCGCGAAGGTGAAATGCGCGGTGTCGATCGAGCCTTCCACCGCCTGCACCCAGTTGCAGTCCTGCCACTTCTTCGAGACGTAGCGGTGCGAGGCCGGCACCAGCGCCATTTCCAATGCCGGTAGTTCCGGGATTTCGTCCGCCGGGCCCATATAGGCCCAGATCATGTCGCCCCATTCGCGCACCGGATAGGATTTGATGCGGATCAGGTCCTTGGCGTTGAGATCGGGATAGGAGGTCGGCATGTCGACGCAGCGGCCATCGGTGTCGAATTTCCAGCCGTGATAGACGCAGCGGATGCCGCATTCCTCGACGCGGCCGAGCCAGAGATTGGTGCCGCGGTGCGGACAATATTGATCGATGACGCCGACCCGGCCGCGCGAATCGCGGAAGGCGAGCAACTCCTCGCCCATCACCACGATCTTTTTCGGCGGGCCGTCGGCTTCCGGCAATTCCTCCGACAGCAGGACCGGCAACCAGAAGCGCCGCAGCAGTTCGCCCATGCCGGTGCCGGCGCCGCTTTCGGTCAGGAATTTGTTGTCCTCTGCGCGGAGCATTTGCGTCCTCCGGTATCTTGCCTTGCCTCTGACCAAGCTTGGAGCAGGCCGGACGGGCCGTCAACGCGGACCCTCGGGCTGGCTGCCTGTATATCGTCGATTCAGACGCGCGTTCACCGTCCCGCGACGCATTGTGCCCGGGTTTTGCTGTGTCCTTCGCCCCAGAGGGCGCAGGGAATGCCGGGCGCCCGATGCGCCCGATAGCCGCGTGTGCAATGGTAGTGAGAGACGCACACGCGTT
>DATANB010000110.1:0-6599 GCA_036266415.1 Bradyrhizobium sp. | reverse complement strand
ATGTTGAACACTTCCAGGATCAGGGCATTGCCCAGCATGGTCTCGCGCAGCGTCGGCGCCAACAGGCCGGACATCGCCTTCTTCACGTCATCGACGAGGTCGTAGATGATGTTGTAGTAGCGGATTTCGATGCCGTTGCGCTTGGCGGCGGCCGCGGCTTCCTTGTGGGCTCGGACATTGAAGCCGATGATGGCGGCGCTGAAGCCTTCCGCCAGCGTCACGTCGGATTCCGAGATGCCGCCGACGCCCGCATGCAGGATGCGCGCGGCGACTTCCTCGGTGCCGAGTTTCTCCAGCGATCCCAAAATCGCTTCCAGCGAGCCCTGCACGTCGGCCTTGACGATCAGCGGGAAATCCTTGCGGCCCGAGGTTTTCAGCTGCGACATCATCTGCTCGAGCGAGCCGCGCATGCCGGAAATGCTGGCGGCGGCGTTCTCGCGCTTCTGGTGGGCGCGGTAGCTCGTCACCTGACGGGCGCGGGCCTCGTTTTCGACCACCGCGAGACGGTCGCCGGCTTCCGGCGGCCCGTTGAAGCCGAGCACCTCGACCGGCACCGAAGGACCGGCCTCATCGATGGTGTCGCCCTGGTCCGAGATCAGCGCGCGGACGCGCCCCATCTCGGCGCCGGCCACCACGATATCGCCGACGCGCAGCGTTCCGCGCTGCACCAGCACGGTGGCAACCGGACCGCGGCCGCGATCGAGCTTGGCTTCGATCACGGTGCCTTCGGCGGGACGCGCCGGGTTGGTCTTGAGATCGAGCAATTCGGCCTGCAGCGCGATCATTTCCAGCAGCTTGTCGAGATTGGTCTTGTTCTTGGCGGAGACCTCGACATCGACGACGTCGCCGCCGAGGGATTCGACCTGGACCTCGTGCTGCAGCAATTCGGTGCGCACGCGCTCCGGCCTGGCGTCGGGCTTGTCGATCTTGTTGATGGCGACGATCATCGGAACCTTCGCCGCCTTGGCGTGATGGATCGCCTCGACGGTCTGCGGCATGACGCCATCGTCCGCCGCGACCACCAGGATCACGATGTCGGTCACCTTGGCGCCGCGCGCGCGCATCGCGGTGAACGCGGCGTGGCCGGGGGTGTCGATGAAGGTGATCTTCTTGCCGCTCTCCGGCGAGGTCACCTGATAGGCGCCGATATGCTGGGTGATGCCGCCGGCTTCGCCGGACACCACGTTGGCATGGCGAAGCGCATCGAGCAGCGAGGTCTTGCCGTGATCGACGTGGCCCATCACGGTCACCACGGGCGAACGCGGCTCGGTATCGGTGGAGTTGTCGACGATGTCGAACAGCCCTTCCTCGACGTCGGAGGCGGCAACGCGCTTGACCGTGTGGCCGAGTTCCTCGGCGATCAACTGCGCAGTGTCGGCATCGATCACGTCGGTGATCTTGTGCATCGCGCCCTGCTTCATCAAAAGCCGGATGACGTCGACCGCGCGCTCGGACATGCGGTTGGCGAGTTCCTGGATATTGATGGCTTCCGGGATGATCACCTCGCGAATGAGCTTTTCTTTCGGCTCGTTCGACTGATGTCCCTTCAGGCGCTGGGTGCGGCGGCGGAACGACGCGATCGAGCGCTCGCGCACGTCATCGGCATTGAGCGCGGTGACCAGCGTCAGGCGCCCGCGCTGCTTTTGCGGCGCCGGCTTGGCGGTCGTCTTGGGGGCAGCCGCGGGGCGGACAACGCCGCCGGGGCCGCGACGGACCTGGCGCGGACCTTCGTCCTCGTCAGAGATGTCGGCAGCGACACCGGGCGCCCGCGCGGCGGGCGCGGCGGCGCGGGCTGCGGTGGCGGCCCGGGCTTCGGCTTCGCCAAAACGCTTCCTGGCTTCGAGTTCGGCCTTGCGCTTGGCTTCCTCGTCCTGCCGGTGACGCTCTTCCTCGGCCTTGCGGCGGGCTTCGGCGGCTTCGCGCTCGGCCTGCTCGATGCCTTCCTTGCTGTTGCGGCGCTTGGCTTCCTCTTCCGCCAGACGCCGTTCTTCGACGTCGCGGATTTTGGCGTCGGCGAGCGCGCTGGCGCGCGCGGTGCGCTCGTCCTCGGTCAGCGTGCGCAGCACCACACCCGAACTGCTGCGCGGCGGCGCCGATGGCGCGGGACGGGCAAGCGGCGCCTTGGCCGGCGTCGCCTTGGCGACGACCGGCTCGGCGGCATGGGTCTCGGTTGCGGGTGTTTCGCCGCCGACGCGGCGCTTGCCGCGTTTTTCGACCACGACCTGTTTGGTCCGGCCGTGGCTGAAGCTCTGGCGCACGGTGCCCGTCTCGACGCGCGGCTTGAGCGTCAAGGTCTTGGTCGGGACACTGAGTGTCTTGTCGCCAGGAGATTTCGTATCAACCATTCAGCAGTCCTAATCTTGTTTAAGTCGTGCGTGTCCGCACAGTCTGTATCGGCGAATTCTTGGTCGCATGGCCGGCTGTTCCGTCGTCATCCGCCATCCGGTATCGGACCAGGACATGGCTGCGCGACAGGAACGTCTTGCTCGCCGGGCCCGCGAGCAGCGCAGCATGTATCACATTTGACCGGCCCAGTGCCAAATCCAATTGTTCTGAGGTCAGCGCCCTGACAACGGGAAATTCGGGCGATTCATCGTTAATCCCGGCATTTTGCCTGACGATGGCGTCCAATTTCCGGATTCCGTCCGCGGCCCCGTCCGAGGCGTGAAGGAGCGCCACGGCCTGCCGCTGCCTAAGGGCATCCTCGACCTTGGTGAAGCCGGAGACGATCTGGCCGGCCTTGGCGGCCATGGCGAGCGCCTCGATCATGCTGCGAACCAGCAAGGCCTCGGTATCGGCGGCCAGCGTCGGCGCAACGCGGACGTCGCGCTTGAAGCCCTTGCTGAATTGGTGACGCCGGACGGCTTCTGCAACCGCCCGATGCAGGGCCGAAACCCACAGGCCGCGGCCGGGAAGCTTGCGCTTCAAATCCGGGATCACCTCGCCCTGGGGCGACACCACAAACCGGATCAGCTCGCCGATCGGCCGCACCTCGCGCGTGACCGCGCACATCCGCATCGTCGCGGACCTGTCGGTCCGCGGTCCGTTGTCGAGATCGGGGTCAGCGAAAGCAAGCATGCGGGCGACATCGCTCCTATCATTTGCGCGCGACGGTTGCGCAAAACCGGTGTCCACGTTTGCGGAACACGCGCGTTAAACCGGCTGGTCTTCGGGAGCCTCGGCCTCCTCGGCCTTGGCGAGATCGGCCTCGGTGATCCAGCCGGCGATGACGCGCGCCTGCATGATCATGTTCTCGGCGTCATCGCGCGAGGTTTCGTTGGGATCGAGAATGCCGGGATGCTTGGTCGGCTCGCCGCCTTCCTTGCGCTCGGTCCAGCCGACCAGGTCGTCGGTGGCGCAACCGGCCAGATCCTCGACCGTCTTGATCTCGTTCTCGCCGAACTTGACCAGCATCTTCGAGGTCACGCCGGGCACCGTCTTCAAAGCGTCATCCACACCAAGTTCCTTACGTTTGTTTTCGAGCTCGCTTTCGAGCTGTTCCAGATATTCGCGGGCCCGGCTCTGCAGTTCGTTCGCGGTTTCATCGTCGAAGCCTTCGATGCCGGCCAGCTCCTTGACGTCGACCAGCGCCAGTTCCTCCACCGAGGTGAAGCCTTCGGACGCCAGCAATTGGCCGACGACTTCGTCGACATTGAGCGATTCCATGAACACCCGCGTGGAGTTTTCGAAATCGGCCTGGCGCCGCTCGGATTCCTCCTGTTCGGTGAGGATGTCGATGTCCCAGCCGGTCAGTTGCGAGGCGAGGCGCACATTCTGTCCGCGCCGGCCGATCGCCAACGACAGCTGGTTATTGGTGTCGGGAACCACGACTTCGATCCGCTCGCGGTCCTCGTCGATCACGACCTTGGCGACTTCGGCCGGCGCCAGCGCGTTGACGACAAAGGTCGCGATGTCGGGCGACCACGGAATGATATCGATCTTTTCGCCCTGTAATTCATTGACCACGGCCTGCACCCGCGAGCCGCGCATGCCGACGCAGGCGCCGACCGGATCGACCGAGGAATCCCGCGAGATCACGCCGATTTTGGCGCGCGAGCCGGGATCGCGGGCCACCGCCTTGATCTCGACGATACCGTCATAGATTTCCGGCACTTCCTGCGCGAACAGTTTTGCCATGAATTGCGGATGGGTGCGGGAGAGGAAAATCTGCGGTCCCCGGGTTTCGCGCCGCACGTCGAAAATATAGGCGCGGACGCGGTCGCCGTTGCGGAACACCTCGCGCGGCAGCATCTCGTCGCGGCGCACGATGGCTTCACCGCGGCCGAGATCGACAATGACGCTGCCATATTCCACGCGCTTGACGATGCCGTTGACGATATCGCCGATGCGGTCCTTGAATTCCTGATACTGCCGGTCGCGCTCGGCTTCGCGCACCTTCTGCACGATCACCTGCTTGGCGGATTGCGCGGCGATGCGGCCATATTCCAGCGGCGGCAGGGTGTCGGCGATGGTGTCGCCGACCTGCGCGCCCGGGTTGGCGCGTTGTGCGTCTATCAATGAAATCTGGTTCGCCGAATTCTCGACCTGCTCGACCACCAGCATGTGACGCGACAGCCGCAACTCGCCCTTCTTGGCATCGATTTCGGCGTGAACGTCGGTCTCACTGCCGTAGCGGGCCCGCGCCGCCTTGGCGATGGCATCTTCCATCGCCGCGATCACGATGCCGCGGTCGATCGATTTTTCGCGCGCGACCGCGTCTGCGATCTGCAGCAGTTCAAGTTTATTGGCGCTGACAGCTGCCATGGCTTAGTCTCCTCTGGTGGGATCGATCTCGCCTCTCCGCAGTCTTTCGGCGGCGAGGCGGTGTTCCTTGGTGTTTTTCGGGGCGTTCTTTTTATCTAGCTTCAATTTCGGCTTCGGCTTGTTGCTCCTGGCGGGGTCGCTTTTCCTGGCATGCGGCGGTGGCGGCGGCTCAAGCCCGAGATTTTGGCGCAGCTCGCGCTCCGCGGCCTTGCCGCGCCGCATCGATTCCGCGATCAGTTCGTCGGTCAGAACCAGCCTGGCATCCGCGATATCCTCCATCACCAGCATAATCTCGGCAGCTTCGCCCGCGCTTGTGTCCTCGCGATGCAACCGCACGGCATCGCCCTCGACGCCCCCGAGCTTGCCGCGAAACCGCTTGCGGCCCTGATGCGCGACCGCCATCTCGATCTTCACGAGATAGCCAGCATAGCGCTCGAAATCGGATCGGCGCACCAGCGGCCGATCGATCCCGGGCGATGAAATCTCCAGCCGGTAGGCGCGGTCGATCGGATCGGCGACGTCCAGCACCGGCGACAGTGCCTTCGAGATCGCCTCGCAATCCTCGATCTGCATCGATCCGTCGGGCCGCTCCGCCATGATCTGGACCGTGCAGCCGGATTCGGCGGAGATCTTGATCCGAACCAGCCGGTAGCCCATGCCCTGCAGCACCGGGCCTGCGACCGCCGATACCCGCGCCGCCATGCCCGGCTCGACAACCAGGCGCGGCTCGGCAAGCAGATCGGTGTCCACGGAACCAGTCGTTGGATCGGTCATATCCAGGGTCAAAATCAGTCTAACTTGCGTTGGTTTGGGGCCGGGCCGGAAAGCCGGTCCGGCGGTGCTACCTGAGGCGCCCGCCATCGCACTCCCGCGGGCTCGTTCAGGTAATAAAAAAGAGCGGGTCCCGGGGGGCCCACTCTCAATACGCGATCGTATGAGAACCATAAGTTGCGGCTGATATAGCGGTTTTCTCGCGATCCGGCAAGGCCCGCGGGGCCCGAAGCCACGATTTTGGGCCGTTCGGGCGCGGTTTCAAACCTAACCCTTCCTTCACGAAGCCCGCCTAAATTGCCGGAAAACCCGCCTGTGCGCGGGATTTGAGTGCGTTTCATGACAGTCGCGACATCGCTGATCCCCGGGCTTGATGAGATCGTCAGGCATGGCGACCCCAAACGCCTCGCCGAGGCCGCCCGCCGGATCACCGAACTGTTCCTGACGGGGGCCACGAATTTCCGGCCCGATCACGTCGATCTGTTTGACGGCATTCTGATCGGTCTCGTTCCTCACACCGAACTCGCCGCGCGTGCCGATCTGGCAGAGCGGCTGTCCGTCATCGCCAACGCTCCGCGCACCCTGGTCGGGCAACTCGCGCGCGAGGACGAGATACTGATCGCTGGGCCGCTGCTGCGCCGATCGCCTGTGATCGATGAGCGGGCCCTGATCGAAATCGCACGCATCAAGGGTCAGGGCCATCTGCTGGCGATGTCGGAACGGCCCACCTTATCTCCCGATCTCACCGATGTGATCGTGCGCCGCGGCGACCGCGATACGGTCAGGCGCGCCGCCGGCAATGCGGGGGCGCTTTTTTCGCAAGCAGGATATTCGACGCTGATCAAGCGCGCCAACCAGGATGGCGTCCTGACGCTCACGGTTGGCCAGCGCGACGATCTCTCCGATCCGCAGTTGAAGGATCTGCTGGCGGGATCGATCGACATCGTCCGCCGCCGGCTGTTCGAGGTGGTCAAGCCGGAGCGGCAGGCCGCGATCAAGCAGGCGATGGCCGAGATTTCCGGCGCGCCCGAGCAAGTGCAAACCCACCGCGACTTCGAGCCGGC